>JBGPHT010000053.1:0-45825 GCA_041484525.1 Bryobacteraceae bacterium | reverse complement strand
CTCAAACGCTCTGGCATGTTCTGGACCGTACGCGGAGCCAACTCCATCATCGCCCTTCGATGCTGTCATCTTAACGGCAGGTTCGAGGATTACTGGGAGTCCCGCCGAGCGGCCTGATCTCCACTTCTATGTCGCACGCCCGTACAATTTCGGTCGGACGCAAGTGCCGCCGAAAGCCAATTCGTGCCCCGACTGCTATCGGGAGAGCACGTTCTTTCTTGGTATCCCAACAGGCAAATGCGCCGAGTGTTACGGCTCGGGAGTTAATTTAAGCATCAGCTCGCCGGAATCGAAATGCACGAATTGCGGAGGCACCGGCATTTGTCCGAGATGCGGCGGAACAGGTCATTCTAAGCCCATCGCCACGCATTGACCCCACTCCCCCCTTCTTACCAGCCCCGCCCCGCTACAATAGAAGGACAGTGTCTTCGAAAACCTTCTACATTGAGACGTTCGGCTGCCAGATGAATGTGCATGACTCCGAAAAGGTGATCGGCACGCTCGTCGAGGAAGGCTATCGGCAAGTCGAGAAGCCGGAAGACGCGGGGCTGGTGTTGTACAACACGTGCAGCATCCGCGACAAGGCCGAACAGAAGGTCTTCAACCGCCTGCAGCAGTTCAAGCGCGACGCCGGGAAGGGCAAGATTTTCGGTGTGCTGGGTTGCGTGGCGCAACAGGAAGGCGAGAAGATTTTCGATCGCGCGCCGCACGTCAGCCTGGTGTGCGGGTCGGCCAGCTACACCAAGCTCGGCGACATGCTGGTGCAACTCGAAGCCGGGAACCGGCGGGTCACGGGCCTGAGTCTCGATACCGACGAGACGTTCGATACTCCGTTTACGCGGCGCGACAACCCGCACCGCGCATATATCACGATCATCGAGGGCTGCGACAAATCGTGCGCCTACTGCGTGGTGCCGTTCACCCGCGGGCCGGAGCGCAGCCGCACCAGCGACAGCGTCATGGCTGAGGCGCGCCGCCTGGCGGAGCAGGGCTACACCGAGATCCAACTTCTCGGCCAGATCGTGAACAGTTACCGCGACCCCTCGCCCGCTGGCTGGGACTTTGCCACGCTGCTCGATCGCGTGGCGCAGGTCGACGGCATCAGGCGCGTGCGCTACACGACCTCGCACCCGCGCGATTTCGTGAAGGGAATCGTGGATGCGATGGACGGCAATCCGGTGCTGTGCGACCACGTACATCTGCCGGTGCAATCCGGATCGAGCCGCGTACTGGCGGCGATGGACCGGCTATATACGCGCGACGATTACATGCGGCGCATCGAGTGGCTGAAATCGGCGAAGCGCAGTTATTCGATCACCACCGACATCATCGTCGGCTTCCCCGGCGAGACGGATGCGGATTTCGAGAAGACGCTCGACTTGCTGGACGAGGTTCAGTACGACTCGCTCTTCAGCTTCAAGTACTCGCCGCGGCCGAACACGGCGGCGCTCACGATGGAGGACCGCATACCCGAGGATGAAAAGCAGCGGCGGCTCCTGATCCTGCAGGAGAAGCAGCGGGCCATCCAGATCCGCCGGAACGCGGAGCTGATCGGGAGCGTGAAGGAAGTGCTGGTAGAAGGCCGCCACGAGTCGCTGGGACAGTGGATCGGGCGGACGTCGGACAACCGAACCCTTAATTTCACCCACGAGGACACATCTGAAAACGGGCTGGTGGGGCAGTACCGGCCGGTGCGGGTGACGCGCTCCGGGCCCAACTCGCTAGTGGGCGAGAGCGTAACTGTGGTGTAATTGAAAATGGGGGAGGGCTCCATGGAAGTCGAAATGAAGATTCGCGGGCTCATGATGGACCCGGTAACCAACATGCCCATCGTCATCCTCCGGGACGTGGGCGGCAACGCGGTCCTCCCCATCTGGGTCGGAGTGTACGAGGCGAACGCCATCGCGCTTGAAATCGAAAAGGTTTCGACCCCGCGGCCGATGACGCACGACCTCATCAAGAGCCTGCTCCTCGGGCTCAACACCGATCTGCGGAAAGTCGTGGTGAGCGAGTTGAAGGACGACACGTTCTACGCCATGATCTGGCTGGACCGCGACGGTGAGTTGATCAGCGTGGATTCGCGTCCCAGCGACGCGCTGGCACTGGCGTTGCGGCTGGACTGCCCGATCTACGTGGAAGAAGCGGTGCTGAAGTCGTCGAAACTGGGCGCGGCGGTTTCCGACAAGGTCAACAACGAAGAGTTGCGGCGCTGGCTGGAGGGCCTCAATGACGAGGACCTCGGCCGATATAAGATGTGAATCCCGACCTCAGGCTGCGGCTCGAAAAGTTCAACATTCAAGTGCTCGCGGAGACCAAGGCGTATAGCCTGTTGGGCCGCGAAAACATGGTAGCGCTGCTAGCGCATACGGGCTCGGTCGGCAGCACCGGTGTGATGACTGACAACGGCCTGGCGTATCTGGTGTGGCGCGAAGGGCGCGCGATACTGGCGGCGAAGAGCCACGAGACTCCGGCCGACGAAGCGCAGGTGGAAGCGATCCGCAGGTTCTCGGAAGATCTGAAGATTGCGTTGGGTTAGAGCGGCGGCGGGTGGACAGAGCCGGCGTGCTAATTTGAGATTTCCCATGACCATCGACGAGCAACTCGCCTATCTGCGCAAAGGGATGGCGGAGATCATCCGTGAAGAGGATCTTCGCGAGCGCCTGATTGCGGCCGCCCGGGAGAATCGGCCCTTGCGGGTGAAGGCGGGGTTCGATCCCACGGCGCCCGACCTGCACCTGGGCCACACGGTCCTGCTGCGCAAGATGAAACACTTCCAGGATCTGGGACACACCGTAATTTTCCTGATCGGAGACATGACCGGGATCATCGGCGACCCCACCGGCCGCAACATCACACGCCCGCCGATGACGCGCGAAGCTATCGAGCAGAACGCGGAAACCTACAAGCAGCAGGTGTTCAAGATCCTCGATCGGGAGAAGACCGAGATCCGGTTCAACAGCCAGTGGCTGGCGCCGATGAAGTTCGAAGACGTCGTGCGGCTGTGCTCGAAGTACACGGTGGCGCGCATTCTCGAGCGCGACGATTTCACCAAGCGGTACCAGGGTGGAGAAGCCATCTCGATGCACGAGTTGCTGTATCCGCTGGCGCAAGGCTACGATTCCGTGGCCCTGAAGTGCGATGTGGAAATGGGCGGGACGGATCAGAAATTTAACCTGCTGGTGGGGCGCGAGTTGCAGAAGGATGCCGGCCAGCCGCCGCAGATCGTCGCCATGACGCCGCTGCTCGAAGGTCTGGACGGCGTCAACAAGATGTCGAAGTCGTTGGGCAACTACATCGGGATCGCGGAGCCGCCGGAGGTGATGTTCCGCAAAGTGATGCAGATCTCGGACGACCTCATGTGGCGCTATTACGAGCTGCTCACGGACAAGAGTCTGCCCCAGATCGCCGCCATCCGTGCGAACATGCATCCGATGGAGGCCAAGATCGCGCTGGGCAAATCGATCGTCGCCGGCTTCCATCCCGCGGTCGAAGCCGAACGGGCGGCCGAGGTCTTCAACAGCGTGGTGCGTCGTAAGGAAGTGCCGTCCGACATGCCCACAGTGCCGATGCCCGAGGGTGTGACAGCGGCCAACGGCCTGCGCGTGGATAAGCTGCTAGCGCGCGTCGGACTGGCGGAATCGGTGAGCGACGGCGCGCGCAAGATCAAGGCCGGGGCGGTGGAGATCAACGGCGAGAAGGTGAACGACGTGGCACTGGCAGGTCCTCACGGCGAGATGGTGATTCAGGTGGGCAAAAACTGGCGGCGCGTCACCAGTTAAGGAACGGGAAGGACGGACGGTGAGAAAGCTTTTCTACTGGAAACTGAAGCAGCGCGAAATCAAGCTGGGTGAGCGCACGCAGTTGATGGCGGTGCTGAACGTCACGCCCGATTCCTTTTCCGATGGCGGCAAGTATTCCGACCCGGACCGCGCGTTTGCGCGGGCTGTCGAGTTGGAAGAACAGGGAGCGGACATCATCGATATCGGCGCCGAGTCCACGCGGCCGGGCTCGACGCGCATCTCGGCGGCGGAGGAGATGCGTCGGCTGATTCCGGTTTTGAAACGGCTGAAGGGCCAGCTCAGCGTGCCGATTTCAGTAGACACGTACAAGGCCGAGGTAGCGGAGCGGGCGCTGGAGCTGGGAGTCGAAATCATCAACGACCCGTCCGGGCTGACGTTCGAGCCGCAGTTGTCGCGCGTAGTTTCGAATCACGACGCCGGGTTGGTACTGAACCACATGCGCGGGCGGCCCGAGACGTGGGCCAAGCTGGGCCCGATGCGGGAACCGATGGAGACCATCACGCGCGACCTGGACGCGGCCGTCAACCGCGCGCGGCACGTGGGGATCGACAAGTCGCGGATGGTGATCGATCCCGGAATCGGGTTCGGCAAACGCAAGGAGCAGAATTCGCTGATCGTGGGGCGGCTCGGACAACTCGCCAGCCTGGACGTTCCGATCCTAGCAGGGCCCTCGCGCAAACAGTTCCTGGCGCACCCCACGCCTGAGGAGACGAAGTTTGCCACGGCCGCGGCCGTGTGCGCGTGCATCCTGGGGGGCGCCCATATAGTGCGCGTGCATGACGTGATCGAGATGAGGGCCGCCGCCGACGTAGCCGATGAAATCCTCCTGACTAAAGAGGGCTAGCCGCCGGCTGAAACCCGTTCATCTTTTGATAACGTCTAAGGAAACGCTATGCAACGAGCCCTAACCGTGTTGTTCCTGCTCGTCGGACCACTTGCAATATTATCTTTCGGGCAATCCAGCCGACGTGCCGGCGAGTACGCTTTGATTTTGGACGACCCGCCGGTAGCCCGGCAAGTGGCGTCGCGGGCTGAGTTGCAGAGCGCCGCGGCACAAACCCACCTGACGAAGATTCGCACCGCGCAGCGCAGCGTGCTGGCGGAATTGCAGCGGCGCAAGGTACGTGTGAACGGAACGTCGCAAGTGCTGGTGAACGGCATTTTTGTGGACGCGCCGCGGGAATCCGGGGCCGAGTTGCGCAAGATCCCGGGTGTGAAGTATGTGCAGTGGCTGCCGCTGGTCAAGCGGCACCTGTACAAGGCACTCGATCTGCAGAACGTCGCGGGCGCGTGGAGCGCGGTAGGCGGAGCTTCCAACGCCGGCGCTGGGATCAAGATCGGGATAATCGACACCGGCATCGACAAGGATCATCCCGGGTTCAAGGACACTGGATTCACGATGCCGCCGGGCTTTCCGATAGGTGATTCCAGGTACACCAACAACAAGGTGATCGTGGCCCGAAGCTATGTGTCGATGTTAGTCGGCGACGATCCCGAGACCGACCGGCCCGACGATCTGACCCCGCGCGACCGGGTGGGCCATGGGACGGCGATCGCGATGATTGCGGCGGGCGTTCAGAATGCGGGGCCGGCCGGAACGATCCAGGGCGTTGCGCCCAAAGCGTTCCTGGGCAACTACAAAGTTTTCGGCTCGCCGGGCGTAAACGACTATTCCCTTTTCTCCGCAATCGAACAGGCATTGAAGGATGCCCTGTACGACGAAATGGACATCGTGACCTTATCGCTCGACGAAGGAAATTCGGCGTTTTATGGCGCTCTCGATATCGGGTCGTGCAGCAACACAAACCCGAACGAGATCTGCGACATCCGCGCCATGTCCGTCGAGAATGCGGTGGCTATGGGTCTGGTAGTGGTGGTATCGGCGGGCAACGATGGCGCCTCCGCGGACAACTATCCGTTGCTGCAATCCATCCACACGCCCGGCTCCGCGCCTTCGGCCATTACCGTGGGTGCTTCGACCAATTCACACATTCTGTACCAGGCCGTACGGGTCAACGCAGCCAACGCGCCGTCCAATCTCAGGAACATAGCGGCGCTGTTCGACGACGGTCCGCAGATCAACGCGCCCAAGACCGCAACGCTGATAGACGTGAGGCAAATTGGCGACGATGGGCTGGCTTGTTCGGCGCTTCCCGCGGCTTCACTCGCTGGCGCGATCGCACTCATCCAGCGGGGGACGTGTGCGTTCAGCGACAAGATCAATTACGCCCAGAGCGCGGGCGCCGTGGGCGTGATCGTTTATCAAGTGAGCGGTACGGACTTCATCTATAACCGGTTGTTCGCGCAGAATACCGGCATCCCGGCGGTGATGATCGGCAACGCGGACGGTAAGGCGTTGAAGGACTACATCGACTCGAACTCAGGCGCCACGGTGTCGCTCGACCCCGCGTTTACGGCTGTGGACGCGCCGTTCAACACGATCTGGGCCCCTTCTTCGCGCGGGCCGAATGTGGGCAACTTCGCCGTCAAACAGGATTTTGCCGTTAAGCCGGAGTTGGTGGCCGTCGGCACCGATCTCTACACCGCCACGCAGAAACTCGACCCTAACGGCGAGTCCTATCATGCCAGTGGCTATACCACGGTAACCGGCACCAGTTATGCGGTCCCGATGGTGGCGGGCGCGGTAGCCATTGCGAAACAGAACAACAGCCGCCTGAACACGCCGGGCCGGCTGAAATCCGCGGTGGTCAATACAGCGACACAGGATGTCGTCGACAATCGGGTGCAGGCGAGCGTAACTGCGATGGGCGCAGGCAAGCTGAACGTGGGCAATGCCGTGAGTGTCGCCGCCACGCTGGAACCAGCCACGCTCGCGTTCGGGGCGATCGGAGCCGGAACGCTGCCGGTCAGCCGCACCGTCACCGTCACGAACGTGAGCAACTCCGCCGTGACGCTCAATTTCGCAGTCAAGCAGTTCACTGTGGACAGCCGAGCCAGCGTCACTGTTACTCCATCCAGCCTGACTTTGCAGGCAGGACAGCCGCCGAACAGTGTCACCGTCAGGCTTCAAGGTGCGCAGCCGGCCCCCGGTTCGTATGAAGGCTTTCTCGAGGTGACCGGAGCCGGTCCTACGCTCCACTTGCCCTATCTGTACCTGGTCGGCGATGGCGTGCCGTACAACATCGTCTCGTGGAACAACGGCTCGTTTATCGGCGGCCCCAGCGACAAGTTCTGGTATCTCGACCTCAAGGTGACCGACCGCTACGGCGCGCCGGTGGCGCAACGGCCAGTGCAGTACACCTTGGCGCCCGGCGCGCAGATTTCGGTCGACCCGGATACCGGACAGCGCCTATTCGATTCGGTCACGGATCGATTTGGCGTCGCGCAGATCGATGTCGATGTCGGACCGCAGACTGGCTACCAGATCTTCAGCGCCGCGGTAGGAAATCTTACGACATCGTTCTTCGGCTACGTTCGACCTTATCCCGATATTTCCGCGAACGGGGTGGTGGATGCTGCGTCGTTCCAGGTTGGCCAGGGCTTGGCGCCGGGCTCGTATGCTTCGATCTTCGGCGACCAACTCTCGGACGCTTTGCAGGCGGAAAGTACGACCTCTCTGCCCGTGTCGCTGTCGGCAGTGAGCGTCGGCTTCGAAGATGGCGGACTCCGAGTGCCGGGGCGGCTGCATTTCGTGAGCGCGCGCCAGGTCAACGTGCAGATTCCCTGGGAATTCCAGGGGCACTCGTCGGTGAACATTAAGTTGAACGTGGGCCTGCAGTCGAGTTTCCTTTACACCCTCCCACTGGCGAAGTACTCACCCGGCGTTCTGCCGGCTTTACCCGGCCAAGCGGCTATTACAGATGCGAACGGCAACTTGATCGGTGCGTCCAATCCGGCAGTGCGGGGACAGACGATCATTGTTTACGCAAATGGCCTTGGTGCGATCGATCACACTCCTGCATCCGGAGAAGCTACGCCCTTGACGCAACCTTACGCGCAGACCAGTGTTACTCCCTCCGTAAAGATCGGAGGGAGCACCGCACGGGTGGATTTTAGCGGCCTGACGCCCGGTAGCATAGGGCTGTATCAGATCAACGCCGTGGTTCCGGCGGATGCGCCAACCGGTACACAGCAACTGGTTGTGTCGATCGGCGGCGTTGATGCAAAGCCTGTCAGCCTGACGGTGCAATAGACAGACCCGCCAACCGGCACTACGGTTGCGGCTCCGGGAGAAACCGAAACGGAGCCGCTACCGTAGTGCCGGTTGGTTATAATGGCACCGGGAGCTGTCCCCGAGCCGATGCACGACATCAAGAAGAAACTCCAGGATGAGATCGCGGTGCTCGAAAACGAGTTTCGGGTCGAGTTGCCGAGAGAGATCCTGAAAGCGCGGGCTCACGGAGATCTCAGCGAGAACGCTGAGTACCACGCGGCCAAGGACCGGCAGGGGTTCGTCAACGCGCGCTTGAACCAGCTCAAGAAGCGCCTGGCCGAGATGTCGATGGTCGACTTCACGAAGATCCCGCATGGCCGTGTCGGCTTGGGCTCGACGGTCGTCGTGCTCGATGTGAAGCGCGATGAAGAGGTCACGTACTACCTGGTGACCAGCGAAGAGGCGGACGCCGCGAACGGCAGAGTTTCCACCACCTCGCCGATCGGTCGCGCCCTGCTCGGCAAGGAGGTCGGCGACGAGGTCAAGGTCCAGAGCCCCGGCGGCATCAAGGAACTGGAAATCCTTAAGCTGACAACCATTCATGATGAAGCCAAATAAGCTATGACGTACACCCGCCTGATCGGGGTTATTTTCGGCGCGATTATCGACCGGATTGTCCGCTGGCTGGCGCTGTCTAAGATTCACCCCAACGTCCTGACGTTCCTGGGACTGCTCATCAACATCTGGGCGGCGTATCTGTTCGCGGCGGGCAAATTCCGCTGGGCCGGCGTAGTCGTGATCGGCGCGGGCCTGTTCGATATGGTGGACGGCCGCGTGGCGCGCGCCACCAGCCAGGTGACCAAATTCGGCGGGTTTTTCGATTCCGTGCTCGACCGCTACTCCGACCTCGCGCTTTTCATGGGCCTGCTGGTTTATTACGCCTCGATCAATCGCTTCTTCTATATCGTGCTGACGGCGATCGTCATGACCGGCTCCGTGATGGTGAGTTACGCGCGGGCGCGCGCCGAGTGCACGATTCCAAGATGCAAGGTCGGGTTCCTCGAGAGGCCCGAGCGCGTGGTGCTGATTATCATCGGGGCGTTATTCGACCGGATGGCGGCGGTATTGTGGGTCACCGCAATTTTCTCGAACCTGACCGTGATCCATCGCATGATTTACACCTGGCAGGAATGCAAGCGGCTGGAAGATGCGCAATTGCGCGCCGTGCCCAGGCGCGACGTGGAGAACGCTCAATCCTCCAGGATCACGTGAGCCATACCTAACTCGGCGGTATGGGTAAGGGAGAGGGAGATATTCTTGACTCCGAGTTTCTCGGCCACGAGCGCAGCTACGCCGTGCAAGCGCAGTGTGGGTTTTCCTGACGGAAGATTGGCTACTTCGAAGTCCTGCCAGCGCACCCCGCGCCTCCAGCCTGTGCCGATCGCCTTCATGCCCGCCTCTTTGGCGGCAAATCGCGCAGCATACCGCTCGTAACGGTTGGCCTTGCGCTCTACATAGGCGATCTCAGCGGGAGTGTAGATCCGGCGGATGAACTTGTCGCCAAAACGCTCGATGGAAGCGCGGATGCGGTCCACTTCGGACAAATCCACCCCAGTCCCTACGATCATTTCAACTCCGCCCACGGCTGAGTCCGACTCGGGAATTGTACATCCGGAGAGAAAGCCGCGCAGGCGTTAGGCCTGTGCCATCCGCTTGCGATGCTCCGCCCAACGCTTTTTCTGCGCCGCCGCGATACGCCGCCGGGCATCAGCGCTCAGCACGCGCTTCGCACCGGCTTTCCGGCCAGCCGCTGCGGATGGAAGCGCATGCTTCGCCTTGAGCTGCGCCTGGATCTGGCTGATCTTGTCTTCCACTTTCTGTCTCTCGATCTGATATCCCACCAGCGCCATTTGTAGTGTGGTCAGATCATCCGCCATCTTGACTCTTGACATGTTTTTACCCCCCGTCAATATAACATACACAGTCATCAATTGTGTCAAGATGTAAGATAGAAATCTGACTTTGAGTAACATTCGATGAAACTTGTGGTACAGCGTGTTAGCGAAGCTCGTGTCGTAGTGAATAGCAGTAGTACTGGGACTATAAGTACGGGCTTGCTGTTGTTCATCGGGATTTCGAAGTCAGACACACCGGCGGACGCCGACTACCTCCTGGATAAGGTGACTCACTTGAGACTCTTTCCCGATGACGCCGGTAAGATGAACCGTAGCGTACAGGAAGTGGGGGGATCGCTTCTGCTGGTATCTCAATTTACCCTCTATGCGGACTGCCGAAAAGGGAGGCGTCCCAGCTTCGACCAGGCGGCGCCACCCGAGCAGGCCCAGGCTCTCTATAATTACTTTGTGGAGTCGGCCCGAAAGGGCCCGGTGCCGGTAGAGACCGGCATATTTCAAGCGACGATGCAGGTTCATCTGGTGAATGATGGTCCGGTAACGATCCTGATCGATTCCGCGGATAGGCGAAAACATTGATTGAAACCTATGGTTATGCGCGTGCCGGGTTCCTCGGCAACCCCAGCGACGGCTACTTCGGCAAGACGATTTCATTTGCCATGTCGAACTTTCGGGCGCGCGTCCTTCTGCATCCGAGCGCTCGCCTGGAGATCAAGCTGTCGAAGGCGGATCTGCCGGTGTTCGAGAACCTGGAAGACCTCTACCGGACGACGCGGTGGCGAGGGTATTACGGTGGCATCCGAATTATCCAGGCATTGATTGTTCGGTTAGTGGATTATTGCCGGGAGAAAGGAATCGAGCTTGAAAACCGTAACTTCACGCTAGAGTATGAATCCAACATTCCACAACGCCTGGGACTTGGCGGATCGAGTGCCATTATTACTGCGTCCTTGCGCGCGCTTTGCCAGTACTACCAGTTAGACCTACCACTACCGGTTCAGGCCAACCTAGTACTTGAGACGGAGACACAGGAACTTAATGTACCTGCCGGTCTACAAGACCGAGTGGTTCAGGCTTATCAGGGTGTGGTCTATATGGATTTTTCCCGCCACCTGATGGAGTCCCGTGGTTTCGGAGAGTACGAGCAACTCGATCCCGAGCTTCTGCCGAATGTGTATGTAGCCTGCCGCACCACTTTAAGCGAGGGCACCGAAGTATTTCATAGTAACCTCCGTGAGCGTTGGCGGCGCGGCGACAAGGATGTGGTCGAGGCCATGACGACCTGGGCCGGCTATGCCGAGGAAGGCCGGGCCTGCCTGCTGCGGCGCGACTACGCGAGCCTGGACCAGTTGGTGAACGCGAACTTCGACCTGCGCGCGCGCATCTACCAGATCGACCCGGGAAACCTCCAGATGGTCCACACGGCGCGCCAAGCCGGAGCCACTTCCAATTTCGCGGGATCGGGCGGGGCGATCGTGGGGACCTACCCGGATGAAGATACCTTCGCGCGCTTAAAGGACGCCATGAAGGCGATTGGCGTCGATGTGATCAAGCCGAAAATCAAGGTGTGATTCAGCGGAGTCCGTATAGTTTGATCGCATTTTCCCGCAGCACCATTCCCGCCAATTCGGACGCGCGGGCGCGGGTGACAGTGCCGTCGCGGACCATTCCCGTAAGCGCCAGGGCTAGCGCCCGCCGCGCGGTGCGAGCAGTGACCCAGCCCAATTCCTCCCATCCCATTTCCGGGCTGTACGGGTAGGCGTCAGTTCCGAACATGACTTTCTCCGGGTTCAATTCCAGCCACTCGCGGAGATTGCCGGCGAGCGTCGCGGGCGAGAGCAGGAGCGACTGCGCCGAGCAATCGATGTACGCGTTCGGCTTCTGCAGCAGCGCGGCGGTCTCGCGGATGAACGGCCATCCGCCGTGCACCATGACGAAATTGGTCTTGCGCAGTCCGGGATCATTTAGCACCGATTCAAGCAGCATCGGATTGGCGCCGCCCACGTGGAAGTAGCCGCCGGCGCCCGCCATGGTGTGGATGTGGACGGCCATTGCCAGGCGGCCGCATTCGGCGGCGATGTACCGGAAGAGAAAATCCTGGAGCGATTTGTACTGGTCGTCGGGCGGCGCCCCCTTTCCGGCGAACCTGGAATAAATGCCTTCGGCGGTGGCGCGGTCCACGGCGTCGAATTGGAGAGATCGTAGATATGCCGCTTCGAACTTCTCCGCCACGGCTCCGCCCTGACGATGGCGCTCGAGCGTAGGCGTCACGACGCGCGCCAGATAATCTGCTAGCGTGGCGGGCACAGTCTCGAGGCCAGCCTCCGTCAGGTATCGCCGGCGCAATTTGTCCTCAAGAGGAAAGAACGCTCCACGGTCCGGATTGCGCGCGGCAAGGTGCGAATTGTCCAGCGGGTACATGAGCGCGTCGGCGTACGGCACCCAGCGGAAACGCGGAGGCTGGATGCCAGTGCCCATCGAGACGCGATTCGCCAGCATTACGTCGACGCCCATCTGGTCGAGCACCCACTCCGGATAGCCCTGCCCTTTCTCCCGCAGGATGCGCTGCTTGCTTTCCTGGCCGGCGCGCAAGTGGCCGGGGGTGAAATCGGAGAAGTTGTAACCGTAGAGTGCGCGCCACGCGTCGATGATAGATGGAGCGCCGGGGCGCAGATTTACGGGGTCGGACTGAGGTTCCATGTTGTCGACGGGAAGGGCGTCGAACTCGCGGTCGGGTTGCTCGCCGGCGCCGGTGAGGCGCATGGGATGGGCGTGGTTGTCGATAGCGCGGATGCGCTCCACCTCCCGCAAAATATCAGGATCAATCGCGGAAGCAGTATCAGGAGCGCGGCTGCAGCCGATCGCGATCGCGAATAGCCCCAGCGCCACAGCCAACCGGGTGTGCATACGTCGAATAATTCTACCCGACCGCGCAGTGCTATGATGCGAGCTTCACTTCATTGGGACCCTCTTAATGACCGATAAGAAAGCCAAACCCCCGGCCGCCACCCCCGCGACGCGCCGCTACCTGCCCGTGCTGCTGCTGATGTTCGCGGCCAGCGGGTGCTCCGCCCTGATCTACGAAATTGTCTGGTATCAACTGCTGCAACTGACGATCGGCTCTACCGCGGTTTCGCTGGGCGTGCTGCTCGCGACCTTCATGGGCGGCCTGTGTCTCGGCAGCATCTACCTGCCGCGCCTGGTGCGGGTGCGTAAAGAACATCCGCTGCGGCTCTACGGAAAAATCGAGCTGGGAATCGCAGCCTGCGGCATCCTGGTGCTGCTCGTGATGCCGCTGGTGGACGGCGTTTACACGACCGCGGTGGGCCACGGGCTGCCGTCCATCCTGCTGCGCGCCCTGGTCAGCGCCATCTGCCTGCTGCCTCCGACCATGCTGATGGGCGCGTCGCTGCCCGCCGCCTCGCGGTGGATCGAATCCTCCACCGAGGGCGTTTCCTGGATGGGCTTCCTGTACGGCGCGAACACGGTGGGTGCGGTGTTCGGCTGTCTGCTCGCCGGCTTCTACCTGTTGCGCGTATTCGACATGACCACCGCGACGCTGGTGGCCGCGGCGATCAACGGAGCGGTGGCGCTGGTGAGTTTCAGTTTGGCGGCGCGCTCGAAGTCCTTCCGCGTGCCGGACGCCGTCGCCCCCGCCACGGATCGAAAAGCCGCGTGGCCCATCTACGCCACCATCGCAATTTCGGGCGCCGCTGCATTGGGCGCCGAAGTCGTGTGGACCCGCCTGCTCGGGCTGATGCTGGGCGCCACCGTCTACACGTTCTCCATCATCCTGGCCGTATTTCTAGTTGGACTGGGCATCGGCAGCGCGGCCGGCGCGGCGCTGGCGCGCACCATCCAGGCGCGGATCGCGCTCGGCGTTTCGCAATTCCTGGTGGCGGGCGCGATCGCCTGGACGGCCTTCATGCTGGCCGACTCGCTCCCCTACTGGCCCATCAACCCGCTGCTCTCACACAATCCGTGGTTCACGTTCCAGATCGATTTCGCGCGCTGCCTGTGGGCCATCCTTCCCGCCACGCTCTTGTGGGGTGCGAGCTTCCCATTGGCACTCGGCGCCGCGGCTTCGAAGGGCGAGGATCCGGCGAAACTTGTGGGCGGCATCTACGCGGCGAACACCGGCGGAGCCATTTTCGGCGCGTTGGCGTTCAGCCTGCTGCTGGTGCCGTGGATGGGCACACAGGGCAGCCAGCGCCTGCTGATTCTGCTTTCGGCGCTGAGCGCGCTGCTGGTGCTGGCGCCGATGGCGTGGAGCGCGCGCGGCAAACTGGGAACGGTGGCGGTGACGGCGGCGCTGCTGCTCACGGCCTGGCTGTCGACGAAGGTGTCGAACGTTCCCGGCATGCTGATCGCCTACGGGCGCCGCATCATGCTCTCGGAGAACCGCTCCCAGATTCTGTACGCGGGAGAGGGCATTAACTCGTCCATCGCCATTTCGAAATGGGACGACGGCGCCGTCCAGTTTCACGTCAGCGGCAAGGTGGAAGCATCTACCGAGCCCTACGACATGCGCCTGCAGCGGATGCTGGGCCACATGCCGGCGCTCTTCCACGGCAATCCGAAATCGGTGCTGATCGTGGGTTTCGGCGCGGGTGTGACGGCCGGATCGTTCGTCGTGCACCCCGAAGTGAAGCGCATCGTGATCTGCGAGATGGAGCCGCTGATTCCCCCCACGGCCACGAAGTATTTCGGCAAGGAAAACTTCAACGTGATGAACGATCCGCGCACCCAGATCGTCTACGACGACGCGCGCCACTTCGTTCTCACCACCAACGAGAAGTTCGACATCATCACCTCCGACCCGATTCATCCGTGGGTGAAGGGCAGCGCCACGCTGTATTCGAAGGAATACTTCGAGCTGGTCAAGAAGCATCTGAATCCCGGCGGCGTGGTGACTCAGTGGGTCCCACTTTATGAAAGCAGCCTCGACGTGGTGAAGAGCGAGATCGCGACCTTTTTCGACGTCTTCCCCAACGGAACCATCTGGGGCAACGACAACGCCGGCGGGGGCTACGACACCGTGCTGCTGGGCCAGGCGGAGCCCGCGAAGATCGACATCGCCAAGATGCAGCAGCGCCTGGATCAGCCAGACTACGCGGCGGTGGCGCAGTCGATGCGCTACGTGGGCTTCAATAACGTGATGGACATGCTGGCGACTTATGCCGGCCAGGAGCGCGACCTGCGTCCCTGGCTGCAGGGTGCGGAAATCAACCGCGACGGCAATCTGCGCCTGCAGTATCTGGCGGGGCTGGCGTTGAACAACGCGCTCGAAGTCATGATCTACAACCAGATGCTGACGTACCGGCGGTTTCCGGATAACGTATTGACTGGCTCGGACGAGAGCAAGCGGGAAGTGATGCGGTTGATGCAGGCGCCGAACTGACACTGCTATCATTTCGGTTTCATGCTTCGCACCGCGGCGTTACTCATGTTACCTATGGCGGCGTTTTCACAGGACCGGTCGCATGCCAGGTCGATGGTGATCTCGGACCGCGGGATCGTGGCAACCAGCCAGACGCTGGCATCGCAGGCGGGGGCGCAGGTGCTGGCCCGCGGCGGGTCGGCCATGGACGCGGCCATCGCAGCCAACGCCGTGCTGGGCGTGGTCGAGCCGGAAAGCTGCGGGCTCGGCGGCGATCTGTTCGCGATCTACTGGGACGCCAAGACCGGCAAGCTCACCGCCATCAACGCCAGCGGATGGGCGCCCAAAGCGCTCACCATCGATGTCTTGAAAGGCCTGGGGAACACGACCATGCCGCAGGAGGGCATCCAGTCGGTGACCGTCCCGGGGTGCGTCGACGGCTGGTCGAAGCTGCACAAGAAGTTCGGCAAGCTGCCGTGGAGCCAATTGTTCCAACCCGCAATTTACTACGCCTCCAATGGATTTCCCGTTACCGAGATCATCGGCGAAGCTTGGCGGCTGCAGGAGAAGAAACTCGCGGCGGATGAAAATGCCAAACGCGTATTTCTGTCGAACGGTTCGGCGCCCAAGGTCGGGCAGGTGTTCCACAACCCGGGGCTCGCGTCGGCGCTGAAGCTGGTGGCGTCGGAGGGACCCGCCGCGTTCTACCGCGGCGCCATCGCAAAGGCCATCCTGAAGACCAGCGACCGTCTAGGCGGTAAATTTGCGCTGGCCGATCTGAGCGAGTTCGAGTCCGAGTGGGTGCAGCCGATCTCGACCGACTACCGTGGATGGAGAGTCTACGAGCTGCCGCCCAACGGACAGGGGATCGCGGCGCTCCAGATGTTGAACATGCTCTCGCTGTTCCCCATGTCCACTTACGAGCCGCGCGGCGTGCTGGAACTGCACACCCAGATCGAGGCGCAGAAGCTGGCGTTCGCGGACCTGCACAAGTATCTCGCCGACCCGCGCTTCAGCCAGGTGCCGGTGGAAGGCATGCTGTCGATGGCGTATGCGCGCGAACGCGCCAAGCGGATTGACCCCAACAAGGCGTCCTGCGAGGATATGCCGGGCAAGCCGGCGGAGATCCGCGGCGACACCATCTATCTTTCCGTGGTGGACCGCGACGGAAATATCGTGTCGCTCATCCAGAGCCTGTACCAGCACTTCGGCTCGGCGGTGGTGGTGGACGACTACGGCTTCGCTCTGCAGGATCGCGGCGGGCTATTCGAACTGGACCCGCAGCACGCCAACGCGCTCGCCCCGCGCAAGCGCCCGTTCCACACGATTATTCCGGCGTTCATGGAGAAGGACGACGTGCACATCGGGTTCGGCATCATGGGTGGATTGAACCAGCCGCAGGCGCACGTGCAGTTCGTCTCCAACATGGTGGACCACGGGATGAATATCCAGGCCGCGCTCGAGGCGCCCCGATTCACCAAGAAAACGTTCGGCGGCTGCGACGTGCTGGTGGAGAGTCGCATCACGAAGGAAGTGCGCGAGGGCCTCACGGCCAAGGGCCATCAGCTTACGCTGCAGGGAGATTTCTCGAGTGAGATGGGCGGCGGACAAGCCGTGATCTTCGACGCCAAGACGGGCGTGAAGTACGGCGCGTCCTCACCGCGCAAGGACGGCGCTGCGATTCCGGAGCCGCATCCCTACTTCGGAAAGTAGCGGCTCTACTTGAATTCGTCTTCGAACTGCGCGATCTTCGCGAGACGCCGTCTGTGCCGCTCGGCCCCCGAAAAGCGCGCGTTGACGTAAGCGCGCACCAGGTCGATGGCAAGCCCGGAACCGACGACGCGCGCGCCCAGACACAGCACATTCACATCGTCATCCTCCACGCACTGATGGGCGGAGAACGCGTCATGGCAGGTGGCCGCGCGGATGCCGCGGAATTTGTTGGCTGCCACGCAGGCCCCGGCCCCGCTGCCGCAGATCAGAATCGCGCGCTCGGCGCGGCCCGCGAGTATGGCATCCGCCACGGCGCGGGAGTAATCGGGATAATCGTCGCCGGGCTCTTCGGAATGGGCGCCGAGGTCGGCCGCCTGATGTCCCATCTTCCGCAGTTCTTCGATCACGCGCGCCTTCAACGAATATCCACCGTGATCCGTTGCCACCACGAGGTTCATTACCGTCCATGATAGCAGCGGGGATTGCAGCCGCCCGAACGGAAGTGGTACGTGTCAAGAGTGCGGATTTGTTTGGGACTCATCGGACTGACCGCGGTGTGGGCGTTTCAGGCAGCGCGCCCGCCGCAGCCTGCCGTCATCCAGGACCTCAGTCACGCCAGCCAGGTGTTCGGCGAGCAGCGCGCGTACCGCGTATTTCTGCCGCCCGCGTATGCGGCATCGCAAAAACGCTACCCGGTGATTTACTGGTTTCACGGCTACGGTGAGCGCTTCAATAACCCGGCGAACGGATTTCATTACGATGAAGGCGGCTACGGCGGCGACAACATCGCGCAGTATGTGACGACGCACGACACGATCGTCGTGAAGCCCGACGGCTTCAATCCGCGGCTGCCCGGCGAGGGTTACGTCCGGCCGTACAACGTGGGACCAGTCGAGACTTCGCGGCAGTTTCCGCTCTACTTCCCGGAGCTGGTCGAGCACATCGATAAGACGTTGCGCACCATCGCCGACCGCGCCCACCGCGCCGTCACGGGCTACTCGATGGGCGGGTTCATGGCGTACTGGATCGGGGGAAAGTATCCGGACCTGGTCGGGAGCGCGTCGAGTTTCATGGGTTCGCCCGAGTTCTTCGCCGGCCCGCGGGGCTTCGACACGGAGATGAACCACGACGACCTGTACCTCAATTTCGACGGCGTGCGCACGCGCCTGGTGACCGGTTCGCGCGACTTCATCCAGTTCTATCACCGCCGCTTGAACTCTATTTGGATGTACGCCAAGGCGAATCACGAAACCGAGAATTTCGATACCGAGCACTCCACGCCGGGAATCGCCAAGACGTTCGACTTCCATCTGAGCGCGTTCGCCAACCCGCTGCCCAAGCCGGAGGCTTTCAGCCATGCCGACGTGTACCCCAACTTCGCGGTGTGGGGTTGGGAGGTCGTGTCGGACCGAAGACAGCCCGGCTTCACGGTGCTCGAGAACGTTTCGGCCGCGGGCTTTCGGTGCGCGGTGCGCGAATGGGTTCCGGGCGGCGCCACCATTCCGCGAGTGAAGGTTTCGCTCGCGTCGGCGCGCCTGTACACGCCGGGTGGCTCGCATCCCGTGATCTACATCCGGCTGCGCGACGGCAACGTGCGGCGCGCCACCCAGAAGGCCGACTCGCAGGGCCGGCTGAATTTCGATCTGGATGGCGACGCCTATGAAGTGGGTCTCTCACCCGAACCGGTCTTGACGGTACCCGGCTACGAAGTGGCGAATACCGCCTGGGCCACGGCGGGCCAGCCCGTCACCCTGCAGGTGAAATTCTGGAACAAGGGCGGCGCGCGCGCGACCACCACGCTTCTGAAATGGGAGAGCCCGAATCCAGGTGTGAAGTTCGCGGCTCCCACTGCCCGTCTGTTCGGCCTGAACCCGGGTGAGTCGGCCGCAGTGCAGGTGACGTTCACGGTGGAAGATCCCGCGTGCGCGATGGTCCGGCTATTTGCCGTGGATGGCGCGCGCCGGATTCCGATCGATGTCCCGCTGTTTCCTCCGGCGCCGCAGTCGAAGGACTTCGAGATTGCGGATGGCCGGACCGTGACGGTGTTCCAGCACGCCATCGAGCGCGCTAGCGTGATGCTCGGCGATGGTAACCGGGACGGCAATGCGGCGCCCGGAGAGAACTTTGCCGTACTGCTCCGGGACGGCGGCGGCCTGCGCGCGGCCGAGCTGTTTACTAATGATGTGTGCGTGGACCTGAGCGTCCGCGCTTCGGATTACTGGGGAACCTACGATTCCGTGGGCGCCTCGGCAAAGTACTCGATGCCCATGATCCGGCAGGACTGCCCGCCCGGGCACGTGGTCCACATGCTGGCGCGGATACTGGTCCCCAACAAGCCGAACCATCAAATAAGGTACGCCGCGATCGAGTTCCCGGTGTGGTATCGCAACCAGTGATTGCGGGCCTGCCACTAAAGCTTTCCCTAACGGCGGCCGATTATCCATATGTGTTTGCTACTGAAGATCCAACCGACCTGGAACTGATGCTGAATCGCTTCCGGCGGCTCATGAATGAGCTGATCCGCGGGGCTACGGCACGGAACTCCTTCCAGCCGTGGGAACTCGACATCCTCCTCGATATCGATGGCTGCCACATAGACCGCCGCCGGCGCATGGAAACCTTGCGCCAGTATCAGAAAGCCGTCGAGCGCCAACTGGAAACCGGCCCGGGACCGCCGCTGAAGCTCTCCGAATACCTGGAGCGCCGCGGGCAGAAGCACGAGCCTACGTCGATACAATAACGCGCCGGCCCTCGATGCGGTAGCGCCCGCCGAGCACAATCCGGATGGCTTCGGGGTAGATCCGATGCTCCTCCGCGAGAATGCGGGCGGAGAGTGTTTCCACCGTGTCTCCGTCCAGCACGGGGACGGCGACCTGCAGGACGATCGGCCCGGCATCCAGATTCTCGTCCACGAAGTGCACCGTGCAGCCAGTCAGCTTGACGCCGTGTTCGAACGCCTGGTGCTGTGCGTCGAGACCGGGAAACGCCGGCAGCAGCGAAGGGTGAATATTGAGAATCCGAGACGCAAACCGCCGGATGAACCCAGCGCTCAACAGGCGCATGAAACCGGCCAGACACACCAGGTCCACCGAATTCCGGCACAGCTCCTCGATCAGCATGCGATCGTAGACTTCGCGATCCAAGCCCTTCGACGGTATCGACACGGCGTTCAATCCGCGCCGGCGGGCCGCTTCCAGGCCGGGCGCCTCGGGACGGTTCGAGATCACCACAGCGATCTCAGCCGGGATGGCGCCGGCCGCCACCTGGTCCGCAATCGCCTCGAAATTGGAGCCGCGGCCGGAGATCAGGATGCCGAGGCGCTTCACCGGTACTCCACGCGTCCGCCGCCCCGCTTCTGCGCCACCACGCTGCCGATACGGAATGGCGATTCGCCCATCCGGTGCAGCTTGGCTTCCGCCTTCGAGGCCCCTCGCGCCGGGACCACAAAGATCATCCCCACGCCGAGGTTGAACGTGCGGCGGTAATCGTCTTCCGGAATATTGCCGATCCACCGCAGCGCTTCGAACAGCGGCGGGATCCGCCAGGAGCCTGTATCGATTGCCGCCGCCAGGCCTTTCGGCAGAATGCGCGGCGTGTTGCCGGTGATGCCGCCGCCGGTGATGTGGGCGGCGCCGCGCAGCCAACCGCCGTCCACCAGCGCGCGCAGCGGCTTCAAGTAGCTGCGGTGTACCGCCAGCAGCACGTCCGCCACGGTTGCGCCCACCTCCGGCAGTATGGTGTCCGGCCCGTGCCCCGCTACCTCGAACAGCAGCTTTCGCGCCAGCGAGTAGCCGTTGGTATGCAGCCCCGTGGAAGGCAGCGCCAGCAGTACATCGCCCTTGCGGATGCGCGCGCCGGTCAGCAGTTTCGACCGCTCCGCCGCACCCACGATGAATCCCGCCAGGTCGTATTCGGACTCGGCATACATCCCCGGCATCTCGGCCGTCTCGCCGCCGATCAGCGCGCAGCCGTTATTACGGCACCCACGCGCGATTCCGGAAATCACCGCCGCCGCCACGGCCGCATTCAGCCGCCCCACCGCGAAATAGTCCAGAAAAAAGAGCGGCATCGCGCCTTGTACCGCGATATCGTTGACGCAATGGTTCACCAGATCTTCGCCTACCGTATCGTGACGGCCGGCCAGGACCGCGATCTTCAGCTTGGTGCCGACCCCATCGGCCGAGCTGACCAGCACCGGCTTCCGAAAACCCGCCAACTGGTACATGGCGCCGAAGGAACCGATGTCCGCCAGCACGCCGCGGGTAAACGTCTGGCGGGCCAGCTTCTTGATGGAGGAAAGAGCGCGGTCCGCTTCGTCGATGTCGACGCCGGCGTCGCGGTATCGCACCTGTTTTGGGCTGGGCAAATTCCAGTATACGACAGCCCCGCCGAGAGCCCGTACGCAGCCCCCGGAGATTCGTCTCGCTGTAACCTCGAGGGTACTTTCCGCGCCTTAGAGTGACTAACCGCCCCCAGGTTTGGGTCCCCCCGGATTGGGTAATCGAAAGCTATATAATACGCATTGCCTTATGAAAAAACTGGTAACAGCGCTGCTCCTTTTGTGCGCCTACGCCCTCGCCGAGGCCCCCTCGGCGGTGGCGATCCGCAACGCGAAGATTGTGACGGTCAGCGGCCCGGTCATTGCCAAGGGCACGGTGGTCGTTCGCAACGGACTGATTGAAGCAGTCGGCGAGAACGTGCAGGTCCCGGCCGACGCTTGGATAGTCGAAGGCGATGGCCTCACCGTCTACCCCGGCCTGATCGATTCTCTGAGCACCGTCGGAATGCCGGGCGCTGCTCCCGCCGCGGCAGCGGCAACCGGTGGACGGGGCGGGCGCGGCGCGCAGACCACCACCACGCCGGCGGCTCCGGCGGCGACGCCGGCTGCTCCCGTGGCGCGCTCGATGGGTCCGCAGGACCGTCCGCAGACCACCAGTTGGCTGCTCGCCGCCGATGAGTTGCAGGCCACCGACCGGCGCATCGAAACCATTCGCGGCGCCGGCATCACCACGGTAGCTACCTTCCCGACGCGCGGCATCTTCGGCGGGCAGGGCGCGATCATCGACCTGCTCTCCGGCGAAAAGCCGGGCGAGATGGTGCTGGCTTCGCCCGTCGGCCAATACATTTCGGTGTCCGCCGGCCGCGGTTTCGGCGGTGGCGGCGGCGGTTTCGGCGGTGGCGGCGGCGGATTCCCCAGCGCGTTGATGGGCGTGATCTCCTACGTTCGCCAACTCTATCTCGATCTGGACCATTACAAACTGGTCAAAGCCGCATATGAGAAAGACCCGAGGGGCATGCAGCGGCCGGAATATGATCGCGCGCTCGAAGGTCTGCTGGCCTCGAAGCGGATTCTGCTCAACGCCAACCGGCTGGTCGAACTCGATCGCATGCTGCGGTTCGCCGCGGAGCTAAAGCAGCCCACCATCCTCTACGGCGGCCGCGAAAGCTACCGTCCCGAGGCGGCCGATCTACTCAAGAAGTCCAACGTCCCGCTGCTTGTTAGCATGCGGTGGCCGGAGAAAGCGCGCGACGCCGATCCGGAAGAAGAGGACAGCTTCCGCACTCTGGAGACGCGCGACAAGGCAGCTTCCGCTCCCGGCCTGCTCAAGAAAGCGGGCGTGAAATTCGCACTCTACTCGGATGGCATCGAGCAGCCTCGCGATTTTCAGCGGGCGGTCAAGAAGGCGATCGACGCCGGCCTTTCGCGCGAGGATGCCGTCCGCGCCCTCACGCTCTCGCCGGCCGAGATCTACGGCGTGGCGGATCGCGTGGGCTCGATCGAGAAGGGCAAAATCGCGAATCTCGTTTTGACGCGCGGTGAGATCTTCGAGGATCGCACGCGCGTGGAAATGGTTTTCGTGGACGGCAGGAAGTATACGCCCGCGCCGGAGACTCCGACGGGCGGACGGGGCCCGGTTACCGACGATCCGGGGGTGAACCAATGAGACGATTCCTGATTGCAGCTCTCGCGACATTGGCGCCGCTGTGCGCCCAGAATTACGTGATTCAGAATGCCACCATCATGACGGTGACGAAGGGCACCATCAAGGGCTCGATCGTCGTGAAGGACGGCAAGATCGCCGAAGTCGGTGAGAAGGTGATGGTGCCGCTGGGCGCCATTGTCATCGACGCCAGCGGCCAGTACGTGACTCCCGGAATCATCGATTGCCACTCGCACATCGCGGCGGATGGCGGCATCAACGAAGGCAGCGTGTCGGTCTCGTCCATGGTGGACATCAAGGACGTGATCGACCCCGAAGCCATCGCCATCTATCGCGCGCTGGCCGGTGGCGTGACCACCGCCAACATCCTGCACGGCTCGGCCAACTCGATCGGCGGCCAGACGCTGCCGCTCAAAATGCGCTGGGGCAAGGACGCCCAGGGGATGATTTTCGAAGGCGCCACTCCGGGCATCAAGTTCGCGCTGGGCGAGAATCCGAAGCGCGCCGGCAATCCGCAGGGCGGCCGCGGCGCTACCACCACGGTGCAGGCGCGTTATCCCGCCACCCGCATGGGCGTCGAAGACACCATCCGCGAGGCCTTCAATGAAGCGAAAGCTTACAAGGCCGAGTGGGACGGCTACAGCGCCAAGGTCGCCCGCGGCGAGCACCCCATCCCGCCGCGCAAGGATCTGAAGCTGGAACCGCTGAAGGAAGTGCTCGAGGGTAAGCGCTACGTGCACTCGCACTGCTATCGCGCCGACGAGATCCTGATGCTGATCCGCGTGGCCGATGATTACGGCTTCAAGATTCGAACTTTTCAGCACGTGCTTGAAGGCTACAAGGTGGCCAAGGAGATCGCGGCCCACGGCGCCGGCGCATCCACTTTCAGCGACTGGTGGTCGTACAAGGTGGAGGCGTTCGACGCCATTCCATACAACGCCGCCATCATGACGAAGAAGGGCGTAGTGGTCAGCCTCAACAGCGATGACGCCGAGTTGATGCGCCATCTGAATAGCGAGGCCGGCAAGGCCATGAAGTACGGCGGCATGAATGAAACCGAGGCGCTCGCCATGGTGACGCTGAACCCCGCCAAGCAGCTCGGTATCGACAATCGCGTGGGATCGATCGACGTGGGCAAGGACGCCGACCTCGTCATCTTCGACAAGTTTCCGCTCTCGGACTACGCCAAGGTGCAGAAGGTGCTGATCGACGGCACCGTCTACTTCGATCGCGACAAGGAAGTGAGCGGTCGAGCCGCCAAGAGTACCGAGAAGCAGAAGCTGATCGAAAAGGAAAAGCAGAATCAGCAGCGGCCCCAACAGCGGCCGGCCGGGAGGCAGGGCCAATGAGGTTATTCGGGATTCTAATTGGGTGCGGCATCGCGGCCTCGACGGCATACGGGCAAACAGTCTTCATCCATAACGCCGACGTCTACCCGGTCGAGGGAGCGGAGATGAAGGGCGTTTCGGTGCTGATCCAGGACGGCAAGATCGCCGACATCGGCGCCAGACTGGTGGCGCCGAAAGGCGTGAAGACGATCGAGGCCAAGGGCCTTCGCGTCTATCCGGGCATGCTGGATTCCGGCACGGAGCTGGGCATGTCGGAGATCAGTGCCGTGCGCGAGTCCGTGGACACCGGTGAATTGGGCGAGTTCATGCCGCAGTTGCGTGCGCTGGTGGCGGTGAACCCCGAGAGTGAACACTTCTCCGTGGTGCGTGTGAACGGAATCACCAGCGCCATGACCTTCCCCTCTTCGGGCGGTGGTGGCGGTGGACGCTTCGGCGGCGGCGATCGGCAGATGATTTCCGGGCAAGCGGCGCTCATCCACACCGACGGCTGGACGTGGGAAGACATGGAGATCAACCGCTCTGCCGCCCTTCACATCCTGTTCCCGACTTTGGGCGGGCGCGGTGGACGCGGTGGTGGCGGGCCCGCTCCGGATAGCGTTCTCGAACTGATCGGCGCAGGCGGTGCGGCCGGCGGCTACACCCAGCAGCTCCGCGCGTATCAGCAGCAGATCCAAAAACTCGCCGACTTCTTCGACGAGGCGCGCAGGTATCAAAAGGCGCGGGCCGCTAATCCCCCCGGATTCGTGCGCGATTTGAAGTTCGAAGCCATGATCCCGGTTCTGGAAGGCAAGGTTCCGGCGGCCGTTTCCGCCAGCCGCGAACACACCATCCACGACGCCATCGCGTTCGCCGAAAAACAGAACATCAAGATCGTGATTCTGCAGCCGCGCGAGCTGGGCAAGGCCGCGGCGGAGCTGAAAGCCAAGAACATTCCGGTGATTCTGGGTCGCGTTCTGGCGCTACCTGAAGCCGAGGACGATCCCTACGATCAGGCATTCACGCTTCCGTCTGAAGCCTTCAAAGCCGGAGTGAAATTCGCGTTTGGGACATTCACCAATGAATTCGTCCGCAACCTGCCCTACCAGGCCGCGACCGCGGTGGCGTTCGGACTTCCATACGCCGAAGCGTTGAAGGCCGTCACCATTAACCCCGCGCAGATTTGGGGCGCCGGCGACAAGCTGGGCTCGGTCGAGAAGGGTAAAGTCGCGGACCTGATCGTCACCGATGGCGATCCGCTCGAAATCCAGACCCAGGTGAAGTACCTGCTCATCAAGGGCAAGGAAGTCGCGCTCGTCAACAAGCAGACCCGCCTCGCCGACAAGTATATGAGCCGCCAATAGTCGGCGGCTCTACTTCTGGGCCGGTCTCGCCAGAAACTCCGCTGACTTTCCCTTGGGAATGCTCAGCGACTGCCAGCGCTCCCCCGCGAAATGCTTCGCCAACAGCACGATCTGGCCCACGTGGGACGCGTAGTGCGCCATCTGACGATTGATCGCCTGCATCACGGAATGCTTCTCGCCCCGGATCAGCACCGTCCGCCCCAGGTCGAGATCCGACAACCCATCGAGCGCACCAAACACCAGCGCCCATCCTGCCTCCCATGTGTCGAGGAGCGCCACGCGCGTGGCCGGCGGGTCCACAAACTCGGAGTCGCGGTTGCGGTCGGGCTTCTCGCCATCGGTGGTCAGGAAATCCGTCCACCGCGAGCGCATGTTCCCCGCGATATGCTTCACCGTGATGGCGATGGAATTGGCCTCGCCCGACAGCGTTTCGAACAGTTGCTGGTCGTTTACCTGCTGCATGGCCCGGTCGCCCATTTGCTTGTACTGGCGTAAAATCGCCTGGGCATCGGCCAGGTAGGAGATCGTGAACTCAACCGGCATGATAATTACATAGTAGACCGATGAGCGGTCTATCGCTTCTCCGTAAATTCCACGATGTTCGAATCCACCTGGAACTTGTGGTAGTCGGAGAAGGTCTCTGTCATCACGCCCCTCGCCGTGAACAGCTTCACGATGCGCGCGGAGAAGTCAAACGTGACAGTCTTCGCCACCCAGGCGTCGTTGAGCCGCATCGAGTCCTGCCGAAAGTGGCTGCCCTTCTGCATCCGCGAGTGTTCGCCGCTAACGTCGCCATCGATGCGCACCGGAAACGCTTCCGAATCCTCCAGCCCCAGTTTCAGGCTGTAGTTCAGCGCTTCCTTTTCGTCATCGGTCGCCGGGCGGAAATCAGCCTTGGGTGTGGCGGTGACCAAGAACGTATGGCGTCCGTCGACTTCCCCTTCGCCCGCCGGCTTCATATCGTAGATGGCGGCCAGCTTCTGGTACGGCAGAAAGAAGCTGTACGAAAGCGAGAAGATCCGGCGCGGCCGCTTCCCGGAATTCTCCTCTTTCCGGATCTGCTCCTCTTTGCGCAACTTCTCCTCTTCCTGCTTCTGCTCTTTCGCGGAGAGCGCCTTGTCATTCCGCATCACCAGCTTCTTGTAGGTCGAGCCCTCCAGGCCGACGACGTCCCATGTCATCGTCTCGCGCCCAGTCTCCTTTCCCTTGGTGTCGCGATCGATCGTCACCCTGTAGTCGCGGTAAGCGTACTGGCGCTGCTTCTTGTGGTTCTCATCCACGGAGCGCATGGAACGGCGGACCAGTTCGGTAGTGTCAGGTGTTTGTGGGGCTGCGAAGGCGAGCCGTAGAAGCGCGACCGACAGGATGGCTCGAAACTGCATGCCTGGAAGACGCACCACCCTATCGAGGGGTTCCGTTAAACTCTGTTCATTCGCCCGACGCCCGCAGGCTCGCGACGCGCGCCGGAAACAGCGGGGGGCGCACGGATGCGGCCTTCCAGCCCAGCACGAACTCCACCGCACCGCCGCACACCCGTCCCTGGCAGGGCCCCATGCCGCAGCGGGAGTGCAGCTTGGCATCGCGCCATCCGCCGAATTGCCGCAACCGCCCGAGGGTCACGTCCTCACAGCGGCAGACCATCGTGTCCGCCTGCGCCAGCGCCTTGAGTTCGTCGCGCAGGGCGAACGCCCGCTCGAGTGCCACGGCGAACCGGCGGTGCGATTCGCGTGCGCCGAATCGCTGTTTCGCGGTCTCGTGTTTCCCCGCTGCGGCGTAACCCGCGATCTCTCCCTCCGCTAGCGCCAGGTCGAGGCCACCGATGCCGGTGGCTTCGCCGGCGCTGTACACGCCGGCGACGGATGTCTCTTGAAACTCGTTCACCGCCACGCCGGTCTGGCTCATCGCGCAGCCGAGCAGCGCCGCGACTTCGGTGTTCGGGATCAGCCCGAAGCCGCAGGCCAGGTAGTCGCACGGCTCCGTCCAGGTGCGGCCGCCGCGGTGCAGAGTGACGCTTTCGAGCTTCTCCGATCCCTGCGCCGAAACCGGCCAACAGGAAGTCAGATAGCGCGTCCCGAGCAGGCCCGCACGGAATCCGATAGCCTGCGCGAGTTTGCCCGGATGCGC
The DNA here is from genome assembly GCA_041484525.1 of Bryobacteraceae bacterium. Lineage (GTDB taxonomy): Bacteria > Acidobacteriota > Terriglobia > Bryobacterales > Bryobacteraceae > JBGPHT01. Next base: position 18,150 of record JBGPHT010000053.1, on the reverse strand, counting down.
GGCCAACCCGAGCGCGAAGCGCAACAGCGACGCTTGGTCCGCCTGCTCGGCCAGCAGTCGCAGGTCTGCGCCGTGGTCCTTCATGTACCGCGCGACAGCAAGGAGCAGAGGTCCGCTGCCCGCCACGATCACCTTCTTACCCTTCACCGGCAGCCCGGACTTTGCCAGTGCCTGCAGTCCCCCTGCACCCATCACGTTAGGCAGCGTCCAGCCCGGGAACGGCAGGAACCGCTCGCGCGCGCCGGTCGCGAGGATGAGATTGCGGTAAGACAAGGCAAGCTCGCCTTCGGGAATTTCGACTGCGAGACATTTGGCCTCCGGCGCTGCGAATACTCGCGCACCGGCGATAACCTCCACGCTCCGGTCTTGGGCCATCCGCACCCACGCGTCCGCCGGGCTGGATCTCTTGCTGATATCAGCGCGCCAGATCTGTCCGCCCGGTCGCAGATTGTCATCGATGATGGCAACGTGCGCGCCGCACTCCGCAGCCCGGCACGCCGCCGCGAGCCCCGCCGGCCCGGCTCCGATCACGAGGGTGTCGTATTGTGGTGCAGGCCCCCTGGCCTGCGGCCGGCCTGCTGGGGCAACGACCAACTGGCGAGGCAGGCCGGCCGGGGGGCCGGCCACATCCCTGGGTGCCTGCCCCACCGTAATCTCCATGCCCTCGGCGCACACAACCTGACAGCTCTTGCAATGCGCTCGACCATCGATCGTCACACGGCATTCGAAGCAGATGCCCATGCCGCAGAGCGGGCCGCGCGCCTCGCCCGTCACCGACTGCCGGAATCCGCTCGCGCCCGCCGACACCACGGCCGTCGAAACCATTGAACCTGCCGGCACCGATACCGTAAGACCGTCCACCGTCAACCGCACCGGATCAGGCATGCAGCGCCTCCTCGCGCTTGCGCCCCGGAAGGTACGGCTCGAAGGGAATCGCGGTTGGGCGGCGCAGCACCTGGTCCGCCAGCAGCCTGCCCGTCCCCAGCGAAGTCGTGATCCCGAGGCCTTCGTGGCCCGTCGCCAGCCACAAGCGTGGGTTCGCCGCCACTGGACCGATCAACGGCAGCTTGTCGGGCGTCGCCGCGCGGAAACCCGTCCACGTTCGAATGGCCGACAGTTCCGAAATCCCGGGCATGTACGCCTCGGCTCGTCGCAGCATGCGGCTGAGGATCGGCGCGTCGACGCCCGAATGCTCCGCACCGAACTGTCGCGAGGAACCGATCAGCAACTGTCCGGTTTTCCGCGGCTGCACGTTGAACGCAACCGAATCGGAACTGATGGAATGCGCACTCTTGAGATACCCGAGCTCCACCAGTTGATGCCGTACCCACTGTGGATACCGGTCGGTGATGACCAGGTGCCCTTTCCGCTTCCGCACTTCGATTCCCGGCGTGAGCTCGGGCGCCCACGTGCCTGTAGCGTTCACCGTGATCCCGGCCGGCACGAACGCGCCGTCCCGCAACTGGATGCCATCGGCCGTCAACGCCGCCGCGGCGGCTCCCACTCGCACCTCAGCGCCATGCGCCCGCGCGCGATCCAGCAGGAACCGGGCGGCACACGGGGGATAGACCACGGCGTCGTCGGGCACCCGCAGCGCGCCCGCGAGGCCAGGCCGCAAATTCGGCTCGGCTTCGGCCAGCGCCTTCGCGTCCAGCACCTCCGAGCGCACGCCGATGCTCTCGTACACGCCGCGCTTGCGCTCGACCTCGGCCATCTCTTCCGCGTCCGCCGCCACCCAGAGGGTGCCTGCGGAGACGTACTCCACGTCCGCCGGAAGCTCCGGCGCCAGTTGCATCCAGAGCGTTCGGGAATAATTGGTGAGCGCGATTTGCGCGGGCGAGTCGTCCATCACCACGATGTGGCCCATGCCCGCGGCGGTGGCACCGCCGCCCACCGGACCGGGCTCGATCACTACCACGCGCAGGCCGCCGGCCGCGCACTCCGCCGCGCACGCCGCGCCCACAATGCCGCCGCCCGCGATCGCTACGTCGTAGCCTTTGCCCATGTGCGGCGAATCCCGTAGCAGAAGGGGTCGCGTTCGTCCAGAATCAGATCCGCCTCGGCGTTCACGTACGCGTAGCCCGTGATCTCCGGGTAGAGCCGGCCGTCCGCCACCGTGACCGTCCCTTCAAAAATGCTGCCAACGATACTCTCCTGCCGCCACACCTCGCCCGCCTTCAGCTTGCCATCCGCGTAGAGGCAGGCCAGTTTGGCGCTGGTGCCCGTGCCGCATGGCGACCGGTCGTACGCGCGCCCGGGGCACAGTACGAAGCTCTTGGAATCCGCACTCTCGCCCGATGGCGCGCCGAACAATTCGATGTGGTCGATCTCGCGCCCGTCGCCGCCTGTGATCCCGTGCGCCTCGATGCCCTGCCGGATGCGCCACGCAAAATCCGTCAGCTCATCCAAGCGGTCGAGCGACAGCTCCTGCCCGTGGCCGCTGCACAGGTAAAACCAATTTCCGCCCCACGCGATATCGCCGTGAACGACGCCGATCCCCGGGGCATCCACCGCGACGTTGGCAGCGCTGCGATAACTCGCCACGTTGCGGATGGTCGCGCTGCCGTTGGGGTTCAGCCGCGCCTTAACCGGACCGGCCACAGTATCGATCCTGCACCCGCCCTGCTGGATGCGCCCCATGTGCGCCAGCGTCACCATCAGCCCGATGGTGCCGTGTCCGCACATGTTCAGGTACCCGACGTTGTTGAAGAAGATGACGCCCGCCTGACAACTCGGGTCGTGCGGCTCGCACAGCAGAGCACCGACGATGGCGTCGTTGCCGCGCGGCTCGTTCACCACCGCCGAGCGGAACGTATCGAACTGGTCGCGGAAGCGTTCCAGGCGCTCCGTCATCGGCCCTTTCCCCAGGTCGGGCCCGCCTGACACCACCACGCGCGTCGGCTCGCCCCCCGTGTGCGAGTCGATAATCCGGATTCGTTGGCTCAAACCTTATCCCTCGTTCTCGTACCAATCCAGATGCTCGTCCTCGAACATCTGCAGCTTTTCGCGGGCCACACGCCGCGCCGTCTCCTTGTCGCGGGTGCGGATCGCCAACGCGATCTCCACGTGCGCCTCGGCCGAATTCTCCATTTCGATCTGCTGGTGCTTTCGCAGGTTGCGGATGAAGAGAAAGGCCAGGAGCGGCACCAACGTCTGCTCGAGCAGACGCGGCAGAAAGCTGTTCCCGGAAAGCCCCCAGAGCATTTCGTGAAACCGCAGGTCCAGATCGAAGAACCGCTTCAGGTCCCGCTCCCGCGCGGCCGCCTTCATCGCCACCGTGTGATCCAGCAGCTTTTGAATATCCGCGTCCGATCCCGCGTCTACCGCCAGTTCCACCGCCAGCGTCTCCAGTTCCGCGCGGATGCGGAGAATCTGCGAGATCTCCTGGCGCGTGAGCGTCGTCACCACGCACCCCTGGTTGGCTTTGCGCACGACCAGTCCCTGGTGCTCGAGCGCCACCAGCGCTTCCCGCACGGTGGGCTGGCCCACGCCGATTTGCCGCGCCAGGCGCGACTCCACGATCCGGTCGCCCGGCTTCAAATCGCCGGCCACGATCAGATCGCGGATGGACTCGGCGATATGGTCGGAGATCGGCGCGCGCCGCCCAAGCTTCTGGGACAGCGCCTCCAGCTTTACAGCGAAATCGGCTTCAGCCACCTCGATCATTATCGCGCGGCCATGGCCGGAAGGGAGGGCCGGGTCGCGATGGCGTGCCGGATGATCGCCAGAATCTCCTCCCGCTCCTTGCCGGCCAGCGGCAGGCGCGGCGCCCGCAGCATCTCCGATCCCAGCCCCGTCTCCTGCATCGCCAGCTTGATGTACTGCACCAATTTGACCTTGGTGTCGAGATGCAGCAGCGGCGTGTACCAGCGGTAGAGTTCGCGCGCCTTCGCCCACTGGCCCGAAGTCGCCAGGTCCCACAGCGCGCGGTTCTCGTCCGGGAAGGCGTTCACCAGACCCGAAATCCAACCTTGCGCGCCCAGCAGAATGCTCTCGAGCACCAGGTCGTCCACGCCGCCGAAGAGGATGTAGCGGTTGCCGCACACATTCACCAGGTCGGTGATGCGCCGGACATTCTCCGACGATTCCTTGATGGCGACCAGGTTCCGTTCATCCGCCAGTTCCTGGAACATCTCGGGCGAAATATCCACGCTGTAGGACACCGGATTGTTGTAGACCATGATAGGCAGCCCGGTCGAGTGCGCCACCGTGCGATAGTGCGTCATGGTCTCGCGGTCGTCGGATTTGTAGACCATGGCCGGCAGCACCATCAACCCATCGACCCCCAGTTTTTCCGCATCGCGCGCGAACCGGCACGCTAGCGCCGTCGTGTACTCGGCGACCCCCGTCAGCACCGGGATGCGCCCCTTAACCACCTGTTTCATCTCGCGGATGATTTCGAGCTTCTCGTTGTATTCGAGGGCGGTATTCTCCCCGACGGTTCCCAGCAGGACGACCCCATGGATCCCCGACTGGATCATCTTTTCCAGGTGTTTGACCGTTGCCGCCAAGTCGAGAGACTCATCCTGGCGAAATTGAGTGGTGATGGCGGGATAGACGCCTGACCAAGTGACTTTCATAGATAATCTATAATCTATAAAAATGGAGGGTGCGCCGTCAAGGCTTTTGCCAAGATTCCGTCCACTTCGGCCTCAATTATTCTATGGAGATGGAGTTGATCTTCGAAGTTCGCGACGCCGGCGAGGGCGGCTACTACGCGCGGGCTCTGGGCCACGCCATCTTCACGGAGGCGGACACTTGGGAGCAACTCCGTGCAAACATGCTTGAGGCAACATCGCTTCAGTTCGAGGATGGCCCGGTGCATCCCAGCATATTGCAGTTGCATTATGTAAAGGACGAGCTGATCCCCGTCGAAGCCGCATGAAGGTGCCGCGCGGCGTATCTCCAGATCTGATGGGCGCGCTGGAAAGCATTGGCTACGTGAGAGCTTTGTCGAAAATGTGTTGAACCGCCGACCGTTAAACTGGTGGTATGGGTTTCCGCCTCACCGTCAATTACCGTCCTCGCGGGGATCAGGAGAATGCCATCGCCGAACTCACCCGCGGCATCCGCGAAGGTGAGCAGCATCAGGTTCTCCTCGGCGTCACGGGCTCCGGCAAGACTTTCACCATGGCGAAGGTCATCGAGGCCATCGGCCGGCCGGCGCTCGTCCTGGCGCATAACAAGACTCTCGCGGCGCAGCTCTATCACGAGTTCCGATCCTTCTTCCCCGATAACGCGGTCGAGTACTTTGTCAGCTATTACGATTACTACCAGCCGGAAGCCTACATCCCATCGAGCGACGTCTACATCGAAAAAGAGGCCACCATCAACGATGAGCTCGACAAGCTCCGCCTCTCCGCCACCAAGTCGCTGTTCGAGCGCCGCGACTGCATCATCGTCGCCAGCGTGAGCTGCATCTATGGACTGGGCTCGCCCGAAGCGTACTACGGCATGCTGCTCATGCTCGAAAAGGGGCAGAAGATTTCGCGCAACCAGATCGTCTCGAAGTTGGTCGAGATCCTCTATGAGCGCAATGACACGGACTTCCGCCGCGGCACGTTCCGCGTGCGCGGCGATGTCATCGAGGTCTACCCGACCTACGACGATTTCGCCTACCGCATCGAGCTGTGGGGCGATGAAGTCGAGAGCCTGGCGCAGGTGGACCCGCTCCTCGGCCAGGTGAAACAGACGTACACGCGCCTGCCGATTTATCCGAAGACGCACTACGTGATGTCGGAGGAGACGAAGTCCGACGCCCGGGACAGCATCCGCACCGAGCTCGAATGGTGGCACAAGGAGCTGGAGAAACAGGGCAAGCTGATCGAGGCGCAGCGCCTGTGGCAGCGCACCATGTTCGATCTCGAGATGATCAAGGAGATCGGCTATTGCCACGGCATCGAGAACTACTCGCGCCACTTTTCGGGCCGCCTGCCGGGCGAAGCGCCGCCCACCCTGCTCGACTACCTGCCGCACGATTCCGTGATGTTCCTGGACGAGAGCCACCAGACCGTCCCGCAATTGCACGGCATGTATCACGGGGATCGCTCGCGCAAAGAGGTGCTGGTTGGCCACGGCTTCCGGCTGCCGAGCGCGCTCGATAACCGTCCGCTCACGTTCGAAGAGTTCGAGCACCGCGTCAATCAGCTCGTCTACGTCTCTGCCACCCCCGGACCCTACGAGCTGACCAAAACGGCCGGAGTCGTGATCGAGCAGATCATCCGGCCGACCGGGCTGATCGAACCGAGCGTCGAGATCCGCCCCGTCAAGGGTCAGGTGGACGACCTGCTGGGCGAGATTCACAAACGCACCGCGAACAACCAGCGCGTGCTCGTCACTACGCTGACGAAACGCATGGCGGAGGACCTCGCCGAGTATTACTCCGAGGTGGGCGTCCGCTGCCGCTATCTACACTCCGAGGTCACCACCTTCGACCGCATCCGGATCCTGCGCGACCTGCGCCGCGGCGAGTTCGATGTTCTTGTCGGCATCAACCTTCTGCGCGAAGGTCTCGATCTTCCCGAAGTTTCGCTGGTCGCGATTCTGGACGCCGATAAGGAGGGCTTCCTCCGTTCCGCCGGATCCCTCCTCCAGACCATCGGCCGTGCCGCGCGCCACGTGGAGGGCCACGCCATCCTATATGCCGATGTGATGACCGACAGTATGCGGAAGGCGCTCGGCGAAACCGCCAGCCGCCGCCAGGTCCAGGTGGACTACAACGAGCTGCACAATATCGTGCCGCAATCTATCGTGAAGCCGATCGACATGAGCCTGGTGGCGGTGGCCGAAGGCGACTACGTCACGGTCTCGATCGAAGAGGATGAAGACGTCGACGCTCTCACGCCCGAGCAGCGTATTCGCTTCATTGGCGAGCTGGAAGAGAGGATGCGCGAAGCGGCGCGCAAATTCGAGTTTGAGAAGGCCGCCCAGTTGCGCGACCGCGTAAAGTCGCTGAAGATCGGCGCGTAGGCCGGCGTCACGCTCAGGCCACCAACATCGTCCGCCAGATGGCGCGCCACTCGCCCGATGCGCGGCTGAATACGAACAGGTCGTGCCCTTTCTCGGTGTAGCGCCCGGATTCCAAGCTGTAAGTCATCTTCCAGGAATACACCGCAACTGCGGTATCGCCGTGCAGGTCGATTTCTGGCTCTCCCCTATCGTACTCGTGGACTGTCGCGACTTTCAGAAATCCCGCGTAGCTCTGGACGCACGCGTCCCGGCCCCTGCCCATCACTAGAAACTCAGGGCCTCGGATTACCATGCGATCGTCGAAATACTGATGTAAATCCTCAGGTCTGCCCTGCGACCACGCATCATGGATGCGCTGGACGATGGCGCGGATTTCGTCGTGCTGCTGTTGCATAACATCTCCCGCAAGTCAGGATTGAAACATGGAAATACCCGCGACCCCGGCGGCGCCGGCGGCCAGGCACTCGGGCGCGTTGATTGGTGTGATGCCACCGAGGGCAATGACGGGGAGCGACACTGCGCGCACGGCTTCGCGCAGTTGATCGATGCCCAGCGGCGCGCCGAACGCGGCTTTCGATGGGGTGCCGAACACCGGACCGAACACGGCAAAATCGGCGCCTTCCGATTGAGCAGCGCGGACCTCTGCTAGTGAGTGCGTGGAAACACCGATCAGGAATCCGGCCGGAACAATCGCGCGCAGCGTATTCGGCGGAATAGAATTTCCCGGAAGGTGTACGCCATGAGCACCCACCGCCAGCGCTACGTCCGCGCGGCCGTTCACCAGAATACGTGTGCCGTGCGGATTCGGAAGATCGAGGACGCGTCGCACCAGTTCGCACAGCCGACGGGCGGGTATGTCTTTTTCGCGGACCTGGATGCGCTCCACTCCCTCGCGGAGCGCGCGCTCGACGAATGCGAGCAGCGCATCCGTGCCGCCGGCGGAGTGGCGGTCGGTGATGTAGTAGCGGACCATCAGAGCGGTTCGTAGTAACTCTCGCCGGCGCAGGCGCGGCACAGGGTGCGGCCGTCCTGGACCACTTCCCGCCGGAAGTTGACACCCTCTCCACATTGGACGCACACTACGCGCGGCGCCTTGTAGCCGGGGAGATCCTCGGGGCCGATCGCGACTCTCACCCATTGCGCGTCGAACAGCTCTCCATCGGCCATTTCCCGGTAGGCGCGCATCTGCTGCTGGTTCTTGTTTTCGATCTCGGGGTACATCTCGCGTGCGCGCTGCTTGGAACTTTCACGCGCCACTACGCGAACGGAGCGGTCCGCCTGGAGATCGCAGAATGTGGCCGCCACTTTGCCGAAATCGCGGAACTTCAGCGCGCGTTTGCCCAGGCGGCAGCCGGTGACAATGGGGATCGCGTCTGTGGCGCAGCGGTCGATTTCGACGAACGTGACGAGCCGTTTGCGCTCCTTGCCGGTTGGGTCGTCGAGGCCCAGGAGACGAACCCCGTAGAGTGCCATGCGTAGCCCAAGGATCTGGCCGGCGCAGAGATGGCCGTGGGCCTGTTCGGCCAGAAGTTCGTATTCAGAAAGAGGTTTTAGCGGCATGCGAGGTCCTCACTCATAGCTGCCGGAATCGCGCGCTGAAGTGCCGCAGAAACGGCGGCGCCTGCACGATCTCGAGGCCGCGGATTTTCTCCTTGCGCGCGTTCACCTCGAGGATCGCCTCGACGACGTAATCGATATGGCTCTGCGTGTACACGCGCCGTGGAATGGCCAGCCGAAGCAACTCGTGACGCGCCGCTTCGCCGAACATCACGGACCCGATCTCGACCGAGCGGATCCCCGCGTGCCGGTACAACTCCACCGCCAATGCCTGCCCGGGAAACTCACGCGGCGGAATGTGGGGCAGCATGCGCGCGGCATCAATATAAATGGCGTGGCCGCCGGGCGGCTCCACGATGGGCACGCCGTGGTCGGCGATGTGGCGGCCCAGGTAGCCGGTCGACACGATGCGGTACCGCAGGTAGTCGGGGTCGAGCACTTCCCCGAGGCCGGTGGCGATGGCGTCCAGGTCGCGGCCGGCGAGGCCGCCGTAGGTGGGGAAACCCTCGGTCAGGATCAGCAGATTGGTCTCCTGCTGCGCCACGCGATCGTCGTTGCTGCACAGGAAGCCGCCGATATTGGCGAACGCGTCCTTCTTCGCTGAGAAGGTGCAGCCATCGGCCAACGAGAACATCTTCTGCGCAATCCGTTTCGGCGTCCAATCCGCGTATCCCGGCTCGCGCTCGCGAATGAACCAGGCATTCTCGGCGAAGCGGCAGGCGTCGAGGTATAGCGGGATGCCGTGCCGCGCGCACACCCGCTTCACCGCCTCGATGTTCGCCATGGAGACGGGCTGCCCGCCGCCCGAGTTGTTCGTGATCGTCAGCATGACGAGCGGTACGTTCGCCGCGCCCTCGGCAACGATCAGCGCTTGGAGCGCGCCCGCGTCCATGTTGCCTTTGAAATCGAGCCGCGCCTGTGTATCGGCCGCCGCGGGAATGGGCAGATCCACAGCGCGCGCGCCGGTGAATTCGATGTTGGCGCGGGTGGTGTCGAAGTGTGTGTTCGAAGGCACCACGTCTCCCGGACGGCACATCACGGTGAAGAGAATGCGCTCGGCCGCGCGGCCCTGGTGAGTGGGGACCATGTGGCGGAAGCCGGTCAGGTCGTCCACCGCGCGCTGCAGCCGGAAAAAGCTCTCGCTGCCGGCGTAGGATTCGTCGCCGCGCATGATGGCGGCCCACTGCTCGGTGGACATGGCGGAGGTGCCGGAATCGGTCAGCAGGTCGATCAGGATGTGGCGGGCGGCGATCAGGAAGAGGTTGTACCCGGCATCCGCGAGATAGCGCTCGCGTTCCTCCGGCGTGGTATGGCGCAGCGGCTCCACGCTCTTGATGCGGAAGGGTTCGATGATCGTCTTCACGAGCCGATTATCCGTCCGAAACTAATGGCGCGTTTGGTGCGCGGCGGCTTCCCAGCGGCCGATTACAAGGTTCACGAAGCTTAGCCATGCGCCCTCGGGCTTTTCCAGCTTCCGGTAGAGAGCAATGTAATCGGGCCTCTTGAGCCCCATTCCCGCGAACGCGAGGAAGTACAGGCTCTCGTTCGAAAAATCCACGATCTGTTCCTTGGTCCACTTCTTGGGATCGGCGAAGTAGGGGGCCAGGTAGTCGATGGCCGTTGCCAGCGTCGCGCCGGTCTTGGTTTTCACGGACCACAGGTCCACACCGTGCAGTTGCGCAATGCGGCAGGTGAGGGTGAGTGCTTCCAGATTGAACGCCGAATACCAGAGCGACCGCGTGCGCGCCTCCTCGCGCGGCGCGCTGCCATCGCCGCGGATCTGCCGCGGGAAAATGCGGTCACGATAGAAATTGAACGTCGCCTTCTGCTCGGCCGCGTTGTCCACAAATGTCGCGACCGCAGCCACCTGCGCGGTCCACCACGAGGCGTGGTTGTTACCGGACATCTTTTCGTCCAAGCCGTCCTGGCTGGTGGTGAGCCAGTGCAGGTACTCTTCGAACCACTTCTTCACGGCGGCCTGATCCTTGGCATCCCATGCGCCGGTCTGCGCCAGGAATTCCATGCCCTGGATGGCGCGGATCAAAACGCGCCCGTCCACGATCCCGGCGCCGCGCCCGTTGTTCGCCGCGCGGACCGCCTGCGAGTATTCCAGGTTCGGGTTCATCCGAGTCTTGGGGTTGACGAACCAGGTGTTGATGTCGCGCGCGGCGCGCTGCGCGTAGCGCGGGTCGTCCAGCAGAAACGCGGCGGTGCCGAGGGTGAAGACCGCGTCACACATGGAATTCAGCGCGGTCTTGTTGGCCAGGAACCGGTCGGGATTCGTCTGCCCGTCCTTGCGGATGTACGGGCCGCTGGGATTCTGCGGATCGGGCCACCAGTACGGCGCCTCGCTGTAATAATCGTGAGGATCGATCTCAACGCCTTTGGGGCGCTCGGAGGTGACGGTCCACGGGCCTTCGCGCATACGCTTGTCGGCTTCGGCGCGCAGGCGGCGCACGTCGTCAACCGTCCACGCCTCCCGGCGAACGATGGCGCTGTGCATGGGCTCAGCTTCGAGGTCTGAGACCAGCGTCATCGGAATATCCGCGGCCTGAACCGACAGAGAGAACAGGACCAAAAAGACGGAAAGCCTCGTCACTACTGCGATTGTAGCGGATGCGGGGGCGCGGTTGAGGGGGCGCTGCGTTCGTACGTGGCGTTGAATTCACAGCCGATCAGGGCGATAGCGGCCATCAGGTACATCCACACCAGCAGTGCGATGCCGGCGCCGATCGATCCATACATAAGGTTGTAGTGTGCCATATTTCGCACATACCATCCGAACCCGCTGGTGGCCACCAGCCACAGCACGGTGGCGAGAATGGCGCCTGGCCATACGAAATGCCAGCGCTGTTTGCGGTTCGGGCCGAAGTAGTAAAGAGTCGCCGCCACGATCACGCTGCTGGCGAATGCCACTACATAGCGCATCAGCCGGCTCACCCATTCCCACATCCAGGCGAGCGGCGTAAACAACGGATCCACCCGCATCCATTGCAGCACGACGCGTTCCACCTGCTCGCCGAAGAGGACCAGCAACGACGCTGCGATCAGCGGCGCGGCCGAGAGGAGGACCAGCGCAATCGCCACCGTGGTCTGCCGCAGGAAGCTGCGGTTGCGGGGTACGTGGTAGGCGGCCTGGAATCCTTCGATCAGGCTTTTGATGACGCCCGAGGCTGCCCACAGCGAGACGAGTCCGGCCACCACCAGGAGCGTGAGCGGCCTCGCGCCGGTAACGCGGAACTGCTGCAGCACCAGGTCTTCGGTGCCTGGCGGCACGATTTCCGAGAGCGCGCTTTCGAGCAGGTTGGAGACCAGTTGGGCGCGCGTCTCTACCAGGATGGTAGCGGCGGAAGTGAGCACGGGGAAAAACGAGAGCAGCGCGGAGTAGGCGGCGCCTTTGGCAATGCCGAAGCAGCCGTCGTCAAATGTGGCGATCAAGCTTCGCCGCAGCAGCCAGGCGAAGGTCCCGAGGTTCAGCCGCACATGGGTAGCATAACAGGGGCGTTCAAACCATCGCCGTCAGCTTCTTCGGTGCGATCAATCGCCAGGCCTGGCGAATATGCTCCGCCAGCTCGGCGTCGCCAATGCGATCCAGCTCAATGCCGACCCAACCACGGACGCCGACGTAGGGCGGCTTGAAGAATGTGTCGGGCGAAGACTTGATGAGCGTCGCCTGTTGACCGAGCGGCGTGGGAATCCAGATCGCGATATGCCCGTCGTTGTGGTGATTGTTGGCGAACATGACGAAGACCTTCTTGCCGGCGAAGAAGGTCGGTTCGCCGTGCGAGGGCTTTTCGGTAGTTTCGGGCAAAGCGGCGCAGATTTTCCGCACTCGCTGCAGTTGTTTTCCGGCGGTATCTTTCTTCATGTCAAATCCTTCTAAGCTGGAAATCGTGGAAACTTCGGTCGCTCGGATTCTTGGCTGGCTAGACCATTGGACCGTCCTTTCGCTGGGCGCTGCCTGGATGCAGTCCGGCAGAGAACTGGCGGAACATGACGCCGTGAGTGCCGCCAAAGCATTCGCATGGGCGCGGGCCTGCTTCGTGTTGTATCAGAAAGCCTGGCAGGCCAGCAACGCGTCGCGCTGGGATCCCGACGGGCAGGAGGACATCGACGAGGCGGATCAGGACTTGGCTAGACGGTCCGGGGCCGGCGCTCCGAGAACGCCGCTTCCGAAGTGGGCGGACGATTTGATTTCGGGCGTCCTGCCGCCGGACTCGCCGCCGCCGGACGCGGTAGCACCGCCCCTCACAAGCCTGGCGGAGATCGCCCAACAACTGCGGGCTTCGCAACGGTAGCTCAGCTCGCTCAAGGGCGGTGAAGAGTAACGATCGTCATGGTTCGATCTCCCCAGTAGAACGCGCGTGCACAGTCGTCAACGGAGGGCCGCCGCCGGGCGGGTCGATGAAGTAGTCCATCCACCTGCCGATGCGTTTGGCCGGTCCATTCGGGCCGCTCGCATAGTCCGCACTCCCCCACTTCATCAAGTAGTCGCTGCCCAGCTCTCCCGGTGAGCCTGACGACGTTCCGCCATGGGCTGTGAGTCCCGCCGCTTCGACGAGAGGCGCATAGAACTTCTCCCACAAGTCGGGAATTTCGAGGGTCGTCAGCAGGTTCAGCGCGTGCGTTTCACCGTCCCCGTTTTGCAAACGAACACACGTCTCCCGCCGGGAGAGTGGAGGCATGCGGAACCAGGCGGGCGGATTCGTGGCGTCGAAATCGTTGCAGTCGACCAGAGCCGCTGCGAAAGGGCCCGCGTCATCGGAATGAACAAAGGCCTGGCGCTTCGATACGGGATCGATCAGGAGGATCGGGGAGTGCCTGGAAGCGCGCAACTGGGGGTTGGACTTCGCCAGGGCGTCCCAGGGTCCGGCAGGATGCGCGATGTGCCAACCAATCGCAAGCAGGATCGCGGTGAAGCCTGCGAACAGGCTCGCGATTATGACAAGATTCCGATATTTCCCGAGCCGCTTGGGCATGGGGGTTTACGAATCTACAGAATCTGCGCCAGATGATGTTCCAGATGACTGAGGTAGTCGTCGATGACAAATCCGAGTGTCATGGGCGCGCCCCCTCCCAGCGAGATGGTGTGCGCAAGCTTGTTTTCCGGCACCGCGCGCATCACGTGAACCAGATGGCGATTGTACAGCAGCCACAAGTCGACCAGGGCCGGCCACGACTCGCCGGCGTACTCCTGGGCGGCCACCCACGCTGTCTGCTCGTAGCCTGGAAAATCGAGGTGCGGGACGAGCTGCGCGCGTACGAACCGCTGGTGGTTGTTAGCGGCGGAATCGATCAGGTGCCCCAGGATTTCCCGGCGCGACCACTTCTCGGCCGCGGGACGGCGGCCGGCATCGGCGTCGGAGATGGCGGCCAGCCGCGGCGGCGCCTCTTCGAGCAACCGCGCCAACCGGCCGGCGGTCGCACTCATCGCAGAATGACCTTCGTCGTGCCGAAATTGTTGGCGCTGTCCGCCGCGCGGATCACCAGCAGGTGCTCGCCCGCGGAGAGGCCCGTGAGGTCGAGCGCAAATTTCTCGCGGAGCGAATCGATCACTCCGTCGGCCGCTTCCACCGGCGCCCAACTGGCCGCATCGAGCGAATACTCGCACCGGCGCAGCGCGCTGGCGGCGTCGGCGGCTTCCCATTCCACGTGCGCCGTGCCGCCCGAATACCGCACCGCGCCTATCGTGAGCATCGGCGGCGTGTTGTCGATCATCACGGGCGCGCTGACCAACTGCACCTCCCGCGCGCTGGCCGGCGGATTGGCTTCGCGGTCCGAGGCCAGCACGCGGAAGTAGTACTTGCCATCGGCCATGATATCGGCATCGAACGTGATGGAGTTTTCGTGCATGTCGCTGCGCAGCAGCATCCAGCGCGTCTCATCGGCGCCGCGGAAGAAGACGTTGTAGACCAGGCGGTCGCCATCCGGATCTTCGGCCTGCCACGTCAGCGTGATCTGCTGATTGGCCGCGCGCGGCAGCGTCTGCGTTGGAGTGCCCGCGGAGGTGTTCGAATCGCCATCGCCCACCGTCACGCTATATGCCGCCGTCGCGGCCGCGGCCGGCTTAGCTGCCTGCGCGGCCGCCACCGCCTGCGTGATCACGTTGATGCTCTTCAGCACGGGAGGAGAGTTTTGCGGAAGGTACGCCAGCGTCACGTTATTGAGCATGGGAGTGGCGCCGTTCGACCCGGTCATTTCGAGCTTCCACTCGATGTAGCGCGCATTCGGGCTGGCGATGCGCGAGCCGGCGGAATCGGTGAGCGGCTCCGACCACTCGCTCCAGGTGCGGTCCGGCCGGGCCGAGTTGCCGGAACGCGTGCGGAATTTGATGGCGGCGCCCTGCGGCACGTCGGCGCGCCAACTCAAACTGCCCCAGCGGGAGGCGGTGCCGGAATCGTGCACCGGGGCCTCGTACGAGCCGCCCGCGCCCGGCGTTTCGCCCAGCCGAAAAATCCGGCCCATGTTGCCCGTGGCAGCCAGCACGGAATGATTCGAGGGCAACAGGCGCGTGGTCTCGCCTTCGTTGGTCTGGGTGACGAGCGTCACGCGGCGGTCCGGCGCCAGGCCGTAGATGCGGCCGTCCTGGTCGGTAGAAAAGAGGATCTGCCGATCCAGCGCCAGCAGGTCGTAGACATTCTCTTCCTTGGAACTCCAGAGGGTCTCGACGGTGTTATCGGGATTGATGCGATAGACAGCCGATTTCTCCACGCCGCTTACGTCCACCACCGGATTGAACTGCGTGCTCACCTGCGGCGTGGACGAGGCCGCCGCTGCCGCCTGCGGCTGTTTGGGATCGGGCGGCTTGATTTCAGACGCCTGCGCGTCCACTGTGATGGTGGTCGTCGTGGAAGTGACGGACGTGCCCGCCCCCGAGCCCTGTGCCGCCTGCGCCGCCGACTGCGCGCGCTTCGAAATGGATCCGCCGAGCGCCGCGGCATACACGGTGCCATCCGGCAGCGGAACGATGGCGCGGATCTCGGGCAGGCTCGCGTCATAAAGAACGAAGGCCTTGTCCTTGGCCGACACGCGATAGAGAAGGCCGTTGGGCTCGGTGCCCGCCAGCAGGCGCCCCTGCGAATCCACCGCGAGGCCCGTGACGTGCGACTGGCCGGTTTCGTAGTAGACTTCGCCCTTCCCGGCCGCATCCACGCGGAAGATCTTGCCGCCCTCACCAGTGCCCACGTACAGCGCGCCATCGGGACCGGCGGCCAGTGTCCAGATGTACTTGGTCTTGGGCGTGAAGTACTCTTCCGCCTTGCCGTTCACGATGCGGTAGACCTTGCCATCGGGCGAGGTACCGGCGTAGAGTGCGCCGGTGCGGTCCACTGCAACGGCGAAGATTTCGGGCTCGGGGGCCGTCCACAAGAGCGTGGATTTGCCGGCGGGGTCGATACGGTAGACGCGCCCGCGGTGTCCGGTGGCGGCGTAGAGCGTGCCGTCCGAGGCCTGCGCGACGCTCCAGATTACGGGCTGGTCGGAGGTGAAGATCGTCTCGATTTTAGGTGCGAGCGAAAGGCGCCCTTCGCGGCTGAGCGAGATGCCATCGAAGCGCCCGCGCACGAAATCGCCGTAGGAGTTCATCTCCCACGCCACGGTGCCGCTGGCGAAAACTACTGGGACGAGCGCCGCACAAATGGCAGCGAGGGCTCCGGCAGGCAGGGCATATCGGCGCATGGGAAGAATCATTCCTTAACGTCCACCTGAATCGTTTTGACGCCGGAAATGACCATCTCGCCTCCATCCACTTCCATTTCGGCGATCTTCGAATTGCGCGTCTGGGTAATGCCGGCGAGCGAGGACTGCGACCCCGCCAGGATGAGCGCGACCGAGGCCGGCGGGTCCGGCAGGTCCGCTCCCTCGAGCTGGAATGCGGGGTCGCCGCGCCACACCCGCACGTACGCCTTGTTGTTCGGGTGCAGATTGTTGACGGTGCCGATCAACTGCGTGGACGTGCGCGGCGTAACCGTCAGCACCTGGCGAAAATCCGCCAGGTTGGTGTTGCCGGCGTCCGCCACCGTGAAGTAGAGCGGGCCCGGCTCGGCGCCGATCGGCACCTGGTATTCCAAGCGGCGGGTGATTTCGGCCCCGTTTTCGCCCACCAGCGCCACGTTCAGTTGCACCTTCTCGCCCGCGCGGACCTGCGGCCGCGAGACCGAAATGCCGTCGATCGTGAGCTGTTTTTTCTGATCGAAGGCATCGATCTGGAGCGTGACTTTCTTCAATTGCAGCGCTTCGAACCCGCCCTGCATCACGTAGGCGAGCGGCACCGCAGCCGACAGAGACGCCATCATGGCCGAGCCGTTATCCGCCGCGAACATGTTGTTCAGCCGCACCGGCGAGGCCGCGTTTTGAAATTCAAATTCGCCCGAAATCCGGAGCGATGCGGCGCCCGTGGTTCGCTCCGTGGCGTCGATGGCGGAGTAGACGGCCATCTGAATGAGCAGCGGCGAAAGCATCGGGTCGTTCACCATCTGCATCTGATAGGACTCGATGGGACGGCCGCCGCGCGCGATCGAAATCGAAACCGGAGACATGGGGGCGCGCTTTCCGAGTTCGCCCGACACGGCCGTGTTGTGATCCTGGTTGATGGTGCCCATCCACTCCTTGGCCGTGGAGAGCTTGAACGAGGTATTGACGTTGGCCAGGAGCGTGACCACTTCGGAGCGCGCGAAGGGCAGCGCGGTGGCGCCGATGTCGAGGAACCGGTGGCCGAAAGCGTAGAGACGCGTGCCGTCGATGTGGGTGACGGTGCCATCGGCGCCCACCGAAAGGTCGCCCGCCATGAGCTGCACGCTGATCATGGAGCCCGGCTTGAGGTCGGCGGGATTGCCCATGGCGGGCTCGACCTTGGCCCCGGCTGTAATGCCCTGGCGCGGTTCGAGCCCGAGCGCGCGGAGTTGCGGCGCGAACGCTTCCACGGTGGCGCGGCTGAATCCACCGAAGGAGATGGGCGTGGCGATATCGATCATGCGCGCCTCGCCCGATGCGAACGACGGTTCTGGTTTGGGCAAGCGGCGAGTGACGTCCTTATCTAATAGGGCGACGGCCGAGCCGCGGTTGGCGGGCGCGGCGCCATTGTTCGAGTGCCGCACCATGTCCTCGATGGGGCGGATGCCGGCGATGGGATCCTTGGCATAGGGAAACGCCATGGCGACGGCGCCGGCGAGCTTGCCATCGATGTAGACCGGGCTGCCGCTCATCCCCTGCATGACGCCGGTATGTTCGAGCGGCCCGCCCGAGAGCCGTCCGAGGATGAGGGATTCCTTGGGCCCGACGTTATCCAGGACGCCGAGGATTTCGACCTGGAACTCTTCGATTCGGTTGCCGGCGAAGACGGTCCGTCCGACACCCCGCATACCGGGCCGGATATCTTTCAACGGGAAGAAGGGAGTTTGCGCAGACGCCGGCCAGGCAGCGGCTAGCGCGAAGACCGCTGTAACAACGAAGCGGGGCACAGATCTATTGTACTCGGGCCGAAGGGCTGGCGGATGGCACGTAGCGGATGGTCTGCGGGCACACGCCCTTCCAGGGACACGTAGCTGAACATTCCGGGCTGCAGTTGGCCGTCGTTTCCGCGCATACCCAAATGACGTTCAAAACATCCATGGGGTATCTTGATTT
>JBGPHT010000052.1:0-45992 GCA_041484525.1 Bryobacteraceae bacterium | reverse complement strand
TGGTGACCGGCTCAGCGTGCTGGCCGAACGCCGTCAGCCGCACTTGCTTGTGCCAAAGATAGCCCATCATCCCGAACTGGTATTGGATGGCCCGCAAGCTGCCACGGAACACCAATCGGTCCGCTCCCGAAATCACACCTTGCCTCAGGCTGCCGAATTTCGCGATAAACTTCTGCATGGCGTTGTGCTCCTTTTGGGACGTTTGCCCTGGAAACAAACATCTTACTCGGAGCGCAGCGCCATATCATTTTGGTTGCGGCTCTGCCGCGCTGTGTCCATCTGCGGCCATCCGTGGCCTAACCAAATCGGGGCGCAGGCGCGCGGTCTTTTCAAGCGCGGCGCGTTTCCGGAACTGGCGGATCTCTTCGTGGTTGCCGTTCAACAATACTTCCGGGGCTTTCCAGCCGCGGAACTCCGCAGGGCGGGTCCAATGGGGGCAATCGAGTAACCCTTCGCCATGACCGGTTTCCTGGAAGCTCTCGAACGCGGCGGAGCATTCGTTCCCCAACACTCCCGGCAGCAGGCGGGCTACGGCGTCGATCACCACCGCCGCGGCCAGTTCGCCGCCGCTCAGGACGTAATTGCCGATCGAGATTTCCTCATCCGCGAGGTGCTCGGACACGCGCTCGTCCACGCCCTCGTAGCGGCCGGAGATCAGGAGCAATTCGCTTTCGTGACTCAAGCGGTTGGCCATCGCTTGGTCGAACATGCGGCCCTGGGCGGAGAGCAGCACGATCTTCTGCCGCGCCGTGCGCTCCGGCCAGATCGATTCCACGGCCTGGAAAATGGGTTCGGCCTTCAGCACCATGCCTTCGCCGCCGCCGAAGGGGCGGTCGTCTACCGTCTTATGCCGGTCGGATGTCCAGTCGCGCAAGTTGTGGATGCGGATGTCGAGCACCCCGGCATCCTTGGCCCGCTTGACTACGCCGTGCGCGAACGGTCCCTCGAAGAACTCGGGAAAGATCGTCAGCACATGGAAGATCACGGTCGGTTCAAATCCTTCAATCCCTCGGGCAATTCTACCGCGATCCGTTTGGCGGCGGGATCGATCTCGACGCAGATGGAGCGCACGAACGGAATCAGCAGTTCTTCATGACCGACCACTAGCATGCCCGAACTGCCGCCGTCATCGAAGCGCGTCACGCGCCCCAGCGATTCGCCGGTCGGCCGGTCCACCACTTCGCAGCCCACCAGGTCGGACTCGAAGAACTCGTCTTCGTCGAGAGGCGTGCGCTCGGAAATCGGCACACGTACCTCGGCGCCGATCAGCGGCTCGGCGTCCGAAATCGTATCCACGCCGCGGAACTTGAAGATGAGAGTGGCGTTGTGGAACCACGTGGATTCCACTTCGTAGCGGCGCCCATCGCCGAACAGGAAGACACTGCCGAGATTCTGGTAGCGCTCAGGCTTGCTGCTGAGCGCCAGCGCCGTGAGTTCGCCACGGATGCCCCTGGTCTTCCCGAGCCGGGCAATCGCCACCCATCCGGTCTCGGGCGAGCTCACTCGAGGATTTCCAGCGTGAAACGCCGGTTGAGCTTCATGCCGGCCGCGCCTAAAATCGTGCGGATCGACCGGGCGGTGCGGCCTTGCTTGCCGATCACCTTTCCCAGGTCGCTGGGAGCCACCTTCAACTCCAGCACCGTAACCTGCTCGCCCAGTACCTCGCGGACCGAAACTTCTTCCGGGATGTCAACCAGAGCTTTCGCGATATCTTCGATGAGCTGCTTCATTCACCCGGCCTCCCTCCCTCATGTTACCCGAACGTAACCGGAGGGACGATGGGGGATTGCAGGAGATAACGTTCTGTTTCTTACAGTTAGGCAGCGCTTTGGTTCGAATCAGGCCACTGGCGCTGCCACCGCGGGATGGCCTTCGACCAGGCGCTTGACGGTGTCGGACATTTGCGCACCGCTCTTGGTCCAGTGCTCGATGCGGTCGTGCTTCAGCACCACCTGCAAGGGGTTGGACAGTGGATTGTAGTGGCCGACCACTTCCAGATTGCGGCCGTTGCGGGCGCGCTCTTTTTCGATTACGACGATGCGGTAAAACGGTTTCTTCTTGGCGCCAAAACGCGCCAGGCGAATCATCAGCATTTGTACTCCAACTTGAAATGTGTGCCCGGGTTACATACCCGGCATGTCTCCAAACGGGAAACCGGGCGGCAACTTCATCTTACCCAGTTTCTTGCCCAGCAGGCCGCCGGAGAAAGACTTCATCATCTTTCGGGCCTGCGAATACTGCTTCAACAACTGGTTCACTTCCTGCACGGAAGTGCCGCTGCCGCGCGCGATGCGGCGGCGACGGCTTCCGTTGACGATCATGTGGTTGTCGCGCTCGTGCGGCGTCATGGAATCGATGATCGCCACCACGCGATTGATTTCCTTCTCGTCCACCTTGACGTCCTTGAGGTCTTTGAGCATGCCCACCTTGGGCATCATGTCGAGCAGTCCGCTGAGCGGACCCAGCTTTCGAATCTGGCGCAACTGGTCGCGGAAATCTTCCAGCGTGAAATCGTTCTCGATGAGCTTGCGCTGCATCTCGACGGCTTTCTTCTGGTCGATGTGCTCCCCGGCTTTCTCGATGAAGGAGAGGATATCGCCCATGCCGAGGATGCGGTTGGCGGCGCGGTCGGGGTGGAATGCTTCCAGTGCGTCGAACTTTTCGCCCACGCCGACGAACTTCAGCGGCTGGCCGGTCACATGGCGGATGGAGAGCGCCGCGCCGCCGCGGGCATCGCCATCCATCTTGGTCAGGATGACGCCGGTGATGCCGAGGCGTTTGTGGAACTCGTCGGCGGATTTCACCGCGTCCTGGCCGGTCATGGCGTCGGCCACGAATAGGATCTCGACGGGGTTGAGCTGCTCTTTCAACTGCTGCAACTCGCCCATGAGGTCATCATCGATGTGGAGGCGGCCGGCGGTGTCGACCAGCAGCACGTCGCGCCCGGTGTTAGTGGATTCGCGGCGCGCCGAGCGCGCCAGGTCGAGCGGCAGTTTCTCATCCGCCGTACCTTCGTAGTTGGGCTGATTGATCTCGCGCGCGATCACTTTCAATTGCTCGCGCGCGGCCGGGCGGTAGACGTCGACGGAAACCACCATGGGGCGATGGCCGTTCTTCGAGAGCCAGCGCGCCAGTTTGCCGGTGGATGTGGTTTTGCCCGAGCCCTGCAGGCCGACGATCAGAAAAACGCTGGGCGGGTCGTTGGCGAAACGCAGCTTCGATTCGTGGCTGCCCAGGATCTTGATCAGTTCTTCGTGAACGATCTTGATGACCTGCTGGGATGGGGAGAGGGCGGCGAGCACCTCTTCGCCCATGGCCTTGACTTTGATGTTCTCGATGAGTTGTTTGACAACCTTGAAGTTGACGTCGGCCTCGAGCAGCGCCATGCGGATCTCGCGCAGGGCGCTCTCCATGTTTTCGGCCGAGAGTTTGCCTTCGCCGCGCAGGTTTTTGAAGACCCGCTGCAGCTTTTCGGATAGATTGTCGAACATGAAGAACCAGACTCCCGCGACACGTGCGGCACGCGGTGGCGTTAGCGATTTCTCTATTATAGCCGGAAAACGAAATGCCCGATCACGCGGGCGTGGTCGCCGGCGCCGGCGGCGGCGCGATGCGGATGCTGCTGGCGGCCATCTTGCCGGTGCGGTCCATGCCCAGTTCGTAGAGAACGCGAGTGCCCGGCCGCAAGTCGGTGGCGAGGCCTTCGACAAGGCGAGAGACGTGGAAGAAGATATCCCTTCCACCATCGTCCGGACGCAGGAAGCCAAAGCCTTTGGCTTCGAAGTAGGTGACTACGGCCCCCGCCTGTTCGCCGGTGGGCGCTTCGCCGCCGGACTCGCCGGATTCGGCCGACCCCTGGGACGGCCGGGTGGTTTTATCTCCAACGCCCTGTTTCACCAAGGCAAGATCGGCTTCGCTCCAATCCGCCGGGGGCTGAGTTTCGGTGGGAATCTGCAGGTTCGGATTGCGTTTCCGAGCCTCTTCAAACATCCGTTTTTGACGTGCGTTCAAGCGTCTCCTCTAAGTCCGGGACCTAAACCGTAGCGGGTGCCGCCGCCTTTTTCCGGCTGGCGCGCTTCTTCTCGGCGGGGGCTGGCCGGTCGCTCTTTTTTAGACTGCCCATCACCATGTTGGTGACGAACTTCTTCTCGCCGTGATCGTCGAACTTGATCACGATGCGTTCTTCGCTGCTCGACAGGACGGTGCCGAGGCCGAACTTTTGGTGCTCGACCTGAGCGCCTTGGGAAAAGGTGTTGGAAGCCATAGATTTTCTATGCTTTACTCCTCGCGTGGATTGCTGGGGACGGGTACGGGTGTGAAGACAAAGTTATCAGGCGGCTGTACCACAATTGAGCTACACCAATGATAGCAAATGACGTGCCAATGTGTCGAGCGCGATTGTAACGGGGAATACACGCCGTCGCCGATCCTGCATCGGTACACGCTGCAAACCGGTGCCAGGCTCGAATTTCGCCGCCTTTGCGAAACTTCGTGCCTGGCTCCGTTTTGCCTTTTACGAGGACGCCTTCTTCAGCCGGTCCAGCACGCCCGACCATTCGGGAGCGTCGGGCGGGCGCTCGATGGCGATCCAGTCCACACCTTGCGAATCCAGGCGATGGAGCGTGTCGTAAAGAACGGCGGCGTAGGCGCGCGGGTCGGCGGGCATTTCGCGGCCGATGCGGAGGAATGCGCCGCGGCCTGTTTGTGGGTGGGTTCCCAGGAAGTACAACGGCGTGTGCGGGCGGTAGTGGCGGAGGTGCATTCCCGGCGACGCGTGGGCGCCTTCGGCGGCGGGGCCAGCGATTTCGATGTGGCCGATAAGCGCCTCGATTTCGGGAAGCGGGATGGTGCCGGGGCGGAGCAGTCGCGGGGCATCGACCAGCGACAGGACTGTCGACTCGATGCCGACAACGGAAGGGCCGCCTTCGAGGACGTAGTCGGCGAGCGAATCGGGAACGTGCTCGGCAGCGGTCGGCGAAAGTTCGGTGAAGCGATTGGCGCTGGGAGCGGCAATCGGCACGCCGGCGGCGCGGATCAACTCCAACGCAAGCGGGTGCGCGGGCATGCGCAGGCCAACTGTGGGAAGGCCCGCGGTGACGATGTCGGGTATCTCGGGTCGCTTGGGAACTACCAGCGTGAGCGGCCCGGGCCAGTAGCGGCGGGCGAGAGTTTCGGCGGCATCGGGCCAACGGGCGGCGAGCGAGCGCGCCATCTCGATCGAATCCACGTGCACGATCAACGGGCTGGTGTGCGGCCGGCCCTTGGCGGCGAAGATTCGTTCCACGGCGGCGGCGTCGAGCGCGTTCGCGCCCAGGCCGTACACGGTCTCGGTGGGGAACGCCACCAGTTTTCCGGCACGGATCAGCGCGGCGGCTCGTTCCACGCTCACTCGGGCGTCTCGTCCTTATCGTCGCCGGCGATCCTGCCGGTCTTGCGCCAAACCAGCCAGGCGTGGATCAGCGGGTCGAGATCGCCTTCGAGCACGCGGTCCACGTCGCCCAGCGACAGCTTGCTGCGCAGATCCTTCACCAGGCGGTAAGGCGCGAGCACGTAGTTGCGGATCTGGCTGCCGAAATTGATATCGAGTTTGGAGTCCTCGGTCTTGCGCGTCTCTTCGCGCTTCTTCTCCAGTTCGTGCTCGTAGAGGCGCGCGCGAAGCTGCTTGAAAGCGGTGTCGCGATTCTTGTGCTGCGACCGTTCGTTCTGGCACTGCACCACGATGCCGGTGGGAAAGTGCGTGATGCGCACGGCCGAATCCGTCATGTTGACGTGCTGGCCGCCGGCGCCAGAGGAGCGAAAGGTATCGATGCGGAGATCGTCCAGCTTGATGTCGATCTTGATCTCGTCATCCACCTGCGGGAAGACGAACGCGGAAGCAAACGACGTGTGGCGGCGCGCGTTTGCATCGAACGGCGAGATGCGGACCAGCCGATGCACGCCGATTTCCGATTGCAGCAGGCCGTATGCATTGTCGCCATTCACTTCGAACGTGACCGACTTGATGCCCGCGCCCTCGCCCTCGAGGCGATCGGTAATCACGGTCTTGAAGCCGTGGCGCTCGGCCCAGCGCAGGTACATGCGGAGAAGCATCTCGGCCCAGTCCTGACTCTCGGTGCCGCCGGCGCCGGGGTGGATCGTCATGATGGCGCTGCATGCGGCATTTTCCGCCGACAGCAGCATGTCCGTCTCTAGACGATCGAGCAGCTCGGCGTACGGCTTGAGATCGCGCTGGATATCGGGCAAGACGTTTTCACCCTCGCGCGCCAACTCGAAGAGCGTATCGAGGTCGTCGGTCAGGGAGCGGATGCGCTCGTCGTTGGCGATCGCCTCCTCCAGCCGCTTGCGGTCCTGCATGACCTTCTGGCTTTTTTCGGGCTGCAGCCAGAAGTTGGGATCGGCGATCTGTCCTTCGGTTTGGGCTAGTTTCTGCTTTTGCGCGGGAGCGTCAAAGATACCTCCGCACGGCCAGTGCCTGGTCGCGGAGGGGCAGATATTCGCGTTCCAACTCTTCGATGCTCATGGTAGTTATTCAATCCAATTCTAGCAAATAGCCCTTCTTGCCGACGTTCTGCGCGCGCGTGCCGCCCATCTGAATGACGACACCCTCGGCCTCGTGGATGTGGCCGCAGAAGAAGTACGCCGGCTGGTGCCGGTCGATGAATTCGCGGACGGAGCGCGACCCGGCGTGGAGGCCTTCGCGGATCTGGTCGAGTTCGGTGCCGTAGGGCGGCGCATGGCAGATCAGGACCAGCGGCGAGAGCTCGCGGAAGCGGTCGAGTCGCTCCGCGAGTTGCAGTTCGCTATATTCGCCCGGTGTATCGAACGGCGTAGGGCTCGAATAACCCAGGCCGGCCACGCGCCATTTCCCGATCTCGATATGGCGCTCGTGGAAATTGTGCAGGCCATTGCGCGCGCACATGGACGCGGACTGGCTGGCCGATTCGTGGTTTCCGGGAAGCACGTAAACCTTGTCGCCGCGCGGCCGCATGATCTCGCCGCAGCGGTCGAGGCCCTTGCCCCACGTGCCCTGATCGCCGGCCGCGATGTAGTAATCGGCCTCGATGGCGAGCAGGCGTTCGAGCGTCTTCCAGTCGTTGTGGATGTCGGAAAAGATGAGCAGCTTCACGTTAAACGGCCAATTTTACCGCACAGGCTGGCCCTTATACTGGAGTTTGACGCGATGAGCGAGTACGATACCGAACTATCGAAAATCGTCGCCGAGCTGAACCGGGCGGCGCCGAGCAACAAATCCACGACGGCGCCGCGGACGCCGCAATCCACGGCCTCGCTCGATCAGTTGCTGCAGTTCGCGGCCGGACGCGGCGCCTCGGACGTGCTGCTGATTGCGGGTGCGCCCGCCATGCTGCGGATCACGGGAAATCTCACGCCCGCATCGGGGCCACTGCTCGAGCCGGAAGATGTGCGCGCTCTGGTGTTACCCCTGCTCGAAGCGAACCAGTTGGAAGAACTGCAGAAGCGGAAATCGGTGGACCTCAGTTTTGTGCGCGACGGCATCGGGCGGTTTCGCATCAACATTCATCACCAGCGAGGGACGCTGGCGGCGAGCATACGACTGCTGCCCTCGCGCATTCCGTCGCTCGAATGGCTGCATCTGCCGCTCTCGCTGGCGAAGCTGGCGGAACGGCGTCAGGGCCTGGTGCTGGTCACGGGGCCAACGGGCTGCGGCAAGAGTTCGACGCTGGCGGCGCTGATCGACATCATCAATTCGCGGCGGGCGGCGCACGTGGTGACGATCGAAGATCCGATCGAGTATCAACACGCCAACCGGCTCTCGGTGATCGAGCAGATCGAGGTGGGGCGCGATACGCCAGAGTTTGCGGTGACGCTGCGCAGCATCATGCGGCAATCGCCGGACGTGATCCTGGTGGGTGAAATGCGCGACTCCGAGACGATGGCGACGGCGCTCTCGGCGGGCGAAACCGGCCACCTGGTGTTTTCGACGCTGCACACTAATGATGCGGTGCAGGCGATGGGGAGGATCCTCGACGCCTTTCCGGCGGGCAATCAGCCGCAGGTCCGGCAGCAGATGTCGCTGGCGCTGGTGGCGGTGGTCGCGCAGCAGCTTGTGCCCGGGGCGGATGGGGTGAACCGCTGGCCGGCGACGGAAATCATGATCGCCACGGACGCTGTGCGCTCGCTGATCCGGAAAGGCGATGACCATCAACTGCGGTCGCAGATTTCGGTCGGCAAGGCCGAAGGCATGATGACCATGGAGCAGTCGCTGGCGGAGATGGTGAGGATGGGCAGGATCACGCGCGAGATCGCACTGGCGCACTGCTTCCGCACCGACGACTTGCACCGGTACCTGGCGTAGCTAACTCTTCAGGAACTGGCCGATGGCGCGCGTCGCCTGCCGGATCCGCTGATCGTTTTCCACCAGCGCGAAACGGACGTGGCCTTCGCCCATGGGGCCGAAGCCGATGCCCGGGGAGACGGCGACCTGTGCTTTTTCCAGCAAGAGCTTGCAGAATTCGAGCGAGCCCATGGGGCGGAAGCGTTCGGGTAGTGGGGCCCAGAGGAACATGGAACCGCGCGGTTTTTCGACGGTCCAGCCGGCGCGCTTGAGGCCGGTGACGAGCACGTCGCGGCGCTTTTGGTAGAGCGCGCAGATCTTCCGCGTATCTTCTTCACACTCACGCAGTGCGATGATAGAGGCGATCTGGATGGGCTGAAATACGCCGTAGTCCAGGTAGCTCTTGATGCGCGCTAGCGCCGCGATGATGTGCGCGTTGCCGAGGCAGAAACCAACCCGCCATCCGGCCATGTTGTAGCTCTTGGACATCGAGAAGATCTCGACCGCGACGTCCTTGGCGCCCTCCACCTGGAGAATACTTGGCGGCTTATAGCCGTCGAACCCGAGGTCGGCGTAGGCGAAGTCATGGATTACCATCGTGTCGTGCTCGCGTGCAAGGCGGATGATTTCGCGGAAGAAATCGAGATCGACGCAGGTGGTGGTGGGGTTGTGCGGGAAGGAGATGAGGAGCATCTTCGGCTTGCGCGAAGAGGTGCGATAAAGCTCCTCGAGGCGGCCCAGAAACGTGGCGGCATCGGGCATGGGGAGCATACAGGCGTGACCCTCGGCCATGAGGACGCCATACTGATGGATGGGGTAGGCGGGGTTGGGCGAGACCACGGCATCGCCGGGCCCGATGACGGCGAACAGCAGGTGCGCCAGCGCGTCCTTGGCGCCGATGGTGACGATGGCCTCGCGGTCGGGGTCCAGTTCCACGCCGTAGTTGGCCTGGTAGCGGCGCGCGATCTCCTCGCGCAATTTCGGAATACCGCGGGATTGCGAGTACCGGTGGTTTCGCCCGTTGCGCGCGGCCTCGACCAGCTTGTTGACGATCGCGCGGGGTGTGGCGCCGTCCGGGTTTCCCATCCCGAGATCGATGACGTCGATCTGTGCGGCGCGTGCTTTGGCACGCATCTCATTGATGACGGCGAATACGTAGGGCGGCAGTTTTTGAATGCGATAGAACTCTTCGGCATGATCGGGCATTATGCCTATTCTACGACTGCCGCTGGGAGGAATCGCTACGGGCGGCCCCACTTGCTAGAATTGTAGGGTCCCTCTCTTTCTCTATTATGGCCCTCGATTCGACAGAAGGTTCACTCAAGGAACGAGGCGTGCGCCTGACGAGGCAGCGCCAGATTCTGCTCGAGCTGATCGACAAGACGGGCGACCATCTGGACGCGGAGCGCCTCTACCAGATGGCCAAGGAGAAGAACCCCAAGCTGAACCGGGTCACGGTTTACCGTACGCTCAAGATGCTGAAGACGGGCGGGCTGGTGGACGAGCTGGACCTGATGCATTACGGGGGCGACCAGCATTACTACGAAACGCGCTTGAAACAGGAACACGCGCACGTGATCTGCCTGCGCTGCGGCAAAGTGGAGGAGTTTTTCGGCGAGCCCCTGCAGAGGCTGCGCAAACAGATCGAGAGCCACTTCGGATTTCAGATCCTGCTGGCGCGCACCGAGGTCGGCGGGTATTGCGCGCATTGCCAGACGCTGCGGGCGCGCGAAGTGGAAGCGGTGCTCAGCACGCCCGCGGAACCGCCGAAGCCGGCGAAGCGCCGCCGTCCACCACGCCCCTAAAATGGAACCGAAGCCTGCTGCCTCGACGGGCGCGGAGCCGGCGTCGCTCGTCGTAATCGATCCGCATGGGCACCGTACGCGCGTTCCCATCGACCCGGTGCCGTTCCGCATCGGGCGGCAGCCGGAGAGCAACCTCATCCTGCGGGATAGCCGGGCATCGCGTGCGCATGCGCGGATCGTGGTGGAGGGCGGGCAGTACTTCCTCGAAGATTGCGGCAGCCGCCACGGAACTCACGTCAACGGGAAGTCGATCTCGCGGCACGCACTGCGCAACTCGGACAAGATCGAGTTCGGCGCGCAGGACTCCTACCAACTCTTGTTCGCGCTCGACGGCGTAGAGCTGAAGCGGCTGATGGAACAGTTGGGCGCTTCGGAGAAGAGCGGCCCTGTGCCCGGCGTCGGCGGCAACTTAGGTAAGCTGCGGGCGATTCTGGACCTGGCGCGTACGCTGCAAAGCTCGTTTTCCGTGGACGACGTGCTGGCCTCAGTTGTGGATACAGCGCTGACGATCACGGGAGCGGAGCGCGGTTTTCTGCTGCTGCGCTCGGGAGCGGGGCTGGAGACGCGGGTGGCGCGCCACCGGGGCGGGCATCATCTGAACGAGACTGACTTGCGGGTGCCGCGGGAACTGCTGCACCGCGCGCTGCAGCATCGGCGCGAGTTGCTCTCGATGAACTTCGACCCGCTGGCGGCGAACGAGACGCGGCCGCAGAATAGCGTCGCCGATCTGGAGCTGCGCAGCGTGATCTGCGTGCCGCTGGTGCGCATCCGCACCGGGCAAGGCGACGCTACCAGCGTGCTCTCGACGGGGAGCGAAACCGTCGGCGTGTTGTATATGGATTCGCGCATCTCGGCTGCCGATCTGGCGGGTGGAAATCGCGAGCTGCTGCAGACGCTGGCGATTGAAGCATCGACCGTGCTCGAGAACGCGCGGCTGCTCGAGGAAGAGCGGGGCAAGCACCAGATGGAGGAGGAACTCCGGCTGGCGCACACCATCCAGCAGAGTCTCCTTCCGGCGAAATTGCCCGACGATGGGTGGTTGCGCGCAGCGGGCAGCAGCGTGGCGTCACATCAGGTGGGCGGCGACTACTACGACGTCACCGAGGTGAACGCCCACTGCTGGTCGGCCGTCCTGGCGGATGTTTCGGGGAAGGGAGTGAGCTCGGCGCTGCTGGCGTCGCTGCTGCAGGGAGCGCTGATTACGGCGACCGATCTTCCGCAGGCGCTGGGCGGCCGCATGGAACGCCTCAGCCGATTCTTGATCGACCGCACCGGCGGCGAGAAATACGCAACGGTGTTCTACTGCCTGCTGAACGCCGGCGGCCAGTTGCATTACGTGAATGCGGCGCACTGCCCCCCGCTGGTGGTTCGGGCGGGCGCGGAGCTGGTGGAGTTGGAAGCTACCGGGATGCCTGTGGGGCTGATGGACGGGGCGGCGTTTGCGGTCGCCCAGTGGGACCTTGCGCCAGGCGACAAGGTGGTGGTGTACAGCGACGGTGTTACCGAGGCGCAGAATACGGCGGGTGAGTTTTTCGGTAAGAAGCGGCTGCGGGTTCTGCTGGCGGCTCATGCCGCCGAGTCGTGCACGGCGATGCACGATGCAATACAGGACGCGGTAGCCGCGTTTGCGGAAGGTGCTCAGCAGTCGGACGACATTACAGTGATGGTGATCGAGTACCGGGGATAGGCCGGCGATCCGCAGGATGTGCCGCCCCACAGTCCGAGGCGGCACATTTCCGGAAACTACTCGCCAGCAGGCTCGGTGGCGTAATGCTTGTAGTATTTCGGATGGTAGTGGTAGTAGTAATAGTTGTCGCTGCTATCGGCGCGCACTTCGTTGAGGACGATCCCCACGATGTTGGCTCGTAGCCGTTTGAGCGTGTTCACAGCGGACCGCAGGGCCTTGCGATTGGTGCGGCCTGCGACCGCCACCACGATTACGCCATCCACGGCCGCCGCCATTTGCAGCGGTTCAGGGAAGCCCAGGAGCGGAGGCGAGTCGAGCACCACGAGGTCGTATTCGCTAGTAGCGTCTTCGAGCAACTTGGAGAGTTCGGCGCCGACCAGGTCCGCGGCGCGCCTGGAGGGCGGACCTACGGGAAGGATATCGAGCGTCGGCAGTTCTTCCTTGCGGACGAGCACGCTCCGCCACGGCGTTCCGGAAAGCAGCACGTTGGACAACCCCGTGGTGCTCGCGATTCCGAAGCGGCGGTGAATGCTGGGGCGGCGCAGGTCGCCATCGATCAGTAGCGTGCGGCGGCCCTGCTGTGCGTGCGCCATCGCCAGGTGGGCGGCGGCGGTCGACTTGCCTTCCGAAGGCGCCGAACTGGTCACCAGGAGCGAGCGGATCCGGCGGTCGAAATCCATCAGTAGGATGGAGTTGCGCAGGGTCCGGACCGCCTCCTCGAAGCTGTTCATGCTGTGACCGCTGGTGTGGTTGAAGGGCACCATGGCCGTGGTCCCGCTCTCGCCCGAGAGCATCGCCCGCCCGTGCCATTCTTTGACCACCGGGAGCGTGCCGATTACTTCCGTCGCCAGAGTGCGCGAGACTTGCTCGGGATCGCGGACCGTATTGTTCAACATGTCCGCAACGATCGCGCCGCCCACTGCCAGGAGCGTGGAAAACAAGAACGCCAGTAAGGCATTGAGGCGGATATTGGGAGATACCGGTTTCGTCGCCGGTCTGGCGGTGTCGGCGATGCGGATGGCGCTGTTTTGAAAGCCGGAGTTGATGCTGGCTTCCTTGATTTTTCGCACTAGCTCTCCATACAGATTCTTGTCGGCCTCAGCCTCGCGCTTGAGCGAATTGTATTCGAAGGAGCGTGCGTTGACGGAGTCGAATTCGGCCTTGGATTCGTTCACAGCTTTCTGCAGCATGGCCTCCCGGTTGAGCGCTTCCCGGAACTCCACGTCGACGCGCTGCCCGATGTTTTCCTTCGAGCGCTGGAGCTGGCGCTGCACCTCGGCGAGTTCGAGCGCCGCCTTGCGGTATTCCGGATGATTGGGTCCGTAGTGGGATTGGATCTCGACAAACTTCTGCTGCTGATCGTCGAGCTTTTCGGCCAGTTTCCGGGCGCCTTCCCCCTGGGTCGACACCTGGGCCGCTTCGAGCGACCCGCCGGCTACCGACCGATGTGACGCCTCTTTACGGACGCGATCCGCCTGGGCGTTTGTGTACTCGGTGTTCAGTTGCAGGAGCCGTGCCGAGAGGATCGTCGTCTTCTCCGTCGGGTTGATCACGTTCAACTCGCGCTCGAACTGTGCCAGCGCACCACCGGAACGCTCCATCTTGGCTTTCAGCTCCTCCATTTGCCTTTCCATGAATGCCGAGAGGCTGGCGGACGATTTGAAGCGGATGTTGTACGTGTGTTCCAGGTAGGACTTCGTGATGGCATTCGAGACGTCGGCCGCCAGCCGCGGGTCGGCCGAACGATAGCTGACGAGGAGTAGATACGTGTTGGGCGGCCGCGTGACTTTGAGGTTTCGGAAGAGCACGGGAGCGTCTTCGATGGCCGTCGACCGGCCGGGGAGCCCATCGGCCGCCTCGGCTTCGGTATCCAGCAGCTTGAATTGCTGCGCAACGGGTCGAAGCACCGCATCGGATTGGATCAACTTCACCTGCGTGGCCAGAAACTGATCGGAATCGTTGGCCATGGTACGGGTGGACTCCGTGCCAATGATGGCGCTCGGCATCTGCCGGTCGATGTCGATGGTGGCGGTCGATTCGTAGATCGGGATCAGCCGGGTGGAGACGACGAAGGTTGCAACCACGGACGCTGTGACGAACAGCATGATCTTCCACCAGTGGCGCCTCAAGAGCCACAGGTAGTGGGAGAGCGGGACGGCCGAAGGCGCGGCCTCCATTTCCGGCATCGGCCCGGCGGCCCGATAGACCTCGAAGGGAGTGGGCAGATTTCGCCCGGCGGATTCACCGGCCGGCGCCGGCAGCATTTGGATGGTGTTATTGTCAGCCATTGGATTCTTGGATTAGCGGTACAGGAGTGCGGTTGCGCCCGCCGTGCTGCCGAACATCAGTAGCTTCTCGAGTGCGGCGATCCCCAGCCGCCGCCCGTGGTTATCGGGAACATAGAGGACATCGTTCGGCAGCAGCGGTACATCGGGCGACTTGCGCTCCATGATCCTGCTCATCTCGATGGGGATTTCGTTTCGCGAACCATTGCCTTCGCGGCGGAATATGAACGCCTGCTTGGCGTAGAATGGCGCCAGTCCTTCCGCCAACGCGAGCATACGCAAAACGCTGGTCTCGGCGCCGTCCTGGACGGTGAACGCGCCCGGCCTTTTCACATTGCCCAACACGAAGACCTTGCCGGCTTCAGGCACGCGCACTTCCTCTCCGCCGGTCAGGCGGAGATTGGCTTCGGGATCGGCCGCATCGATCAGGGCCTTGACGGTTACCCGCCGGATGAGCGAAGCCGGTTGACCTTCCGGACCGGCCTGGGTCTTGCTGATCAGGATCTCCGAGCCGGCCTCCGGTGTCAGGCCGCCCGCTCGCGTGATAGCTTCCAAGAGTGTGACCGGCGAGTTCGCCTGAAAGGTTAGAGGATTCTTAACCGAACCGGCTACGCTGATGGGCCGGCTGGCATATTCGGCTACGGTAACCGTCACCAGGGGGTCGATGAGCAGTCCTTCGTCCTGGAGCGCGAGAGCGATCATGCCTTCCAGCTCATTCGGCATGAATCCTTCAGCCTTGATCAACTGTTTCACCATCGGCAGGCGGACGAGGCCGTCGGCCCCCACCCGAGCCGTGCGGGTGAGTTCGGGCGAGTCGTAAACCTGGATCGCGATCAGGTCGCGAGGCCCGATCTTCTGTGCAGGCAGATTGGCAGTTATCTCCGGTATGGAAATGGTGCGAACCTGCGTCTGCGCCAGGCCCGCGCCCAGCAGTGCAACTATGAGTAGTTTCATGGCAATTCCTCGCATGCAGCTTAGTCTCACGAGTAATATCGGCGCTATCCAGGTTTGCTGTAGGGGTGTTTGGAAGAGTTCTTGTGTGGGGGAAAATCCTCTGGTGACAACAAAAAAGGGCTCCGGTGCGACCCGGAGCCCATATAGGAGGTGACACAAGGAAACTGCTATCGGCTGGCGCTCGGAAGAGTCTCACCCTGTCCGGGTAAGCTATCAGTTGCAGCCAAGCCTCCGACCGTGGCCGCGGCCGCTACACCACCGACGACTGCCACCGTCCCAATTCCAATACCTGCGGCGGTTGCCGCTCCGGCCGCTCCGGCCGCTCCCGCTGCACCGGCAGCCCCGGCGGCACCTGCGCCTGCTGCGCCAGCTCCCGTTCCGGCTGCGGCGGCTGCCGCTCCGGCGGCCCCAACGGCGCCGATCTTTTTCGCGGTCGTCGAACATCCGCCTTTGCCGATCCGTGTGATACCGGCAACCTTGATCACCTGCGATGCTCCCTGTACCGTCGGCGAGGTGGTCTCGGCGACGCCAGTGACTTCGACCTTGTTACCCAGTTCCTTCGCCAGACCGTCGCCCCCGAGCTCGATAAAGACGTTGGTGGTCTGGTCAACCACAATTAGTTTGCCGGACTTTTCGAGCAGGCATCCCGTCGCATGCGTCGGCGCTGATGCTCCCGCGTCTTGCGGTTGCAAATCCAGACTCCTACCGGCCTCGATGCTGGCGACCAACACGCCGGCGGCATTGCGAACACTCACTGCCCCGCGCACTGCCGCGACTGTGACGATGCGGGTAGACCCGACGTGCACCCGCGCTACCGCATCCGGCGCCGAGGCCGAAATGCGCAGCGTAACTGCCTCGAGTTCATAACTTCCCGCCCCGAACAGTTGGCCGTAGCCGCGCTCGATGACAGCCTTTTGCAGGTAAACCCGGGCACGCGAATCCGCCGCCAGTCTTACCTCGACGCCACTCGTCAGACGAAGCTGCGAAGAAGCTGTCGATGTCTCTACGATGCTCCCATCGAAGAGCGTAGTATTTCCCCAGAACCGAGAATGGTCCACCTGGAACCCACCATCGGTGACGGCCAGGCCGATCGCCGGACCTGCCGCCGGCGCCACAGTAAATGCGCCGATGACCAACAAAATCAAACCCGCTCTCATGAGCAAACGCGTCATTTCTAGACCTCCGCTTTCTTAGCTAACCCACATATCGGATGGCATGGGCAGTTACTTTAGATCCGCGACAGCCTATATCTGTTATTTATCTGTTATTCTGGAGTTCGTTGACGAGGGATACCTCCCTCCGAACCCGGTCCCGTCGCCGCGCCGCCTCCGCCGCGCGCCTGCTGCTTGGTTGTGGAATCCTCATTCTTCTGGGTTTAGCCGCGTCGCGGACGGTCCGGCTGGCGTATGCCGACCATCTTTCGCGCAGCCCCAGGCTCCCGGATCGCGTGCGGGCCGTGCGTCTTGCGCCGGATTCCGCAACCTTATATACACGGCTCGCGATTCAGCGCGAAGAACTGGGCGGCGACCCCGTACCCGACTTGCAGCGCGCGGCCGAACTCGACCCCGCCAACGCCGAAAGATACCTGCGTTTGGGGGGGCGGGCGGAACTGGCGGGCGATGCCGCGCTGGCCGAGCGTAGCCTGCTGCGGGCGGCGGTGCTCAGCCGGCTCTACCAACCAAGATTTTCCCTTGCCGGCTATTATTTTCGCCGCGAAAACGCCGATATGTTCCACAAGTGGTTGGTGGAGGCATTGAGGGCGGCGTATGGAGACGTTGCGCCGCTGCTCGAACTGGGCTGGCGCACGCAGCCCGATGCCGCCGAACTCTGGCGTTCGACGATTCCGCACACCCCGGAAATCGAGCGGCAGTTTCTGATCTTTCTCATGGACAAGCGGCAAGCGCCGGCGGCCGCGCCATTTGCTATCGACGTGGCCGCGCACGCCACGGCCGAAGACCGCCCGGCCCTGATCCGGTATTGCGGCTGGCGGCTCTTCGAGAATGGCGCGGCCGATGCCCTAGCCGTCTGGAACGCGCTGTGCAGCCGCAACCTCGTGCCTTACCACGGGCTTGACCCGCCAGGCGGGATCTCGCTCACCAATGGCGACTTCGATCGCGCGCCCACGGGAGGCGGTTTCGACTGGCGGCTTCAGCCGCAGCCCGGTGTCACGCTACCGGAACGACGGGGTGAATTGCGCGCGGCATTCACTGGCGAGCAACCGGAGTTCTGCGCCATGGCGTGGCAGTTCGTGCCGGTGATGCCCGGGAGGCGCTACCGGCTGCGGGGCGACTGGCGGCCAATCGAGGGTGACTCCCCCAGCGGTCTGGGGTGGGCCGTGTACGACTGGGCCAATCATCCAGTGATCGCGGAAGAGGCGCCCGACGGATCCATCGCCTTTACCGCGTCCGCCGATTTGTTGCGGCTGGCATGGGTCTATCGCAGACCTGTCGGATCGGTGCGCTTCGAGGGCGTGGTCTCGCTCCGCAACGTCCGGTTGGAGATGGAAAAGTGAAGCCCGCGACGCCGGTGTTCACTGGGCTGCTGGTCTACGGCGTGCTGACGCTCTGGATCGAGGAGCGATGGGCGTGGAGTGCCTTTCAGCTCGGAGTATTTCTGCTGGCGGGCTGGCGCGCACTGCGGCATTTATCGCTTCGACCGCCCGCGGCTCTCGTCCCTCTGGCCGGCGCCGCCCTGTGGCCGCTGGTCCAACTCGCGGCATCCACCACGCTTTCGCGGGCAGACACGTGGGACGCGGCCGTCAACTGGATCACCTTCGCAGCGGTCTTCGCCATCGCCTGCGACCTGCTCTCCGACTCGCGGTCGCGCCGCTGGTTCACCCGGGCCGTATCTCTCTTCGGCATGTGCCTGGCGGCGGTCGCGACCGCCCAGAAGTATTCCTCCGGCGGCAGGATCTTCTGGCTGTTTCCGAGCGGCTACACGGACGAAGTCCTGGGACCGTTCGTGAACCGAAATCAGTACGCCGCCTGGGCGGAGCTGGTGCTGCCGATGGCGCTCTACCTGGCCGCGACGGACCGGCGGCTGCGCGTGCTTTACGGTACGGCCGCCGCGGCACTGTTCGGCTCAGTGATCGCCAGCGCCTCGCGCACCGGCTCGATTCTGGCCTGTGCGGAGGTGGTGGCGGTGCTGGCGGCGGTGGGGGCACGCCGCGCCGCGCCGCGCCGGGCGCTCGTGGTGGGTGCGCTGCAGTTGGGCGTGTTCGCGGCGGTGGCGACGGCCGTGGTCGGCTGGCAGGATCTGGGCCAGCGGTTCCAGAACAGCGGTCCCGAGGTGCTGCGAGTGGAAGCGGTGCGGACGTCGATCCAAATGGTCCGGGACCGGCCGTGGATGGGTAGCGGGCTCGGGACGTGGCCAATTGTATTCCCGCGATACGCCGACTTCGACAACGGCCTGGTTATGCCCGCGGCGCACAACGACTGGCTGCAATGGGCGGCGGAAGGCGGGTTGCCGTTCGCGCTTCTGCTGGGAATTTTCGGCGCGCTCTTATGGAAACCGGCCGTACAGTCGATATTTGGCCTAGGAACGATCGCGTTCTTGCTGCACGCGCTGGTGGATTTCCCAATGCAGTTGCGGCCCGCGCTGGCCGCGTGGTTTTTCGCGATCGCCGGGGCTGCCGCCGCATGGCGGACGGGCCGCACGGCAGGCACCGATGGATTACTACGAGGAGCTAGGACTAGAGCGGACGGCGGCCCGGGAGGAAATCCGGAAGGCATACAAGAAGCTCGCGCGCCTGCTCCATCCGGATCAATGCCTGGATGACGCCGTTCGGGGGTTAGCCGAACTTCAGATGAAGCGGCTCAACGGAATGCTGGCGACCCTTTCGGATCCTCGCGAGCGGGAAAAGTATGATCTCAGGCTGGCCGGATTGGACGAGCCGGAATGCGTCCAACGGCGCGGGTTGGCGCCGCCGGCTCCGCGCTGGCTCTGGCCGGCGGTAGCGGCGATGGCAGTGACGGCGATGGTTCCCGTTGGCCGATGGATGATGCAACCGGCCGGTGGCGCTCCGATGCCCACGATGCCGGCTGTACAGGCTGCACCCCCGGACAAACGGCCGGCTCGGCGCCTAGTTGCGCGGAACATTGCGCCCATTGCTTTGCCGCCCGCCCGAACGCCGGCGCCGGCAACGCGCCGGGACCCGGAACCGCCGGCAACCGCTGCTCCAACCGCTAGAGGCGAACCGGCCGAAACGGAACCGGCTCCGCCGCTACCAATAATGTTGACTGCCGATCCGGCTTCCCCGCCGAGTGCGGCGGATAAACGCCCCGGACTGGCGGGCGAATGGTTCTTCATTTCCACGCAACGAAATTCCCGCCGCGGGTTGTATCCGCCGGAATACATCGAGCTGCGCGTCACCGAGGAAGCAGGCTTGGTGCGTGGCCGGTATTACGCTCGCTACCGAGTCATGGACCAAGCGATTTCGCCCGCCGTGGCCTTCCAGTTCCAAGGCCGGGTCGGTCCGGACGGCGGCAGCGTGCCATGGAGCGGCACGGGAGGCGCCAGGGGCGAGGTGACGCTCCGGCTGCTCGCCTCGGGATCGCTCGAAGTGACCTGGGTGGCTAACGAATTGGGGAGAGATCTGGCGTTGATTTCCGGGACGGCTACGCTGGTGCGGCGAATCGAGTAGGCCTGCCCCAGATTCCATTGAACCAGCGCCGCTTGGGAACGGGGCTCCCGGTCTCGCGAATCGGTAGTCCTTCGATCACGGCTTTCGGGTTCTCGACCAGCATGCGGAGCGCCGCTTCGGCGCCGAACTCCTTTTCGACGTATTGGGCGGTCTCATCGAGTTGCGGCGGCCGACGGATGCAGTCGTGCGTATCGCTCGCCAGCAGATGAACCAGCCCGCGAGACACTAAGTCATGTGCCGCGGCTTCGGCCCTCTGGCCGAACCGTCCGAAGAATGAAGATGCGGTCACCTGGAGCAGGCATCCGTGCTCGACCCAGGAGCGGAGTTCGGCCGGTATCCGCTGCAGGATGGGGTTGCGTTCCGGATGGGCAACGATCGGCCGTATCCCGCTGCGAACCATGCGTTCGAGAATGGCGGACGCCGTTTTCGGTAACAGCTCATTTGCGAATTCCAACAAGAGGTAGCCGCGGTGATTGATGCAGTACTTCGCCGGGTGTGCCAGCAGGTCCTGGACGTTTTCGGGCGTGAAATGCATCTCACAACCATAGTGAAGGCGTGCCACATCGCCCACGGCCTGCTGCAGTTCGGCCAGTTTCCGCGCAACTTCATCCGGATCGAACTTGTACTGTGGATTGGCGTGCGGCGTGGCCACCATGTCGGTGGTCCCCGCCGCGGCCGCCGCCTGAACCATGGCTACGGCATCCTCGATAGTCCCCGCGCCGTCGTCGAGTCCGGGAAGAATGTGGGTGTGAATGTCGATCATCGTCACGATGCTAGAAACGTTGCTGCGCTACTAAACACTCATCGGCGCTTTCGGCGTAGAGGTTTACAGCTTCATGCGCTCCAGTTTGCGGTAAAGAGTTTTGCGCTCGATTCCCAGGATCTGGGCCGCCTTGCTCTTGTTGCCGCCGGTGGCAGCGAGCACGCGTTGGATCTGATCTTCTTCGGCCTCGGCCAGTGTCTCGACCGGATTCTCGCGCGACTCCATGGTGGTGAGCGCGTTGCGCACGGTGGCGGCATCGATCCGCTCGGCCAGCACCACCAGCCTCTCGACGATGTGTTGCAACTGCCGCACGTTGCCCGGCCACGTGTATTCCTGGAGCGCCTTCACGCCCGAGTCCATCAGCTTCACGTCGCGGCTGTAGCGCCCGTTGTACTTGTTCACGAAGAAGCGCGCGAGCAAGGGGATATCGATGCGCCGCTCGTGCAGAGGCGGCATCACGATCCGCACCACATTGAGCCGGTACCAGAGGTCGAGCCGGAATTTGCCGTCATCCGCCAACCGCTGCAACTCGCGATTGGTGGCGGCGATCACGCGCACATCCACTTCCTTGGATCGCGACGCGCCCACCGGCCGGATTTCCCGCTCCTGCAGGAAGCGCAGCAGCTTCGCCTGAAAATCCCCCTCGATGTCGCCGATCTCGTCCAGGAAGACCGTGCCCCGGTTGGCTGCCTCGAACACGCCGATGCGGTCGCGGTCGGCCCCCGTATAGGCGCCGCGCATGGCGCCGAACAACTCGCTCTCGATCAGCGTGGGCGAGATGGCCCCGCAATCCACCGCCACGAATGGCTGGTTGGCGCGCCGGCTATGGCGATGGATCATGCGCGCCACCAGCTCCTTGCCGGTGCCGGTTTCGCCTTCGATGATCACGGTGGCTTCCGTGGGAGCCACCAGCGAAACGGTTTTGTAGATCTCGACCATGGCGGGCGAGCTGCCGATCATTTCGGACTCGGGCAACTCCTCCTCTTCCGCCTCCTGGTCGCCCGTAGCGTGCGATTTGTCGGCGCGCTCCACGGCCTCGAGCATCACGTCGAGGTCGAACGGCTTGGCGATGTAATCGAAAGCTCCGCCGCGCGTCGCCGCCATCACGGTTTCGATGGTGCCGCGGCCGGTCATGAGGATGACGGAGCAGCGCGGGTCCTTACGCTTGGCGGCGTCGAGCACGTCGAGCCCGGTGCGCTCGTCGATGTAGATATCGGAGATGACGATCGGGTATGCCTCGCCGCCCAGCCGCTCGATGGCCTCGCCCGTGGTCGACACCGCATCCACGGCGTACCCTTGCTCCTCGAGAGCCGTCTGAATGGTGAACTGGAGCGCCGGATCGTCTTCGACTAACAGTAATTTCAGCATCAATGCCGTTCTGCTACGGTGGGCACGGGCGATTCGGCTGCGGCCGGCAGCACCAGTGTAAAACAGGAGCCCGCCCCCGGCTGGCTGCTCACTTCAATCACTCCTCCGTGCTGCTCCACGATCTGTTGGACGATGGAGAGTCCGATTCCGGTGCCCGCCTCGCCGGATTCTTCCGCCGTCCTGGTGCGATAAAACTTCTGAAAGATCTGCTTGACTTCCTTCTGGTCCAATCCGATGCCCTGGTCCTCCACGGCGATCCGGATATGGCCGTTGTCCTTCCGGGCGGAAGCGGTCACCTGGGTCCGCTGCGGCGAATATTTCACCGCGTTGGTAAGTAGATTGTAACAGGCGTACTCCATCAGTTCGCGATCGCCCGTGATGCAGGAAGCTTCGGGCACGGGGTGGAGCGTGATATCGATATGCTTGCGCTCGGCGAGCGGCCGCGTGCGATCTACGCACACGTCGAGCAGGTCCTTGACGGAGATGGCTTCGTGTTTCAGCTCCATCTGTCCGGCGGAGAGGCGCTCCACGTTCAGGAAAATCTCCACCATGCGGGCCAGACGCTTCGACTCCGAATTGATGAGCTGCGACAACTGCTTGCGTTTTTCCTCGGTTAACGCATACCGCGAGATCAGCTCGCTCGATCCCTGGATAGCCGAGAGCGGCGTGCGCATCTCGTGGGTGACGAAGTGCATCGCCTGCTGGTAGCGCTCGCGCGACGATCGTTCTTTGAGCCAGTTCCTACGCACCACCAGGTGATAGTAAGCCGCTGCCGTCACAAACGTCAGCCACGCCGTGAACATTGTCATGGAAAACGAGAAGACGCGCTGGTGCGTGAAAAAGACGTACGGCGTCCACATGGCGGCAAGTAAAACTACGGACTCTGCGGCGTACGCCTTCCAGCCGGGCAGATAGCGGAAGGAGAGTCCGGCGGCCAGAGTCAAGCCCATCGCAAAAAGAAGCTGCCACTGATAAGCCACATCCGTCAGGAACAGTCCCTGGGCGAGCGTCTCGAAAGCGTTGGCGTTAATCTCGATCCCGTTGGTGGGGACGCGTTCATGGAAGGGGGTAAAGAGGCGATCGTTCTCGGTTTGCGAAGTGGCGCCGATGAACACTACCTTGTCCCGAAGCTGCGCGGCGAGCGAGGGATCGTCGATCAAGCGCTTCAGCGAGAGCGCGGGAATGGACATGTTAGGAGGCAGAAAGCGCACGCGCATGAGCCGGCCGTCGCCGGGCGCCATGAGGACGCGGTCGATGACATCCTTCGCGGGGATGGGAACGATGACGGTCCCGACCTCCAGATCGGAAGGCGTTTCGAGGATCTGCGGACCGCCGGCGCTGAGGCGGAAAGCCTCGAGCGACATGGCCCAGCGGCGTTCGCGGCCGGAGTGTTTCTCGAGCGGCACCATGCGGACCACGGAGTCATTCGCATCGGGCTGCGAATGCACGTGGGCCAGGACGGCGCGGCCGCGGAACATCGGCAGCGGATCTTCCCAGGTCTGATCCGTCAGCAGTTGGGAGGCCAGCACCAGATTGGGCGTGGCATCGAGCGCCGCCGCGAGGTCGGCGTCCACCTGCGGGTTAACTGCATTGGCGAGGATGATGTCGATGGCGACGGCCTTGGGCGCGGCCTTGGCTACGATCCGCAGTCCCTCCGCGAGCGGCTTGCGGACGCCGGGCATGCCGCCATAGGCATCGAGCGTACGTTCGTCGATCGCGAGCAGCACCGATTGCGTGTGCCACGGCGCCGGCGAATAGTGTTGGAAGATGTAGTCGTACGCGGCGTTGTCCAGACGCGCGCCGTATCGCCAGCTCGCCGTCACCGCAATGACGAACGCCGCCGAAAGAAGCGCGATGTAGGCTACCGATCTCCAGTCCAGACGCCGCATGACGAGGCGCGCTTGGGCCGCCCCCCAGGGCGAACAGGCGCGAATATTCTCAGTATAGTAGGCGGGCGAAGCGGGCAGCTATCCGTCGGGTTTTCGCGATGGAGTGGGCTCGGGGAAATAATTAGCGGTTTCGTAAATACAAGTTGGTGGTTGTACGTTTCGGCAACTCCGAGCGGGAGAGCCTACAGGCAGGTAAAGTCTCGTGTCCGCGGCGCCGCACGACTTTCCGGAACCGGGCCGTAGGGCGCGCGGAACCGCAGACCGCGCGCCCTACCGGGACCGCTTACTGATAGACGGCTTGGCCGAAGGTTGATACCACCGCTATGAATGTTGCCAAATCGGCCGATCCGCCGGCCGTCAACGGGGCCGTGAAAGTAACGGGGGTGGGCGAGGAACTGACCGAGAGCGAGCCTCCGCCGGAGCTCGAACTGGCCGCTACGGCGGGCAGTTGCAACAGGATCGAGGAAGGCACCGTGAAGGTCCTCTGGTCCGCGGTGGTCGTACAGATGAATGTCCACCCGTCCACTGTCGTGTTTGCGCCGGATACCGCGACCGTGCTGGAGGAGCCGACAATCTGGACCTGATCCGACGCATTCCCGCCCGTCCAGTTAAGAGTCAGGCCGCCTGCACGATTGACCGTAGCCGGCAATCCTCCCGTAACCGTAAGCGGCGGACCCAGGGTGAGCGACGCGTTGAACGCGCCCACATCCTTCCCGCCTGCGCCGCTCACCGTATAGGTCCCGGCCACAATATTGCCGGTCCCGGCCGACACTCCGGATATGGACAAACCTTCCGTGGCGAGCGTTAGTGAGTAGCCGATGATGCTGATGCTCTTGTCCGCACAATCCGGCGTAACGTCGCGTTTGAATGCGAGATTCGAAATACTCGATCCGCTAGGGCCGTTGAGTGTCACCGTGCCTGCATCCAGGCTCGTGCTGACGGATGGAATGCATGCTGGCGTAGAACTCTGCGTCGCGGTCGCGTGAAACACCTGGCAGGCCCCCGATGAGCCGCCTTGAGATACCTGCGCTGAGAAGCCGGCTAGTTGGAAACCGGAGTATCTCGTGAACGATCCGTTAGCCCCATTCGACGTCACGCTCCCGATTGAAGGCGCGGTTATCGACCCCCTCGAAAGAGTGAAACCTCCCGCAGTATAGGTCTTGCCCTGATCGAAACTCTGCAATTGCGCGGTCGAGAAACTGGGGCTGACACAGGCGCTCGATGAGGCATCCGGAGCGATGGCGATGAACGTCGGGTTGCTGAGCACTCCGTTCACCGACAACTGGAAAGACACGGTGCAGCCAGTCGGCACGTTGGCGGGCAGGGTGAAGTTGATCTGATCCGCGCCGGCGAGCCCGGGAGCGCGGCCAGCGTAGTCCGGCGCGA
Source organism: Bryobacteraceae bacterium (assembly GCA_041484525.1). Lineage (GTDB taxonomy): Bacteria > Acidobacteriota > Terriglobia > Bryobacterales > Bryobacteraceae > JBGPHT01. The sequence continues at coordinate 20,899 of JBGPHT010000052.1, read as the reverse complement.
TGTTCATTCCGCCGACGATGGCCTGCACATTCACGCCGTTGGCGGGGAAGTTGAAGCCCGGAGACGCGGTGTTGTCGCTACCCGCGACCGGTCCCAAACCGGTTGACCACGCGACCAGGACCGATCCCGGATGGGCGGGTCCCGTGCCTGCCGTCACGTTCGTGAAACTGTCGATCAGGTATGCAGTCGACGAGGTGTAGATCTGAATCACAGCCAAACCCCCGCCGCTGCTGTCTCGCGTGATCAGCGTGGGCTTGCGCTGCACTACCGTGACGCGAAAGGCCGCGCTCGCGGTCCCGCCGCTTGACACGGTCACGTTATAGGTGCCTGTGGGAACCGTAGAAGGCAATACGGCAGCCAGTTGCGTCTTGTCTCCCACGCAACCGTAGGTGGCAGTATTGCACGTGTAGACCATGTAGGCGTCTATGCTTGTGCCGCCGGCGGCAGGCGCAAAAGTGATCTTCGAATTGTTCAGTGTGGCGGGCAGGGGGAAACCGGCCTGATTGAACCCGGTGGAGCTAAGATTCGACCCCTTCACGATGAAGACACTTCCTTGCGCCACGTTGGCCGAGTAACTGGCGCCGTCCAACACGGCCGTGATGGTGGGCGAGACCGTACCGGGTGGGGGAGCAGTTCCGCTGGTGTTAATCGTGCCGGCGCCGCTGAAGGTGAGAGTAAGGGTGCTGAAGAGCGAGCCCGATGTCGGGCCGGTGAGCGTCTGAAAAGATCCCGTCGCTCCAGCGTAGGGGCCGGTACCACCGGTGACGGTGGCCGAGCCGGAAGCCGTCGTGGTGGTTCCCGCCACCAGATCGGAGAGATTTGCGATCGTCAATTCTCCGGTAATCGTGCCGCCGCCGCCGGACAACGTGATCGTGAAGGGTATGGTTGCCGATGCGAGGGAAGCCGTAGCGGCGAACGTGCCGCTCAACGTCAGGCCGCCGGCCCCGATATTCGTCAGGCTCGCCGTACCTTTGGCGACAATGTTCTGGCCCGATATGGCAGTGTCCGCCGTGACCGTCAGGGTGGTGCTGATAGTCGCTGCCTGCGCTACCGCGCCAGCCAGCAGGACTGTTACAAGAACCCGTTTCATAGATCTCCTTATGTGAACGCCGGAAAACTCGCACACTCGGCTCATGCGCCCGACACTAGTAAACCGAGAAATCCCCGCAATATGGATCATGGTTACAGCAACAACGATACAGAATGTAACGCGCCGATTTCAATAGAAGATTTAGCGCTGGCTCAAACCGCCGTCCACTGCCAGCAGTTGGCCGGTCACAAAATCCGAGGCTTTCAGGAAATAAACCACGGCGTCGGCGACCTCGTCCGGCGTGCCGCCGCGCTTCGCGGGCGTGGCCTCGATCATCTTCTCGCCCCGCTTGTCGATATCGGCGAATGGAATCACCCCCGGCGCCACCGAATTCACCGTGATCTCCGGCGCCCAGGCCTTCGCCAAGGCTCGCGTCAGCATGATGACCCCGGCCTTCGATGCGCAGTAGTGGGCGTGCTCGGCCCAGGGCCGGATGCCGCCCAGCGAACTGATGTTGACGATGCGCCCGCCACCTGATTTCCGCATCAGTCGCGCGCCGTTCTGGCAGCAGAAGAAGACGGCCTTCAGATTGACGGCATGGATGAAGTCCCAGTCTTTTTCGGTGATCTCGAGCGGGTCCACGCGGGTGAAGCGCGCCGCGTTGTTGACCAGGCCGTCCAGGCGGCCGAGCCGCTGCTCCACTTCCGCGAACAGGCGGGAAATCTCTGAAACGTTTTCGAGATTGGCGCGGAAGATCTCGGCCCCGCCCGCTTCCTCGGCGGTGCGACGCGCTTCGGCTTCGGATCGCTGATAGTGGATGGCGACGCGCGCGCCTTCCTTCGCCAGACGCAGCGCGATGCCGCGGCCGATGCGCTTGGCAGCGCCGGTGACGAGGATGACTTTGCCGGAGAGTGTCATAAAGGATCATCAACTTCCTTACGGTCGCGGCCCCGTGCTCTGCTCACCAACGCCAGGAGTTCTTTCTCTTTTTTCATTTTTCTCAGCGCTCTCGGCGTCTCGGCGGTGAATATGCTTTACGGTCCCGCCCCCGCTCCGCAATTCACACCGTTGGGTCGCCATGAACCTCCACGTCCTCCAGTTCCACGCCCTCGCGCGCGGGCTCGGGCAACCGGCCTGTAGCATTCATCCAGGCCCAGGATATCGCGGTCGTGGAGCTGAGCGCGCCGGCTATGGCGCCGATCGTCCGCGGGTCCCAATACTGCGTCGCGATGCCCGCCAGCATCATCGAGATCATCATCACGCTCCACGTGGTCGATTCCAGCGTCGAGAACACGCGGCCGCGGAAGGCGTCGGGCACGTGGCGCATCAACTTCCCCGTGTTCAACACCGAGCTGAGTCCGACGCCCGCGCGCGAGAGACCGATGAACACCAGGGCCCAATAGAAATTCCGCATCTGGCTGAACAGGATGTACGAGGTCCCGTGCACGATGTAGCAGCCAATGATCAGGCGTTTGTAACTCTCGAAGCGGAGGCGCCGCCCGATGGTGTACGCGATGGCGCCGCCCGTGACCAGCCCGATTCCCGCGCAGCCCCAGATCAGCCCCAACCCGGCCGGACCGCGGTTGAACACGATCTCCCCGAAGATACTGAACAGGATCTGCGCCGCGCCGCCGCCCGTCGCCCAGCCGACGCTGACCAGCACCAGGCCCAGGATGAGCGGCGTGCCCCGAATGTAGCGCAGTCCTTCCGCGTACTCATGCCACGGCCGCACCACGCGCGTCTCGTTGAGAGCCGCGCGCGCCGGCTGGAAGCCCCGGCCCGGCAGGAATAGCCGCGAAATGCACAAGGCCGAGACCACGAACGAAAGCGCATTGCCCGCAAACGCCCACTGGTAGCCGAACTGCGTGACGCTGGCGCCCCCGAGGAATGCGCCGATCACGAGCGTCGTCCAGCCCGTGGTCTGGGTCAGCGCGTTGGCGGTGTGCAGTTCCTCGCGCGTCGCAATCGACGGCAGCACCGACGAGCGGCCGGCGGTGAAGAACGGCGACGCCGCCATCAGCAGCGCGCTGAGCGTGTAGAGCAGCCAGGGCGCCGGATGTTTCGCCGCCACGACGAAGCCCGCCGCCACCACGGCGCGGACAAGGTCGCTCGCGATCATCACGCGCTTGCGGTCGAAGCGGTCGAGCACCACGCCCGCGAGCGGGCCCATCAACATCGCCGGAATGGCGCGCGAAAGCATGACTCCGCTGACCACCAGGCCCGACCGCGTAGTGGCTACCGCGAGGCTGAAGACCGCGATGTTGTTGAACTGGTCGCCGACCTCGCTCACCAGTTGCCCGATCCACGTATAGCGGTAGTTGCGGTTGCTGCGGAGAAGGGTGACGAAGGCGTTCACAGGGCCGCGACCGTCCGGGAGCGGTTGCCGATCAACCCACCGACTCCTCTCGCACCGTGATGCTCCGGATGTAGTCGAGGTCGAGCGCGTATCCGAAGCCGGGTTCGTCGCGAATCTGGATGGTGCCGCGCGGCGTAATCTCGACCGGCGGCTGAATAATATCGCGCGCCCAGTAGCGCCGGCTGGCCGATACATCGCCCGGCAGTACGAAATTCGGCAGCGTGGCCAGCGCGATATTGTGGGCGCGCCCGATGCCCGCCTCCAGCATGCCGCCGCACCAGACCGGAATCGCGGCCGCCTGCGCGATATCGTGCACCCGCTTCGCCTGCCGGAATCCGGCCACGCGTCCCAGCTTGATATTGATGATGCCGCAGGCGCGCAGCTTCACCGCCTGCTCGGCGTGGCGCGGCGTGCGGATGCACTCGTCGAGGCAGATGGGCGTGTTCAAACGCGATTGCAGCTCGGCGTGGTCGATGATGTCGTCGTGGCTCAGCGGCTGCTCGATCATCATCAGATAGAAATCGTCGAGCCGGCGGAGGTGGTCCGTATCCGCCAGGGTGTAGGCGGAATTGGCGTCTGCCATGAGCTTGACCGCAGGCCAGCGCTCGCGTACCTGCCGCACCACGTCCACGTCCCAGCCGGGCTTGATCTTCATTTTGATGCGCTGGTAGCCCGCGGCCAGCTCGGTCTCGATCTTGCCGAAGAGTTGCTCCACGGAGTCCTGGATGCCGATCGATACGCCGCACGGGATCTCGCGGCGCGCCCCGCCGCCGATTTTCTTCCATAGCGGCACGCCCTCGAGTCGCGCCGCCAGGTCCCACACCGCCGCCTCCAGGCCGCCCCGCGCCATGTTGTGGCCGCGGATATGCGCCGAGAGCGGATACACGTCCTCCGGCCCCGCCAGATCGCGTCCGATCGCGCGCGGCGCGGTGTAGTCGCGCAGGATCATCCACGCGGAGTCGGTCCACTCCTCGTTATAGAAAGGATTCTCGCCGGCCGTCACCTCGCCCCATCCGGACGTCCCTTCGCCGACGGCTTCCACCAGGACGATGTCGCGTCCGGTGGTGCGCCCGAAGCTGGTCTCGAAGAAATGCACCAGCGGCATGCGGATCTGGCGCAGCGTGATGCGTTCGATTTTCATTGCCAAGGCTCCAAGAGGTACGCGCCTTCGTTTTCGGTCCGCTCGAATCCGGTGACCGCGAGGCCGTTGGCGAGCGCCTGCAGGAATTTTTCGGCGTTAGCGCGCTGGATCTCGCGCGCGCCGCGAGGGTCCTCGTCCCGGATCCGACTGATATCTGCCGGGTAGGAAATGCGCTCTTCGACCCGCGGGCGTTCGGCCCGCCCGCCTGCCAGCACGGCCTTCACGCGCGGCGAATCGATCCACCACTCGGCGATGCACCGGTCGGTCGGCAACCCGCCGTGCAGCGGGCTGGACGTGGTGCCGTACTGGTTTTCGTAATACCGGCGCACGATGGCGCCCAGTTTCTCGATGTTCAGGAACGCGTTCTTCAGCTCCAGGGGATCGAACGTCCATTCGATCAGATGGATGCCGCGGGCCAGGGCGTCCTCGCGCTGCATGAGCTTCAACCGCCGCCCGACGCCCGAATTGCGGTACGGCGGCAGCACTCCAAGCATATGGCTGTGCAGGTACGGGCGCCCGCCCGACTTCACTCCCGGAATGGCGAAGCAGAACCCGGCCATCTGCGCGCCATCGTAGGCGCCGAAGACGTGGCCCCCCACCTTGGTCACCACCACCAGGAACCGCAGCGGCAGCAGTTCGAGATCCTCGAAGCCCCAGATGGTTTTCTGGAGCTGGACTACCTGCTCGAAATCGGAGAGATGGAACAATTGGCGAATCTCGATCATCGCTTCGCTTCCTGCCACAGCGCCTCCATTTCTTCGATGCTCGATTCCTCCAGCTTGCGCCCGCGCGCCGCCAGCGTGCGCTCGATGTATCCGAAGCGCTCGCGGAATTTGGCGTTGGTGCGGCGCAGCGCCTGCTCCGGGTCCACCTTGACGAATCGCGCCAGGTTCACCAGAACGAACAGCAGATCTCCCATCTCGTTTTCCAATTCGTCGTGGGACGCGCGGCGGCGCGCATCGGCGAACTCCGCCAGTTCCTCATGCAGCTTCTCGATCACCTGGTCGGGATTCTCCCAGTCGAAACCCACCCCGGCGGCGCGCGACGCGATCTGCTGCGCCTCGACCAGCGCCGGGAGCGCCCGCGGCACGGAGCCGAGGAGCGACGTATTCTCCTCGCCCTTGTCCTTCTTCTCGGCCGCCTTCACTTCGCCCCAGATGCGCTTCACGTCGCCGGCCGATTCCGCCGATTCCTCACCGAACACGTGCGGGTGCCGCCGCACCAGCTTTTCGTTGATTGCGTCGAGCGCATCTTCGATGCGGAACAGGTTTTCTTCCGACGCCATCTGCGCGTAAAAGACGGCCTGTAGCAGGAAATCGCCCAGCTCCTCGGCCAGATTTTTCCAATCGCGCCGGTCGATCGCGTCGAGGACTTCGTAGGTTTCTTCGAGTGTGTAGGGCTTGATGGTGTCGAACGTTTGCTCGCGGTCCCACGGGCATCCGCCGGGTCCGCGCAACTGCGACATGATGGCGATGAGTCTTTGGAATTTGTCTCCGGCGCTGGAATGGGCACTCATCTGTGGGGGATTTTCTAACTGTAGCATGCCCTCTGTGAGCGTCCGGGCGACGGGTGTATACTGAAGCCGCTTTGAAACTCCCAGCCCTTCTGCTTCTGCTTTCCGGGATCGCTGGCGCCCAGAACCTGACCTGCGACCTCCACGAGTACAAACCCGCCGACGGCCTCCACGCATCGCTCGCCGGCAACCAACTGCAGCTCACCTGGCAGGGTGAAGCCGGCCAGCAACTGCGCGCGGCGTTCGCCATCGCGAATGGCCAGCCGGTGGTCCGCGAACTGGCCGTCCGCAAGGGTCAGGCGGCCTGGTCCGTTCTCGCCCGCGACCTCACACCGGAATTCGATATCGTCGCCGGGCGGCGTCGCGTCTCCGAGCAGCAACTGGCGCCCCTCCGCGCGCTACACATCGCGCTCACGCCGGAGGTGATGGACCGCGAGAAGTGGAACGCGTTTTGGGACGCGCCGCTCGATGTTCCTGGCACCCCCAACACCAACCCCGACCTGCCGCGCAAGCCCGAAGAGATTCGCCGCGCCCGCGCCACCTACAGTGTCAGCGGATGCGCCGTGAAGACCGATGGCGCGCGACTGGAAGTGACGTTTCCGGGGCTCTCCATGGGGATCTTCACGGGCGACCTGCGTTTCACGGTCTATCAAGGGACCAACCTGCTCCGCCAGGAGGCCATCGCGAAGACGGACGAGGACTCCGTCGCCTACAAGTACAATGCCGGCCTGAAAGGCTTCACTCTCGATCATGCCCGCCGCGTCATGTGGCAGGATGTGGCGCGCGCCTGGCAGCAATACGAATTCGGCGGCGCCGCCAACCGCGACTCCGTGGCGCTGCGCGCGCGCAACCGGCTGGCCGTCGTCGAGACGGATGCAGGCTCGATCGCGATCTTCCCGCCGCCGCACAAGTTTTTCTGGGCGCGCGAAATCGAGTTGAACCTCGGCTACGTTTATTACCGCAAAGACGATGAGCGCTCTTTCTCCGCCGGCGTTCGCCAGGCGGAGCACGAGGAGGAGTACCGTCCGTTCGGATTCCACGATGATGTGTGGAACCGCCGCGCCAACCAATCGCGCCACAACATCGGCAATTTCGCGCTCTACAATGCGCCGCCCGGCACGTGGCAGCACATGCCGGTCTACTACTATCTGAGCGCCGCGGACCCGCGCGCGGCCGGGCGCAGCGTGCTGGCCTTCACGCACGACGACACGTTCAAGCCGATGCCCGGCTACCAGGTGGCCGTCAGCCACTTCCACACGCACTTCAACGAGCAACTCGCCGATGCCGGCACCATCGATTACCAGCCCACCTGGCTGCCCGTCTTCCGCGGGCTCGGGATCAACATCGCGATGATGTCGGATTTCCACGGCGACGGCCACAACAACGACCCCGGCCCGCTCCGTCTTCAGGAGCAGAAGATTTATTTCGACGGCTGCCGCCGCTTCTCCGACCGGAGCTTCCTGCTGATGCCGGGCGAAGAGCCGGACGACACGCTGGGCGGCCACTACACCATCGTGTTTCCCAAGCCGGTTTACTGGACGCGCGTGCGCCGCCCCGAGCAGCAGTACATCGAACAGCACCCGATGTACGGCAAGGTCTACCACGTATCGTCGCCCGACGACGAGCTTAAGATGATAGACACCGAACAGGCGCTGATGTGGCAGACCCACCCGCGCACTAAGGGCTCGACCGGATATCCCGAGGCGGTGCGCGAAAAGCCGCACTTCCTCAGCGACCGATTCCTGGGAGCGTCGTTCCAATCGCTGCCCGTGGATCTTTCCGAGAAGCGCATCTGCGAGGTCCGCTGCTTCGGCACTCTGGACGACATGAACAACTGGACCCGTCCCAAATACCTGATCGCCGAAGGGGACACGTACATGAAGTACCCGGACGACGAAACCTATCCGCACCTGTACGTCAACTACGTGAAGCTGGACCGTCTGCCGAAATTCGATGAGGACTGGAGCCCCATCCTGCGCGCCATGCGTGCCGGCGATTATTTCGTGAGTAGCGGCGAAGTGCTGTTCCGCAAGTACGGCATCGAGGGCCGGAACTTCACGGCGGAGGTGGAATGGACCTTCCCGCTCGAATTCGTCGAGCTCGTGTGGGGTGACGGGAACACTACCGGCCGGCAGGTGATTTCAGCCACCGATCTCGCGCCGTTCGGGTCGCGGCGGTTTCAGATTCCGTTCGATCCGGCAGGCAAGAAATGGGTTCGGTTCGCGGTGTGGGATTCCGCTGGGAATGGGGCGTTCACTCAGCCGGTGCACCTGAAAAACAACTAATGGGTCGCTGATGAACGCCGATGGACACGGATAAGAAAGTTTTTGTCCTCCGTGTCCAGTCGCGGTAGGGACGTCCGTTGCCGGACGCCCCCCGCACGGATCCGTACGAGCGCACTCTAGCGCATACGGCTCTTACCTCGGGTGCATAGCGTCGAAGCGACCCCCTGGTAGATGCAGAATCCGCGGCGGAGGCAGGTAACGATCCACAATCGGACGGAACCGCTCCCACGAGTGACGGTCTCGCTGGCTTCGACGCCGGAGCGCCGCCAGCCACATGCGGGCCACCTCCCGTTGGAACGTCCGTAGGGCCGCGAAGTTTCCCGGCACAGCATGATAGTTGAAGTATCCCTGCACCACCGACCGCAACCACTCCCCGTTCTCGACCACCCGCTTATGCCAGCGCTCCGGCCAGGGCGGCAAGTGCCTCGCGAAGCTCCAGACTCCCCGTTCTCGACCACCCGCTTATGCCAGCGCTGGCGAAACTCCCCCCGGACTGCTTGCAGTTTGCTCCGCAGCCGCTTCTTCACGGTCTGCCGCCGAATCGTGAACCAGTTGCCCTTCCAGGTCTTCCCGCACATGTGCGGGAAGCCCGGAAAATCGAAAGTCTCGGGTCTGCCCTCTCCTCTCCGCTTCCGGCCTTCCTCCGCGTAGCCCCCAAACTCGATCGGTCGCGTCTTCTCCGGGTGTAGCTCCAGCCCGAACTTCTGCATCCGCTCCCGCAACTGCTCCAGGAACGCTTCCGCTTCGCTGCGGTGCTCGAACCCCAGCACGGCATCATCGGCGTAGCGGACCACAACTGGTCGATGATGGTGAAGATGGCGGTGTTGGCGCCGATCCCCAGCGCCAATGATGCTATGGCCACGATGGTGAACAGCGGGCTGCGGCGTAGGCTCCGCAGGGCGAACTTCAGGTCGAAGAACAGGCGTGACATTACCTATGACTACGCCCGAGCGGGCCAAAAGTTAGCACCGACTGTGCGAACATATGCAAATCATAAGGAAGCTCCACACCTACGCCGCGCTATTGACGTTCGCCAATTTCACGATCTACGGGCTGGTGGGTCTTACGGCGGCGTTCGTACCTCGATGGCGCGAGACCGCTGTCTCAACGCGACCGTTCACGCGTCCACGCGGTGAAAGCGATCGCCGTACGGCCGAGCGCGTCTGCGATCTGCTCGGCCTTTCGCTCGCCACACCCATCCAGTCCGCAGTTATGCAGCACGATTTCGCGGGCCGACTGCTGCTCGACTTCTGGCACGCCAACGGCCGCCATAAGGTTACGGTCCTCGAACCCGAAGGCCAGATCCGCATCGAGCGCCAGCCGAACAGCTTCTGGGCCTACCTCGGGACGCTGCACACAACCACCGGGGCGTTTCATTCAGGCGACTGGCGCATGCAGGTCTGGGCGGATTACAACGAGTTCGCCATGTGGTGCTTCGTGGCGATGATCGTGACCGGCAGCGTGCTTTGGTTCACCTCGCGCGACGGCCGCACGCGCGCGCCGACGCGCCGGGTGCATCGCTACCTGGCGCTCGTCTGCCTGCCGTTTCTGCTGATGTACGCGATCTCCGCGGTCCAGATGGCACACCGCCGCTGGCTGCCCGTCCGGGGCCGCACGGGTGTACTTTATGCACTCGATCGCATCCACCAATCTCACAGCCTTTGGTTAGTCGCCGCGGGTCTGCTGATGCTGGGCGCCACCGGACTGTGCCTGTGGTTTCAAAACCGCCAGCAGCGAAGGACGGGCGGCATCCTGCTGCTGGCCACGCTCGCGTTGACCGTCGCGTTGGTGGTTTCAATGCGGCTCCCCTGATTTCACCTCAGAGGGGCGGTGTATACTCTCAGAGCATGCACGTCCCCCTGACGCCGGTCCGCTGCCTGTATCGGGCCCTCGATCTCTATCCCAGGAAAGTCGGCATCGTCTCGGGCGACAAGCGCTTCACCTACACCGAATTCGTCGAGCGCGCGGAGCGGCTGGCGGCCGGGTTGCTCCACTCGGGTGTCGGGCCGGGCGACCGCGTCGCCTACCTCAGCTTCAATAATCACCAGCTTCTGGAGGGCTACTTCGGCGTGCCGCTGATGCGAGGCATTGCGATGCCCCTGAACGTGCGGCTCACACCGGCGGAGCTGACCGCTATCCTGAACCACGCCGAAGCCCGCATGCTCATCTACGAAGCCGATTTCGCGCCCCTGGTGGATCAGCTCCGCAAGGTCTGCCCGCCGATCCAGCACTATGTCGAGATCGGCGATGCCTACGAAGCCCTGCTCGCCAATGGCATTCTGGCGCGGCCGGACATCATGACCTTCGACGAGAACGCCATCTGCGAGTTGTTCTACACTTCCGGGTCCACGGGTACGCCGAAGGGCGTCATGCTGTCGCATCGCACCCTGTTCCTCCACATGCACGCCGTGTCCGCAACGTTCTACCAGGACGAGAGCATGGTAGAACTGCACACGATTCCGCTCTTCCACGCCAACGGCTGGGGACGGCCGCAGTGCTCCACCTGGCACGGGCTCAAGCAGGTGATGGTGCGGCGCTTCGATCCTGCGCACGTGCTACGGCTCACGCAGGACGAAGGAGCCACGGGTATGTCGCTGGTGCCGACCATGGCGAACGCGATGCTCAACTGTCCCGGGCTGGGGAAGTTCGATACGTCGAGCCTGCGCCAGATTCATCTGGGCGGCGCGGCATCCTCGCCAGAGCTGGTCGCCAGGCTGGAACAGGCTTTCCCGGGCGCGACCGTGATGGCCGGCTATGGCTTAACGGAGACGGGGCCGGTCGCCACCTCGGCGCGCGACAAGGTCACGGTGACATTCAAAGACGAGGAGGACCGCCTGCGCCATCGCGCGATGGCTGGCTGGCCTTTGCCCGGATGCGAGGTGCGGGTGGTCGATCTCGAGATGAAGAATGTGGCGCGCGACATGCAGTCGATCGGCGAGGTCGTGATCCGCGGCGACAACATTATGGACGGCTATTTCAAAGAGCCAAAGGCCACCGCCGACGTGATGACCGATGGGTGGCTGCACACCGGCGACATGGCGGTGTGGGACGAGGAGAACTACATCCACATCGTGGACCGCAAGAAGGACATCATCATCTCGGGCGGCGAAAACATTTCGTCGATCGAGGTGGAGCGCGCCATCTTTGCGCACCCTTCGGTGCTCGAATGCGCCGTGGTGTCCGCGCCCGACCCGCAATGGGGCGAGGTGCCGGCGGCGATCGTAGTGCTGAAGCCCGGGCAGAAGATGGAACGCGAAGACCTGTGCCGGTTCCTCGAAGGCCGGATCGCGCGCTTCAAAATGCCGCGCCATTTCGAATTCTCGGACGAGCCGCTGCCGAAAACGGGTACCGGAAAGATAGTCAAGCGCGAGTTGCGCGAGCAGTTCTGGCGTGATAAAAATCTGCGGGTGCAGGGCTAAATATGTGGCAACAAAACTATACTCCGGTCGCGGACAGTCTGACGGCTTCGGCCCTGGTAGCGGCGCTCCCCATCTTCGCGCTGTTGCTTCTCTTGGGAGTCGTGCGAAAGCCGGCGTGGATGGCGTCGCTTCTCGGATTGGCAACGGCGGCAGTGGTGGCGGTAGCGGTCTACGGGATGCCCGTGGGCAACGTGTTCGCCGCGGTCACCTTCGGCGCGGCTTTCGGGCTGTTCCCCATCGGGTGGGTGGTCTTCTCCGCGATCCTGCTGTACCGCGTGACACTCGAAAGCGGCAAGTTCGAGGTGCTGAAGGATTCGATCGGCCACCTCACGGACGACCCGAAACTACAGGCGCTGTTGATCGCGTTCGCCTTCGGCGCTTTCATTGAAGGCGCCGCGGGATTCGGCACGCCGGTAGCGGTAGCGGCCGCGATGCTGACGGGACTCGGTTTCTCGCCATTCTACGCCGCGGCTATCTGCCTGCTGGCGAATACCGCGCCGGTCGCGTTCGGATCGATCGCGATTCCCATTACGACGCTTCAGGTGACCACGGGCCTGCCGCTCGATCGGCTGAGCGCCGGCGTGGGCCGCATCTGCGCGCCGGTTTCGCTGATCGTCCCGGCGTACCTGATCCTGGTGATGTCGGGGTGGAAGGGGCTGCGGGCCGTGCTGCCGGCGGCGGCCTCCTGCGGGATCGCATTTGCCGGGACACAGTTTCTGGTATCGAATTTCCTCGGACCTCAGTTGACCGACATCTTGTCGTCGATGGCCGCGATGGGAGCGCTGTTAATCGTAGTGCACTTCAAAGGCGCAGCCCCCGTTACGACCACGACCGTCAGAAGCCGCGGGGCCGTGCTGCACGCATGGGCGCCCTATGCCCTGCTGGTGGTCTTCGTGCTCCTCTGGGGCTACCAGCCATTCCAGCGCCAGCTCGCCACGACGAGTATTCCGATCAAGTGGCCCGGGCTCCATAACACGATCCAGCGCATGCCGCCGGTGGTGCCGGCGCCCGCCCCCTACGGCGCGATTTATACCTTCCCCTGGCTAGCCGCCTCCGGCACGGCCTGCCTGTTCGCGGCGATTCTGGCGGCGATGGTTTCCGGATTAAGTCCGCGGCAGTTCGCGCGTGTGCTGGGCCAGACGGCCCGTCAACTCGCGCTGGCGGAACTCACGCTGGCGGCCGTGCTGGGGCTGGCGATGCTTATGAACTACTCGGGTGCGACCGGCACGCTCGGTCTCGCCTTCGCCGCAACGGGTGTGTTGTTTCCGTTTTTCAGCGCGATGCTCGGCTGGCTGGGCGTGTTCTTAACGGGAAGTGACACGTCGGCCAACGCGCTTTTCGGGACGCTGCAAGTGGTAACCGCGGGCAAACTGGGGATGAACCCGGTGCTGATGGCCGCGTCCAATTCGTCGGGCGGCGTAATGGGTAAGATGATCAGCCTGACCAGCATCGCGGTAGCCGCGGCCGCCACCGGGATGAAGCGCGAGGAAGAGGCGCAGCTCTTCCGGTTCACCCTGAAGCACAGCGTCATACTGGCGTCCGCGATCGGGTTGATTGTGATGTTTTACGCGTACGTGATGCCATCCTGGGCGCCGTAGGGCGCCGGATCGCTGCTCAACGCGGATGCCCGCGGATTGCGCTATATAATCAGGACATCACTACATCTCAGGAGGAAATTTTATGGCCGAATACGCACATCCCGAATCCCTGGTCTCGACCGACTGGGTAATCAGCCACGTCAAAGACGCAAACGTGAGGGTGGTCGAGGTCGATGTAGATACGAAGGCCTATGACGAAGGACACGTGCCGGGCGCGTTGGCATGGGCGTGGAACACACAATTGTGCGACACGCTGCGGCGCGACATTCTATCCAAGGAGCAGTTCGAAGAGCTGATGTCAGCCTCCGGCGTGAAGCCCGATACTACGCTGGTCATCTATGGGGACAACAACAACTGGTTCGCCGCGTGGGCGCTGTGGCAGGCGAAAATCTACGGGCACAAAGGCGTCCGCTTGATGAACGGCGGACGGAAGAAGTGGCTGGCGGAAGGCCGCGAGCTTTCGACCGAAACGCCGCAGGTGCAGCGCGCCAGCTATAAGGCCAAGGACGCCGACACCAGCCTGCGCGCCTTCCTGCCGCAGGTGCAGGCGGCGTCTGCGCAGCGCTCGTCGCAAATGGTGGATGTGCGCAGTCCGCAGGAATTTTCGGGCGAGATCCTGGCGCCGCCGGGACTGCCGGAGACTTGCCAGCGCGGCGGGCACGTGCCGGGAGCGCGCAGCATTCCGTGGGGCAAGGCGTGCAACGAAGACGGCACGTTCAAATCGGCGGACGACTTGACGGCACTCTACGGCGGCGAGGGCATCGACGGCACGAAGCCGGTGATCGCGTATTGCCGCATCGGCGAGCGGTCGAGCCACACCTGGTTCGTGCTGAAGTACCTGCTCGGGCTCAACAACGTCACCAACTATGACGGGTCGTGGACCGAGTGGGGCAACCTGGTGGGCGCACCGGTGGAGAAGGGCGCGGCGGTCAGCGTCGCCAAAGGGTGAACATGAAAGCCGAAGAATTTCAGGAGCGTAAGCTGGAAGTGGCGGGCTGGCAAGTGAACCTTGCCAGCTACCGCATCGGCACCGAGTGGCACTGCAAGGCCGACAACGTGTCGCCCGGCGCGGGTCTTTGCCGGACCACGGGGGCAACGCGCGAAGAGGCGGAGCAGAAAGCGCTGGCGCGGGCCACGGAGTTGTTAGAACGGACGAAGCGGCACGTGGTGTAGGGCGGAGGCGGTTCACTTGACGGAGATCGAGAGTAGTCCGACCGCCGGTTCCTCAACTCCTGGCGGGAGCGGGCGCTTCCGCAGGAATGCCTATCACGCAGCCAAGTGAGCCGGTCCACTTTGGGCTAGATGCACCGGTAAGCGAGTTGTTATTCGGTTTTAGAGGACGGTTCTTCATTCGGAATCGACTGAAACCACGCGCACCAGACTCGTTCGATGGATTGGCTTCTGGTTTCGCTCCAAAGTATATATATAGGACCTCGGCCTCGGCCAGATGAGCCGTGGCCACATGCAGGGCATCCATCGCAGCTAGCCCGCAACGTTCAGATTCTTCACGCGCGATCCTGAGAATCGACTCGAGGTCATTGATCCAGATACGGACGTTGTCAAAATAGGTCCTATAAAACTCAATCTCTTGCTCGTTTCGATGATAAATCGCCTTTGGAACCGTCTCCAAGTAGAGGAAGGGACTCGCTACAAAAAACCGATCGCTATCGTCTACAATTGCCAAGCACCGATTCCGCTGAGACGGCTTGCCGTGGTGAGCTGCGAGAAGCACGCTGGTGTCGAGAAATGTGCGTTCGGCCAATGTGCGCCTACCGAGATGAGCCCCGCCGCTCGTCGACTTCTTTGAGGATCTCGTCGTGAGACAGCAACTGGCCGCCACTACTTTCATACTGATGTGCCAGATCGCTGAGCTTTGGGCCTGCCTGTAGGGTCCCTACATAATACTGATGGATCACAGACCTGAGGTCGCTCCACAGTTCTTTGCTCGGCGGATGGACAACGAGATCATGGATGGCAAGGAAGAGGCAACTCACCATGTGATCGATGCTTCGCTGAACATAGTTCACCTTGGCTGCCTTCAAATCTTCAAGGGCTTCGATGACTCCCGCCTCGTTCTGATGTTCGTTTAGGACCTGAAGGATAGCATCGAACAGTTTGGCATTGTTGCTAATCGTATAGTCCATAACCTCGCCTGCTACTTTTCAGTTTACACTCCCCGGCCGGGCCAAAAGCTGAATTACTCGAAAGTGGTCGCTTAGGCAACTCTAGCGTATAACGCCCGGACTCCTCTGTCGCTCCGCTCACGGCACGGGGAATGAGGCGCGGGCCTCCCGATTGGACGAAACGCCGGCAAGAGCGTTGCAGACGCCCAAGGCGTTAAGTGGACGGTATTTCGGTCTCTAGCCCTGGTCTAGCCCAGAACGACGGGTGCTCAGCAGGTGGGAGTCGAACACAGCCCCGATCACCCCGCCTTGATCGCAGCTTGCAGCGCTTCCAAAATAAACTGCACGTTCTCCGACGTCGAGCCGTAGCCCATCAATCCAATGCGAAAGACCTTGCCTGCCAGCGGACCGAATCCGCCGGCGATTTCCACGTTGCACTTTTCGAGCAGGTATTGCCGCACCTTGGCGTCGTCCACACCCGCCGGCACGCGCGGCGTATTCAGCGTCCACAGGCGGTTCGCCGGATCGGCGACGTGCATCTCCAAACCCATCGCCTCGATCCCCGCGACGAAGGCCTGGTGATTCCGGCGATGGCGCTCCCAACGATTCTCGCGGCCCTCCTCCGCCACCAGCGCAAGCCCCTCGCGCAGCGCATAGAACAGCGTGGCGGACGCGGTGTGGTGATACTTCTTGCCGGTATAGTAATCGTCGAGAAGCCTGAGATCCAGATACCACGTGCCGAGCAGCGCGGTGCGCGCCTTCAAGCGATCGAGGGCGCGCGGGGAGACCGTCATGGGCGCCAGTCCAGGCGGACAGCCCAGGCCCTTCTGCGTGCAACTGTACGCGATATCGATGCCGTTTTCGTCGACCATTACCGGCATGCCGCCGAGCGAAGTGACGCAATCGGCGATGGTCAGCGCGTCGACTTCATGCGCCGCTTCGCAGATCGGCAGGGCTTGGTTGAACATGCCGGTCGAGGTCTCGGCCTGCACGAAGGCGACGATCTGCGGCCGCTCGCGACGAATGAACTCACGCACTTCCTGCGAGTCGTACGGCTGGCCCCAGTCTTTGGCCAGGCGTACGACTTCGGCGCGGTGGCGGCGCGCCATTTCGCCCAGGCGGTCGCCGAAGAAGCCGTTGGTCAGGAGCGCAAACTTCTGGCCCGGTTCGACGAAGTTGGCCACGGCAGCCTCCATGCCGGAGCTGCCGGTGCCGGAAACGGCGAGGTTGAATTCGTTCTTCGTCGAGTAGGCGTAGCCGAGCAGCGTGCGGATTTCACCCGTCACCTGGAAAAAGAACGGATCGAGATGCCCCACCACGTTCTGCGCCATGGCGGCGTAGACGCGCGGCGCCACCATGCTCGGGCCAGGGCCGAACAGCAGGCGCTGGGGAGCTTTCAGGGGTGCGTAGGACTCTGGCATAAACGACCAGTGTACGGTATATCATCGGAGCGGAAAGGCGTTTCTTGTCGGATCCAATAGCGTCGCGAATTCCCCACCAACAGAACCGCGCGCTCCTCCTTTACTTTTTGCTCGCGTATGCGATCTCGTGGGTGCTGTTTGCGCCGCTGGTGCTCTCACGCGCCGGCGTGGGCGTGCTTCACGTCAACATTTCAATCGCCTGGTCTGTGGTGGGGACACTCGGACCCACGCTGGCGGCGCTGATTGCGCAGTGGCGCACGGAAGGGAATCTGCGCGCCTTCCGGTTTCGCACGAGTTGGAAAAGGTTCGCGTTGGGCGCGATCGCGGGCCCGGCGCTGACAATCGTCACCTACTCGATTTTGCCCGCACTGCTGCTCAGCCTGAGTCCGCCCGCAAGTCTGAACTGGAAAGTGTTCGCGTCGCTGGGCGTGTTCAACTGGTCCACGCTGCTGGGCGGACCGCTCTTCGAGGAGCCGGGATGGCGCGGATTTGCGCTGCCGCGGATGCAGGCGCGGCTGGGCCCGGTTCGCGCCTCGCTGGTCCTTGGCTTCTTGTGGGCGGGGTGGCACGCTCCGCTGTTTCTACTCAAACAGTGGGAGAGCGTATCGCCGCCGGTGTATGCCGCGATTCTGATCGGGCTCTCCGTCGTGATGACGTTCGGGTGGAATATTTCGCGCGAGAGCATCGCGGTCACGGTGCTCATGCACGCCACTTTCAACACAACGTCGATATGGCTCGGCGGGCTGTTGGCAACGGCGAAGACGCGCGATCACGCCGATTGGATCCTGGCGGGCGCGTCGCTGGCAGCGGCCGCATGTCTCGCGGTAGCCACTCGTGGGCGGCTCGAGGCCGCGAAGGCTACTTCTTCCCCTTGACCCTTTTGTACTCTTCGCGGATCTCCTGCAACTGGCGGGCGTGCGATTCGGCGTGGCCGGCGTAGCCCTCCAGTAGCCGGCGCAGCGTCATGGGACCGTTCTCGGTGTGGTTGCCGGCGCGGTCGAAGGCGCCTTCCGGCAGCTCCTTCAACAGCTCGTAGTTTTCGGCGCGGATGCGGCGGAAGGTCTCGAGCGACGTCTTCGGCTTACGGCGCGCGTAGTCGAGGTTGGCGGACCACTTGTCCTGGTCGAAGGCGATGAGCGTCGGGTTGTCCTCCGCGATCACCTGGCGGAAACGGTGCGCGCCCACCAGTTCGGCATCGGCCAGGTGGGCGACAATCTGGCGGACGCTCCACTTGCCCGGCGCGGGCGCGAAATCCTCCTCGTCGCCGAAGACGCCGGTCAGGACCATGGCCAGCACCTCGGCGCCGCGGCGGTAACGTTCGAGTAGTGCGGGAAGATCGGACATCGTAGTCAATAGTAATCCGCGCAGCTCATGTAATAGCCGCACTTCGCGCACACCAGCTTACACTTGAGCTCGGTGAGGCGCGTCGAACAGACGGGGCAGTAGAGCATCGGCTCGTCCTCCTGTTTACGCTTGGGCGGTGCTTGCGGCTCAGGGTCTGGCACGGACGGATCGATTATAGCGCGGCGACCGGCGAACCCGGCGATACCGCAGATCGGGTCTACAATGGAAGAATTCGTATGAAACTCAGACTGGCGGTTCTATTGGCAGTCCTGCTGGCGGCAGCGGCGGCGCAGCAGCAGAGGCGCGAGCGGTCGGTTCGTATGCCCTCGCGCGGTACGCGGGGCGCAGTGGCAGCCGGCACCGAGTACGCCACCGAGGCGGGCATGCGCATGTACTTCAGCGGCGGAAACGCCGTGGATGCCGGGATCGCCACCATGTTCGCCGCGTCCGTCACGGAGTTTTCGCATTTCGGATTGGGCGGCGAAGCGCCCATCCTGGTGCGCACGAAGGCCGGCAAGGTATACGCCATCGCAGGCGTCGGCACCATGCCGAAGCTCGCCACCGCCGACTTCTTTCGCCAGCACCAGTTGACGCCCGAGGAAGTGGTTTCGCCGCCCGAAGCCAACGGCATGAAGAACTGGGTGCCGGTGGCGGGCGTGCTCTCGGCGCTGGTGCCGGGGATGGTGGAAGCGGGACTGGTGACGCTGCGGGAATTCGGAACGAAATCGTTTGCCGAGGCCGTCGAGCCCGCCATCGAGCTCGCCGACGGTTTCCCCCTCGACGACCTGCGCGTGTTCTCGCTCGAGCGCAGCGTACGGTATCTCGAAGCCTGGCCCACTTCGAAAAAGGTCTTCCTGGCCAACGGGCAGGTGCCGCGTATCGGCGACATCTTCCGCCAGCTCGACCTGGCGCGCACGCTGCGCACCATGGCCGCCGTGGAGAAGAAGGCGCTGGCGGGCGGGGCGACCCGCGCCAAGGCGATCGACGCGGTGCGCGACTATTTCTATCGCGGAGAGATCGCGCACAAGATCGACGAGTTCATGAAGCAGCAGGGCGGATTGCTGCGCTACGAAGACATGGCAAGCTTCCGGCTGGAGCCGGAGGAGGCCGTCTCCACCACGTTCCACGGCTACACCGTTTACAAGCCGGGGTTCTGGAGCCAGGGACCATCGCTGATCGAGGCGTTGAACATCCTGGAGGGCGTCAACCTGCAGGGTCTCAAGCTGAATTCGGCGGACTACATCCACACGCTGGTGGAGTCGCTCAAGCTGGCGTATGCAGACCGCGATACGTATTACGGCGATCCGAAGTTCGTCAAGATCCCGGCCGAAACGCTGCTCTCGAAAGCGTATGGCGCCGAGCGGCGCAAGCTGATCGGCGAGATGGCGTCGCTCGATTTCCGGCCGGGGAAGATTGGCGACAACCCGCCGGTTCACCCCTTCTACGCCAACATCGCGCGCTATCCGATTCCCGACGCGCTGCTGGCGAAGGACACGACGTGCGTGGATGCGATCGACAAAGACGGCGTGGCGATTTCGATTACGCCCTCGGGCGCGTGGATGCCGGCGGTGATCGCGGGCGACACGGGGATTCCGCTGACAGAGCGCGCGCAGAGTTTTCTGCTGGTGCCGGGACATCCGAACGAGCTAGCCGGCGGCAAGCGCCCGCGCGTGACGCTGAGCCCCACGCTGGTGGTGAAGCCCGATCGCACCGTGATGGCGTTTTCGACGCCCGGCGGCGACAACCAGGACCAGGCGCTGCTGCAGGTACTGTTCTACGCCGCGGAGTTCGGCATGAACTCGCAACAGGCGGTGGAGGCGCCGCGCTTCCAGACCGAGCACCTGGTTTCGAGTTTCGATAACCATGCCATGTCGCCCGGCAGTCTGCTGCTGGACGAGCGCACCGCCCAGGCCGTGGTGGCGGAGCTGCAGCGGCGCAAACACGTGGTGGAGATGCGGACGCGATACGCCTCAGGCGCTGCGCCCGTTTTCGTCCGGCTGTGGCCCGACGGCATGGTGGAAGCCGGCGCCGACCCGTATTACTATCGGGCCTCGCAGGCGTGGTAGGTCCGCTCTTCGACGACCGTGAGGCGTTCGATCGGGAAGGCCTGGCGCAGAAGCTGCGGGCGATGGCGGCGAAAGGCGTCTTGATCGGCGGCAGCTCCTGGAAGTACGAAGGCTGGCTGGGACAAATTTACTCGCGCGAGCGGTACCTGTCGCGCGGCCGGTTTTCCAAGAAGATCTTCGAGCAGGAGTGCCTGCGCGAGTATGCCGAGACTTTTCCAATTGTGTGCGGCGACTTCGCGTTTTATCAGTTCCCCACCGAGGAATTCTGGCGCAAGCTCTTCGGTCAGACGCCGCCCGGCTTCCGATTCGCGTTCAAGGTGCCGGAACAGATCACGTGCAAGATGTTTCCAGTGCACGATCGCTACGGCGCACAAGCGGGACGGGAAAATGAGGCGTTCCTGGACAGCCATGTCCTGCGCGGGATGTTCCTGCGGCCGCTCCTGCCGTATCGCGAGCAGACGGCGGTGCTGATCTTCGAGTTCGGCGTGTTCCACCGTAACAGCTTCGCGGAACTCCCCCAGTTTCTGGACCGGCTCGACCCTTTCCTGGCGGCGCTACCGCCGGAATTCCGCTACGCGGTCGAGATCCGCACTCCCGAGTTTC
>JBGPHT010000051.1:0-46947 GCA_041484525.1 Bryobacteraceae bacterium | reverse complement strand
AGCGGGATTCTTCCGACCGGCGAATCTCATCCTGCAATCCGAGGATGATCGTAGCCGAGTCTGCAATGGTGAGAGGTCTCATGTTTCGATGAGAACACATCGCCACAACATGCGCAATTACTTATGTCGCAGTGTTTAGCTTGGTTTCCCAAGCAGCGGATGCTGATGCCGGAGGTGGTGGTTCCTAGCGGCCGATCTTATCCAGCGCGGCCTTCGCCTCAGCGGCTGGAACCTCGCGGATGTAGATGTTGCGGAACCGGATCTCCGACCCGTGGGTCTGCAACTCGATCGCGCCTTTGGGGACGAGCGGCAGGCTGCGATCATAGTAGTTGTCCAGCACTTGGCCGTCCACCGTCGGCTTGCCGTTGAACCAGACCCACACGCGTGATCCGATCATCTTGATCCGGAAGGTATTCCATTGGCCTACGGGGTTGTCGGTCTTGACCAGGGGCCACCTGCCGGGGTTGTCGGGGTTATTGTTCCACAGGGCGCCCGATCCCTTAGCCGCGCCGTTCTTCTCCTCGCGGGGATTGTCCACGTCCCAAATCTGTACCTGCGGGTAGCTGCGCAGGTAGATTCCAGAGTCGCCGTTGTGGCTAACCATCAGCCAATCGACATACAGCTCGAAATCTCCGAAATCCCGGGCGGTGGCGAGATGGACGCTCTTGCCGTCGGAGACGATCTCGCCCTTGGCCGCGTCGACACTCCAGTGCAGATCGCGCTCGGAGTTCCATTGGACTTGTTTCGCCGCCAGTTCTTCCTTGGGAAGCAAGGCCTCGGCGTGCGGGCTGTAAGTACCCTGGCGCCCGCGCCAGCCGGACAGATCCTTGCCATTGAACAGGGCGGTGAATCCTGCAGGGGCCCGATTGAGACGTTCCTGCGCAAACGCCGGGGGCAAACTCACCGCTAGCAACACTCCTATTCCTACAAATGCCAATCGCTTCATCGAACCATCCTTAACCTGTCAGTAGAGCACAAATGACCAGAGAGTATCGCCGGTAGCGGCGATCACGTACTGCCGTCCATCCAATATGTACGTTTGGGGCGCATTCGTGACACCTCCGATGCGCGTGTTCCACAAGGGTTTTCCGGTGACCGCATCATGCGCCACCAGGTTACCCATGCCATCTCCCGCAAACAGCAACTTCCCCGCCGTCGTCAACAATCCGCCGCCGCCGCCGTTCCCATAGTAAGGATGCCGCCACGCGACTTTCCCCGTCTTGTAGTCGATCGCCGTCAGGTAGTGTCCGCCCGATCCGACGCCGACTTCTTCCTTTCCACCCAAACCCATCGATCCCCGCGGGTCCAAGTCGGTCAGATAGAAGATCGAGTATGCGTTGCCCTCTGCGACATAGAACAGGCCGGTGTCCGGAGAGTAGGCGGGCGGCTCCCAATTGATGGTGCCGTCGGAGTTCGGCGACACCAGCGAGCCGGCGACCGTCGCGTCTTTGCCCGGGTCGTGTTCGGGGGCGCCTTGCTTGTTCAGACCCTTGGCCCAGTTTGTCAGCAACCCATACTTGCTGGTCACCAGGCGCTCGCCCGTCACACGATCCAACGTGAAGTAGTAGCCGTTGCGCGCCGCGGTCAGGACCAGTTTCCGCATCTTGCCGTTGAACATCGCGTCCACCAGGACCGGTGTTTGCGCCGAATCGTAGTCGTGCATGTCGTGCGGCGACGTCGAGTAATACCAGGCCATCTTGCCGGTGTCGACATTCACCGCAACCAGCGCGCAGGTGAAGAGGTTGTCGCCGTCGCCGCGCGTGCCGGTCGTGAATGCCGGCGTCGGATTGCCGGTGCCGAAGATGTAGAGCTTCGTCTCCGGATCGTAGGCCCCCGGAATCCATGTCTGGCCGCCGCCGTGCCTGGCCGCGTCCAGGCTGGCCCAGGTGTCCAATCCGGGATCGCCCGCCTTCATCGGCACAGTGTAAAACTTCCATTGCAGAGCCCCGGTTTCGGGATCGAATGACTGCAGGAAGCCCGGCGCATCGATGTCGTTGCCGGTGCCCACAATCACGTGATTCCCGACTGCAATGGGGGCCGGCGTCGAGAAGTATCCCTGCGCCAGATCGGCAATCTCCTTGTGCCAGCGCTCCTTGCCAGTCTTCGCGTCGAGCGAAACCAGGTAATCATCAGGCGTCTCCATGAACAGGTAGCCGTTCCACATCCCCAGACCGCGATTGCCGATATGCGTGCCGCCCTTGGTCTTCCAGAAGTAGTGCCACAATTCGCGCCCGTCGCGCGCGTCCATGGCCCAGGCATTGTCCGGCATGGTGAAGTACAGGGTGCCATCCACCTGGAGAACGGAAGCCTTGATGGTGCCGCCGCCGGCGGCGAAGTCGCCCGTCCCCTCGCCCCCGACAATGATGTTCGCGCCCCCTCCGCGCCGGCCTCCTCCACCACCGCCGCCTCCCGCATTACCCGCGCCAGGCGTCACCCGGCTCATCCAGGCCAGAGTCAGGTGCTTCACATTGGATTGATTGACCTGAGTTAGTGCGCTGTAGCGCCTGCCGGAGTAGTCGCCGTTGTAAGTCGGCCAGGAGTCCCTGAGCGGCTTGAGTAGCTCAGCCGGAGTAACTCCACTGCCCTGTCCCGTCAGTATGGCGGCCGACAGCAGGAACGGCGCGGCCAGCAGTAGCTTCTTAGGTGTCATTTCAAGGTCACCAGGTAAGCAGTTACATCGTGCATGTCTTTGTCCGTGTACGCCGCCAGCATATCCCGATGACTCTTCATCGGATCGCGGACCTCAACCTTCGGCACGTCGCCATTCCGGCGGAAGCTGCGCGCCGTTCCATCGGCCAACCCCACTGTGACCACGAAGTCGTCGATGCGGACGAGTGTGCCTTCCACTTTTTCTCCGGATGGCTGGGTTATGGCGACAGTAACGACCGTACGGGCGTTTGGCGTGCCCGGCGCCGCGGGGCCACGTCGACCGCCGGCTACCCACAAATCCTGCAACGCTTTGGGGTCCGGAATCCTGGTCGCGATTCCCTGCAGATCGCCTGTCGCCGAGTGGCAGCCACTGCATTTCGCGGCGAAGTACGCTTGGCCTTCGCTGGCATTGCCTACCAGCACAGTCGGAGCCGCCAGACCGATCGATGGAGGCTTACCCTGCCTTCCGATGGTCTCCAGAACGCTACGAACGTACGCGGCTATCGCCTTTCCGTCAGCGGGACTCACACTGATTGCAGGCATGCCTGCGCTCTCGCGACTGCCCTGGAGGATGGGGAGAATCAATTCACCATCCTGGTCGCTGAGCGCAACCTGCGACCGCAACAAGTTCGGTCCGCCGAGGTCGCCGCCCCGGAGGTCTGAGCCGTGACAACTCGTGCAACTGATGCCGTACAGCGTTTTCCCGCGTGCGATCTGCGCCGGGTCGCCGGGCGGCCGCTGTTGCCCGGGAACGAATCCTCCGCCGCCCCGGCGACCCCCACCTCCACGTCCGCCTTGGGCCGGAGGCGAATTAGGCAGCGTCTCCTGTGCCGTGAGACGAGCCGCTCCGGCAATCGTCAGCCCAAGCAGAACCGCTACTAAACAGTTCTTGAACCACATCCTTCACCTCGCGCATCTGCGGTGGAGCCTGGGACGAAGGCTCGAACTACGCATTGTACTTCTTTCGGGAGCACTCACATCGAAATGCGGGCCCATCGGTCCATCCGCCTCTGATATGTTGTTACCCATGACCCGTCGCGATTTCCTGGCACTCACCTCTTCCGCTGCCGCAGTGACTGCACTTCCCGCGGCCTCCCCGGAAGTCGATCGCTTCTTCGAGCGGTTCTACACCGAGTGGGTACGCGCCGATCCAGAGGCTGCCAGTTCCGCCCGCATCTTCCCGGCCGACGAGCAGGCATCCCTCGATGGCAAACTCACCGACACCTCCGATGCGTTCGCCCATGCCCGCATCGCTCGCGCCCGCGACGGCCTGGCCGCTCTTCGCCGCTTCGACCGCACGACCTTCTCGGTCGATCAGCGCCTCTCCGCCGATATGCTCGAGTGGTTGCTCAATGACGTGGTTGCCGAAGATCCCTTCCTCTCCTACCGGCTTCCCCTCAACCAGTTCGGCGGCGTGCAGGTGCGCCTCCCCAGTCTTCTGACCGATATTCACCCGGTCCGCACGCGGCGCGATGCCGAGAACTACCTGGCCCGATTGGAGGCCTTCAGCGGGAAGCTCGACCAAGCCTCTGCGGGGATGCAGGAGCGAGCAGCGAAGGGGATTCGCGCACCCGCTTTCATCCTCGGCGAAACCGTCGCCCAGATGCGCCGATTCACTGCGCCCGAGCCGGCAAAGAATATTTTGGTCACATCCTTCGCTCAGCGCCTCGACAAGGTTGCCGACGTGGCGCCGCCGCAGCGCGCCGCCATGATCGCGTCTGCCGAGCGCATCGTCCGCGATGCCATCTACGCCTCTTACCGCCGCGCCATGGACGGCCTCTCCACTCAGCAGGCAAAGGCCACCGATGATGCAGGTCTGTGGCGCTTCGCTTCGGGCGCCGATGCATACGCCTTCTACCTGCGCCGTTACACCACGACCAGCATGACGGCCGAGCAGATCCACCGCAAAGGTCTCGACGAAGTGGCGCGCATTGAGTCCGAAATGGCTGGCCTGCTCAAGAAGCAAGGCTATGCCGACGGCCCTATCAAGGATCGGATGAAAAAGCTGGAGGAAGACAATTGGTATCCCGATTCACCGGACGTGCGCGCACGTGTACTGGCCGATTACGAAAAGATCATCAGCAATGCCAACGAACGCTCCGCCGCAGCTTTCGACCGCCGCCCCAAAGCCGCGTGCATCGTGCAACGCATCCCTGAGTTTCAAGAGGCCAACGCGGCCGCTAACTACCAGGCCCCGCCGCGTGATGGCTCGCGTCCCGGAATTTTCCGCGTCCCGTTGGTCGGCCCGCGATTCAGCAAAATGCAGATGCGAACGCTGGCCCATCACGAAGCCATCCCCGGTCACCATTTCCAGATCGCCCTGCAAGTCGAGATGACTAGCCTCCCGCAGTTTCGTCGTTCCAACCCATTCGGCCCCATGTCCGCCTACACCGAAGGGTGGGGTTTGTACGCCGAAGGGTTGGCCGCGGAGCTCGGCTGGTATGAGAACGACGCGGTGGGCGATCTCGGCCGCCTCAACAGCGAACTCTTCCGCGCCCGCCGCCTGGTCACCGACACCGGCATTCACGCTAGACACTGGACCCGTGAGCAGGCTATCGATTACGGCATCCGGCAAGCCGAGGTCGATCGCTACGTCGTGATGCCCGGCCAAGCTTGCTCCTACAAGATCGGTCAATTGAAGATCCTGGAACTCCGGAGGCAGGCCAAGACGAAGATGGGCGCCCGATTCTCGCTGAAGCAGTTCCACAATACGGTCCTGGCTAACGGTGCGATTCCCCTGACTTTGCTGGAGCGAGTCGTCACCGCCTGGTCGGCATAGGGTACGGGGGTCGCCACTATCAAGCAGCGCAATGGTTGCTGCGACTCGACACTTCGATGGTGTACTCTGTTTCGGTGGGCATCCAGTAGACCGCCAGGGTGTGCCCACTTTGCAAGCGAATGCCTAGCGGCTGAATCGACTGGGCATTCGCGCCAGTATTTGTATATACCGCCCGCGCGGAAACGTAATCCCAGCGCACGGCGTGCCCGTCCCCATTTCCGGATGCCTGACACTGAGTCGCCACCAAGACAGCGAACCAGATCGGAGCCGGCTCGCTCTTCAGTCGTGCGCCAGTGGTCTTCGCGATGCGACGGGTCAGTCCCGTGCTACTCCCGGTCGTCATCTGAAAGCGATTGACTCGCTGTGCAGCCGCCACAATGTTTTCGACTTCGTTGGTTTGCGTCATTTCCAGATTGGGCATCATGTTGTTTGTGCTCTCTGACAAAAAGAGTGTTGCGAATGCCGATTCGATATAGGCAATTGAAGTCAGAACGGCTGGATATACAAGGGAAGAGTACTACCGCTGTCTGCACGTGGTGCCGCGTCACCCCAGCCGATGGGGACAGTATTAACTTTTTTCGAAGATTCAACTCTTCTCGCCGAATTGTGTGAGAACTGACAGCACAGTGAACTTGGCGACAGTCGCTCGGCGTGGATAGGAGTACAATCGGTACCGGTTAGCGAACAGTAAGGAGTAACCATGCGCTCCATGCAGAGGAGTCGGAGTTCCGTCATGACCGGCACGGTCCTGATGTTCGTGTTCTCGTCACCCTTTCTTTCCCGTGCGGCTTGCGTTCCGAGAAACCTTGCCACGCCAGCCCCGAAGGATCCAGTTGCACGCGTGTTGGCGCTACAGAACACGTGTCCCAAAAGCGCGGCCGAATTCGGCGACATAGTCAAACGGCTGGGAGCACGCCTGGAACCCACGATGGTGAATTTCACTGGCTTCCACAATCCCGCCCCAGGCGCGTTTTTCATCTTTGAAATCGCCTCGACCGCGGGCGGCGCTCCACCTGCGACTATCACCATCGACCGCGGCGATCTCTTGTTCGGTCACTTCACTGGCGCGACCAACGACGGAAGACTTGTTTCCAACCAGAGCGGCCTGACGATCGAATCGATCGCGTGGGACCCGGACAAGCAGTTCTACAATTTCTACGAACTGGTCAGCGGAACCTGGTTCTACCGCGGCGACTCCAAGGATATTCTGGATGACATACAGTTGCTGCATCGCCAACGGAGTGGGTCGGCGAACCCGTTCGGCACGCGACTACGTTGTTCCGGGTGCCACGTCAACGGCGGTCTCCTGCAAAAGGAACTGGCCGCACCTCACAACGACTGGTTCGTACAAACCCGCAACCTTCCCTTGGGTTCGCTAAAGCCGGATCCATTCGTGAAGGCGAAGATTGCGGACCTGGTAGATGCCGGTGAACTGTCCAAGCTAGTGACAGCATCGGCGCGGCGGCTTGCGGATAGCCCTGGCTACCGTAAAGTATTGGCTGACCGCAACATGCAGGAGCGGCTGCGTCCTTTGTTCTGTTCGGTGGAAGTGAACATCGAATCCGATTCCGAAGCCTTCGACGACCACAAACCTTCATTGCATATTCCCTCCGCGTTCTTTGCCGACCCACGCCTCGCCACCGCGGACATCTCCGTTCAGCGGCAGCACTACGATGCTGCGCTTCAGAAACTGCAATCACGCCTGCCGGAAACGCCCGGCCGCGCCGATGCCGATCATGCGTGGCTTACGCCCGTGAAGGCGCAATCCGATATCGTGGCCGTGGATGCGCTGATTGAGCAGGGCATCGTGGATAAAGAGTTCGCGGCGGATGTTCTAGCCGTTGATTTTACTAATCCCGCGTTTTCCAAGACCCGATGCAGTCTGTTGAAGTTGGTCCCCGCCAGTGGCGGATCTGACTTTGTGGCGCGCTACCAGAGTGCTCTGCGGGGGGCAAGCGTACCCGGCGCCACGGAACTGCTGGGCAATTTGACGAACCCGGAGCGAAACGCCGCATTCCACCAAAAGCAGGCACTGGCATTTCTCTCCAACTGCCAAACACGTGCGACCGATGCCACTGCCGTTCTGGATTGGTCCCGGTTGCTGGCGCAACGCCGGGTCGAGGTCACTGCATCTGAGATATCGAAGAATCCCCGGGGACATATTCTGGAGGATCCCGGCCGGATCGTCTTCCCGTCCGTTCAACCTCCAGCCGTCGCCGGACGTCTGGCGCTGACGCCGGCGTGTCAGGTCCAGTAGACTATGTACGGAGCATGAAGTGGCGTACATCATTGCAGAACCCTGTATAGGAACCAAGGATACGGCCTGTGTGGATGCCTGCCCGGTGGACTGCATTCATCCGAAAAAGGACACACAGTACGAAGACGGCCGGCCGGTGTTCGAACAGGTCGATCAGCTCTTCATTGACCCTGTCGAGTGCATCGACTGCGGCGCCTGCGTACCGGTCTGCCCCGTTTCGGCAATCTTCGCTTTGGACGATCTTCCGGAGAAGTGGCACTCCTACATCGAGAAGAACGCCAACTATGTCGATGGAGGCAAGTTCCAGCCGGATAAGTATAAGCCGGCGTAGTCGGCTAACCCAGCGCTTTCCGTAAGCGGTCGAGAATCTCTTGAGGAGCGGCGCGGTTCCAGGTTTCGTTGACGATGAGTGTGAACCGATCGTTTCGCGGCGCTGCCAGGACCATGCCGGCATCCTGTGCGCGCCGCTGATACGCATCCGCGTTGACTCCCTTTACCCGGAAGTAGAAGATGTTGGTTCCGTTCGGCACCCGGCTTACCTCGAAACGGCTGTCTGATTGGAGCGCGGCGATAACCTGCTCCGCTGCAGTCACGGCCCGGCCGTAGCGCTCTGCGAAACCCTCGAAGTAATGCAGCGCCACGGCGGCGAAGGGCCACACATGGCTGAGACCTCCGCCAAACATGCGGCGCGTATGAAACAGGTTTTCGAGCAGGCTCTTGGGACCTGCCAGCACGGCGCCGCTCGCGGCATTGAAGTACTTGTACATGGAGACGTAGACCGTGTCGAAAAGCCCGGCGTACTCTCGCACCGGGACTCGACTGTACGCCGCGGCGAGGAACAGGCGTGCGCCGTCCAAGTGGAGGCCGATCTTGCGATCATGGGCCCACCGGGTGACCCTCTTCATTTCAGTCCAGTCGAAAGCCTCGCCCGTTTTCCGTCGCACGGGAGTCTCAATCTGCATCGCGCCGATAGGCACTGACACGCGTCCGGACGCGCCGCGGTCCGCCTCGCGCTCGACGTCGTCCAGGGTGAATGTGGCTTTGCCCGGCGCGAGCGGAACCAGATGGAGGCCGCTCAGCGATTGGCAGCAATCGCCGCAATCGTTGTACAAATGGCATTCCTGCTGGACCAGCACGCGGCGCTTTTCGCCCGCGAGCAGACGAACCGCAAGGTGATTGGCGAGCGTCCCGGTAGGCAGCCAGACGGCAGATTCCTTTCCTAACGAAGCGGCGACGTTCTCTTCCAACTTCGCGACAATGCCGCCCAGAGAGTAGTCGTCCGGCTGGATTCCGCCGGATAACTTCTGCAGGAGATTCGAATATTCTTCGGGGGAGTGCGGGATGCCGTCGCCGGTTGCAATTACCGGCCCGTCCTCGGTCGCAGCCTCGACCACGGACGCCATGCTGGCCAACACCGGGGCAGTAAGAAAATGTCTGCGCTTCATATTGTGTCGATACCGGCCAACGGACCGAACTCCCCAGGTTAGAACCGTTGTACCTTGCTGACTACTCTGGTGGCAAGTCCACTTCGAGGTAGGCGGCCCGTGGATCGGCAAAGGCGACGCGATTCGGACAGCCGTCGTGATTAGCGGCCAGCGCACCCACTAAGAGGAAAGGACGGCGGCGCAATCGAGCGACACCGCCAGGCCGGCAAAGAGGGTCGATTGCCAAAGATGGTTGGCGAACGGCGACAAGTGTACCGGGATCATTGCGATTTGTCCTTTCTTGCGAGTCGTCGAAGGAGTTCCTCCGTCTCCTCCACGTCCTCCAGAGTGAGCTTGCCGGACCCAACCAGGTGCGCCATCACCGGCTGCGTCCGGCCGCCAAACAGGCTCAACAGGTCGTCGATCAATCTCCCTTGGGCAGCATCGCGAGAGACGACGGCCTCGAAAATATGGGCGTTGCTGATCTTCTTGAAGCGCCTTAACGCCTTTTTCCCTTCCAGACGGTAGACCGTGGTCTGCACGGTGGAGTAGGCCGGTCGACCCTTCTCCGGAAATGCCTCCTGAATCTCCCGAATGGACAGCGCGCCTCGGCTCCAGAGCGCCTCCATGATTTGCATTTCCAGTCTCGTCAGCTTGGGTAGGGCCATATGAATCTACTATACCTGTTTGTTAAGCTACTACCGATGTTTTTGGTTGGCAAGGTCTTTGATCGGAAGATTGATAAGATGGGTGCCTTGAACGGTCTTGTGAACATAAAAAAACTCGTCCTCCTCCTATTTGTTTCAAGAATACTCATCGCTCAGAATGCTCCCAATAGCGTTGCGGAGGCCGCCGAGCGTCACGAGTTCGTCATCTCGAACTTCCGGACCGAGAGCGGCGTGACGCTGCCGCAGGCGCACATCGTGTACG
Organism: Bryobacteraceae bacterium; assembly: GCA_041484525.1. Classification (GTDB taxonomy): domain Bacteria; phylum Acidobacteriota; class Terriglobia; order Bryobacterales; family Bryobacteraceae; genus JBGPHT01. The sequence goes on along the minus strand of JBGPHT010000051.1, from coordinate 36,908 downwards.
GAACCTATGGCCACCTGAACGCCGCCAAGGATAATGTGGTGCTCCTTCCATCGCACTACATGGCCAACTTCCACGGCTATGAGTGGTTGATCGGGCCGGATCGCGCTCTCGACGCTTCCCGTCTTTTCCTCGTCGCGACAGAACTGTTTGGCAATGGGCGTTCATCTTCACCAAGCAACACTCCGGAGCCTTACCACGGTCCCCGCTTCCCTGTAATGACCATCCGCGACAATGTCGAAGCGGTGCATCGCCTTCTGGTGGAGGAACTCAAGGTCACGCACCTTCACGCCGTAGTCGGCTTCTCCATGGGCGCACAGCAGGCTTTCCAATGGGCGGTAAGCTACCCGGACTTTGCAGGCCGCATCGTGGCAACCGCGGGCACGGCGAAAACGTACCAGCACGGAGTAGTGCGTCTCGAAGGACAAATCGCCGCTCTCACGGCGGACGTCGCATTCCAGGGCGGCGATTATACTGCCCCTCCCAAGAAGGGTCTTGAGGCGTTTGGAATGGTGTGGGCCGCGTGGCTGTACTCTCAGGAATGGTGGCACCGCGATTTGTGGCGCGCGACAGCGCGACCCGGCACTACTTTCGAGCAGGTGATGAATGGGTTCCGAACGCGATTCGCTGCCGATGCCAACGACTATATTCTGCAGGCGCGCACATGGGAGCAGCACGATGTGGGAACTACGCCGGGGTTCGGTGGAGACGTGGAACGCGCACTCCGCTCGATCAAGGTTCCGCTGCTGTACATGCCGTCGGAAACGGATCTATACTTCCCTATCGGGGACGCGCGCTACGAAGCGGCGTTCATCCCTGGTGTCTCCCTGACACCGATCCCATCGCTGTGGGGGCACACGGCCGGCGCCGCCAGCAACCCGGCGGATGCGAAATTCCTGAACGAGAAGATTGGACGTTTTCTCTCCTCGCGCCGTTAGCCGGAGATGGGATCATCAAACTGTGAACAGGCCGCCAATCGCCGTGCCGCAAACTGAGGGCCGCATCTTCGGAAGTGACTGGTCGATCGCCAATGTGGCCAAGTTGCTCCGCTCCAACGCTTCGCGTGGCGTTTGGCGCAGCACGAGTACGACCGGCGGCAGCATAGCGGTAGTCAACCAGTATTACTTACGGACAGTTTCTGCGCGGCACCTTCCAACGAAAGTGTCGCTGATCTTCATGCGCCTGGAGAATGAGGATCTGTATGCCTCGCTGTGCTTTGCGGATGAGGACTTTCTGCCGTGGAACGAGGATGCCGCCGAGCAATGGCTATCGGCGCTGTTTGGCCAGGACCGGCCGCGGGTACGCGAAGATACGGACGCGCCCTCCGAGGGAATCCCGAATCGGGGCGTTCGCCAATTCACGCTGTCGCTAACTGCCTCAGCTTCGTGATTACTTCTACGATTCGTACCGATTCCCCGGCATCACTCTTCGGTGGCGGGCCGCCTTCCAGATAACTCACGAACGTCCGCAGTTCCCGCAGGAGCGGAAGTTCGCTCGATATTGCGCGGTTGTCTTGTGGGTCGTCGCTCCGCGCCGCACCATGCGCGGCTCGACGGATCTCGATATGCGGCGAGTATGCATCGCGGAGTGAAGCCCCGCCGTCCCGAAAACTCAGCCACACCGCCCGGAAGCTGGCTACAAGCCGGGTGGAAACTTCGACGACGACTTGGGGCGCCGTTCCCAGCACTCCAAGCAGGCCCGTCATTTCGGATTGCGATTGCTCCGCTACGGCCCACACGGGATCCGGAATGTAGCCCAGGATCTCGAGAACGATCGCCAGTTCGTGAGGCATCAGAATCCAAACCGCATCCACGTCCGCGTGCGGATTTTCCCAGCACACCCGCATGGTCCGAATGGACTGAAGCGGCCCCAGCTCATCCGACCGCGCCAGATCGCGCAGCGCCTCGATGCCCGGATGATATCGCCACTTGTCCATTACGAAAAGGCGGTCGCCTGCGTTCTCCGCCAGGCGCCGTGCCGCAGCCAGATCGGTGGCGAGCGGCTTTTCGACAAAGATGGGACGGCGAAACTCCAGCAGGGATTCCACGGTTGCGGCGTGAATTACGGTTGGGGTTGCGACTACGAAACCCTCCACAGTCCGCGAAAACTCTGAGACGGACTGAAGAATACGGTCTGCGCCGCACTCCTCGGCATTGGCTCGGCCCCGAGAGGAATGAACTACCACTGAGACTTCACAGCCTAGCGTTTTGAGATCGCGCAGGATGTACCGGCCCCAGTTTCCGCAGCCGATCAGGCCGACGTGTGTCACTCACGCGCCAGTATCGCATGACCCCGGGAATCTAAGAGTGGACCTGGTGATCCCGTTTAAGGTATGAGTAGTGGGGCATGCCCATTCGCATCATGGCCTCCCGCCACTCGGCGTTCTACAGCCCGCTTCTCTGCTGTATCAAGTTCCTTAGAGACGAAGGGCAGGAAGTCCCATACAGCGTGCTTGGACCCGGCCAGCAGAGTTATGCGCTGATCCGCGATCGCACGGTCGACATCATGCAATCGGCGGTATCCTCCAATTGGAAAGCCAGGGAGCGCGGCGTGGAGCCGTTGCCCGTCCATTTCGCGCAGATCAATCAGCGCGACGGTTTCTTCCTGGCAGGCCGCGAGCCCGATGCCGCGTTCGACTGGAAAAAACTGGAGGGTCAAACCCTGCTCGCCGACCACGGACCCCAGCCGCTGGTCATGTTGAAATACGCCGTCCGCCACAACGGCGCCGATTGGAAAAAGATCAAAGTGGCCGACGCCGGTACACCCGAAAAGATGGAAGCGTCCTTCCGTGCCGGCACCGCGAACTACGTACACCTGCAGGGGCCGGTGATGGCCGGCGAAATCGTGGCGTCGGTGGGTGCATCCATGCCGCCGGTGGCATTCAGCAGCCTCTGCTGCGCGCGCGAGTACCAGAAGACGGATGCCTATCGTACGTTTCTGGATGCGTACGCGCGCGCCAGAGAATGGGTCCGGACCGCTCCCGCCGAGGAGGTCGCCGCCGCTGAAGGCTCGTTCTTTCCGCAGGTCGCGCCAGAGGTTCTGGCGGACGCGGTGAAGCGCTATCAAGCCCTGGGTTGCTGGGATGGAGGTATCGAAATCCCGCCGGATCTCTACGAACAAGCGTTAAACGTGTTCCAATCCGCCGGCGAAATAACCTGGCGCCATCGCTACGGCGAAGTAGTCGGGTGATTGGCTACCGGTCGTCTCTGGTGCTGTCCTTCGTGCCGAAGAGGCCTCCCGCGATTTCCGGCTTCTCGATCATCTTGAACAGTGTATCCAGGTTTACAGTGGCCTCGATGACGGTCGCTTCATCGCGCTGAAATGTCGCAATCAGCATCTTCGTGGATTTTCCAGCCTCGCCCGCGTAGATATAGGTAGACTCGCCGTTGCGCGAATGCACCCGCACCAGCGGACGCAGGTCGCCGCCGGTAGACTGGTGCATGAACCGATCGAGATCGAACGGATCGTCACCTTCGGATGAAGTCTGGAGGTTTTCGAATATCGCCAGCTTGACACTGCTGGTCCCCGCCGGATGCCCCACCTTCAGAAAGAGGTTGGCCACTCCCATGAACGGAATGTGCGTCCGTTTGGTCCCATAATGAGACTCGATCGCTTTCACTACCCGATCGAATTCCCCGCCGGCGGCCAACGCCGCACTCGACATCAGAAGAAGCAGCGCCAGGAATCGGGTTCTCATTTCAGCCCCTTTCCGCCCCAGATCATGCCGGACATCCGCAGTCTCGGGATGTGGAACTGTCCGCCGAGATCCGCCAGTTGCGCCGGGTCCAGGGTTCCGGTCACATTCACGATCGTCAGTTCTGTCGGTTGCGCCGCGATGACCACGATGCCCCCGAGTTGACCGTTCGCGGCGGTTTTGAAATAGACATCGACATTCTCGCCGCTCTGCGATTTGACGCCCACGATGCGCGACCAGGCCGGCGCCTGGAGTTGCGCGCGAACCGCATCCAGGTCCGATTTGTTGTATTCGCCTTCCCTGTCGAACTCGAAGCTCCAGACAGAAACGCCGTCCAGACCGTCCATCACTCTCTTGGCCTTCGCTTCATCGTTCCTGTCGGATAGAAACCTGCCGGCCAGGCGGAGCATAGACTTGTCCATCGTCACGGTCACGGATTCCCGGGCTCTTGCCGCCAGGTTTTCCAGGTTCGACGGCAGCTTGATGTCCTGCGCCCACGCGGGGGTTAGTGCTGCCGCAAGAACGGCGATTGCGATTCTCATGATTCGACTCGTGCTCCTTCACCAGACCAATACGCTCGGCGATGGTCGGGGAAGGCAGTTTTTGGGGAAAATCGCCTGCGGGCCTATGCTGTGAGCCGCGCGGCTGCGGCCGGTGGTGGGACGGGTTTCATCAGCTTCGCGACCACCAACCCGGCCAAGACGAAACCCATTAGATGAACAAACCCTTGTGCGAACACATACGTCGAGGGAAAGCCGTACCAGTTCCAGTAGGGCAGTTCGGAGTTCAGGGTGGGGACGAGACCGATCAGCGAGACGAACAGCAGCCGCGCGCCGAAACTGGAAAGCGACGCCATCGAGAGAAGAAGGGCGGCCAGTAGCGTCACTCCAATATCGAGAAGACACTGCCTGACGAGTTGCATCGGTGAATCGGCCTCCGAACCCTCGGGGTGAACGATCATGATTCCGGTGGGGCCGGCTCGCCATTGCTCCATGGCCTTCTTCATGACCTCCTCCTTGTGCGCGCCAGTCAGGCCGGGCTGGAGCATCTCCCCGCCCGGGAAGATGTAAAAGCCGGGCCGCTTCACAGTGTCTTTCACGACGGCGACCAACGCCGCCTCGTTGTCGAGAGCGCTGATTCCGGCTTCACCCAGAGGCAGCACCTCATGGGCGAATCCTTCCCAAAGGAACATCAGGATGCCGCCGAGTACTCCGGCCAGCAGGATCTTCTTGGTCATAGGTTGGAACAGCCTATCACAGACAAGTGCCGGCGGGAAGCGGTTCGGCTTACGCGCTGAAATGCTTCTGCAACACCAGCGCCACCGTGCCCCGCAGGCGCGCCATCCCGTCCTCGTGAGTGGGAACTACCAGCGGCGGGACACCGCCCGGCAGCACCTGAGCCAGAACCTCCGACTCAATCACCGGACCGAAGCGATGCCAGGACCGCGTGAGGTCGCCCACCACGACGATGCGCTCGGGGGACAGCCCGGCCACGATCAGGCGCATGCCCCGGCCGAGATAATGCGCCATTGTCTCGATGGCTTTGACGGCTCTGGCGTCACCACGATCGGCGCGGCTGAGCAGGTCCACGAAGGTCAGGTCGACCGCGCGCGCGCCTGACTCCAAGTAGTAGCGGAGGGCCGCTCGGTTGGAAGCGAACACCTCCCAGCAGCCGCGGCTCCCGCATCCGCAGAGAGGTCCCTTGGGGTCGACCGGTACGTGTCCAAACTCACCTGCCATTCCACTCAGGCCCCGCACCAATTGGCCGTTCGCCAGAATGCCCGTGCCGATTCCCTCCGACACGGTGACCACCACCAGGTTGCGGCACTCCTCCATCCGATCGAACCAGACGGCCGCCAGCACGCACGCGTTGGCGGCGTTCTCGAGCTCCACCTCGAGCCCCGTCCCCTTGGCGATCGGATTTCGGATATCGACGTCGCCCCACTTCAGGTTGGGGGCAAAAACCAACCGGTCGGCGCTTGGATTGAACCGGCCCGGCAGAGTGATTCCGACGCCCTCGATCTTCTTGCGCCCGCAGGCGTCAGCGATGCGGCGGATGGATGCGATCAGCGCGTCGATCGCAACCTTGGGGTCGGCGGGCGTCGGCATCACTTCCTGCGAGCTGAATTTTCCGTTGGCATCCGCCAGCGCCACCGTGATCTGCGTGGGACGAATGTCCACCCCGATGATCACGCGCTCGTCATTGAGGCGTAGAAACGTAGGCCGGCGGCCCCGCGGCAGTCTCCCGGTGGGACCCTCGATCACCCACCGCTCGTCCATCAACTGTTCGACGATCAGCGAGATCGTGCTGCGCTGCAGACCGGACACGCGGGCCAGGTCGGCGCGGGAGATCGGCTGCCGCGTCCGGATCAGGTTCAGGACGATTCGCCGGTTGATGTCGCGGACAACCTCGCTCGAGGCTACGCCCGTCTGTCGCCGATGGAGCACGTGCCTATTGTCCACCACCGCTGGACGGGAACTCAATTCAGCTCTTTGGCCGCTCCCTCGATTCGCAGGCGCCCGGTCACCACGCCGGTGGTAACGGGATCCAATAAACCGGTGAACCCGGGCTGTTTTCCGCCGGCCGAGATCTCGAATGCGCCTGGTTCTGCCATGCGGCGCCCATCCGCCGTGACCACGGATAGCTGGCGTGCAGAGAGCCCGATCTGCACGGTCTTCTTTTCCCGCGGACGCATGGCGACCCGCTGAAATGCCGCCAGGGAGCGAATGGGCGCGCCCGTTGCACTGTCGACACGCTTCACATAAATCTGCACGACTTCGTCGCCCGCAATCTCGCCCTTGTTCTCGACTTCCACCGTGAGCTTGACGTCCTCGCCCGGCCGCACCGCGCCCGGCAGCTTCAGATTTTGGTAAGCGAAGGTGGTGTAGCTCAGGCCGAACCCGAATGGGAACAGCGGCTCGCCGGTGAAGAACCGGTAGGTCCTCCCCTTCATATTGTAATCCGTGAATGGCGGCAGTTGGCCGGCCGACTGGTAGAACGTGACCGGCAGCCGTCCGGCCGGATTGTAGTCTCCGAACAGAACGTCCGCCAGCGCATCTCCGCCGGCTTGCCCCGGATACCACGCCTCCACGATGGCAGGAACGTGCTCGCGCGCCCAATTCACGGACACCGCGCTGCCGTTCAACAAGACCAGGACGACGGGCTTCCGCAGCGCTACAACTTTCTGCATCAGATCCTCTTGTGCGCGCGGGATGCCGAGTTGCACGCGGTCGCCTCCCTGGAAGCCTTCCACCCGGATACTCATCTCCTCGCCTTCGAGCCGCGGCGAAAGACCGAGCACCAGCACCGTTACATCAGCCTGCCTGGCTGCCGCCAGCGCTTCCTCCGTGCCGTCGGTTTCGGGACGCGACCACTGCAATCGGATGCGCGCGTCGTTGACGAACTCGTGGAAGTCCAGGCGAACCTGATAGAGCTTGCCGGCTTCGAGATCGACGGCGGAGTAGCGGTGGTTGGCCTCGTGAATGTTGCTGAGCTGGGCGATCGGCTTGCCATCCAGGTACAACTCGTAGGCGTTCAGGCCGAAGGCGCCGAGCTGATACCTGCCGCTCACCGGCGGCGCGAGATAGCCGGTCCACCGGACGCCGAAATCGTCGTCGTTCATATCCGGGCGCGGGGCGCCGTCCCACCAGTTGAAATCGACCTGGGGATCGATACGCGTGAACAAGGGCTTGGCATCCGCCGGCACTTGCCCCACCAGCTTTCCCGAACTGGGATAAGTCAGCTCGCGCGGACGATGCTGCTTGCCATCGTAATTGCTGCTGGCGAAGTACTCGGCGTTCAGCCCGTTGCGTTTGTCGGGACCGTTCGAAGTGAACAACGCGGCAGTAGGGACGGCCTCGAACAACGGCAGATTGGCCGCGAGTCCGCTGCCCCGCGAATACAGGACTTTCATCGCGCGTCCCGCCTTTCGCCTGATGCCTGCGAGCGGGGTCACGGGCGCAGTGGGCTCGCCGTTGTAGTTGCCGAGCAGCACCTCGGGATCGTCCGCATCCGGTCCGATCACCGCAATTGTCTTGAGAGATTTACTCAGCGGCAGGGCGCGGCCATCATTCTTCAGCAGCACGATCGACTTGCGCGCGGCCTCGAGAGCCAGTTGGCGATGCGCCGGGCTGTCGTTGGCGCTGTACCGGATCTGCGCGTATTTCACCATCGCAGGCGGATCGAAGAGGCCGAGCCGGAACCGCGCCATCAGCAACCGCCCGAGCGCCTGATCGATTTCGGACTCGCTCAACAGGCCTGCGCGAACCGCCGGCAGGAGGCTGCCGTATTCCACGCCGCAATTCAGATCGGTACCGGCTTTGACGGCGCTCGCCACGCCTTCCTGCGCGTTGGGCGACGTTTTGTGGTTGAGGTAGATATCGCCGATCGCGCCGCAATCGGAAACCACGTACCCGCGGAAGCCCCACTGCTTGCGCAGAATGTCGTTCAGCAGCCGCGGATTGGCGCAGGCGGGGAGGCCATCCACGCGATTGTAGGCGCACATCACCGAAAATGCGCCACCGTCCTTCACCGCCATTTCAAATTGCGGCAGGTAAGTATCGCGCAGATCCCGGTCATCCACCACCGCGTCGAAGGTGTGACGCAGGGACTCGGGGCCGCTGTGCACGGCGTAATGTTTCGCCGTCGCGATGGTCTTCAGGTACTTCGGGTCGTCGCCCTGCAGGCCGCGAATAAATTCGACCGCGAGACTGCCGGTGAGGTACGGATCTTCGCCGTAAGTCTCCATGCCGCGGCCCCAGCGTGGATCGCGAAAGAGATTGATGTTGGGCGTCCAGAAGGTGAGGCCCTGGTAGATATTGCGTTTGCCGCGCCGCACAAACTCGTGATACTTGGCGCGCGCCTCATCGGAAATGGCGGTCGCCACGCGATGGATCAGGTCGGCGTCCCACGTGGCGGCGAGCCCGATGGTCTGCGGGAAGACCGTGGCGCGGCCGGCGCGCGCTACACCGTGCAGGCATTCGTTCCACCAGTTGTACGCTGGGACGCCCAGTCGCTCGATGGCCGGTGAATCGTTCATGAGTTGCGAGACCTTCTCCTCGAGCGTCATGCGCGAGACGAGGTCGTCGACGCGGCGTTCGATCGGCGCCGAGGGATCGCTGTAGATCGGCTTCTGTTGGGCGGAACTCAGTGATAACAGGATGGCGGCCGCGAACAGCGCCGCGCCCGCAAGGAATCGTGTCATGTGGCGTCCACGCACTCGTAAACCAGTTTAGTTGCGAAACCAAACTATATCTGAGCCCACCCTGCGAAGCAAGTTGGCAATGAGTTACCTCGCGGCTCCCCACTTGGTCAGCACATGCAGCGGGCGCGAACCCCGCTTCTGCACAGATTCGATCGCAATAAACCTGTCTCCGGTTGGCGCCGCATCGTAGGCGAAGCCCTCCATTCCCCCGAGTAGCCCTGGATCGCCGTCGAAGAGCCGCTTGGGAGAACCGGCGTGAAAAGCTTCTCCGGCAATCTGCACCGCTGCCGACATGAGCGCGCCGTTACGCGCTCGATAGAACAATTCCTTGCCATCGCGCCGCCATACCGGCTGAGTGCCGCCGTCCACGGATACGGTCCACTTGGGTGACACCTGCGCGCGCGATACCAGTGCGGAGAAACTCTGCACGTAGATTTCGGAAGCGCCTGTGTCATCGGAGGCGTAGGCAAGCCACCGGCCGTCCGGCGAAATGCGGCCGTAGCTCTCTTCAAACGGCGTGGCGAGTATCGGAAACGGATCGCCAGGGGGCTTGAGGGGAAGCACCCACAAGTCCTGTTGGGTGACTGTCCCGGCTTGATGAAACAGCAGGTACCGCCCATCCGGCGACCAGTCGTCTGGCATTTGGTTGATGGTAGTGATAGTCAGCCGCGCCGGATCGGCGGAGCCGGCAACCGGGACGGTGAACAGGCTGAAAGCCCTGCCGCGAGTAGTGTTCTGAGAAGGCTGCGCGAACGCGACCAGCCCGCCATCGGGCGACCACACGGTACAATCCCGAGCGTGCGCGGTATTGAGCGTGAGTCGTGACAGGCCGCCATCGGGCGCGATGGACCATACATTGTCGCCGATCTCGGGATCTTGCCTGATCACGACAATGCGCGCCCCGCTCGGGGAAAGGCGAACATCTTTATAATGACCTGGACTCGCGGCGTCGCCCAGCGGCACACCCGTCCTGCCAATCCACACCAGGCGGCGCAAATCGCCTTCCGGTTCGGCGTACACCAGCACACCGGTGGCGGATACGGAGGCGAGAGCATCGTCCGAGCCGCCACCTAACTCGTCCGCCACCGGGAACGCGTCGCTACTCACGCGCAGGGCAGCCGGATCGAATGCTTGTGCCACCAGAGCCTTGGCCCGTCGATAAAGCAGGTGGCCGCGCCCGGTATTGCCGGACGGCGCGTAAATCGCTCCCAGAGGCGTGCTCACCAGCAGCGGGCGGCCGGTGAGGGTAGGGCTATCGTCCAGCGAAGCGATGAGGATGCCGTTCTTTTGCAGGTCTTCCGTTTCGCGCGCCCAGTAAAGAAAGTGGCGTCCATCGGGCAGGAAATACGGAAAGTAATGTGCATTTTCGTGGCGGGCGGGATCGAATGTCGTGATTGGCACGGGGTTGCCGCCGGACGCGGAAACGCGGTGTATGACGCTCAGTCCTCGAGGCGTGAAGACGATCGTGCCGTCGCGATTCCAGGAGCCGCCCCGTCCGTCACCCGCATTGCAGATCACCTCCGGTGGGCCGGAGAGCCCGATCTTTTTCAGCTTGCCGCCGGCGAAGAAGCCGATGTTGCGGCTGTCCGGGGACCAGAACGGCATGTGTCCGTTATCCGTACCGGGTAGCGGCCTTTGCGAGCCCGATGTCAGATCGCGGAGCCAGAGGCCCGAACCGTTTTGCGCCAGGACGGGAAATACAAGCATGTGGCCGTCCGGCGAAATTGCGAACGGACTCCTGCCCCCGCTAGACACGAAGACCGTATCGGGCGGCGGGGGCACTGCCAGATTCCATGCGTCTGGCTCCGCAGTTGCGCGCGGTCTCTCCCACGCGAGCCATCCGGCTAGAAGCGCGCACACCGCCGCGGCGCCCGCCCACCACATCGCGGCGCGTTGCCGGGGCCCCGGAACCACAGCAGGCGCCGCGCCACCCGCCGCAATCCATGCCAACTCATCTTTCAGGTCGGCTGCCGTTTGCCAGCGGCGATCCGGATTCTTGGCGAGGCATTTACGCATGACACGATCGAGCGCCGATCCCCCCGTGATCTCGCGGGCCGCCGGCGGCTCGGACGTGAGGATGCTGGCCACTATGCTGGCTGCGCTCCCGCCCGAAAACGCGCGGCGGCCCGCCAGCATTTCGTACAGCACCGCTCCGAACGCGAAGATGTCTGCCCGCGGGCTGATGTCCTTACCTTCCAGTTGCTCTGGCGCCATGTACTGCAACGTGCCGGCAATCGTGCCTTCCGACGTAAGCGCGTCGGTCACGGTCTCGTCCCCGTGCGGTCTCCCCAGCCCGGCTCCTGTTTTCGCCAGCCCGAAATCGAGCAGCTTGGCTCCGGAACCGGTGAGAATGACATTGCCGGGCTTGAGGTCGCGGTGCACCACGCCGCTGCGGTGGGCCCGATCCAGCGCATCCGCGATCTCGATGGCGTAGCGCAACGCTTCGCCCGGCGGCAGCGGACCCCGGCTCAATCGCTGCTGCAGGGTATCGCCCTCGAGATACTCCATGACGAGATAGTCGATGCCGTTTTCCGAGCCGATATCGTGCAGCGTGCAGATGTTCGGGTGATTCAGATTCGATACCGCACGCGCTTCGCGCAGCAGACGTTCGCGGTTTTGCGGGTTGAGCGAGAGCTCGCCGGGAAGCACTTTGATGGCAACCGTCCGCTTCAGCCGCAAGTCTTGCGCGCGGTACACTTCGCCCATTCCGCCGGCGCCGATGGGAGCGAGAATTTCGTAGGGTCCTAAATGCATCCCGGGCGAGACACGCATGGTTATTCTGCTTACCGATTCTATATCACCCGTGGACGAGATACCTGCAGCAGGTCAGAAGCTCTAAGAGAATTCAGGCCGCCGATGAACGTAGATAAACGCGGATTGACCCCAAAAATCTTATCGGCGTTCATCTGCGTTCATCTGTGTCCATCAGCGGCCCAATAGCCCTTTCCGCATTCATGGACGCCACGATCTCATAAAGGATATGATTCGGAGACCGTGAGACTGCTCGCTGCGTTGCTCGTGTGCGCCGTCGGCTTTTGCCAGGAAGCGAAGGCTCCGCCGCGTCCCGGCGTCAAGACTCCCGGTGTGCAGATCCCCATTTCCAATCTGAAGCCGGATGCCGTTTTCCAAATTCCGGGTGCGCCCGACTGGATCGCCGTCGGCGAATCGGTATGGATCTCGAACGCTCCGAAGGGAACCGTCGCGCGCCTCGATCCCAAAACCAATCAGCCGGCGGACACCATTGCTACCGGCAAGCGCCCCTGCTCCGGCCTCGCCATCGGATTCGGCAGCCTCTGGGTTCCGAACTGCGGCGATCGCACGCTGGCGCGCGTCGATCTCAAAACCGGCAAAGTGACGGCGACCATTGCCACCACCATCGCCAACTCCGAAGGGGGCATCGCCTCCGGTGCCGGCAGCATCTGGCTGTTGACCGATGCCCGGAGCACGCTGGTGCGCTTCGACCCCGACACCAACAAGCCGGTCGCCGAGATCCGCGTCGCGCCCGGCTCGTTTTCAGTGGCGTTTGGAGAGGGCGCCGTGTGGGTCACGAGCACGCAGAAGAATGTGGTCACGCGCGTCGATCCCGCGACCAACCTCGTGGTCGAGACCATCGCGGTCGGCAAGGCGCCGCGCTTTCTGACAGTGGGAGAAGGCGCGGTGTGGACGCTGAATCAGGGCGACGGCAGCGTCTCCCGCATCGACCCCAAGACCAACAAAGTGGCCGCGACGATCGAAGTGGGAGTCCCAGGAAGTGGCGGCGACATTGCGGCCGGCGAAGGATCCGTCTGGGTGACCAGCTTCGAGTTCCCTATCTCGCGCATCGATCCCGCAAGCAACAAAGTAGTCCAACAATTCGCCGGCAAGGGTGGCGACGCCATCCGCACGGGGCTCGGCTCCATCTGGCTATCAAATCTGGAACAGCAAAACGTCTGGCGCATCGATCCCAAGCGCATCGAAGCCACCCAATAGTCACACTCCTCGCGTGACCCTGCTATGCTCCGGGCATGGTGCGTCCTGAAAGACGCGTTGTTCTAGCAGGTGGAAGTCCTGCCCGGGTAAGCGCTGGAGCGCCCGGTAGCAGACTCCAGCCGGGAGGAGAGATCCGACCGAGCCAAGCGGAGTGTCGAAAGCCCTTGAAAGAGAGGGGAGCAAACCAGCGGGCCGCAACAATCAGTGAACGCAATAGCCTCGTCAGAGTATCAGCCGAAAGGTGTTTGAGAGGGCCGAGCCGATCATGTCGCGGCGAAGGCAACAGACAGCATCCTGGACCAGAACGGGTGCTGGACCTCTCCGGGGTCTCGGGCGGTGGCACGTTGGGAAAGAGCAATGCGGAACAGGAGAGATCCTACCTGGCAGCCGAGTCGGGCAAAGACCGTGGGTATAAGGCCGGATGGCTGAAAGCGCACGGAGCCGGGAGGAAGTCCGAGGGGTCCATAGTACCTGTGAAGGCGTGCAGCAAAACGCGCTGGAGGGAAGGGGCCCTGCTTTGATCGAGCCTGGAAGTGGAGGTAAGTGCGAGGGCATGCCGGCAACGGCCAAAACCCCGATTGATAAAGTACGACAACTCCAGATCCGGCTATGGATGTGTGCCAAGCGGAGTAGGACGCGGCGATTCCACGCGCTGTATGACCGGATCTACAGGAGTGACGTCTGGTGGAGAGCGTGGACGCGAGTGCACAGCAACAAGGGAGCGGCGGGCGTGGATGAAGCCACGTTGCGATCCATCGAGGAACGGGGAGTGACGCAGTTTCTCGAAGGGATACAGGCCGACCTGAAGGCAGGCCGATATCGTCCGCAACCGGTGAAGCGGCGATACATACCGAAGGGCGATGGGAAGCAGCGGCCATTGGGGATCCCGACGGTAAGGGATCGGGTGGTGCAAGCGGCGGCGAAGATTGTGATCGAACCGATCTTTGAGGCGGACTTTCAGCCAAGTAGCTATGGGTTCCGACCGAAGAAGAGTGCGACGCAAGCCCTGGAAGCAATCCGCGAAGCGGGCAACCGGGGACACAACTTCGTGGTCGATGCGGACATTCAAGGCTACTTTGACAATATCCAGAGGGACACCCTGATGGAGTTGGTGAAGGAGCGGATCTCGGATCGAAGGGTGTTGAAGTTAATCCGCCAATGGCTGGAAGCCGGAGTGATGGAGGATGGGACGGTGAGGGAAACGCTGGCGGGGACCCCGCAGGGCGGAGTGATCTCGCCGTTACTGGCCAACATCTACCTGAACAAACTGGATCGGATCTGGGCGGCAAAGTGTAGCCAACTCGGGGTACTGGTCCGGTATGCCGATGATTTTGTGGCGATGTGCGGCACGGAGTCGCGGGCCAGGGAAGCGCTGCGGCGGATCGGGCTGGTGATGAACCGGTTGGGTCTGAGACTGCATCCCACGAAGACGCGGATGGTGGACTTGAGACGCGGGAAAGAGAGCTTCGTATTCCTGGGATGCACGATTCGCAAGAGGCGGAGTATCCAGCGGAACCCACGGTGGCATTTCATGCAACGGTGGCCAAGCCCGAAGGCGACGAAGAAACTCCGGGATCGTGTACGAGAGTTGACCAGCAAACGGCAGAGCGGGAAGGAAGTGAAGCAGGTGATTGCGGAACTGACGCCCGTGATTCGCGGCTGGGGGAACTATTTCCGGACGGGGAATGCCGACCGGGAGTTCAACAAGATGGACTGCTTTGTAGTCCAGAGTCTGCGGCGCTGGCAGTACCGGCGAGGCGGGCAACGGCCAACGAAGCGAGCGCCATTCACCGGCAATCAGCTCTACGGGATGGGACTGCACAAGTTGATGGGCACAGTGAAATACCCGGCGCAAGCCACACCACGAAGATCATCGTTAAGCCGTGTGCCGGAAAACGGCACGCACGGTTTGAAAGGGGATATTAGAAACGGACTGGTATAAACCAGAACCGCGCTAAACTTCTACCAATGATTCAACGCAGTACGCTCAGCTTGGCGGCGACCTTGATCGCCTTTTCCGCAACCCTGTTGGCACAATCTACCGAAGATGCGCCGGGCTGCAAAGATTCCAAGCTGCTCACCAGATTGCCGGGATGTTTTATTCAAGCCTGCGACAACAAAGACTTCGATCAGGCCGCCATCCGGACCGGCCCGCACAAAGAAGAGAACGATCCGGTCAAAACGCTGGAAGGCGCGGTGGAGACGCTGAGCTTCGAATGCAGCGGCAAGACGTCGCCGTTGCAAGTGGTCCGTAATTCCGCGGCCGCCCTGCAGAAATCCGGGTATCAGCCGGTCTTCAACGGCAAGGATGAAAACGACTACCTCTCGGTCACCATGCGCAAGGGAGATCAGTGGATTCAGGTGTCATCCAACGCCGGAGGCGACAACAACGCCACCACTTTCTACGCGTTCAAAGCCGTCGCCGTGAGCGGCATGAAGCAGGACATGGTCGCGACGGCCGAAGCCATCGCGAGCGAACTCCAGACCTCCGGACGCATGGCGCTTTACGGGATTAACTTCGCCACCAACTCGGCGACGATCACACCGGAATCGGACAAAGTTCTGACCGAGATCGCCGCTCTCCTGAAGAATCAGCCCGAATGGAAGATTACCGTGGAAGGCCATACGGACAACGTCGGCACGAAGGGCGCGAACCAGGCGCTTTCGCAAAAGCGCGCCGAAGCCGTGGTGGCATGGCTCAGCACCCAGAAAGTGGATCGTGCACGCCTAGCCGCTGCCGGCTTCGGCGACACCAAGCCAGTGCAGGACAACGCCACCGAAGAAGGCCGGGCGAAAAATCGCCGCGTGGAATTGGTCAAGCGCTGAGCGCGACCGAGTGCCCGCGCGGCGGATCGTTTGGTAAACTCATTGGCCATGATCCGCTCCAGAACCAGCCGTATCGTTTTCGGTTTCCTGGCGGCCTCGCTGGTCTTCTCGCAGCCGGCGAAACGCCTCCTCAAAGTGGAAGACATGCACCGCTTTCACGACGTGCGCGACGTCCAGATCGCGCCCGATGGAAAATGGGTGGCGTATACCGTCAGCTCCGTCGATACCACCGCCGACAAGAGTGACACCGATGTGTGGATGACGAGCTGGGACGGCGCACAGCACGTGCGGCTGACGTCGAGTCCTGACGGTGAAAACGCGCCGCGTTGGAGTCCTGACGGACGGTACATTTCGTTTCTCTCCGGGCGGATCGGCGGGAAGGCTCGCGGCACGCAGGTGTGGCTTCTCGACCGGACCGGCGGCGAGGCGCAGCAGTTGACGGATTTCAAATCACGCCTGGGGTCGTACGAGTGGTCGCCCGACGGCAAGAAGCTGCTGCTGACCATGACGGATCGCGATCCGAGCGAGCCGGATGACGAAGCGGCTGGTCAGGGCGGCGGCGGTGGAGGCCGCGGCGGCGCCAACGTGCGTGCACCCAAGCCGATCGTGATCGAGCGCTACAAATTCAAACAGGACGTGCAGGGATACCTGACGCAGCCGCCGTCGCGCATTTACGTGTACGACGTGGCCGCGAAGAAGGCGGAGGCGATCACGGCGGAAGGGTTCGAAGTCAGCTCGCCCGCGTGGTCGCCCGACGGAAAGTGGATCGCGTTCATGGGCCGCGAAGGGAAGGAAGCCGAGCGCTACAACACGAATAACGTGTACGTGGTGGAAGCCCGCGCCGGAGCAGCGCCGAAGAAGCTGACCAGTTACGACGGCCTCAATGCGTCGGCCTCCCGCGGGCGGCCGGAATGGAGCCCGGACGGCACCCGCCTGGTCTACCTGCAAAGCTCGGGCGCCAGGTGGGGCGCGTACAACATGAACCGGATCGCGGTGGTACCGGTGGCGGGCGGCGAGCCGAAACTGGCCACGCCGGGGTTCGACCGCGGGGCCACGGCTCCGCGCTTCACCAAGGACGGAAAGTCGATCCTGTTCCTGGTGGCGGACGACCGCTGGGAGTATCCGGCAACGGTGCCGGCGGCGGGTGGCAAGGTCGAGCGCCTGCTCAAGGGCCCGGGTGTCATCTCCACCATCGAGGAAAGCCCGAACGGGAAGTACGCGGTGCTTGCCTCGAGCGATACCCGCCACGCCGAAATCAACGCCCTCGAAAATGGGGCGCTGCGCACGCTCACGCATCAGAACGATGCCGTGATGGCCGAGCTCAAGCTGGGCTCGACCGAGGAGTTCAGTTGCCAGGCGAAGGACGGGACCGAAGTCCACGGGCTGATCGTGAAGCCGGCGGATTACGAGGCGGGCAAGAAGTATCCCACGCTGCTGCGGATTCACGGCGGGCCGAACGGGCAGGATGCGCACTCGTTCAATTTCGAGCGGCAACTTTTCGCGGCCAACGGCTACGCGGTGGTGGCGGTGAACTATCGCGGCAGCTCGGGTCGCGGCGAGGAGTACCAGCGGGCGATCTCGGGCGACTGGGGCGACAAGGAAGTCGTCGATCTGCAGGCGGCCGTGGACCACGCGATCGCGATCGGTTTGGCCGATCCGGACAAGCTAGGCGTGGGCGGCTGGAGCTACGGCGGGATTCTGACGGATGCGATCATCGCCAAGGACCAGCGCTTCAAGGCGGCGACCAGCGGCGCGGGCACGGCATTTCCGCTGGCCCTCTACGGCGTGGACCAGTACATCATGCAGTACAACGAAGAGATCGGCGAACCGTGGAAGGTGGGCCTCGAGCCGTGGGTGAAGATTTCGTACGGCTTCATGCACGCCGACAGGATCAAGACGCCGACGCTGTTCATGGGCGGCGAAAAGGATTTCAACGTGCCGCTGGCTGGTGGGGAAATGATGTACCAGGCGCTGGCGACGCTGGGGGTGCCGACGCAGTTGGTGGTCTACCCGGCGTCGTTCCACGGCATCACGCGGCCGAGCTATCAGAAGGATCGGACGGAGCGATATCTCGCCTGGTACGCGAAGTATTTGAAGTAGGGCTAGTTGAAATTCATGCCGCAGACGCCGGGATTGCTGCAGCGGCCACCCGGGCACGCGGGCATCTCGGCGGACTTCGAACCTCCGCTGGCGTGGGCGGCGAAAGTCGAAAGTTCCTGCTTCAGGTGCTTCTCACCGCATGAGGGGCACTCGATGCTCTCCACATCCGAGCGGCGCACCAGCTTCTCAAACTTGGTTCCGCAGTCTTCGCAGCGATATTCGTAGATTGGCATAGCTACTCCAATATTAGATTACAAATGCGGTCGATGACGCTACGTACCTCGGCGGTGCGGCCGTTGTAATTGTTCACCAGGATGGAAAACGCGATCCACTCGCCCGTAGGCCGCTGCGCATAACCTGAAAGCGCGGAAACGTGCGATAGCGAACCTGTTTTCGCATGCAGGCGGCCGGCGGCAGTCGTTTCCGCGAAGCGGCGGTCGAGCGTGCCATCCTCGGCGGCCACGGGCAGCAGCGAAATCCAGGTGTCGCGCGCGGTTGACGCGTACATGTAGCTCAGGAGTTTCACCACGGCCGTGGGGGTCACCAGATTGAGCCGCGCCAAACCGGAACCGTCGTGGAAGGTGTAAGCTTCGGGATCGATCCCCGCCTCGCCCAGGAAGACCTTCATCTCTTCGAGGCCAGCCTCAAAACTGCCGATGCCGCGCCGCGCCCGTCCTACGGCCCGTAGCGCCAGTTCGGCGTGCAGGTTCTGGCTTACCTTGTCGGTGACCCGAAGATCTTCAACCAACGGGGCGGAAACGCGGCGCGCCAGTTCGACTCCGTTCGCTGGAGGCGCGCCGGGCCCATCCACGAGATCCGCCACGTCATTCGGAAACTGGTGGTGCGTCGCGACGCCGCCCGTCACCACGATCCCGCGATCTTCGAGCGCGCGCCGCAGTGCCAGCGCGGCATACTGCGCCGGATCTTCCACGCCGAGAAGGTAATCCTGCGGACGGCTGCGCAGCGGGATGGTGCCCCACAGCCGCACTTCCATACTGCCCGGACTACGGTCGAGCGGAAGCCGCCGCTCGCCACCCGCCGCCACGGTGCGGACGCGGTTATCGATCCGGAAATACTCAAGCACCGGATCGAGCGAAATCTCGGCGCGATCGCCCTCCCGAGCCCCCGGACGGATGGTAAGCGTGAACGTGTTGTCGTTGATGGTGAGCGCCGAGACGGGCGGGCCATCGTCGGAGCGCGCATCCTCGATGGTCCATCCGGTGGCGTACGGCTGCCAGAGATACCAGGTGTCGTCGCCGATAATGTCGCCCTCGATGCGTTTCACGCCGCGCGCCGCTACCTGGTCCGCCAGGTCTTCGATGGCCGCGAGTGCGTTTCCCGTGATGGGCCCTTTGCGGTACGGAATGGTGCGCGCCGAGAGGTTCGCGTCGCCGCCGCCCACCAGGCGCAGAGGCCCCGCGATACGGCCCTGGCTATCGGGCGCTGCGTCGGATAGCATGCGCGTCTGGAAAGTGAAATCCGGACCGAGCCGCATCAGCGCGAGCGCGGTGGTGAAGAGCTTCGTATTGGACGCCGGAACGAAGTAATGATCGGGATTGAGTTCGTAGAGCATCTTACCGCTCGCCAGGTCGACCACCTGGATTCCCCAGAATCCCGCGCGCGCCGCCGGAGTGGTATCGAGCAACCGGCTGATCTTCTCCGGCAGCGAAGCCGCGCAAACCTGCGCAACGAGTAGAGCGGTCAGCGCTGCGACGCGAAGTGTCTTTTTCATCTTCCCGTCACTTTCGATTCCAGCCAGATTAGCAGCAGCAGCGCCATCACCATACAGATGCCGAAAAGCGGAAAGCCGATCACCGCTCCCACACCCAGCGCGCTGGCCGCATAGCCCAGGCTTGCCGGCGCGATCAGCCCGCCGACCAGGGCCACCGAAAAGATCCCATTGAAAAAGCCCGGATGGTAGTACGGAAAACGCCGGCCGATGGCTTCCGCGACCAGCGGATAGATGCTCGCAAACCCCGCGCCCACGAAGATCACAGCGCTCGCCGCGCCAAAAGCGTTATTGGTCGAGAATAACAAAAGACAGCCGAACAGCGCCGAAATCGCGCTCACGAACAGCGCGCGGCCGTGGCGGACGCGAGGCAGAATCGCCACTGCGGCAAGACGCCCCGTCAGCAGGAATCCCCAATAGAGAGCCAGAATCAGCAGGGCGTCCTTGGGGCTGAGTCCCACGCGGCGGATGAGGAAGATCGGCAGCCAGCCCGCAATCGACCATTCGTTGCCGAACTGAAAGAACAGCAGCAGAGCGAAGAAGATGGCTCCCGGACTGCGAAAGTCCCGCATCGCCTGCCGCATGTCGGGCGGCGCTCCCTCGGCCGGCGGGGGGAACTTGCTCTTGGCGTAGACGCCGGCGAAGATGCCGGGGACCACCGCCATGAACGCCAGAATCGTGGGCACGCCGTAAGCGTAAAACGTTCCCGCCACCAGCAGGGTCGCGGCCAGGCAGCCGAGCCCGTACCAGATGCCGCCGCGGATAATCGTGCCCGCGGCATCCGACTGGTAGGTCAGCGAAATGGCGTGGAACAGCCCCATGTTAAGGAGGCCGGCGCCGATTCCCAGGGACAGCAGGCCGATCGCGCGCCACCAGGCGGGGGCGGGGGGACCCACGGTCGCAAGGTAAATCAGCGACACGCAGGACCACGCACAAGCGAAAACCAGCAGGAATCCCAATCCTCGTCGCATCATGCGCCGGGCCACCACCGCTGCCAAAACCAGCCCCACGGCCAGGCTAAGGAAGTAGTTGCCGACCGCCACGAATTCGGGCGGATCGCGGTGGTAGCCCCAGGCGGGGAGGATGGCGCCCAGCAGTGCCAGCAGGAATCCTGAAACCAGGAATCCCGCCAGGGCTTTGGTGCCGCCGGTGTGGCCGCCGTTCACAGGTCGATTGTATCAGCGGGGGAGCTTGGGCAGTGGTGTTTACAGTCACCCGGTCCTGCCTGTGGAAAACCGTAGCCGGGGCCTATTGATTTCGGGAAATCCAGACCTATTCATCCATATGTTTCAACGATTTACGATTGGCCTTCGGCATGCTTTCTAGCCTGTGGGTTCTTATTTAGGGTCTATTTTCGCTTTGGTGCGTTGCCTTGTCTGGGCTATCCGCAGCCCCGCTCTGGACTCCATCTTCCGGTGCGGGGCCTTTTTTTTGTTCCTCTGCTAAACTGATTCTTCTCTCGACAAGATGGGACTCTACGCCCGATATATGGACCAGTGGGAGCGTAAGCTCGCCACACGCGATACCAACCGCGTAGTCCGGCCGTTTGAATGGGGCACCGACTGGCTCCACGGGATCGGCTTCCCCGCCATTCCCGCCGGCGTCAACGGCAACGCCGCCGCCTGCCTCTCGCAGTTCGTGGCGGAAGCCCTTGCCGATTCCGACCGCTTCTACGCGTATGCGCCGGTACGCGATTACCGGCTGCAAGGCGACCGTCTCACCTTCACCAGCCCGGTCCACTCCGGATCGGCGAAGAACGACACCGTCCACGGCCTCTGGTTCCCCGCCCCGAAGAATCTGCGCCGCGCGCTGGTGGTGCTGCCGCAGTGGAATGCCGGCCCCGACGGCCATGTGGGTCTGGCGAAACTGCTGAACCGCTTCGGCATCAGCGCCCTCCGCATGACCATGGCGTACCACGCCGAACGCATGCCGGCCGAGCTGCAGCGCGCCGATTACCACATGTCGAGCAATATCGGGCGAACGCTCCACGCCGCGCGCCAGTCAATCATCGACACCCGCGCCTGCCTGGATTGGCTGGAGCAGCAGGGATACGAACGCATCGGGATTCTCGGCACCAGTCTGGGATCGTGCGTGGGATTCATTGCGACGGCACACGACCGGCGCGTCCGCACCGGCATCTTCAACCACGTCTCCATGTACACCGCCGATGTGGTGTGGACCGGGCTCTCCACGCAGCACGTGCGACAGGGGTTCGGCGATCAGGTGAGCCAGGACGATTTGCGGCGTTACTGGTCCCCCGTCAGTCCGGCGCCTTTCCTGAAGCGGATGGCGGGACGCGACATGCACAGCCTGCTGATATGGGCGCGGCACGACACCAGTTTCCTGCCCGTCTATTCGAAGCAGGTGCTGAAGAGCTTCCGGGAGCTCGATCTGCCGCACGAAGTCTTCACCCTGCCGTGCGGCCACTACACCACCGGCCGTTTTCCCTTCAACCTGATGGACGGGCTCGCGATGTGCCGCTTCGCCGCCCGCAACCTGTAACGCAAGTACTCCATTCTATTGCGTTTGGGGTGATGTGACCCTCTTTCCGCACACCTATGGAAAACCATATTGACAGAATGGCGAGCCCATGCGAGCATGACAATATCACTGGGAAAGGAGGTGGTCCAGTAAAATGGAAAGTTGCAAAAAACCGCAAGAGGTGGCCGACTGTTGAAGTCGAGCCTCTAATGTAGCCGACTCCCGTCTCCAGTGACGGGGTCACGTTCCTGTGGACCGGCTGCCTTTTGCGACGGCTTAAGCCTCAAGTTTTAATCTTCAAGGCTACCGCCCCCGTGGGCCCGCAAGGCTCACGGGGGTTTACATTTTTGGGCAGCGCGATCGCTCTGCTATACTGAAATTTCTCGAAAGGATCCCTGTAATCCCATGAAGGCTGCTATTCACCCCGCTTACAGCGAAATCAACGTTATCTGCGCCTGCGGACACACCTTCAAGACGCGTTCGACCCACAAGGGCGATATTCGCGTGGAAATCTGCTCCTCGTGCCACCCGTTCTTTACCGGCAAACAAAAGCTGATCGATACAGCCGGAAGAGTGGATAAGTTCGAGAGGAAGTACGCAGTGTCGCGCGCGGCTAAGAAGGCAGTAGCTGAGAAACAGTAGAAGGCGTAAGCCGCCCGGGTCCGGCTACCGCGACTTTTCCCGTTCTTTCTGCTGTTGGTGGCGCTTCTGACGTTCGGCGTCGTGTTCGGCGCGCAACTGGTCGTAGAGCGGGACTTGGCCGGCACGCAGGATCTGCTTGACGTCGTCCACTTGCTTGTCCCAGATGCCGCGGCCTTCCTCGTTCATTCGCTTGTGCATCTCGTCGAACCGCTCCCGCGTGTGAGTGAAGATCTGTTGTAACTGCTGCACCTGGGCATCGTCGAGTTTGACGCGCTGGCGCATCTCGTCCACCACGTGCTTGCGGACTTCCTCAGGATCAGGCCGCCTTGCGCCCGGCAAGGCACTGACGACCGTGTTCACCATGTAGAGGCGGTGGGCCAAAGCCCCAACCAGCGCTCCGCTAAGGAACACCAAGAGCAACGAAACGATTGCGGACAATTTAGATCTGGGCATTAGTCAGGTCACCGCCCTCGATCGGAAATCTCCAGGCTGACTGTGCCAACGATTTCAGGAGCGTCGATAGGCCGCGCTTCCGCCAAGGCCTCGATGTAGCTCTCGGAATAGGAGGTGTTGGCGTGCGGCATGTACATGTACATCCCGAGCGCGATCGACAGGGCCAGCGCCGCTGTCACGAACCCATTCGCCATGCGGCTGAACGAGAAGGTGAACCGCTGCCGGGATTCGATCCCCGCCCACAGTTTCGGCATGAAATTAGCGCTCGCCTCAGGCGTGGGACACGCCTCGTGGTACGCCCGGAACAGGGCATCGAGTCTTTGTTCGTCGCTGCCGCCCATCGGATGCATATTATACCTCAGGCTGACCACCGGGATTTACCCGGCTCCCTCCCTCTTTCTTCTCCGCCGCTCCGAAGGCCTTCAAAACCCGCTGCCGGGCTCGGAATAATCTGACCTTAAGAGCATTTTCGTTGACCTTGTAGATCTTTTCAAGTTCTTTCAGCGAAAGCCCTTCCACTTCCTTCAACATCAGCAGAATCCGGTCGGCATCGGAAACCGACCCGAGTAACGAATCCACCGCTTCCCGAATCTTCTTCTGATGCTGCTCCTCGTGGTCCGCTTTCCCGCCCGCCACAGCATCGGCCATCACCACTTGCTGCTCCGACAGATCGGACATGCGGAACTCCGGACGCCGCCGCTGCTTACGCAGATAATCATAAGCCGCGTTCTGCGTCAGTCGATACAACCAAGGTTCAAAGACCTCCGCCGTCCGAAGCTGATCGAGAGAAAAATAAAGCCGCAAGAAAACTTCCTGCGCGACATCCTCGACATCCTCCGGGCGGGCGATCAAACGGGTGATCGTCCCCAGAATGCGCTTCCGGTAAGTCAGTACGATTTCGTTGAAAGCCGCGCTATCGCCCTTCTGCGCGCGCCTGATCACTTCGAAATCAACCAGCATGCCGCACCGTGAGTGCCGGCATCCGAAAGGTGCAAGTCCTCCGATTGGTATGGCGTACCGGCAAGTAGTCAGGTTACAAAGCTTTGAGGGTAAACGCAAAAGGGGAGATTGGGTTTTCGGTGTACGGCGCCGCGCTCCTCCCCAGAAGTGGACATCTACCTGATACTATTATCTCCACATGTCCGCGAAACGCGCTCTGATTACAGGAATTACGGGCCAGGACGGCTCCTATCTTTCGGAAAGCCTGGTGGCCAAGGGCTATGAGGTCCACGGAGTGGTACGGCGGGTGGCGCTCGAGGACCCCGACCACCGCCTTTCCCGACTGAAGGATGTGCGCGACCGCCTGGTACTGCATGCGGCGTCCCTCGAAAGCTATGCCAGCATTCACCGGGTCATCCAGGACGTCCAGCCGGACGAGTGCTATCACCTTGCCGCTCAGAGCTTTGTGAGCTATTCGTTCGATGACGAATTCTCCACCCTGAACACCAACATCAACGGGACTCATTTCCTGCTGGCAGCGATGAAATCGCTCGCGCCCAATTGCCGGTTCTACTTCGCGGGATCGAGCGAAATGTTCGGCCAGGTGGAGGAGACCCCGCAGGACGAGCGGACGCGTTTTCATCCGCGGTCGTCATACGGCATCAGCAAGGTGGCGGGTTTCGATCTGACGCGCAATTATCGCGAAGCGTACGGTATGCACGCGTCGAGCGGGATCCTGTTCAACCACGAATCGCCGCGGCGCGGTTACGAATTCGTGACGCGCAAGATCACGTCTGGCGTTGCCCGCATCCTGGCGGGACAATCGGGTGCACTGAATCTGGGAAACCTCGAAGCGCAACGCGACTGGGGACATGCGCGCGAGTACGTCGATGCCATGTGGCGGATGCTTCAGCAGCCTTCGCCCGACGATTACGTGGTGGCGACCGGAGAGTGTCATTCCGTACGCGAATTCGTCGAACTGGCGTTTTCGCACGCCGGTCTGGACTACCGCCAGTATGTGAAGAGCGACGAGCAGCTCTTCCGGCCGGCCGAGGTAAATTTGTTACGCGGGAATCCGTCGAAGGCCCATCGGGTGCTGGGGTGGACGCATGAGACGGACTTTCCGTCGCTGGTGCGAGAGATGGTGGATGAGGATTGCCGGGCGCTGGGAGTAAAGCAAAAGGGGGCCGGGGGCCAGGGGCCGGGGGCTGGGGGAAGGTAGGCACCCTTTCGCTGCGACTTGACGTGTCTGGCTCCGGGCGCTTTCCTGGTAGCCTGAGAATATGCAGTTCTCAGACTCGATCTTCGCGTTGCGTTTCGGCTTGTCACGGCAGAACCTGGAAACATACCTCGGAGAGGCGCTTTCCCAGGGCGGGGATTACGCGGACTTGTATTTCGAATATCTCCAGACGAGTTCCATCAGCATCGATGAATCGATCGTCAAGAGCGCGGCACAGGGCGTTTCGATGGGGGTCGGACTGCGAGTGATCGCGGGGGAGCGGACGGGGTACGCCTACAGCGACGATCTGTCGCCCGAGAAGATTCGCAAGGCGGCGCGGGTGGCGGCGTACATCGCGGCCGGTCCGAGCAAGGTTGAGAAGTTTGGGCTCAATGAGGGCAATCGGCACAATCTCTATCCGGTGGTGACGGCGCCCACCGAGACGGCGTTTGCGGAGCGGGTGGATCTGGTGAAGCGCGCCGACCGCGCGGCACGGGCTTACGATCCGCGCATCTTTCAGGTCCAGGCCACGTACGCGGACAACTTGCGGCACGTCATGGTCGCGACTAGCGAGGGCGTCCTGACGCTCGACCGGCAGCCGCTGGCACGGCTGAGTGTTTCTGCGCTAGCGCGGCTGAACGGCGGGTCGCCGCAACGCGGGCATGCGGGAGGCGGAGGACGCGTCGAGCTGGATTTCTTCCTCAACGATAAGACTCCCGAACATTTCGCTACCGAGGCGGCGCGCGAGGCAGTAGTCATGCTGGACGCGGTGGACGCGCCGGCGGGCGAGATGACGGTGGTCCTCGGTCCAGGTTGGCCGGGCATCCTGCTGCACGAGGCGGTGGGGCACGGGCTCGAAGCCGACTTCAACCGGAAGGGCGTCTCGGCTTTCAGTGGGCGCATCGGCCAGAAAGTAGCGAGCGAATTGTGCACCGTGGTGGACGACGGCACGCTCAACGGACGCCGCGGCTCGCTCAACGTGGACGACGAAGGCCACGCCACGCAGCGCAACGTGCTGATCGAAAACGGGGTGCTGCGCGGGTACCTGCAGGACAAGCTGTCGAGCACGCTACTCGGCTCGGAATCCACGGGCAGCGGGCGGCGCGAAAGCTACGCACACATTCCCATGCCGCGCATGACCAACACCTTCATGCTGGCCGGAGAAAGCGATCCGGAAGAGATCATCCGCTCCGTGCCCAAGGGTTTGTACTGCGTGAATTTCGGCGGTGGACAGGTCGATATCACGAGCGGCAACTTCGTGTTTTCGGCCTCCGAGAGTTACTTCATTGAAGACGGCAAGCTGACGCGGCCAGTGCGCAATGCGACGCTGATCGGCAACGGTCCCGAGGCGCTGAAATACGTCAGCATGGTAGGGAACGATCTGCGGTTGGACGAAGGCATCGGGGTGTGCGGGAAGGAAGGGCAGAGCGTACCGGTGGGCGTGGGGATTCCGACCATCAAGATCGACAAGATGACCGTGGGGGGCACGGCGTGAGCGGGAACCACCTCTCGGAAATGGCAGCCGACATCGTGAAGCGGGCGCAGGCGGCGGGCGCGACCGATGCCGAGTGCACCATCGCGGAGGGCGACGAATTCTCCGCCAACGTCCGCATGCGCGAACTGGAAAACCTGAAGGAGGCGGGCTCACGCGCGGCGGGGCTGCGCATCCTCATCGGGCGCAAGACAGGTGCGTCCTATACTTCCGATCTTTCACGCGAGGGCCTGGATCTGCTGGTCAAATCCGCCATCGAACTGGCCGACATCACCACCGAGGATCCACATGCCGGGCTTCCCGAACCGGAGGAGATGGGCAGGATCGAGGGCGATCTGAAGCTCTACTCAGCGGACGTGGAACAGCTTGAAACCGGCTTCAAGATCGACACCGCGAAGCGCGCGGAGGGCGCGGCGCTCGACGCCGATCCGCGCATTTCCAACTCCGAAGGCGCCTCGTTCGATAACCACGTGGGCCGCCACATTTTCGCCAATTCCCGCGGGTTCAACGGCGAATACCGCAGCAGTTACTGTTCGCTCTCGACCGTGCCGGTGGCGCGCGAGGGCGAATCGATGGAGCGCGACTACTGGTACACGATGGCGCGCGGTTTCGCCGGGCTGGAGCCGCCCGAGCAGGTGGGCCGGCTGGCCGCCGCGCGCGCCCTGCGGCGCCTCAACGCCGTCAAGGTGGATACGCAAAAGGCGCCGGTGGTGTTCGAGCCGCGCACAGCGCAGTCGCTGCTTAACAGCCTTTACGAAGCCGTTCACGGCATGTCGATCTACCGCCACGAATCGTTCCTGGCGGGCAAGCTGGGCGAACGGATCGCGAGCGAAACGGTCACCCTGATCGACGACGGCACCATCCCGGGCCTGTTCGGCACATCGCCCTTCGACGACGAAGGCGTGCCCTCGCAGCGTACGGTCGTCATCGAGCGCGGCGTGCTCAAGAGCTACCTGATGAACAGCTATGCGGCGCGCAAGCTGGGGACGAAGACCACGGGCAACGCGTCGCGCGGGCTGACGGGCAACGCGGGAATCGGGCACGGGAACTTTTTCCTGGAAAAGGGAGTCCAAACGCCGGAGCAGATTATCGCCGGCGTTGCCAACGGATTCTACGTGACCGAGCTGATGGGGTTCGGGGTGAACATCGTAACCGGCGATTACTCGCGCGGCGCCTCGGGACAATGGATCCGCAATGGCGAACTGGCGTTTGCCGTCTCCGAGGTCACGATCGCGGGAAACCTGAAGGACATGCTGCTGGACATCCAGGCGGTGGGCAGCGACCTGGAGTTTCGCGGCGCGGTGGCGGCGCCTACACTGAAGATCGGAGAGATGACAGTTGGCGGCAAATAAAACTGCGTCCGTGGTGAAGGAGCGGGCCTCCATTCCGCCCGCAGCCATCGCGATAGCGCTGGTGCTGGTGGCGGGCATCGCAGGGTTCGTCTATCTCGAATATCTCGCAAAACAGCCGGCCGGCGCGCCCGCTCCGTTGACCGGGGACGCCAAGGCGTACGTCCGCAACCTGCGGCTCACCGATGCCAACATCGAGGCGCACGAAAGCTACCTGAAGCAAGCGGTGGTCGAGATCACGGGCAAGATCACCAACGGCGGCGACCGCATTCTGGAGCTGGTCGAGATCAACTGCGTGTTCTACGATGCGTACGGGCAGGTGGTGCTGCGCGAGCGCGTGCCGATCGTGAGCAAGAAGATGGGAAAGCTGGCGCCCGGCGAAACCAAGGCCTTCCGGCTGCCGTTCGACAACATACCGGGGAGCTGGAACCAGGTCATGCCCCAGATGGTGATCGCGCGCATCGATTTTTCATAGCCCGAAACGCCTGCACCACCACATCACATACGTTAGGCTGAATCTATGCGGAAAGGCTTGGATTACTGGCGGCGGCTCGGCCGCTTCGATCAGGCCTTCCTCGTTTGCTTTGCGCTGTACGCGCTGCTCTACTTCACGCGGCTCGCCGTCAACCTGCAATTCTGGATGGGCTTTCTGGCGATCGTGCTGGCGCTCATCGTGCTTGTTCGCGGCGCGCATCGTACCATGCGCAAAGCGATCTGGCGGCTGCGCAACCGGCTGATCGTCGCGTATCTCTTCATCGCGGTGGTGCCGGTCGTCCTCATCCTGGCGCTGGTGTTGAGCGCCGGCTGGGCGGTGATCGGGCAGATGGCGGTCTACCTGGTCAACACCGAGCTGACCCACCGCCTGAACACGCTGCAAAGGCCGGCTGAAGCGCTGTTGCACACGCCCGCGGGGCGCGATCCGGAAGCCGCGCTCAGCCGTGTGGCCCTGTTGCTTCGAAACGGTTTCCCGGATTTCGAGCTGTACATGACGGGCCGGAGCGAGCTGCACTATCCGCCCAATTCGCGTCTGACGCATCCGCCCGCCGGCTGGAAACGCGCCTCCGGACTGGTAGTGAAGAAGGACGGCGATCAGGACCGCCTGTATGCGTGGGTGCACGACGTGGAACAGGGCGAAGAGATTACCGTGCTCGCGCCGGTGACCAGCGACGTGCTTTCCTCACTTGTACCCGGACTCGGGGAAGTCAGCTTCGTTCCGCTGGTGGCCTCGGCGCGCGAATCGCGCGTGCCGCCGCGGCAGAGTTTCGCGGATATCGAACTGAACGGATTCTATCCGGTGTACGTGCCCTCATGGGATTCGCCGGATGAGCAGCGCAGGATTACGCTGCTGGTGGATACGCGCATTTCTGCCGTGCTCGGACAGGTTTTCCAGAAGGGATTTTGGGCGGAGCTCGCGTTCCAGATCTTCGTCGTGCTGGTGGGTCTGCTCTTGCTCGTGGAGATGGCGTCGCTATATGCCGGTGTGAAGCTCAGCCGCAGCATCACGGGCGCGGTTCACGAGTTGTACGAGGCCACGCAGCACGTCAAGGAAGGCAACTTCTCGTATCGCATTCCGGTGACGGGCAACGACCAGTTGGCGGAGCTGGGCGCATCGTTCAACACCATGACGGAGAATCTCGGCAAGCTGATCGTGGTGGCTAAGGAGAAGGAGCGCCTGGAATCCGAGCTGGCCATCGCGCGCGAAGTGCAGGACCAACTCTTCCCCAAGGACGTGCCGTTCACCAAGACGCTCGAATTGAAAGGCGTGTGCCATCCGGCCCGCATGGTCTCGGGCGACTACTACGATTTTGTGGCGCTCTCCGATTCGTCGCTGGCGTTCGCCATCGGCGATGTGGCGGGCAAAGGAATTTCCGCCGCGTTGTTGATGGCGACCATCCAATCGACGATGCGAACGCAGTTGAGCAACCCCAATGGCGCGGGACCGCAGCACTACTCGACGGCGAAGCTGGTGGCGACGCTGAACCGGCAGCTCTGGGCCAACACGACACCGGAGAAATACGCCACGTTCTACTTCGCCATCTACGACGAAGGCACGAACGCGCTTTCCTACACCAACGCCGGGCACCTGGCGCCGATTCTGCTGCGCGGCAGCACGCTCACGATGCTGGATTCCACCGGCACCGTGGTGGGCGCATTTCCGGTGGTGAAGTATGGCGAAAAGACGATTCACATGGAGAAGGGCGATCTGCTGGTGGCCTACACGGACGGCATTGTGGAGCCGGAGAACGCGTACGGCGAGATGTTCGGCGAAGACCGGCTGAAGGACCTGATCGTGAAGTACGCCAACGCCGATTCGTCCGAGCTCATCGCGCGCACCATGGAAGCGGTGAACCACTGGACCGGCGCCGGCGAATTGCAGGACGATATGACCATGGTGGTGGCGCGGCGTCTATGAAAGTTCTGACCGCGGCCCAGATGCGCGAAGTCGACCGGCGGACGATCGAGCTGGGGATTCCCGGAATCGTCCTGATGGAGAATGCCGGCTGTCGCGTGGTGGAGTTTCTGGAAAAGCGATTCGCGCCATTAGCAACGCAGCGTATCGTGGTGCTGTGCGGCAAAGGGAATAACGGCGGCGACGGTCTAACGATCGCGCGCCAGTTGCACACTCGCGTGCATCCGCGGTGGCTGACAGTAGTGCTGCTGGCGGATCCCGACGAGTTGAAAGGGGACGCAGCGGCGAACTACCGGATGCTGCGGGCGTGTGGGTGTTCCGTTGCGGCGGAGATTCCCGAGGACGCGACGTTGGTGATCGACGCGCTGCTGGGAACAGGGATCACAGGTCCGGCGACTGGCAGGATGCTCGACGGCATCCGCGCAATCAACACTGGTTTTCACGGGGCGAGGGTGGTGGCGGTGGACATTCCGTCCGGCATGGCGAGCGATTCGGGCAAAGCGGTTGGTGAGTTTGCGCGCGCGGATGCGACGGTCACGTTTACGGCTCCCAAGCTAGGGATGGTGATGCCGCCGAACTGCGATTCGGTCGGCGAGTTGGTGGTGGGCGCGATCGGCAGCCCGGCGGAGTCGATCGAGAGCGACATCTCGCTGGTCGAACCGGCGATGTTCCGCGGACTGTTGGCGCCACGAGCCCCGGGGGGACACAAAGGGACTTTCGGACACGTGCTGGTGGTGGGCGGATCGTGGGGCAAGTCGGGGGCGCCTTCGATGGCTGGGCTTGCGGCATTGCGGGCGGGGGCAGGGTTGGTGACGGTGGCATCGACGCCAGATGTGATTCCGCAGATCGCGGCGCACGCGCCCGAATTGATGACTGCCGACGTAGAGGACTTCGAAGAACTGGCCGCGGGCAAGACCGTGATCGCGATGGGGCCGGGTCTCGGTCACGAGTCCGCGGCGTTGGTCAAGCACGCATATGAGTTGTTCATTGGACCGATGGTGCTGGATGCGGACGCGTTGGCGGGGCAGAAATTCAGCCCTAGCCCAGGCACAAGAATCCTCACCCCGCACCCGGGCGAGATGTCGCGTCTCACCGGCAAGCCTACCGCGGAGATCCAGAAGGATCGCATCGGCGCAACTCGCAGTTACGCCGTCGAGCACAAGGTCACCCTCGTGCTCAAAGGGCAGCGCACCCTCATCGGCTTTCCCGATGGGCGCGTCTGGATCAACCCCACGGGCACTCCGGCGATGGGCACGGGAGGAACCGGCGACATCCTCACCGGACTCATCTCTGGGTTACTCGCGCAGTTTCCGAAGGAGCCCGACGAAGCCGTCGCTGCGGCGGTTTATCTGCACGGACTGGCGGGCGAAATCGGCGCGCGCGCGTTAGGCGAGAAGTGCCTGATTGCGACCGACATCCTGAAGTACCTTCCGCAAGCCATGGAGGCCTGTGCCGGCGTTTCGGACGTCCTCTGAAGCGGAGACCATCGCGTTCGGCGAGCGGCTCGCGCTCAACCTGCCATCGAAGCGCGTGGTGCTGCTGATCGGCAACCTGGGCGCGGGCAAGACTACGCTGGCGAAGGGCATCGTCAAAGGGCGCGGGGCGGCGCAGCCGGAAGATGTCTCGAGCCCCACTTTCACGTTGATCCACGAGTACGGCAGCGGCGTCTACCACATCGACCTTTACCGCCTGGACGAAGCGCGCGAAGTGGAAACGCTGGGACTCGACGAGCTGTTCGAGCG
The DNA here is from genome assembly GCA_041484525.1 of Bryobacteraceae bacterium. Lineage (GTDB taxonomy): Bacteria > Acidobacteriota > Terriglobia > Bryobacterales > Bryobacteraceae > JBGPHT01. The sequence goes on along the minus strand of JBGPHT010000051.1, from coordinate 4,663 downwards.
GGATGCGCTGGTGCTGATCGAATGGGGGGAGCGCTTCCCTCAGTTCCTGCCGGCGGAACGGACCGAGGTGCGCATCCGCGCGTTGGGCGACGACGAGCGGGAGATTGAAGTCCGGGAGATCGCATGAGCAAGCAACCGTGGGCCCTGATTCTGGGCGCGAGCAGCGGGTTCGGCGAAGCCACCGCCATCGAGCTGGCGCGGGCCGGCATGAACATCTTCGGCGTCCACCTGGACCGCCGCGAAAAACTGCCGCACGTCGCGGAAGTTGAGGAGCGCATCCGCGCCTGCGGCCGTGAAGTCCAGTTCTTCAACTGCAACGCGGCCGATGACGACCGCCGGCGCGAGACGGTGGACGAGATCCAGCGGCGGTGCGCCGATCCGCCAGGAACCCTGCGGGTGCTGTTTCATTCACTGGCGTTCGGCGTACTCAAGCCGCTCGCGGGCGCGCAGGAAGTGGTGTCGAAGAAGCAGCTCGAGACCACCATCGACACCATGGGCCACTCGCTAGTCTACTGGGTGCAGGACTGTCTCTACGCCGGCCTCTTCGACAAGGGCGCGCGCATCTTCGCCATGACCAGCATCGGCGGCACGCGCGCGATTCCGCAGTACGGTCCGGTCAGCGCCGCGAAGGCGAGCCTGGAGGCGCACATCCGGCAACTGGCGGTGGAACTGGCGCCGGCCGGCATCACGGTCAACGCCATTCTCGCGGGCGTCACCGATACACCGGCGCTACGCCTGATTCCGGGTTACGAAAAACTCATCCAGGTCGCGCGCGAGCGCAATCCAAATCAGAGGCTGACGGTGCCCGAAGATGTCGCGCGCTGCGTCGCCGTCCTATGCCATCCCGCGACTTACTGGCTGACCGGCAACACGCTGCACGTGGATGGCGGCGAGAACATCGTAGGATGAGGGAATGGACGACAACGGACTCCCCTGCCTCGACCTGCTCGAAGCCACGCCCGCGATCCTGCGCGCGTTGATGAGCGAGGTTACGGACGAAGACTCGCGCTGGTCGCCGGCGCCCGGACGTTTTTCGATTGCCGAAGTGTTGGCGCACCTGTCGCACACCGAAGGCCACTGCTACCGCATGCGCGTCGACCGGTTCCTGAGCGAGAGCCGGCCGGAGTTCGAGCCCGACGACGCGCAGTTCCACCTGGATCTCTACCGCGACGCCGACCCGGAAGACGCCTTCGACCATTTCGAAGAACAGCGGGAAACCAATATCGAATTCTTGCGCGACCTGCCTCGTTCGGACGGCGCGCGTGTGGCGATCCACAAAGAAGCGGGCGAGATCACGCTGGCGCAGATGCTGCACGAATGGGCGCTGCACGACTTGGGGCACGTGCGGCAGATCGCGGAACTGGTGCGTGCGCGCAAGTACTTGGCGGGCGCTGGTCCATTGGGAAAGGGGTACGAGCTGAAGCCATGAGGAAGATCATTCTGGGATTGCTGGCGGCGGGAGCGCTGGGTGCGCAGACGTTGATTCAGATGTCCGACCCGCAGTTCGGCATGTACACCAAGGACCAGGGGTTCGTGCAGGAGACCGCCAATTTCGAATTCGCCATCGCGACCGCGAATCGGCTGAAGCCGGCGTTCGTGGCGATCACGGGCGACCTGATCAACAAGGCCGGCGACGCGGCCCAGGCGGCCGAATACAAGCGCATCGCGGCGAAGCTCGACCCCGCGATCAAACTGTACGCAATGCCGGGCAATCATGATGTGGGCAACGAGCCGGCCGCGGAATCGCTGGCGGTGTATCGGGAGCGCTTCGGGCGGGATTACTACACGTTTCGCGTGGGCGACATGGCGGGATTCGTGCTGAACTCGAATCTCGAGAAGGCCGTTCAGAACGTGCCCGGCGAGGCCGCGAAGATGGAGCAGTGGCTGAAGGTCGAGCTAATTTAGCGAAGGCGAAGGCCGACGGCGTGAAGCACCTGATCGTGTTTCAGCACATTCCGTTTTTTATTAAAGAACCGGACGAGGCGGATGTATATGACAATATCCCGAAAGTGACGCGGCGTAGATACTTGGACCTGCTGCACGAGTACGGCGTGAAGTACGTGTTCGCGGGCCACTACCACCAGAACGCCGGAGGACGCGACGGCGATCTGGAAATGGTAACGACGGGGCCGGTCGGCATGCCGCTGAGAGGCGGGAAATCAGGGCTACGGGTGGTAACGGTCACGGCCGGCGGTGTGACGCACAAGTATTACGATTTCGGCGAGCTGCCGTAGCGAGACTACTTCTCCTTCTGCACCAGAGCTTTGATTTCTTCCGGAAGGTCGAAGCGGTCCTTCGGCATCTCGACGTTGTATTGCACGCTGTCGAGCGTCATCTTGATCTCCTGGCCCGCCACCTTCGACGTAATCTTGTGCGGCATCACAATGTCGCCTTCCTTCCGGTAGTCGGTAATCATGGTTTCGGCGGTCAGTTCGCCCATCGGGCTCTTCACCGTCCGCATGCTTTTCACCAACAAGTTGGATTGCTTGTCGTAGTAGCGCGTCTGCGGCGAGCCTCCCTTAGGCGTGACCACAACCTTGTAGCAGTCCTTGCCGTCCACGGTTTCGATGCCGACGGTTTCGGCGGTCTTGAAATGTTCGCGCCAGCGCACGTCATTGTTCATTTGCGCTTCGCGCACGGCCTCGGTCCTCTCCTCGCCTTGCTTGATGCGTGGGCCTTGCATGGCGGATAGCGCCCACGCCACCTTGCCGTCGAAACCGTCCTGGATCTTGCCGATCCCCTCGATCGTGACCTCCGTGTACGTCAGCGCGGGCTCGGCCTGGTACGTGGTCATCTTGGCCTTCATCCCCATCGCGCCCATCTCCATCGTGCCCGACGTGATTTCGGAGTGGATCTTGTCATGCGCGGCCTTGCCGCCGGTCACCTCGACGTACTTGTCGAGAATCATCTCGCCCTTGGGAAGTTCGTCGGCAGCCCGCAGGTGCGCTCCCGCGGCTGCCAACAACAACACCGCTGCCCGCGCCAGGTGTCTTCTGAATGCGAATCTCATGGTGTCCCTCGCTTCACTTCTTCTGCTTTTTGAATCCAGCTCAGGGCGGCTTCCAAGACCGCGTCGCGGCCGTCCAGCAGGGAACGGCGCGTGAGCTTCACTTCCTCGTCCGGCGTCACGCCGCTGCCTTCGAGCGCCTTGCCGCCCTGCGAAATGTAGTTGGCGATGGCGTATTGAAAACCGTCGCCGTTCGGCAGCCGCTCGAAGATCGAGGGCAGCGCCGCGCCCGCCGAGCGCGTACCGAAAATGCGCGCCCGGCCGAGATCCTTCAGTTCTCCGGCAAATATCTCGGATGTGGATCCGGAGCAGCCGTCCACCAGCACGGCCAACGGCCCTTGAAACGGCTCCACCCGGGGGAAAATCACGAATTTGATGGTACTCTCGCGCAGGTACATGGTTCCAAGCTGCTGCCCGACCCTGTCCGTAAACCAGCCGGCGACGCCCATAGCCAGCCCGCCGATCCCGCCGGGATTCCCTCTGAGGTCGATGACGAAACCCGCGCAGCCGGCGCATCCTTTCACCTGTTCCTGAACCGCCTTGACCAGTGTCTCGGGCTCGAAGAAGCTGCTGAACCGGACGTATCCCACGTTAGCCGGCAGCTTGCGCGATTCCACCCAGAAGTACATCGGCGGCAGGTTGCCGAAGCGCGCCACGGTTCCGCGCGGCTGGGCACGGTCGAGTTCAAGCGCCACCGGCCGGTCGCCTTCGTCCAGGAAATCGACCTTCACCGGAGTTCCAGCGGCGCCGCGCAGGCGCGAAGTAACGGAACGGGTCTGCATGATATCGAGCAGCGTCGAGTCTGAGAACTGCTTACGAATGCCGTTCAACCGCGGTTCCAGCTCATTGCCGCTCACGCGCGTTATGCGCCAGCCGGGCTTGACGCCGCTCCGGGCGGCGGGCGAATCCGAATCCACCGACGTCACGATCGCCTGGCCGTCGATCACGCGGACGTCGATCCCGGGGTTGCTCTCCAGCGATCCGGGAGCGTCCATCTCGTGGTACACGGTCGCGGGCACAATTCCGAAATGCGTCTGGTGCAGCCGTTCGAGCATGGCGCTCATGGGGGCGCGCGCCTGCTCCATGGTGGTGGCTGCCTCCGCCTTGGGGCGGAGTTCGTCGTGCACGGCCTGCCAGTCGAGACCACCCAGCTTGGGGTGCTTGTACCGGAAACGGTGTGGAGGTTCAAGTCCTCTCGACCGCACCACAGAACATTCTTTCGTTGGGTTACCGACGCCGTCGCTGGTGCTATCGATGAGCTTTGACCACGTGTAAGACGCCGATCCAGGCGCGCTTGCAACGAATGGTACAGTGAGTTCCCCTCGCTGGTCTTCATGATGACCGGTCCATAGTTGGGATAGAAGCGCAGCGTTCCGGGAGACAACCGCGGATTCCAGTCGGCCTTGGTCGTCAACCGATGGCTTTCAGAACCGACGTAGGAGACATCCAAAAGCATGTTTCCCGGCAATTGCCGCTGGAACCGCACTCGGGATCGCGATGCCAAACCGCTAAGATGTCAAGTGGGTATCCCTTTCACTCAGCTTACCCCAACAGGTTGTGTGGCTGGTTTGGGCCGTTTGACCATCGCGTCATAGGTTGCGGGAGGCGTGCTTACCGCCTGCTGCATCAGCCGGAAGAAGAGCTTGCCACGGCTTT
>JBGPHT010000050.1:0-47131 GCA_041484525.1 Bryobacteraceae bacterium | reverse complement strand
CGCCTCAAACGACCAATAAACGAGCAGCGGCATCCCTACGACGTTCTCGCGGGGCACCAGACCCCAGAACCGGCTGTCGTCCGAATTCTCGCGGTTGTCGCCGATGGCGAGAATGAAGCCGGGCGGCACCACGAGTTCGCCATCCTTCACGTGTTGCCGCAGCATCTCGACCGCCCTGGGCCGCAGCGACGACCACGGAGGCGCCGACGGGAAGCTATCGCGGTACGGATCATCCGCGATCCCGCGAATATGCACCGCGTACGGCTCGTTGACCGGCTTGCCATTCAGGATGAGCTGCTTGTTGGCGAGCCGGACATGATCGCCCGGGATACCGATCGCGCGTTTCACGTAATTCTGGCTGATATCGAGCGGGTACCGGAACACGATGACGTCGCCGCGCTGCACCTCGCGATAGGGCAGTAAGTGGCTCGTCACCGCGTCCGCGGGAGCGTACGCCAGCTTGTCCACGAGTACGTGGTCGCCCACCAGCACGAAGCCTCCATCGACCCGCTGGGGATCACGAATGCCTGCAGCAGCGTCGTGGTGCCAAAAAGCAGCAGAACGACGGTGACCGCCCATTCGGCGATGAAGCCGCGGCGCACGCCGTGCGCGACGTTACGAAACCGGAGCAGAGCGCTTACCTTCACAACTCTGATTATAGCGGGGGGCGCTACACGGGAATCCGCGAAGTGATAAGCTTCATGCTCGGAAAGTCGATGCGTCTCAAAACGGTTGGCAAGGTATTGGCGGGGGTAGCGGTGGCGTATGCCATCGCAGCCGCATGCCTCTACGCCGCGATGCTGCAACCGCCGGAGCGGTTCGGCGCAATCATGTCGCACGTCCCCATGCCTGCCATGATCATTCTGCCGTTCCCGCCGCTCTGGATGCACGCGCGCGCGGGCACGCTGCGGGCGGGAGATCAGGCTCCCGATTTTTCGCTGCCGGCGCTCGACCGGAGCCGGTCGGTGAGACTCTCCGATGAACTTCGCGAACGGCCGGTCGCGCTGATATTCGGCAGCTACACTTGACCGCCATTCCGGCGGGAGGTTCCCGCCCTGAACAAGCTGTACGACGAGTATCGCGAGCGGGTGACGTTCTACGTGGTGTACATCCAGGAGGCGCATCCCACGGACCTTTGGCAGGCCTCGAATGTGCGAGACGGCGTGTTGTTCGCGTCTCCGCGGACGGATGGCGAGCGCAATGAAACCGCTTCGGCGTGCGTCCGGAAGCTCGGAATCCGCATCCCGGCGCTGCTCGACGGGATCGAAAACCAGACCGAGAGATCGTACACGGGTTGGCCGGATCGTCTCTATCTGATCGGACGCGATAGCCGCGTGATCTACAAGAGCGCGCCCGGACCGTTCGGCTTCTCGGCCGAGGGACTGGCGCAGGCGCTGCGGTCGACATTTCCCCCGCCCTGACCCCTAGTCCTCGCGCAGCGCCGCTGTCGGATCTAACGCGGCAGCGCGGCGCGCAGGCACCCACGAAGCTACCGCGGCGATCAGGAAAAACAGCAAGGTCATAGCCGCGAACGTGGCGGGATCGGTCGCCGGGACACCGACGAGCATGCTGGTCATGAGGCGCGTCAGTCCGAAAGCCGCGGCCAGCACCAGCCGACCCGGATTCCGGTACGGCAGAGGACGCAGCAGGACGGCGTCAGTCACGCTGAAGATGGCGGTAGCGGCGCCGATGCCGAGAGCGATCGTGATGGCCGTCGAGATCGCGAACCCGGGAGTCTTTCGCAGCACGCGAGCGGCGTAAGCGAGGTCGTGAACGAGATCGGCGGCCGGGTTCAGGCGGCGCATGTCGCGGCATTCCTCCTTGCATCGCTCCACGCCATCCAGCGCGAGGAAAGCCTGACGGCGGGCCTCGCGCGGGTTCATGCCGCGGGCGATGTTCTGTTCGACCTGCTGGTCCAGGTGGAAACGAAGCTCTTCGTCAAGCTCCCGCTCTACAGAGGGTGTGCGACATAAAAGTGGAGAGACCTACGCATCCTCAACAAAACGACAAGAGTCTGAGCGTACACATACGCAAGGCTTCTGGCCGCTGTGCGGCGAACGCACATCTTGACTGTTGCGGTTTTGCCCGTCCTTGAGGCCCTTTGCTTCGGGACCCTGCGGGCCGTCAAAAATCAGGTTGCGCCGGGTGGCTCCACTTTTATGTCGCACACCCCTCTACAGAGTGGCGGCGGAAGATCGACCGCAGTCGTAGCGGGATAGTGTAGAGCCAGTCTTCAGGGGGGCATGCTCATATCAGGCCATGTCCTCGGTTACCGAGAGCATCATAAAACAGCCCAGCGCTCAATGCAAGCGATGAAAAGGGTCGCCGGAAGGGGGTGGGGGCGCTTGTGCCGCAGCTACTCCGCTTCCCAGCGGAAGCGCCACAGAGCGAGCGCGCCGAACAGCAGCGTGAATCCCAGCATGGCGGCGATGGGGGGCACAGCGGCATCGAAGCCGAGACCGCGCCACGTCATGGCATCGAAACCGTCGACGGCCCAGCGCGTGGGGACCAGGAAGGTCACCTTCTGCAACCACTGCGGAAAGATGAAGCTCGGGACCCACGCGCCGCCGAGCATCACCAGCAGCAGCGTGAACAGAATCGCAATACCGCGGGTGGCCTCGGGCGTCTTGCCGGTGGCGGCGATCATCAGGCCGAAAGCAGCGGTCATCAGGGCGAATGCGGCGCAGATGCCGAGGAAGCCGGGGACGCTGCCTTCGATCCTGACGTGGAAGACCACCCGCGCGAAGCCGAACACGATGAACTGAATCGCCATCGCGATGAGGGCGGCGCTGGTGGCGCGGGCGGCGATGATCGTGAAGCGCGAGAGCGGCGCAGCGCGCAGCCGCTTCCAGATGCCGCTGCGGCGCTGTGTGATGACGATGATTCCGGCGTCCACCCCCATCATCAGGATGAACTGGACCGTCATGCCGGCGAAGGAGTGAGCCATGGCGTTGTACTGCACGCCTTTGCGCGCCGTCACAGATTCCTCTTTCACCGCGTAGGGGAGGCTGAGGCCGCCGCCCGCTCCGTTGACGCCGGCCGCTTGCGGATTCGCGCGCACGCGGCGGTTCCATTGGCCCACGCTTTCGAGCATGCGGCGGAGCGCGTCCTTGTCGGCGGAATTCATGCCGGTCGCGCTGTTCACCTGACTCAGGGCTTCGCCGGTAACACGCTGGCCGCCGGCGCCGGAGAACGCATCCCGGCTCACCACCTCCATCACGTGCTGTGTGAGAATGCCGCGCACCATGGCGAGCTCGGTCGAGTGGGACGGGTCGTACATCAGGTCGATTGTCGGCTTGTTTTGGCCGCGAAAGAGAGCGCTGCCGGATTGATCGCCGAAACCTTTGGGGACCACGATAGCGACGGTGATCTTGCCGGCACGGACGGCGGCGCGGGCGGGCTCAATCGAATCCGGACGCACGTCCAGGGCCTTGTCGGCGGTCATGTCTTTAATAAGACGCTGTGAGATCTCGGACTGGTCCAGGTCGATGGCAGCAACGATGATGCGCGACGGCTCCCTATCCGCGACGCCTCCGAACAAGAAGCCGAAGAACGACGCGATGAGGATGGGCGCCACAATCGACATGATGACGGCTTTGCGGTCGAGAGTGAAGAGGCGCAGGTCGCGGCGCACCAGGGCGGTGAAGGCGGTGAGGTTCATGCGTTCCGGACCTTTCTGCCGGTGAGGGAGAGGAAGACGGTTTCGAGATCGGCGCGCTGGCTGGCCAGGTGCACGTAGCCGATGCCGTTCGCGTGCAGCCATTCCAGCACGCGCGGCGAAGTCTCGGAGAGGTCGCGCAACGTGACGCGCAACAGCGTGTCCGCGATCTCGGCGGCATCCACGCCATCCACCTGGCGCAGACGGTCGCACCAGCCATCGACGGCGGGCTTGGCGAGTTCGAATTCGAGCACGTTGACGCCGGGGACCAGGCGGCGGACCGCTTCGAGGGTATCGTTGGCGATCACCTTGCCGTGGTCGATGATGACGATCTGGTCGCAGAGACGCTCCGCCTCCTCCATGTAGTGGGTGGTGTAGATGAGCGTCTTGCCGCGGCGGCGGAGCTCTTCGAGAGAGGTGAATATGGCGTTGCGGCTCTGCGGGTCGACGCCGACAGTGGGTTCGTCGAGAAGCAGAATCTGGGGGTCGTGCAGCAGGGCGCCGGCGAGATTAAGGCGGCGCTTCATGCCACCGCTGAAAGTGCCGACGCGGTCCTTGGCTCGATCCGAGAGACCGGCCAGATCGAGCGCGGCGTCCATGGTGGTGCGGAGCGTGGCCCCGGTGATACCGTAGAGCGCGCCGCAGAGGACAAGGTTTTCGCGGGCGGAAAGCTCGTCGTGCAGCGCCAGTTCCTGGGGGACCAACCCAAGCTTGCGTTTGATGGGGTCGGTGTCGCCCGAGGGGACGCGGCCTTCGATGAGGACTTCCCCGGAATCGGCGGTAAGGAGGCCGGCGACGATCGAGATGGTAGTGGTCTTGCCGGCGCCGTTCGGGCCCAAGACGCCGACGGTTTCGCCCGGGCGGGCAACGAAGGAAATGGAGTCCACCGCTAGCAGGGGGCCGTAGCGTTTGGTGAGGGCGCGGACTTCGAGCATGGTTAAGTGGAGTATACGCGAGGTTGGCGTGGGAAGTTCGCCCTGTGAGCGGCTTTGGGGACGGCTCCCAGATGTTAAAGTAAACGATTGATGACAGTTGACGAGATTCGCGAGTTAATCAATCTGGCGGCGGAGACGGGAATCGCGGAGTTGGAAGTGCAGCGCGGGGATAATCGAGTGCGCATCCGGCGCGCTTCGTTTGCGACCCAGCAGGAGGTTGTGCTCGCGCCCCAGGCGGCGCCCGTGGCGGCCCACGCACCGCTCGCGATGGCAGAGACCCCCAAGGGAGAGAAACCCGCCGACCCGAACCTGATTCTGGTGAAGTCTCCCATCGTCGGCACCTTTTATGAGGGCCCTTCGCCGGGCGCCCCGCCGTTCGTGCGAGTGGGCGAACGGGTGCAGCCGGGTAAGGTCCTCTGCATCATCGAATCGATGAAGCTCATGAATGAGATTGAGGCTGAGACCTCGGGCATCGTCGAGAGCAAGCTCGTCATGAACGGACAGCCGGTAGAGTACGGGGAGGCTCTGTTTGCCGTCCGAGCGGTTTAAGAAGATCCTCATCGCCAACCGCGGCGAGATCGCGGTCCGCGTCATCTGTGCCTGCAAGGAATTAGGGATTCAGACGGTCGCGGTGTATTCGGAGGCCGACCGGTACAGCTCGCACGTGCGGTTTGCCGACCAGGCGATCTGCATCGGGCCGGCCAAGAGTGCGCGCAGTTACCTGGACGTGGCGGCGATCATTAGCGCGGCCGAGATCACCAACGTCGATGCGATCCACCCGGGCTACGGGTTCCTGAGCGAGAACGCCGGGTTCGCCGAAGTGTGCGAGGCGTCGCACATCAAGTTCATCGGGCCCAGGCCGGAAGTGATCCGGCTGATGGGGGTGAAGGAGGCGGCACGCGGGTACATGCGGGAGATGGGCGTGCCGGTGCTGCCGGGTTCGCCGGGCGTGCTGAAGACCCCCGAAGAGGCGCTCGAGCTGGCGGAGGGCATCGGCTATCCGGTGATTTTGAAAGCGTCGGCGGGCGGCGGCGGGCGCGGCATGCGCGTCGTCAATACTCCCGAGGAATTGCCGGGGCTGTTCGTACAAGCGCAGACGGAAGCGGGAGCGGCGTTCAGCTCGGCGGACGTGTACCTGGAGAAGTTCATCGGCGCGCCGCGGCACATCGAATTTCAGATTCTGGCGGACGAGCACGGCAACGTCGAGATCCTGGGGGAGCGCGAGTGCAGCATCCAGCGGCGGCATCAGAAACTGCTGGAGGAGTCGCCCTCGCCGGCGGTGACGGACCGGCAGCGGGCGGAGATTTCGGAGGTGCTGCGCCAGGCGTTGGCGGCCGCTAATTACACCAATGCGGGTACCGTCGAGTTCCTGATGGACGAGACCGGAAAGCTGTACTTCATCGAGGTAAATGCGCGCATTCAGGTGGAGCATCCGGTGACGGAGTTCGTGACCGGGATCGACCTGGTGACGAGCCAGATCCGGATCGCGCAGGGGGAGCGCCTGGACGAAGTGCTGCCCGGGCCGGTGGAACTGCGCGGGCACGCCATCGAGTGCCGGATCAATGCGGAGAACCCGGAGACGTTCGTGCCGTCGCCGGGGAGGATCACGGGGTTCCACGTGCCGGGCGGGATCGGCGTGCGCGTGGACACGTGGGCCTACACGGATTGCGTGATTCCGCCCTACTACGATTCGCTGATCGCGAAGCTGATCGCGTACGGCAGCGACCGCGGGGAAGCGATCCGCCGCATGCAGCGGGCGCTGGGGATGTTCATTGTGGAAGGGATTTATACGTCGATCCCGCTGCACCAGAAGATTCTAAGCGACGCCGATTTTCAGGCGGGGAAGTTCGATACGAATTTCATCAAGAGATTCGGCAAGTAAGGGCGCTAGCGAATAGTGCTGGGCGGCGAAAGCTCATCGGTGCACGGTCAGGTAGAGCGTTTGGGCCAGCTTCTGTCCCCCGGTCTGGATGTCGATGACGTAATCGCCATCCGCCACACTCGGAACGGTGAAGTTGAATTGGTACAGGCCGACGTAGTTGGGAGCGAGGCCGGCATAGGCGATCGCAGCCTGCGTGGTACCGAAGGCGATCGTGAGGTTCGGGATCCGGTTGCTCTGGCCCACGATGATGCCGGGCGCGATGGAGGGCGTTACCGCGCCGAAACCGATGCCATACGCGATTATCGTTTCACCCGGCTTGGCTGGGCGAAACGCTACGCCGGAAATCAGGTTGGCGTTACCCACATAATTTCCATCCGGCAGGACACCGGCGAGGTATTGCTTGCCGCCGACCTTGAAGACCGAGGGAGACAGCATGCCCGGTACAATCGCCTGTTTCTGAAGGTTCACGGGGACGCTGGTTCCAGCACAGTTACTGACCGCGATCTGAACGTTGCCAATGGTCGAATCCGATGGCGCTTGGGCGTTGATTTGGCCTGGGCTAATGTATAAGACGAAGCCTGCGTTGCCGTTGATGGAGACGGCAACATTGTCCAGGCTCGTGGGTGCGTTCGAGCCTTTGAAATCGTCCCCTCCCCATTGGCGCGTGGTGGGGCTGAGGTTCGTTCCTTTGATCTCCAGCCAGGAGCCGCTGGCGAAGCTGCCGAAGCCGCCGTAATCGCCCGCCGAGTTGATGGAGACGATGGCGGGGGCCGAAGCGGTGCATCCCGCTACGGAGGACCCCGCGGTGAGGGTGAATTGCACCGGCGCCACGCTGGTTCCCACGGCAGACGCGGTGATGACAACGCTGCCGGCATTCGGCCCGAAGGTGACGCCGACCGCGGCTAGGCCGCTGCTGTCTGTCTGGGTCGTATTGGACGATACCGTAGCGGAGCCCGACTTAACCGTAAAGCTCACGGTGGCTCCCGCGACGGGTAGTCCGGCGCGCCCGCCGATCAGTACCTTCAGCGCCTTGGGAAGGGCTTTTCCCACAGGACCGGCCTGATTATTTCCGTCCACAATACTTAGTGCGTTCGGGGAATTCAGCACCAGCTTGCGGATCATGTTGCTGCCGGAATCGACGGCGTAGATGTCGCCATTCGAGTCGACCTTGAGGCTACGAACGAAGAAATAGAGAGAGCCGGCAGGCGTCCCGTCGGTTGGCGTGTTCCCGGCGGTGAAGCCGTTAATCCGCCGGATCACACCTCCGCTCAGCCGGTAGACATATCCGTAGTTCTGCGAGGCGAGAAACACGTTATCGGCGGCGTCTACCGCTATGGACACGATCCCGCTCAGAACTGCCGACTTGGCCTGTGCGCCGTCGCCGGGCGAACCGAACGTACCGTTGCCGGCAACGGTGGTGATAATCCCGGCCGGCGATACCATCCGGACCACGTTGTTGCCCGAATCGCCGATGTAGACATTGGCGGCCGAGTCGCAGGCTATCGCGCCACTATAGTTGCGAAGCTGGGCGCTGGTCGCCAGACCGCCATCGCCCGTATATCCCTGACTGCCAGCGCCGGCAAACGCGGAAATTGTGCCGTCGGCCGCGGAGATCTTGCGGACGCGGTAATAGAAATTATCGGAAACGTAGATATTTCCGGACGAATCGATTGCGATGCCGGAGGGGAATCCTAGTGTTGCCTGGGTTGCGGGTCCGCCGTCGCCCGTATTGCCGAAGGTCCCAGTTCCAGCGGTGGTCGTAATCACTCCGTCAGGCGTGATTTTCAGGATCTTGGATCCGGAGATGGTGATGAGATTCCCCTGGGAGTCGAATGTCATCGCCGGTGTGTAATTGAGGGCGCTACCCGAAGCCTGCGCGCCATCTGCCGGGTAATTGGGGATGCCGGTGCCGGCGTAGGTGGAGATGGTGCCATCCGTTGCCACCTTTCGAATGCGGTAGTTGGATGCATCGGCGATGAATACGTTGCCGCGCGCATCCACCGCGACGTCTGACGGAAAGTTGAGGAGAGCGGATGCGGCCGGGCCGCCATCGCCGCCATAATGGAGCTTCCCAGCGAGGGTTTTCAGGTTGCCGTCGGGTGTGATTTGGCGGATGCGGTGGGTCTGGTCGGCCACGAAGACATTCCCCAAGCCGTCGACGGAGAGGCCGCGCGGCGAGAGCAGGCTGGAAGAGGTGGCGGGGCCGTCGGTGGGAGCATCATAACCGTTGGCATCTCCGCCGATGATTACCAGCCCCCCGCCAGGAACGATCTTCGCCACCAGGTGAAAGTAGGTATCGGTGAAGTATACGTTCAGGGCACTGTCGACCGCCACACTGAATGGTGTTCCGATCGGTGAGTTCACCGCCGCGCCGTTTTTCGGCTGGCCGAAGCCGCCATTCCCCGCCACTGTGGAAATGATTCCCTGCGCCGAAATTTTCCGAATCCTCCGATTGAGGGAGTCGGCAAAGTAGAAATTGCCGAGCCGATCCACGGCCATCCCGTATGCCTGGTTCAACGTCGAAGCGCTGGCCTGCCCGTTATCCCCCGTAAAGTTTCCGGTCCCGCTTCCAGCGATGGTCTGGATCTTGCCGTCGCTCGTAATCTCCCTGAGTCGATTGCCGTCCGCGATGTAGATGTTCCCGAGCGAATCGAGACAGATGCCTTGGATTGTCCCGATTTGAGCATTTACGGCGAGTTGGCCATCGCCGCTGTAGCCAAAAGTCCCGGTGCCGGCAATCACGGTGGCGGTGCCCGCCGGAGTTACTTTGTAGACTTGGGCGAACGCGCCCACGTAGAAGTTTCCATCCGTCCCGAGTTTAAACTCGTAGCCAAAAAACCGAAGAGCCGTTACGGTGGAGATAGTGCCATCAGGCGCGACCTTGCGGATCAGATAGTTATTTGAATCGAGTATGTAGACGTTTCCCGACGAATCGACCGCGGTCCCATACGGATAGTACAGAAGTGCTGAACTGGCTGGGCCGGCCTCTCCCAGCGGAAACGACCCAGCGAAATTCCGGTGGATGTACGGAAAGTTCGTGGTTTGACAGAGGGCAATCCCAACAGCTATTTGGGCGAACAGAAGCGTTCGGAAGCACCGGTGCATGTGACTCTGTCCTCTCGATCGGATTTCATCGGTAAGTGATCCGAGGTCCCCCACGACCATACGCGCCAACTGATGATTGAAGGGACATGATTCTATGGGGATTCAAGACAGGTGTCAATTCGGGAATTCCTGATCCGAAATCTCATTAGAACTCGTAGGACCCTCGACATTCCGCTGCAGACTTAGGCGGTACGCGGGATAGACAAACTAAGTGATATTGGGCATTGAGTGCCTGCGCCACAATCACCTTCACAAGCTATTTCGTCATTAGTATCAATAACTTGCTCACTTTCATTACCAGTACGCCTGCTACTGTGTAGTCAGACGAGGGCATAACTCTGCTTCGGCCCGGCGGTTCGGATCTTCCGCGCCGCGCGGGCCGGCAGGGGGTTCCCTTCTGGCTTCCCATGAAATCTATTCAGCAGATATTGGTCTGCGCCTTGTTGACGGCGCTGACGGTGCTGGCAGTGTATGCCGGCTTGTTGGTGCGTGCCGCGACGTTTACCATCGCGGCTTTGCCCGAAGAGGTGCGAGAGACGCGCGTCGCGCTGCTCGCTGAAATCGCGGCCGCGCGCAAGGACATCCTGACACGCTCGGAACGGCAGGTGTCGGCCTTGCGCAAAGACGTCCTCGCCGAAACGGCGCAGATCCGCGAGACCGCCGACCGGCGCATCGGCGATACACTATCACGCGCGGACCAGGCGCTGGGAACGGTCGAAGCCCTGCGCACCGACCTCAAGCCGTCGCTCGACCACTCGGCCGGCATCACGGCCCAGGTGAACGACGCGCTCCCCCTGTTTCTCGATTGCGATCACAACCAGGATTGCGTTTTCAACCGCTACGTCGGCGCCTCGAAGGGCATCGAGCACGCGGCGATGAATCTGGGCGAGATGTCCCAGGACGTGCGCGGCACGCTGCCGAAAATGCTGCTCACCTGGGACCAGATCGCCATGGATGTTTCCGGCACCGCCGGCAACGTGAACCGTCTGACCAAGCCGCACTGGTACGACCGGCTGCTCGGCTATGGCCTGAACGGCGTACTGCTCTACCGCAACCTCAACCCGGCAACTAACCTCACCATCAGGGGCGCGCAGATCATTTCATCGCGCCCGTAAGGATCGATCCCATGAACTTTCTGAAGAATCTGATTCTCAAAACCGTCTCGTTCTTTTCGTCGAAAAAGGCCGAGGCTGCCCTTCTCCAGGCCGTCGAGCTGGTCCCCAAAGCGCTGCCCATCGTGAAAGAAATCGCGAAGCTCACTCCCAACCGCAGTGACGATGAGATCGTCGCCGCCTACGAAAAATTCTGCGTTCCTTTCGCCGCCACCTACCTGGCGACCCCGCCCGCGAAGCGTGGATACCTTCTATTGCAACTCGCCAGCCAGGTGCTGGCTGCCCGCATTCCGGGCGTGGCGACCAACATTCTGAATACCGCCATCCAACTCGCTGTCACCGGATCGCAGATGTGACGACCAGAAGTTATTCTGATCTCGGAGGCCAACATGTTGACGCCGGGACGCTGGCTGGGCCTGAAGACCGTGATCCGCTGCGCCGATTTCGAGCGCTCGCGCGATTTCTACGCGCGCGTGCTCGGGCTGCGCGTAGTGGAGGAGTGGGACGAACCCCAGGGCCGCGGCTGCATCTTCAGTCGTTTCGAAAGCGGCCGCGAACCCTGCATCGAAATCTATCAGATGACCCGCGACGACCGCCGCTTCGAGGAGTCTTTCCTTCGCCCGGTCGAGAGCGACAAAATCGATCTTCAGCTTCGCACCGGCTCGGTGGATTTCTGGGCGGAGCGGCTGCGCGGCGGGTGGGACTTCGAAGGGCCGGAAATCCTGCCCTGGGGACACCGATGGATCAGGCTGCGCGACCCGGATCGCCTGCTGATCGCCATTTACGAAGAGAAATAATCTGATCGCTGCTTACCGGTGCACCCACCATCCCCAGTAGGCTCGTAGCCCAACCCACGCGATCACGTTAGCCGCCAATACAAAAAACGAAACCTTCAGAAAGCCCTTCAAGCACCGTCCCAGAATCTTGCGATCAGACACAAGACGTGAGAGGGGCACTGAAATCAGCTAAAACCGCGATGGGCCGGTCGGCAATTCGCGCGATCCGCTAGAACCTGCCCCAGCGGCGGCCGCGGCGGCCGTGGGTTGCGGTGTGATAGCAAACGACCAATACCAATGCAATGAGAATCGCGATCCACATGGCGCGCATGATGTTCGGCAGCACTCATTCTATGCCGGAATTGTGACAGTTTCGTTAAAATTCGGGTGCCAAAGTGTCCCCGGTGTGGATTTTTTTCCGGGACCGCGCGAACGGGGCGTTGAGAAACGTCACGAAAGGCGCAATGGCGCGAAAATGCTTCACGATTTCCCCTGGTAGCGCAGGCGAGGTAGCCAGGTCCGCGGGTAGCTCGACATAGAAAAGAAACTGTTTGTAGCGCAGCAGGTCGGCGGCGGGATGATCGCAGGCGAAGCCTTTGGGGACGCGCGACAATTGCTCGCCGTGCATCGGGCCGTACAGCCGGGTGACCGCGGCGGCGCGGGTCAGCCGCCGGAATTCCTGGTGCCGGTCGGCGATCTGCTGCCGGATGGCGAGCAGCGTCTCGGGCATCGGCACATATACGCCGCCGCCGACCGCTACCTCTTTGTGCGACACCGCAAAGTAGTAGCCGGCGCCTTCGTGCCGCGCCAGGCCGTGATGCGGGAAGCTGGCGGCGATGTGCTCCTTGTACGGCTTCTTATCCTTACTGAAGCGCGTGTCGCGGTAGAAGCGATAGATCGCCTTGCCGGGGTCGGTCACATATTCCGGCGCGAACTTCAACATGGCGGAGTTCACCCGTTCGACCAGGCGGCGCATCGGCTCCTTTACATGTTCTTCGAAGACCGGCTTGCGCGGCAGGAACCAGTCGCGATTATTATTGCGGGCCAGCCCGCGGAAGAACTGCATGGCTTCGGGCGGAAAGCCGGGGAACGCCGTACTCACGAAACACCTCCCGTATAATTGAGACAAATGCCGACCCCGGAAGAGGCACACGCGCGTCTCGCCGAGATTCCTAATTTAACCGTTTTCGCCAACGCTCCGCTCTCCCGCTACACGCGCTTCGGCATCGGCGGTCCGGCGGACGTGTATGCCGAGACGGGCAGCGCCGAGGCTTTCATTGCGGCGCTGACGATGGCGCGGGCGAGCGGCCTGCCCACCATGGTGATCGGCGGGGGCACCAACCTGATCGTTTCCGACCGTGGCTTTCACGGCATCGTGCTGCGGTATCGCGCCGAGCGGATGATGGCGGCGAACGGTTTCGTGATCGCCGATGCCGGCGCGGTGCTGCAGGACCTGGTGGACTACACCATCGCGCGCGGCATGCGCGGCCTCGAAACGCTGTCGGGCATTCCGGGGTCGGTGGGTGCGGCAGTGTACGGAAATGCCGGAGCGTACGGCCACTCGATTTCCGAGCGCGTGGTGAAAGTGCGGTTCTACGACGGCAACGAAGTGCGGCTCTTCGACAACGACAACTGCCAGTTTCATTACCGCGAAAGCATTTTCAAGAAACACAAAGAGTGGATCATCTTTTCCACTGAACTGCGGCTTGACGCGGCCGATGCCGCCGAGTTGCGGAAAACTGCCGACGATATCCTCAAGGTCCGGAATGAGAAGTTTCCCGTGACCATGAAGTGCGCCGGCAGCATCTTCAAGAACCTGCTGCTGCGCGAACTTCCGCCCGCGGTGGCGGCAGAGGTACCGGATTCAGCGGCGCGCGAAGGCAAAGTGCCGGCGGCGTGGTTCCTCGAGCAGATCGGCGCCAAGGGGATGCGGCGCGGCGAGATCCACGTGGCCACGTACCACGCCAACCTTATATACAACGCCGGCGGCGGCACGGCGGCCGATCTCTGCACGCTCATCCATGAATTGAAAAAACGCGTGCAGGCGCGCTTCGGGATCGAGCTGGAAGAAGAGGTGCAATACGTGGGTTGAAGGCGCACTTCTGGTGCTGACGCTGGCCGCGGGACTCCGGGCGGCGGACTTGCACCAGGCGGTCGAGGCCGGCGACCTGGAGCGCGTCAAGGCCGAAATCGCGCGCGGCGCCGACGTCAATCAACGGGATAGCCTCGGCGCCACGCCGCTGCACGATGCGGCCTGGGGCGGCCAGGTCGCCATTGCGGCCTGGCTGCTCGAACACGGGGCCAAAGTCAATGCACGGCATGCCGAAGGCGGGTCGACCCCGCTGGCCTATGCCGTCATCAAAGACAACCTGCCGATGGTGAATCTGCTGCTCGCGCACGGCGCCGACGTGAAGGCCGCCGACAATTCGGGCGCGACGCCGCTGCACCTGGCGGTGGATCGCGGCTATGCGCCGCTCGTCATTCTGCTGCTGGACAAGGGAGGGGACGCGAACGCGCGCGATCGGAAAGGCTCGGCGCCGCTCGATGAAGCTGCCCGGCGCGGGTATCAGGCGGCGGCCGAGGCCCTGGTCGCGCACGGCGCGCGTATCGATGAGGTCAATCCCGAAACCGGCGCCACGCCGCTGAATGAGGCGGCGGCGGCTGGCCGGCGCGACATCGCCGAGTTGCTCCTGGCCAATGGCGCCAACCGCGACCGGAAGGACCTTGCCGGGTATACGCCCATCGAGAATGCCGCACGGGGGCGGCATCGGGCGGTGGTCGAATTGCTGCTGGCCGGGAGCGGCGCTGGGTTCGCCGATCGACTATTACAGGATGCCGCCCTAAAGGATCAGGCCGATCTGGTCGATCTGTTAGTGTCGAGGGGCGCCAACGTGAATGCCCCGGACCAGTCGGGAGCGACACCTCTGCATCAGGCGGCGCTCAAGGGCAGCGTGGAAGTCTCGCTGATCCTGCTGAACCACGGAGCGGGCGTGAACGCGCGCGATCGCGAGGGCCTCACTCCGCTGCACAACGCGGCGTTGGGCGGCTACAGCGGGGTCGTGGAGCTATTGTTGCGCCGGGGCGCGGACCGCGAGGCTCGTGACGAAGGGTTGGGCGCGACGCCGCTCTACCAGGCAGCGGCATGGGGAAGAAAGGCCGTGGTGGATCTGCTGATCGCGGCGGGCGCGGAACTGAATGCCCGGAACAAGGCGGGAAAGACTCCCCTCGCGGCGGCGACGGAGAACGGGTTTTTGGAAGTGGCGAAGGACTTGAGAGAACACGGAGCGAAGTGATCGAGCCGGTATTGACGCCCGCGGCGCGCCGGCACATCGGGCAGCTACGGCGGGCGATTCGGCCGGACGCCGATCGGTTGGATCGGCGGTTCGCCGCACAATTGCGTGGGCGCGGCTACGACGCCGCCGTTAGGAAGGCCTTCCTCGGGATCACACCTGCCGCGGCCGCGAGGGCCGGGCGGATGTCATCTTTCCTGGAACAGGTCCGCTACAGCGGCCGGCGGCTGGCCAAACTGAATATTCCGCCGGGCGAGGTGACGGCGGCTCTGGCCGGATTTACCACACTGCTCGACACCGTCTGCGGAGACCGCTTCGGACCGGCGCGCGAACAATTACAACTGGTCACAGCGTTCACCCTGAATGACGCGTTCTACAGGGTCCGCGAGGCCGAATCCCAGGCGTTTTTCGGGCTGGCTCGCGCGGCCGCCGAAGCTGTAGATCTGGACGGCCTGCTGCGACGCTTCGTCCGCGTACTTAGCCACTCTTTCCAAGCGCGCAGCGGACGGATTCTGTTCGTAGAGGAGCCACATCCCTCGTACACAGAGCACGGGACGAAATCGCAGTGGAGATACCCGCTCGGCCGCGGTGTCTTATTAGAACTCGACTTTTCGACGCCTTATCCGTGGCTGCCGCGCGAGTTGGCGCTGCTCGAGGCAGCCGGGGAACGCTGCGCCGCCGCCATCGAGCGTGCCCGCCTGCAGCAGGAGATTCGGCGTCTGGAAGCGGAGTCGCGCCGGGCCGAAGAGGACGAGCGGCGCCGCATCGGGCGGGAACTGCATGATGAGGCCGGGCAATCGCTTTTGCTCCTTCGGCTGCAACTGGAAATGCTGGAACGCCATGCGCCGCAGGCACTGCGTCCAGCGCTGTCGGAAGCGCGCGGGGTGGCCGAGCAAATTGTGAACGAATTGCGGCGAATGGTCCGCGCGCTCAGCCCGGTAGTGCTCGACCGCCTGGGTCTCGAGCGCGCGCTGCGGCAGCTCGCGGGGCGCTTCCACAAGATGCATCCAGCAGCCGTGCGGCTGCGGTTTTGCGGGACCAATGGGGATCTTGCCAAGCCGGCTCAAGAGGTAATCTACCGAGTTGCGCAGGAGTGCCTGCAGAACATTACCAAACATTCTAAGGCCACCCACATAAACCTTTCCCTACGGAGTGCCGATAAGAGTATCAGGCTGAGCGTTTCGGACAACGGCGCCGGCTTTAGTGCGGAGGCGGCAGGGAACCAGCCGATGTCATTCGGCTTGGCGGGTATGCGCGAGCGGGCTTCGCTGCTCGGCGGCACCCTGGCGGTTCAAACCGCGCCTGGCAAGGGCGTCAAAGTGACGCTCGTATTACCGCGTAACTCTGCACGGGTGGAAACCAATGGCCAAAATTCGCGTACTCTTGACTGACGATCACACTTTATTCCGGCAGGGAATCCGGACTCTTCTTTCCCAGGAGCAGGATATTGAAGTAACCGGCGAGGCCTCCAACGCTTCCGAAGCTGTCGCCCTGGCGCGCCAGTCGCGTCCCGACGTGGTGCTGATGGACATCGGGATGGGCGGCATGAGCAGCTTCGAAGCCACGCGGTTGATCCGCAAGGAGCGGCCCGAGACGCGGGTAGTATTCCTCTCGATGTATGACGACGAAGAGTACGTAACCGAGTGCGTTGACATGGGCGCCAGCGGGTACATCCTTAAGGAGACGCCGGCGGATCAATTGCTCACCGCCATCCGCGAAGTGCACCGCGGCGGAAGTTATCTGAGCCCGCGTCTGTTAACGCGCCTGGTGGACGATTTCCGCGTTCAGGGTCGTGGGCCGGCCCGCCAACCTCGTTTCGGAACGCTTACGAAACGCGAACGGGAAGTTCTCAAGCTGCTGGCCGAGGGCAGGTCGGTGAAGGAGATCGCCATCAGCTTCGAGTTAAGCGTGAAGACGGTGGAAGCGCACAAGTTCAACCTGATGCGCAAGCTGGACATCCACAACAAAGCGCAGTTGGTGCAGTATGCCATTCAGAAGAAGATCATCCGGCTGCCGGAACTGGAGCTGGTGTTGAACTAGCCACGACGTGTTTCACGTGACACAAATAGGATTCAGCAAGCCATTTAGAATCAGCGGCTTATTAGGAGGTCACACGCCTGCATCCGATTCCTCCGTACGGAGGTTCCGAGATGCTCAGGACGGCGGAAGAACAGATCAGAAAGCTGGCGGCGTTTACCGGCGTGATGCTCATGGCAGCCGCGGAAGCGCTGGCGCAGGACAAGCAGGCGGCGAGTGCGCGGCGCATCGTGATCAGCATCCCGGACCGGCAACTGGCGGTCCTCGAAGACAACCGCATCATCAAGATCTATCCCACTGCGGTTGGCGCAACGGCAACTCCGAGTCCGGCCGGCAGCTTCAAGATCGCGACACGGCTGATGCATCCGACCTGGTACACGAAGGGAAGAATCGTTCCGCCCGGGAAGTCGAATCCCCTAGGTACGCGTTGGATGGGTCTCAGCCTGAAGGGCTACGGCATCCACGGCACCAGCGATCCCGCTTCGATCGGGCATAACGCTTCGCACGGCTGTATCCGGATGCGCAACCGGGATGCGGAAGAACTGTTCGAGATTGTCGCCGTCGGCGACCAAGTGGAACTTTACGGCGAGCGCACTCCGGAGCTGGACCGCATCTTCGGACGGGTGCTGGTGGCACACGGGACGCCGGCGGAGTCCGGCCCCGCGCAGTAACGGAGGACTATTATGGCTGGCGTATTGGGTGTCGTGTTGATGGCGGCGATAACGTTTCCGGTGTCGTTCCTGGTGGCGCGCACGTGCCTCCGCGGCGTCATCCGCATCGTAACCGGGGGAGAAAATCGCGATGTGCTATGATCGCAGCCGTGAAGGGTTGGCACGCGGTTTGCACCGCGCTAGTGTTCTTCCTCCCGCCGCCCATTTCCGCTGCTGACGACGTGACGGGCGCCGCGCGCGAACTGGCGCGCAAGACGGCCGGGTTGGCCGGACGGGGCGAGACGGTGGCGGTGACATGGCGCAACGTTTCGTCTGTGGGATCGCCCGAATTTTCGCAGGCGCGCAGCGCGCTCGAAGCGGCGCTGCGGGATGCCGGCCTGCGGATCAGCGAAGTGGTGCCCACCGTAGAACTGCAGGTCACGCTGTCGCAAGACGCCGCGCAGTACCTATTGGTAGCGGAGGCGCGGAAGGGCGATGAGCGGCAAGTCTGGATCGCCGGCTGGAAGCGCACCGGGCCGGCAGCGGGTGCGGCGCCAGCCGTCCTGTTGGAGAAGAAGCAGGTCTGGGAACAGGACGAACCGATTCTGGATATCGCATTCCCGCCTGAGGGCATGCTGGTGTTATCGCCTTCCAAAGTCGCGTTGTATGGCCGGCAGAATGAGCCCCGGGGCGCGCTGCGTCTGACTCCGTCCAAGCCCTGGGCGCGCGATCTGCGCGGGCATCTCCGGCTGAACGGAGCCGCGTTTCAGGCATTCCTGCCGGGCGTGCATTGCAGCGGCGCCGTCGGGCCAGCGCTCGAGATGGAGTGCCGCCCGGGCGACGAACCGTGGGTGATCGAGTCCGGCAGCCGCGCCATGCTGCTGGGCAACTTCGCCGCCGCGCGCAACTACTTCGACGGGCGACTCACCACGCAAACCGGCCTCCGGAAAACGCTGGCTCCGTTCTACTCCGCCGCTGAAGTCGAGGAGCAGGGCCGGCAGGTCTGGCTGTTCGCGATGGTGGATGGGCGCACGCAAATCTTCGATCCTTCGTTCGAACCCACGGGCACGATCTCCTCGTGGGGCAGCGACATCGCCGGCACGGACGCCCGCTGCGGCGGGGGAACCCAAGTGTTGGCGACGCGGGCGGGCGACGGCAGCGAGTCCGATGCCATCCAGGGCTATGCCATCGTCAACCGTGCACCCGTGTTGCTCACTGCGCCGATGGAACTGCCGGGACCGGTCACGGCGCTCTGGAGTTCAGGCGGGACGTCGGCGGTGGCGATCGTGAAGAATCTGGTTTCGGGAAAGTACACAGCGTATGTCATCACGGTGGCTTGCGGTTCTTAGCATCGCGGTCGCCTGCGCCGCGACACGCCCGCACTACGGCGGGACGCTGAAGGTCCAGGTCCGCGACGCCGGGGAAACCGCCGACCCGCCGCAGAAAGGCCCCGGTATGGCCGACCTGGGCGGCGCCTTCAACATCACGCACTGGGAGGCGGGCCGCCGCGCGGTCTACAGCGCCGACGAAAATGCCGCCGGCGGGAGGCCGTACCTGGATAGCGTGGAAATCGAGATGGCGCGGCCGCTGCGCGAGCAATCCATCGACTTCAAAGTGGGACGGGCGGACGTCATCGAGCTGGCGGCGAATGAGCCGCTAGCCGGGCGGCGAGTCTGGTCGTCCTCGCCGGTTCGCGTGATGGCGCTGGCATTCGGGCCCCGCGTGGACGACGCACGCTTGCGCGAGGCACTGGCGCTCGCCGTGGACCGTGCGGCCATTCACAACGTGCTGCTGCAGCGGCAGGGCGAGATTTCGGGCGCGCTGCTCCCGCAATGGCTCTCGGGATACGCCTTCCTCTTCGCCACGAGCGCCGACGTAGATAAGGCCCGCCAACTGGTAGCGGGCTTGCCGGCCGCGGCGCGGTCGCTCACCATCGGCTTCACCGACCCGGCCGTACGGCCGATCGCCGAGCGCATCGCGTTGAACGCTCGCTATGCGGGGCTGGCCCTCACGGTTGCAGCACCGGGCTCCAACGCGGATGTGAGGTTGGTGCAGGTTCGCGTGGAATCGTCCGATCCCTGGCGCGCACTGGCGGGGATCGCGACCGGACTTGGCCTGCCCGAGCCGCCGCGCGCGGAATCGCCGGATGCCCTTTACGCTGCCGAACGCAGCCTTCTCGATGGCTTCCGCGTGATCCCGCTCTTCCACCTGCCGGACATTATGGGCGCCGCCACACGCGTGCGCGGCGGCCCCGGCATCACACACCTTGGCGAGTGGCGTTTTGAGAATCTGTGGCTCGAAGGTGGGCGGCCATGACGTTCCGCACCCGCCTGCTGTTGATTTTCACGGTGGCGGTGGTGGCCTCGGTAGGGCTGGTGGAATGGCTGTTCTCGGAGCGCACCCGCGAGGCGTTCGAACGCCTGGAAACTCAGCGCGTGGATGCGCTGTTGGCGCAGTTCCGCAAGGAATTCGACCGGCGGGGGCAGGAGATCGCACGCGCTGTCCGCGGGATCGCAGCTTCGGACGCGGCCGTCAACATCGCCATCGCCGCGGACTACGCTCCTTATTATGGCGAGGCGGCGTCCCTGGCATCGGCGCACGGCCTCGACTTGCTGGAACTGGTGGCGGGTGACGGAACCATCATTTCGTCCGCCGAGTGGGCCGCGCGTTTCGGCTACAAGGAAGACTGGGTGGCGGAGCGCGCCGATTGGAAAACACGCGGCGCCTTCCTGAAGCGGGAAGAGCTGCCGGACGGCATGACGCTCTCGCTGCTGTCGGTCGGAGTGGCCATGGCCGGCGACCGCAAGCTATTCGTGGTGGGTGGGCAGCAACTCGACCGGCAATTTCTGTCGAGCCTGGTGCTGCCGGCGGGAATGCGCGTGCTGCTCTATCGCAACCTGCAGCCACAGTTTTCCGAGGCGGAGTTGATCGGCGCCGGCGGGCCTGCGGTATCGGTGGCGGCGCTGCGGCCGCTCATCGAACAGGTGGAGCGTGAGAAGCGCGAAGCCGGCCACACGGTAGGTAGCGGCGCCGATGCCGAGACCTTTCACGCGCTGCCGCTGACAGGTTACGAGGACAACCTGCTGGGCGTGCTGCTCATCGGCAGCTCCCGGCGCGAACTGGTGTCGCTGGAGTCCTCGCTGCGATGGACGGGTATATATGTGGCGGCGGGCGGAATCCTGGTAGGGATGGTGTTGAGCGCGTGGGCCACTGCGAGAGTCACGCGCCCGGTGCAGCGGCTGGCCGAGAGCGCCGGCAAGGTGGCGGCCGGGAATTGGGGGACCACGGTCGAGGCCACGTCGGCCGACGAAATCGGCCAACTGGCGAAGGCGTTCAATCGTATGACGCACGAACTGGTGGAGCAGCGCGAGCGGCTGGTGCAGGCTGAGCGCGTGGCGGCGTGGCGCGAACTGGCGCGACGCCTGGCGCATGAGCTGAAGAATCCGCTGTTCCCACTGCAGATCACGGTCGAGAACATGCAGCGGGCGCGCGAGCGGTATCCGGAACAGTTCGATGAGGTCTTCCGCGAAGGGACTCAAACCCTGCTGGCGGAGCTGGCAACTCTGAAGCAGATCATCGCACGGTTCAGCGATTTTGCCCGGATGCCCGCGCCCGAGATGCAGCCAGTAAATTTTAATCAACTGGCCGGCGCCACGGTCAAGGTTTTCGAAGCACAGCTCGCGGAGGCTTCGGTGCGTCTGGTCACGGATTTCGATCCGGCCCTCAAGTCCATCCCGGCCGACGCCGAGCAGATGACGCGCGCGCTTCGCAACCTGATTCTCAATGCGATCGACGCCATGCCGAAAAGCGGCACGCTGACGCTGCGAACCAGGGCGTTGGACGGCGGCGTCCGCATCGAGGTCTCGGATACAGGCCAGGGGCTCACCCCGGAAGAGTGCGGCCGCCTGTTCACGCCTTACTACACCACGAAGACGCACGGGACGGGCCTGGGTCTGGCGATCGTGCAATCGGTGGTGAGCGACCATGGGGGGAGAATTTCGGTAGAGAGCGAGCCGGGAAAGGGCGCGACGTTTCGGATTGAGCTCGTGGCGAGCTAGCGGCGCGGCCACACTACTGGGGTAACCTCAAATTTGGCACACCTTCTGATCGTTGACGACGACGCGAATACACTGGCCTCGCTGGCGCGAGCCTTCCGCCTGGCGGGACACGAAGCCACTGTCTGCGACAACGCCGCGCGCGCCCTCGATCTGGTGAAGTCGCAGGCGTTCGACATGATGATGTCCGATGTCGTGATGCCCGGCCGGGACGGGCTTGCGCTGCTGGAGGATCTGCGCAACGCCGGCATCGCGCTGCCAGTGGTGATGGTCTCGGGCCAGGCAAACATCGAGATGGCGGTGCGCGCCACCCGGCTGGGCGCGGTGGACTTCCTCGAAAAGCCGCTCTCCACCGACAAGTTGCTGCTCACGGTGGAGAACGTCCTCAAGCTGAAGCGCCTCGAAGAAGAGAATCGCGAGTTGCGCCAGCGCGTGGGGAAACACGAGATCATCCACTCGGGCGAAGCCATGCGCCGCGTGATGGCGCAGGTGGACCGGGTCGCCGCCAGCGAGGCGCGCGTTTGCATCCTGGGTGAGACCGGCACGGGCAAGGAACTGATCGCGCGCGCGCTGCATGAGCGCAGTGGGCGGCGCGGCGGGCCATTCGTGACCCTGAATTGCGCGGCGGTGCCGGGCGAACTCATCGAATCGGAGTTGTTCGGGCACGAGAAAGGGTCGTTCACGGGCGCCGCGTCGCGGCACATCGGCAAGTTCGAGCAGGCGAGTCGCGGCACCCTGTTCCTGGACGAGATCGGCGACATGCCGATGATGATGCAAGCCAAGCTGCTGCGCGTCCTCGAGGAGCGGCAGGTGGAGCGAGTGGGCGGCGACCGCCCGATTGCTGTGGACGTGCGGGTGATCGTGGCCACGCATCGGAATCTGGAAGACCTGGTGAAGAAGGGCGCGTTCCGGCAGGATCTGTACCACCGCGTCTACGTGTTCCCGCTATCGCTGCCGCCGCTGCGCGAGCGGAGCGAGGACGTTACGGCGCTGGTCGCGTTCTTCGCGGCGCAGGTGGCCGAAGTGAATGGGTGGAAGCCGCGGGCGTTCACGCCGGAAGCGATTCAGGAGCTGCAGCGGTATTCGTGGCCGGGAAATGTGCGGGAGCTGCGGAACGTGGTGGAGCGATTGCTGCTGCTGGCCGATGGCCCGGTGGACGCCGCAACCGTGAAACTGGCGCTGCCGCAGGCGCTCGACCACGGGCAGCCGGGAATGGCGCATCACTTGTCCGGGCCGCTGGCGCAAAGGGTGGACTCTTTCGAGCGGGAACAGATCCTCGAAGAGTTGAAGCGGAACAACCAGCGCATGACCGACACGGCCAAATCCCTAGGACTCGAGCGCAGTCACCTATACAAGAAGTGCCAGTCGCTGGGCATCGATCTGCGCGCTCTGCGAAAGGGCGCGGATGCCTGAGACCGTCGAAATCGTGCATGCGCTGTACGGCGATTTCTTTGAGCGCGGCGTACGCTACTTTTTCCCCGACGCCACGCTGGTGGAGGAAGGGCCCGCGGAGTTTCATCCCTCGCTGGCGATTCACACGCGCACGGACGGGAGCCTGGATATCGAGTGGATGGCGACCCGCTACCGCTTCGAGCGCAGCGGCAGGCCGTTCTCAGAGAGCCAGGTTCGCCTGCTGGCGGCCATCGGCGCCGTGCTCGCGACCAGGTATCGGGGGATCTTCTACGCCGCCTCGGCGGCAACCACCAGGCAGTTGTTCGAAGGTCTGGCGGAAGACCGTTACGTCTCGGCATTTCTCAACCACGCTCCGTACCTGAGCGAAGACGCGGCGCCGGCGGAGCGCGACACGATCGCCGACGCGCTCGAGGTGCTGCGCGAAAGCTCGCTCATTACTTATGAAAACCGGCGCATATCCACCGGCGTGGTCCTGATGGGAGCAGCGCAGGAGCATGCCACCGTGCAGGCTGCGCCTCCCACCGGCGCGCTACAGTACGCGAACGCGCTGGTTGCGATCAAGAGCTTCCACCGCCTCTGCGACGGTCTGCACACGGTTTTTCTGGTGGACCGCAACGGCATGCTGGTGGACCTGGTGGACGTGCGGCAATTCGCCGGCGACCGGAACGGCGGGCCATTGCCTGCGCCCAGCGCGGCGCGCTGGCACGCGCATAGCCTGGCCACGCTGCACGGCGGCAACATCTGCCTGGTGCTCACACCCAACGGCGAAATGAAAGCTTTCGCCGGCGGCGTGCAGGTCTTCAATTTCCTGGAAGGGCGCTGGCGGCTCGCGGACCTCACCGAGAAGTACCATCAATTCCGTATGGCCGTAGGGGATGCCCGGTTGGCGGAGCGACTCTTCACGGCCGCGCTGAACCTGGCGGAGCACCGCCGCGGCGGGCTATTCGTGGTGCTCGACCAACCGGAAGCGGCGCGCGAATTGCTGGCGCCCCAGGACCTGCTGGATTACGACGCGCCCGACGGAACCAACAAAGGCCAGATCCATTACCTGCTGCGGGGGAGGCGCGTTCTCGAGATCGAGCTGAGCGTTCTGCAGAGTATCGCCCGCATGGATGGCGGCATCGTGCTCGACCGCGCGGGCCGACTGTTGGCGTTCGGCGCCATCCTGCGCAACAGAAGCGAGCACATCGCAGCGCAGGAAGGCGGACGCACCACCGCCGCGGTGCACGCCTCGCGCGTGGGGCTGGCGCTCAAGATCAGCGAGGACGGACTGGTGTCGTTCTATCGCGGCGGCTTGCGAGTGTGGGAGATTTAGGCACGCCTGCCAAACCGCCCGCAACCTGCCCCTGTGTTAGCTTCGGATTAGTATGGTCAAGTTTCTGATCGGCCTGGTGACCGGCGTTCTGCTGGTGTTCCTCACGTTTGTTCTGATCTTCTTCGCACTGCTCCGCTTTCGGGAGAAGCCGCCCCAGATCGCGGACAACTCGGTGCTCGTGCTCCGGCTGGAGGGTGACATTCCCGAAAAACCGCCGGTTGAATTGCCGTCCTTCCTCGGTGTCGACCGCGGTGGGGCTACCATCACCAACGTCTGGATGGCGCTGAAGAAAGCGGCCGCCGATTCGCATATCAAGGCCGTAGTGGTGCAGCCCGAGGGTCTGGCATCGGGCTGGGGCAAGCTGGAAGAGATCCGCGGCGGCCTGGAGCGGTTCAAGAAATCGGGCAAGCCGGTGTTCGCGTATCTGCGGCAGCCGGGGACGCGCGATTATTACGTCTCGCTCGCGGCGGACCGTATTTACCTCGGGCCTTCGGAACCCGTGTTCATCA
The DNA here is from genome assembly GCA_041484525.1 of Bryobacteraceae bacterium. GTDB lineage: Bacteria > Acidobacteriota > Terriglobia > Bryobacterales > Bryobacteraceae > JBGPHT01. The sequence continues at coordinate 22,394 of JBGPHT010000050.1, read as the reverse complement.
AGGGCCTGCGCGCCGAGATGATGTACTTCAAGAAGACGCTCGAGAAGCTGGGCGTCAGCGTAGACGTGGAGCACGCCGGGAAGTACAAAGACTTCGGCGACATGTTCACACGCTCGGACATGAGCCCGGAAACGCGTGAAGTGATGACGAGCGTGGTGGATGATCTCTACGGCAACCTGGTGGCGCGGATCGCGGCGGCGCGCAAGAAGTCGCCGGATGAGGTGCGCGCCATCATAGACCGGGGTCCATTCACGGCCTCGGGCGCGCTGAAGGCCGGGCTGGTGGACGAGCTGCGCTTCGAAGACCAGATGTGGGGCGAGCTGACGGAGAAGCTGAAAGTGGGCAAGCCGATCAAGGTGTCGATCGAACGCTACATCAAGGTGCCGTCCGAAGATGCCGGCCTGGGAGGCAAGAGCCGGATTGCCGTGGTGGTCGGCTCGGGCGACATCGTGCGCGGCGACCCCAGTGACGACGGCGGCGCGGAAAGCAATCTGACCTCGTACGGTTTCGACAAGCTACTGAACCAGGTGGCAAACGATTCCACGCTCAAGGGCGTAATCGTGCGGATCGATTCCCCGGGCGGCGAAGTGACCGCTTCGGATGAACTCTGGCGCGAGATGAACCTGCTCAGCAAGAAGAAACCGACGGTCATCTCGATGTCCGACCTGGCGGCTTCGGGCGGCTATTACATGGCGATGACCGGCGATCCGATCGTGGCGTATCCCGGGACTCTGACAGGATCGATCGGAGTGGTGTTCGGGAAACCGAACCTGCGCGGCCTGTATGAAAAACTGGGAATCACGAAAGACGCGATCGAGCGGGGAAAGAACGCCGGTATCGATTCCGACTACACTTCGCTGACGCCCGAACAGCGCCAACTGCTGCGCGACGGCATCGATGAAAGCTATAAGGATTTCGTCACTAAGGTGGCGAATGCGCGGCGTCGCAGCTTCGCCGAGATCGAACCGCTGGCGCAGGGTCGAGTGTGGCTCGGCTCGCAGGCCAAGGCAAACGGGTTGGTGGACATGCTGGGCGGCCTGGATACAGCCATCGAACAGGTGAAGAAGAAGGCCAACATTCCGGCCGGCGAGAACGTGAGCGTGCTGCTCTACCCGGCACGCCGCAGCATCATCGACCTGCTCATGAAGAAATCGCAGGACGACATGTTGCAGGCAAGACTGAAGCAGGTTTTCGGACGGATACCGTTCCGCGCCTGGATGAAGGGCGGGTTCCTGCGAATGATGCCCAATTGGGTGGAGGTGCGGTGAGGCCCGAGAGTAAACTGTAAAGAGGAGCCGGGTTTGCATTCGCACGGACACAGTCATCACGTCGGGACCGGAAGCGTGCTGCGGTGGTCCCTGGTGGCGACGCTTCTATTCTGCGCCGTGGAAGTGGCGGCCGGGCTGAAGGCGCATTCCCTGGCGCTGCTCTCCGACGCCGGCCACAATTTCACCGACGCGCTGGCGCTGCTGTTGGCGTGTGTGGGATTCTACCTGCAATCGAAACCCGCGGATGAGACCAAGACCTACGGCTATCATCGCGCCGGCGTGCTGGCCGCATTCGTAAACGCGCTGACGCTGGTGGCTCTCTCCGGGTGGATCTTTTACGAGAGCGTGCTGCGGCTGCGCCAGCCGGAACCGGTCAATGAAGGCATCATGATCGTGGTGGCGGCGCTCGGACTGGTGCTGAACGCGGGCATCATGCTGGCGCTGCGGCAAGCCAGCCGGCACGACATCAACGTGCGCAGCGCCTTCGTTCACATGCTGGGGGACGCGGTCGGTTCGGTCGCCATCATCGGGGGCGCAATCGCGATCCGCTACACAGGCTGGATGCGGGTGGACCCGGTGCTGTCGATCGTGATCGGCGCGCTGGTCGTCTGGACCGCCTGGGACATCATCCGCGAATCGCTCAACATCCTGCTCGAGGGATTGCCGCGCGGCATCGAACTGCGCGACGTGGCTTCATCTATGCGGGGCGTTGAGGGCGTCATGGACGTGCACGACCTGCACATCTGGAGCCTGGGATCGAGCACGCACGCGCTGAGCTGCCACGTGCTGATCGAGGACGTGCCTCCTTCGGCCAGCGACGCTATTCTACGGCGCCTGAACGCTGTGCTGCAGGACCGTTTCCATATTTCCCACACCACCGTGCAGTTCGAGCATGCCAGTTGCGCGATATCCGAAAACGGCTGCGCCATTCCGGTGCACGTGGATGAGCACGAGGGGCATCGGCACTGAGGGCGGGCCTACCGAAGCTTGGCGAGCTTTTTCCCATCCGCGTGGTCGAAGGCGGAAGCCACCCTATCGATCTCCGTCTTTTGCAGCCCGGTCCGGGCCGCGACTTGACGCCAACGAGAGACCGCGGCGCCGGCTTCGGCTGCGATCTTGCGTCCTTCGTCGATCGACAGATTGAAATACCCGGCCACACTCAGGGCGAGATCGAGAGATGCAGTTCCGTCATGCGTGTCGATCAGGGTGGATAGAACTCGCGGCTTGAGATCGACGGGAGTTGGATTCAGATCATACGCCGGAGAGAGCCGCCAGCCGCCGTTTCCCGCATGCAGGAAGGCATGATTGCGCAGGTGATCGTCGGTGTTGGAGATCAGAACATTGAAGACAATGCGCCGCCAGAGCTGTTTGAGATCTTCGAGCGGAGCCGCGCCGTACTGGCGAATGGCGTCGGCGATTTCCAGATAGCTGTGCGTTTCATGATCGCTTGCCCCGAGCATACTCATGGCGGACAGAAAGGGAATGCGGATCACGCCGTCTCGATCAAAACGCCGCGAAATGAGCACTTCCTTTCCCGCTACCGGCGCCACCCTCCAGGCCGGGACGGTCAAGCCGGCTGCGGCGGCGAGCTTGAGCGCAACCGCTTCCCACAGGACGGTCCTGGTCTCGTCGGCTTTCCGGGGAAACTTGGCGATCGCCAAAGCGCCATCGCGCTCTCGTACCGACGCCTTCGGGCGTGCTCCTCCTAATGAGGACCCAGGGGCCAGCAAGAGCCGGATGTCTTCCGCGGTTTCGCGCTCATCGTCGATGCGTTCGCTGGCGGCGAGGAGTCTCGCAAGTTCGATCAGTGGAGGAATGCGAATGGCGGCGCTCTGTCTGAGGAACGGCCCGCCCTCGGTTTCGGCGAAGCGCAAAGCACCCTGCCGCGTCTCATCATCGACGATGAGGAGGAAATCGATGTCAGCCAGCGTCCGCGGCGTCTGTTGCTCCCGCTCCGCCCGCCGGCGCTCGGCACGGCGCATCAGAACCTGCCCCCAGCGGTCTGGCGCAGAATCGCCGAGTGCCCCAAATAGCGCCTTGCCGGCCGGGGTGTGGTGAGGGCCGGGGCCGAGACTCAGAGCCGGATCGAGCGAAAACGAGTTTGGGTGGTGGAGCCACTGGCGGTCGTACTCGAAAGTTGCGCTGGCATTGCCCTTGCGGAGACGAGTCCGTAGACGGCCGGCCAGGAGCGGCTTGCCTTTGAGATCGGCATAGACCAGAACGTCGCGATCCATGATTCATCCTTGGTGGTGTCACCCGCTCGAGCGGATTCGTTTCGGCAGTTGCTCCTCGTCGAGCGCTAGTCCAAGTCGATCGAATCGCACGTCGGCGAGTTCTCCGACTCGATCTGTCATTCCCAAAACAAAAAGTACGGTGGCGTAAGTCCCCATCGAGACGGTTGGATCTCCTTGCTCGACTTTATGCAGCGTTGGGCGGGACACCAACGCGCGTTGGGACAGGATCGCCACCGGTATGCGCCGTCGCAGCCGCGCTTCGCGAATATCGCTACCGAGCTTCCGTAAAGCATTGCGAACGGGAATCGGCAGGGTTTGGGAGATTGGAGGTAGCATTAGTTTACGCCAAATATAATTGACATTACGTTCGGTTAACGATAATTATAGTTTACCTTAAAGCGCCTGCGCTGTGGGGGAACGAACTCCAGCCAGACTACTGCACGTGGTAGGTGTGCGTGACCACGGTCTTGTTTCCCGCGATGTCAGTGGCGATCACGGTGAACGTATGGTCGCCGGGTGGGCTGAAAAAGGACAGGCCGTTTTGGCCGCTGCCCTGGCAACTCAACACTGCGACGTTATCCGAACAACTGTAACTCACGGGAATGGCCGAGTTGGTGAAGTACGTGGCGCCATCCGCCGGCGATGTCAAGGCTACCGTGGGCAGCGTCAGATCGATGTTGATGCCGCCCTGCGTATCCGACGCGGTGTGGCCGGCGCCATCCTGGCACGTGCCCGTGGCGCTCTGGTTGGCGCCTGCACTCGAGATGACCTGAGCCACCGTCGAAGCCACGACGCCCGATGTAGCGTCGCTGCACGACCAGGTTAAAGTCACGGGACCGTTGGCCCAGCCTTGGGCGTTTAGGGGGCCCGCGAACATGAACTGGATCACCGGCGCCGTCCGGTCGATTTTGATGGTGGCGGACGAGGCTGTCGCCGCATTTCCGGCGACGTCGGTGCAGGAGCCGTTGACCGTGGTGCCGGGCGTATCGGCGGTCAAAGTGGTTCCACCAACCGGCGGCAACGCGCTCGAGAGTCCGTCGGTGCAGATGAAGCTGACGGTGACCGGGCTGCCATACCACCCCGATTCGCCGGGCGACGGCGGCGAGACTTGGACCGCGATCGTGGGCGGTGCCGTGTCGATGTTGATGCCGGACCGAGTGGCCGAAGCGCTGTTGCCGGCGGCGTCCAGGCACGTACCGGCGGCAGATTGTCCCGCACCATCGCCAGAAACTGTCTGACTGACCGTGGACGACACGGGTCCGGATGTGGCATCCGTGCACGACCACGTGACTGTGACCGGCGTCTTGTTCCAGCCGGCGGCGTTGGCGGGCGTGATGCTCTGGAACTGAGTCTGCGGAGGTGTCCGATCGATCTTGATGCTGGGCGATGAAGCCGTCGCCGTATTTCCGGCGACGTCGGTGCAGGATCCGTTGACCGTGGCGCCGGTGGTATCGGCACTCAAAGTGGTACCGCCCGTCGGCGGCAAAGCACCCGACAGTGCGTCGGTGCAGGTGAAGCTGACGGTCACTGGAGTGATGAACCATCCCGCGGCGTTGGGCGCCGGGGGTGAGGTCTGGATTGAGATCGTGGGCGGCGTGGTGTCGATGTTGATGCCGTTGCGCGTGTTGGAAGCGGTATTGCCTGCGATATCCTGGCACGTGCCGATGGCCGACTGGCCCGCGCCGTTGCTCGAAAGCGTCTGCGTGACGGTGGACGACACCGGTCCGGATGTGGCATCCGCACACGACCAAGTGGCCGTCACGGCCGCCTTGTTCCAGCCGGCGGCGTTGGCGGGTGTGATGCTCTGGAGCTGGATCTGGGGCGGCGTCAAATCCAACTTGAAAGGCCCGAGCACGAGCGTGGCGGTGTTGCCCGCGAGGTCGGTGCAGGAGCCGTTGACCGTCGTGCCCGCGGTATCGGAGCTCAGGGTTGTGCCGCCCGTGGGCGCGCCCGCCAAGCCCGAAATCGTATCCGTGCAGTTGAAGCTCACGGCGACAGGAGTGATGAACCAGCCGGAAGCGCCGGGCGCCGACGGTGAACTCTGCCCGGCAATCACGGGCGGCGTCTTGTCGAGGTTGACGGACTGCGTGTCGGAAACGGTGACGCCCGCCGGGTTGGAGCAGGTCACAGTGACCGCCTGGTTGGCGCCTTCCGTGGATATGGTGCGGTCGATGGTGGATGTGCCGGTGATGTGGTCGTTGCAGGTCCAGGAGAGCGTGACATCGGCCCTGTACCAGCCGTTGGCATTGGCGGGCAGGCGTCCCAGGAAGAGAAGCGCCGGCGCAGTTAACGAGATGTTCACCGGGCCGGCGTTGATCTGCGAAGCGTTTCCCGCCAGGTCGGTGCAGCTCCCGGGATAGAAACGGTCGCGGCCTTCGGTGGTGACTGTCACAGGCGAGGTGAGCTGGGCGTACCCGATCCCCAGCGCGGGCGCGCACACGAAAGTCACGGTGACGGGCGAAGCGCTAAAAGAGCCGGGGGAGTATGAGCCGGTGCTAGTGGTATAGACGGCCGTCAGTTGCGGTTTCGCCAGAATAATATTAATCGGTCCGAAAGTTCCGGTTGCCGTATTGCCGGCGGCATCCATGCACGTACCCGTCACCGTCTGTCCCAGTCCCTGGGAAAACACGAGCACGGTGGAGGCGCCCGAGACGACACCCGAGCCGCCGGGATCGCTGCAATTGAACGTCACCGCCACACCCTGATTGGTGTAGCCGCCGGAATACGGCTGGTCTCCGGAGGTGGCCGACGCGTCGACCAGCGGGGGCGTGCGATCGATATTGATGCCGCTGAACGTTGCCGTGGTGCTGCCGCCGGTCAGATCGGTACAAGTGCTGCTGACCGACTGGTTGGCGCCCGCCGCGGTCACCGTAACGGTGTGGAACGTGGGGTCGCCGGTCGAGGTAACGCACATGAAGGTGACGGTCACGTTCTGGTTGGTCCACATCCCGGAGGTGTACGGCTGGCTGCCAGCGACAGCGGTGGTGGTGATGACAGGAGGCGGGCCGAGCACGTTAACGGCGTTGGAGGTCGCGGGGCCGACGGTGATGGATTCGCCGCCGGTGTGGTCCGTGCCCAGCAACTGGATGGTGAATGTCAGCGTTCCGAATCCGGATACGGAACCGCAGGCAAACGCAAAGTTCTGGACGCCGGCCGCGCCGATACCTGCGGACGAGGGAGAGGGAGTGCCGCAACTCGCGGTGGCCGAACCGCTGGTATTCATCGTCAAAGTGGGGGCGACGTTGTCTGCCGCGTCTCCGCTGTTCAGGACGCCCACCGTGACGGTAATGGTGTCGCCTGTCCGCGCCACGGCGGTGCCCGCGGGTCCAGCCGCGACCAGTGATGTCACGGAGAGCGCCACGCGGCTGATCTGAATCGAGAGCGGCTGAGTTACTGTAGCCTGCGCCGCCAGCGGCCGCGTCGACAGCGCAGCAGCAACGGGAGCGCTGTCGGTAGCTTGAACAGTGAAAGGATACGATCCGCCGGCCGAGCTTGCCACCGTACCCGAGATCACGCCGGTCGAGGCATCGAGGGCGAGTCCCGGCGGCAGACTGCCGCTCGCGATCGCGAATTGATACGGCGGCGTTCCGCCGGTGGCCACGACCGACATGCTATACGATGATCCCGCCACGCCGGCGGGGAGCGAAGTCGTCTCGATGACGAGGTGCGACGAATCCGACGGCGGCTGGCTATCCCCGGTGTTCGCGGCCTGAGATACGACGACGACGGTGATTCCGGTCAAGGGATCGAAGCCGAACGGCTGGGTCTTGTCCGTGTTGATGAAGCGCAGGGTGATCTTGACAGTCTCGCCAGGACCGACGGTGACCGTGGCGTCTTGCGATGAACCAGGTTGCGATGCCAGCACCGGCCCCGGAATATTGGCCAAAATGATCGGCTGCGATTGCTGCGTCAGCGTGCAGCCAACGACCACGGGCGTGGAGTAGGTCTTGTGCAAAAGGAGTTGGACCTTGACGCGCGAGGGAATGGTGACGCCCTGGTTTAGCACGATCTGCACCGCATAACTGGCGGTCGCGTTGCCCTGGTTGGTGAGCTTCCACGTGGCGTCGGAGATGGCTGCGTTGGCAATGTCGGGGTTGGCGATATCGGGGTTCGCAATGTCCGGATTCGCGATATCGGGGTTCGCGATGTCCGGGTTCGCAATGTCCGGATTGGCGATGTCGGGGTTCGCGATGTCCGGGTTCGCAATGTCGGGATTCGCGATATCCGGGTTGGCGATGTCCGGGTTCGCAATATCCGGGTTGGCAATGTCCGGATTGGCAATGTCGGGATTAGCGATATCCGGGTTCGCGATATCGGGGTTGAACAACTCGGCTTGGCTGAGTGCCGGGTCGCCCGGATTCGACGGATCGGGATTCAGCAGCACCGTGCCTTGCAGCCCGGCTTTGAGAATGTCGGGCGCGCCGGCGATTTCAATCTCGGCCACATTCACCCGGACGGTCGCCAGTATGTCGGTGGAGCGCACGAACACCATGCGGGAGATGCTCGATATCGCCGGTACCACGACATCCAAAACCACCAGCGGATCGGGCAGGCCGGCCTGCGGGAATTGCAGAAAGGACGCCTTGCCTCCAGGCGGCTGGGAGGCGATGGTCAGGCGGTAGATCCGGGGCGTATTGGTGGAATTGGCGATCGTCACCGGAAATGCGCGCTGGATCGCGCCGAGCGTCTTAGTGTTGGCAGGCGCGGTCACGAGCAGACCCTGATTGATGCGGGCCGTGTAGATATTTTGATTGCGCATGCCCGACTGGCCGACGCGGCACGCGGGTTGCACCTTGCTGGGATCGAAAAGGCTGAGCCCGGCAGTGGAGGGCGAGGTGGGCGGCGTGTAGTCGGTCCAATCGCCGTTGGCGGGCGGACGGACGTCGCGGTTGTCCGTCCACACCGCGTGGAAGGCGACGGAGCTGGATGGCTCGGTGTTGAACTTCCAGGTGCCCGGATGCTCTCCGGGAACCATCGACGGCGATGCAGCGATATCGAGATAGTCGCCGAAGAACGGAGCGGTGCCCTGTTTGAACAGCGGCAGGTTGGGCGGGTTCACCTGAAGCTGCTCGATAACCTTCGAGTTGGGCCGGCTGCCGAAGATGTAGGAGGAAACCCGCGCCGTCGAGAAGAACGGCGTGTCTCCGGGATCGGATTGCGCCGCCCACACATCGAGCGTGTGGCGGCGCAGCAGGCCGCCTGCATTGAGGTTCGAGGGCGCGGCATCGAGCACGAAATTGGTAAAGACCTTCTCGGGACGCGGCGGGGATGTGGCGAGGTCCCCGGCCGGCTGGCGCTTTTCGACATAGCGGCCCTGACCCGTAGCCGTGAAAATCCCGACCGTGTTGTCCTGCCGCAAATCGTAGAAAATGACCATCAACTTGCCGCCTGCGAACGTCATGGCCGGCATGAACTGGTGGCCGCGGGCGGGAAAGTCGTTGACTGGCGTGCGATCCGTCCAGTGCGCGCCGCCGTCGCGCGACGTGGTGATCACGATGCGCGCATCGCCCGAAGTGCCGAAGCCGCGCTCGGACCACGCCAGGTAAACGCGACCTGCGCCATCCACGGTCATGGTGGGGTACGCATTGGTGCGGAAGCTGAAGGAAGTGGTCCCCTGATCGAACGGCTGAATCGTCGCGACTACCTGCGGATCGGTGAAGGTCAGGCCGCCATCGATCGATTTCACCAACAGGATGGCGTCGGTGACGCCGGGGGATTTGAAGCGCCGCCATGCGACATACACGGCGCCCGAGTTGGGATCGATGGCAAGAGTGGCGCCCTGATGCAGCGCATTGTCGCCGAGCGCGATCGGCCGGCTCCAGGTGGCGCCGCAATTGATCGACCGCGCAAACATGATCTGCGACGGCGGACGGGTTTCGTCCGAAAACGTGGTGTAGGCGAGATAGATATTGCCGGCGGGAAACTTCTGATCGAGCGGCGGACCGTTCGGCTGCGGGGTGGAAATGTCGCACATGGCGGCGCCGGGACGGGGAATGTCCACCGCGGTCCACGGCTTGTCCACGAACTTGCCGTCCCTGCCGGGGTCTACCTGTAGAGTATCGATGTACTTGATGGGGTCGCCATTCTGCTGGTTGTTGTTGTCGATGAAGCGGGAGACGAACACCACGCTCTTCATGGGCGACGTGCGAGTGAACGCGATGCCGCTGTAGTAGAGCATGCCATTGCTGCCGGCGCGGACCACGGGGTCGGCGGTGGCGGAGTAATTCTTGAGGAACGGCGCGCCGTCGCACTGCGGCACGTTCTGCTGGCATCCGGGGTGAATGGTGCTCTTCCAGGTTTGCCCGCCATCGTAGGATTTGAAAATGCCGAGCCACGCGTCGCCGGTTTCGCCGTCGGGAAGGCCAGGGAGATCGACGGTGCGGTAATCGTTCGAGCCGGCCAGGATGTGAAGCGGATTACGCGTGGAGACCGCCATCGACGGCTCGTTCTGGCGCTGCAGAAAGGGGTCGCCGTCCGGCCACTTAGTGCCGGAAACCATATTGACATTGCGACCGGGGATCTGTGCCAGGCCGGGCAATGACAACACAAGGAACCAGCAACTCAGGAGACGGAGCTTTTCCATTCGACCGCCGGGATTTCTGCTTAAGTATGGGTTAACTATAGGGCTTTTCTCCCCTATATCGCAACGGCGGTTGCGGAGTACCCTATCGGATAAGTACCGTGCGTTAACCAAAGCGGTACTGGTACGAAAGGCTTGTATCCGGTATATTCCAAAGCGGTTGGCGGCATCGCCAAGGCTCGACTTCAAACCTAATGACCTCAACCAATGTGTTAGCGACCGAGGAAGCGCGACAGGCTCCGCAACCTCTGATTCCGGAGACGATCGAAGCCCTGGGAATTCCGCGCGCGATCGTGAGCGACCTGGTTCTGCGGTATTTGTGGCTGCACGGGTCGGCAACACTCGAGTCGCTGCACGACACGCTGAAGCTCTCGTTCCAAGTTCTGGAGACTCTGTTCCACCAGTTCCGGCAGCAGCACCTGCTGGAAGTGAAGGGAATGCTGGGCAACGACTATTCATTCATGCTGACCAACGCGGGGCGCGCGCTGGCGACGGCGCGCAACGAGGTCTGCCAGTATGTGGGACCGACGCCGGTTTCGCTCCAACAATACACACAGGTTGTCAAAGGGCAGGCGGCGCAAATCCGGCTGAGCCGGGAGAGTCTGCGGCGCGCGTTCCAGGACCTGGTGCTACCCGACAATCTGCTGGACGCGCTCGGGCCTTCGCTCATCGGCCACCAGTCGCTCTTCCTTTACGGCGGCACCGGCAACGGTAAGACGTCGATCGCGGAGCGCATCCTTCGCATCTATCACGACACGATTCTGGTGCCGTATTCGGTGGAAGTGGATGGTCACATCATCACGCTCTTCGACCCGGTGGTGCACCGCCAGGTGCCTAACGAAAACGAACTGCTGGATCCGCGCTGGGCGGTGTGCGAGCGGCCATGCATCACGGTGGGCGGCGAGCTTTCGGCCGTCATGCTGGAACTGCGCCTGGACGAAGCCACCCGCGTCTTCATTTCGCCTTGCCAGATGAAGGCCAACAACGGCATCCTGATCATCGACGACTTCGGCCGGCAGGTGCTTTCGCCGCGCGAACTGCTGAACCGCTGGATCGTGCCCCTGGACCGGCGCGTCGATTACCTTACGCTGGCCTCCGGCATGAAATTCCAGGTGCCGTTCGAAATGATGGTGGTGTTCTCGACCAACCTGGATCCGCACGATCTGGCCGACGAAGCCTTCCTGCGCCGCATCCAGACCAAGGTGCTGGTGGAGAACGTCAGTCCCGAAGTGTTTGACGAAATCTTCAATCGCGTGATGTTGGCGCGGCAGGTTCCGTTCGAGCCGGGATGCGCCGAGTACCTGCGCGAGCGCTGTGCCGCGGCGGGCGCGAAGTTCCTGCGCGCCTGTTATCCGAACGATGTATACAAGCTGGTGAAAGCGATCAGCGAATACGAAGGACGGGCGGTGCGCATGACGCGCGCCAGTATCGACCGGGCGGTCGGCCTCTACTTCGCCAAGCTGCAATCGCCGCAAGGGACGTAACCGCTATGCACGGGTTCCGCGCCTACCTGGCATCGCTTCCCGACGAACTGTTGGAAAGCGTGACGGAGGACTATACCTGGCTCGCGGGATTTCACTTCGGGAGTAGCGGCCGCGCCGAGTTTGCGCACCGCCGCGACTGTTGCCACGCAGAAGGAAAGCGCCGGCGCGCCCCGGCACGCGTGGTCCACTACTTCAAAATACTCAACATGTTCGAGAAGTCGTCGGTCCAGACGCGGAAAGGCCGGCCCGGCTTCAGCACCTTGTCGGCGCTCTTCTCCAAATCCGGGTACTGGGCGACGGCGGCGCGATCCATGATCAGGGTCCACGAACAGGAGAAGCAGCGGACGTCGTCGTCATCCGGCGTGAAGTGATACACCAGCGCCAGCTTGCCGAAGGCGTTGGCCGCGCGCTCCATCACAGGTTCCAGATCCAGGTAAGTATTCGAGATGTTGATCGCCAGGATGCCGTTCGGCTTCAGGTGCCGGAAATAAGTCCGCAGCGCCTCAACGGTGAGCAGGTGCACGGGTACCGAGTCGCCCGAAAACGCGTCCATCACCAGGATGTCGAACTGCTGGCTGGGCTCGGATTCGAGCACCAGGCGGCCATCGCCCAACGCGACTTCGACGCGCGCCGCGGTATCGCTGAGATAAGTGAACTGGCTGCGCGCGATATCCAGCACCAGCGGATTGATCTCGTAGATGCGCAGCGTGTCGCCCGCCCGGCCATACGCCGCCAGCGTCCCACAGCCCAGCCCGAGAATCCCGATGCGGCGCGGCGCGCCCTCCTGCGCGTGCATGGCGAGGCCGATGCCGGATTGCGGGCAGAAGTAGGTGACCGGCAGGCGGCGGTATTCGTCGCGCAGCATCTGCTGGCCGTGATTGATGGTGCCGTGCACGAACTTGCGCGCGGCCTCGGGTTCGGTTGCGGGATCGGCGTCGTCGTAGACGCGAAGCAATCCATAGAAATTGCGAGCTACCACGCGATGGCCGTCCACGATGTAGAACATGACGTAAACCATGCCGCCGGCATACGCCAGCACAGCCAGCGCCAGGGCGGCGGGGATCCAGCGGCGCGCACCTGCCATGCTCCACTCGCGTTCCAACACCAGCGCCGCCACCGCGGCGCACAAGATCAGTCCGATGGGGAATTCGTAGTACGCGCGGAACAGGTTGGGAGCGGCCAATCCGACGAAGAGGCCGCCCACCGCGCCGCCGAGTGAAACCGTCACGTAGAAGCCGGTGAGGTAGCGCGGGTCGGGCTTCAGGCGCGCCAGTTCGCCGTGGCAGACCATGCAGCAGACGAACAGCGCCAGTCCGAAGAGCGCGATGGCGAGACGGATCGGCATGGACCCGTGGTGCGGCCAGAGGCGCCACGCCATGAACACCAGGGCGGCGACCAGGAGCGGGCAGAAGATCCGGCGCGCATAAAATCGCGGCGCCTCGAAGCAGATGATGAAGCTCAACAGGTAGACGCTGAGCGGCAGGATCCAGAGAAATGGAATCGCCGCCACATCCTGAGTCAGATGGTTGGTAACCGCCAGCAGCAGCACGGAGGCCGACGCGGCGAGGCCCAGCCACAGCAGGCGAACGGTCCAGTTGGGCGCGGGTGCCGCTTCGCCCATTTCCGCAGCCATGGCCTCGTGGGTCACGCCGGCCCCCGACGCGCGCCACGCGGTGACGGCACAGAGCGCGGCGAATCCCGCGTATGCCGTCGACCAAATCAGACCCTGGGTGAGCGTCGCGAGGTTGGGCTCGACGACAAGCGGATAGCTGAGCAGCGCCAGCATCGACGCGAAGTTCGAAAGCGCAAACAGGCGGTACGGCAGCCCACTCTTGTGAGTGCGCGCGTACCACGCCTGCAGCAGTGGGCTGGTGGAGGAGAGCAGAAAGTACGGCGCGCCGACGGTGAGCGCCAGCAGCGCCAGAATGCGCAGCGACGGATTGCCCGCAGCATTCTTCCACGCCGGATTCGGGATGACCGGCAGCGCCGCCAGGCTGGCTGCCAGCAGTACGGTGTGCGCCGTCGCCTGCAGGCGCGGCCGGAGCTTCTGCAGCCAGTGGGCGTACAGATATCCGAGCAGCAGCACCAGTTGAAAAAAGAGCATGCAGGTGCTCCACACGGCCGACGTGCCGCCGAACCATGGCAGAATCATCTTGGCAATGATCGGCTGCACCTGGAAAAGGAGGAAGGCGGAGAGGGAAATCGTCAGCGCGTAGAAAACCATTGGGCCCGTATACTCTAATACCACGGTGGACAGGGCCCGGGGATCGACAGACTATACTGGATCGACATGCCAGGAACGGCCTTTCGTTGGCTGTACATTCTATTTTTCCTTTCCGGATTTCCAGCGCTGATCTACCAGATCGTGTGGCAGCGGACGCTGTTCGCGATATATGGCGTCAACATCGAATCGGTCACGATCGTGGTGAGCGCGTTCATGCTGGGGCTGGGATTGGGCAGCCTGCTAGGCGGACGCATCTCGCAGCGCCCGAGCGCGCCGCTACTGCTGCTGTTCGGCGGAATCGAACTGGGCATAGCAGCCTACGGTATGCTGTCGCTGCCCCTCTTCCACTGGGTGGCCGGGTTCACAGCGGGCGCGCCGCCGCTCGAAACGGGCCTGCTCTCATTCGCGCTGGTGCTGGTCCCGACGGTGTTGATGGGCGCGACGCTGCCGCTGCTGGTGGCGCAGTTGGTGAAGCTCTCGGGCAACGTGGGGCGCTCGGTCGGGGTGCTCTACTTCGTCAATACGCTGGGCTCGGCGGTGGCTTGCTTCGCCGCGGCGCTGGTGACGATGCGATACCTGGGGATGTCGGGCTCGGTGGCTGTGGCCGCTGGGTTGAATACGTTGGTGGCGAGCGCGGTCCTGGTGATGCACTTCGGGTGGCGCGGCCGGAGGGCTGCAAGCGGCACATCGGCCGGGCAAGGCATGACGCACGCTGCGAAGGCTCCTCGCGTCGGACTAAGCTTCGGCGCCGCCCTCGTCCTGGCCGCGATGGCCGGCTTCATTTCTCTCATCTACGAGATCGTCTGGTACCGCCTTTACTCGTTCGCCAGCGGCGGCCCGGCGCAGTGTTTCGCGTTTGTCCTCGGCGCCTTCCTGACGGGAATCGCGTTCGGGTCGCTGCTCAGCCGCCGCATCTGCAACCGCCCAGGCACGGAGTTCGAAGGACTGGCCCGGTTCATCGCAGCGCTGGTGCTGGCGGCGAGCATTCTCGGATTCGCCATTGTGCCCATGGTGGCCGAAGCCGTAATCCGCGTCAGCTACCTCTGGACGTTGCCGCTGGTCGCCCTCACCGCAGGGATGCTGGGCGCAACCTTTCCGCTGATCTGTCATATTTCCGTCCCGCCTGATGCCCGCGCGGGCGCCGGCCTGAGCTACCTGTACCTGGCGAACATCATCGGATCGGCGGCGGGATGCTGGCTGGTCGGATTCATCCTGATGGACTATTGGACGCTCCGTTGGATCTCGGTCTTCGTGGCACTGCTCGGGATCGCGCTCGCCGTGGCACTATTGAACGCCGCCCGCCCAGGTCCGCGCGGCCGCGCAGTCGCTGCTATCGTCAGCGTCACGATCGCCGCCGCCATCGTCCTCACATCCGGACCCCTGTTTGCCGAGGTCTACCGCAAGATGAATTACAAAGGCGACTGGGCGCAGTCCGGCGCGCGCCTGGTCGACGTAGTGGAGAACCGCAGCGGCGTGATCACGGTGGATGCCGACGCTGCCATTTTCGGCGGCGGCGCGTTCGATGGCTGGATCGAAACCGACCCTCACGTGACCGACGCAGTGGCGCACGCATTCGCCCTGAGCTTCTACCACCCGGATCCGCAGGAAGTGCTGATCGTCGGCATGTCAGGCGGCGCGTGGTCGCAAGTGATCGCCAACCACCCGCAGGTGCGGAAAGTGACGGTGATCGAAATCAACCCCGGGTACGCCGAGGTGATGCGGCGCTACCCGGTGGTGGCGCCCGCGCTCACCAACCCCAAGGTGGAACTTACGATCGATGACGGCCGCCGCTGGATGTTCCGTCACCGCGACCGAAAGTTCGACATGATCGTTATGGACACGATCTACCACTGGCGGGCGCACGCCACCAATCTGCTCTCCGTGGAGTTTCTGGATCTGGCGCGCAGCCTGCTCAAGCCGGGCGGCATCCTTTACTACAACACTACTTTCTCGCCCGAGGCGCAGCGGACGGGCGCGCTGCATTTTCCATACGCCTACCGATTCGGCATCTTCATGGCGGTGAGCGACAGCCCGATCCAGGTCTCGGCGGAGCGCTGGCGCGAGACGCTGCTGCGCTATCGACTGGAAGGCCGGCCGATCTTCAATGCCGCGCAGCCCGAAGACGGGCGGCTGTTGCGCGAGATACTCTGCTCGGCCGACACGTTGCCCGGCGACCTTTACAACCCGCACGAAATGGAGTCCCGCGAGAACATTCTGCGGCGCACACGGGGCCTGCCGACGATCACGGACGACAACATGGCGACGGAGTGGGGCAGCTACGTCCAGTAGTTGCGGTCGAGGCTGCGGTCCAGGCTACCGAAGGAGGCCGCGGGTCCTCCAGACCATGCGGAAGCCACTGGGAATGGTAAAGCTGGTGCCCCGCACGAAGAATGAGGCGATGCCCGGCAATTCGTGCAAAGTGATGCTCTCGTCCGCCGCGCGAGCTCCGCCGCTGCCCTGGCGTATCAGAACCCGTTCGGAAAGACTCGGCTGGATTCCCGGCCTCTTGTCCATATCCAGGAGGTCGGCATAAAAACGCAACGATCCGCCATTCGTTTCCACTTCCGTAAATTCAAGTCCAACGATAAAATATCCGCCACTCTGGTATTGGTCGAGCCGTCGAATGCGCCCGCGGACGACAGAGCCATCGTGAATCACGATTTTCCCCTTGCGATACACGTCTCCCGCAATCCTGCCCTCGATGAGTTTCCCAACCGCATCCTTGTTCGCGATCGGTGTGGTGAGTTGCACGGTGACTCGAAGAAAGGCAGGTACCGTTTCGCCGGCGCCGGCTTCCGCGGTGAGGACTTTGGACGGATCCGGTAGCGATGCGCGCGCCGGGGTCGTGGCCTCCGGTTCGAAGTGGATGGAACTCTGCACATGAAATGCGCGGCAGTGAGTGAAATCGAGGCGATCGAAGTTCTCGGTGCCCGATGTGTCCACCATGTGCAGGTCGGCCTGTTGTGCCAACAGCACGTCGGATTCGCCGATCCGTGTGCGAGCGTAGCTCATCGTCATACTCTCTGCCTCTAATGGCAGGTAGGGCGGAATCTCGGCGGCCCGAGTCTCCAGACGCAAAAGATCCAACGACTGTGGGTCCGCCCAGAAAGAGCCCTCCTCGCCGACCGTGCCGCTGCCACCCACGATGGAAATGTGGAATTGGGCCACGAGCCGAGGCAAGTGGAAATCATATTTGGCTGCCATCCGGCCCATCAGAGGCTCCTCACCCCGGTAAGTGAAGGTGGCGGCACCGGACAGGAAAATGTTGTTGAGCGTCAGTGCGAAAGCGCCAGTTCCGATCATTCCGGCGCCGATGAATGCGACGGGATTGTCCTCGCTAAAACGCCGGTCGCCCGGGGAGCCGTACCATTCCCGGCCGTTGCTGTAAACGATTTCGAGCCGCACGGTGTCCAGCGGCTGCATCGTGGGCGGGCGCTTCGCCGAGCCGCCTGCCTCTTTGTGGAAGCGGGCGACGGTTTCCAGACACGTATAGTTTGGTAGATGTGCGAATTCCTCGCGGAGGTGGTTTTTGATGCCCGCCAGCAGCAACACCTCAGGCGCGAGATCCTGCCCAGCGGCGCTCCAAGCCATCGCCAGGAAAGCGCAAGCCAATCGCCAAGGCGGGATTGTAACTCGACGTCGATGTGAGTTGCTGCGGCCTCTCAGAATTTAATGATATGCGGAATCTGATTGCTAATTCGGATCCCGCAACTATTCACGCCGCAATGTCGCGATCGGATCTACCTTTGTTGGAAGCAGCCCAGACGTGACTCGGGTAAACGCCACGTGGAGGAGATCCGGCCACAAGCTGAATCGTTGCTGGTATCTTGCCGCTACGTCCAGTAGTTGCGATCGAGGCTGCGATACTGCACCGCTTCGGCGACGTGTTTGGCGGCCACGGTCTCCGATCCCCCGAGATCCGCGATGGTGCGCGCGACTTTGAGGATCCGGTCGTGGGCGCGCGCCGACAGCCCCATCCGCCGCACCGCCATTTCGAGCGTGCGTTCGCCGGAATCGTCAAGGGCACACTGCTTGCGGATCATGCGCACCGGCATGCGCGAGTTGTAATAGCCGCGCGCCAACTGCACTGCCCGCACTCGTTCGACCCGCGCGCGGATCGCCGACGACGATTCGGCGAGCGAATCCCCCCGCAACTCTTTGTAAGGGACGGCGGGGACTTCGACGTGGATGTCGATGCGGTCGAGCAGCGGGCCGCTGATTTTGCCAAGATACTGCTGGATCTGCCCTGGCGTGCAGCGGCACTCGCGCGTGCTGTCCCCGAAAAAACCACACTTGCAGGGGTTCATCGCACCCACCAGCATGAAATTCGAGGGGAAGCAGAGCGTCATGTTGGAGCGCGCGATCGTGACCGATCCGTCTTCGAGCGGCTGGCGTAGGATTTCCAGGACGTCGCGTGGGAACTCTGGAAATTCGTCCAAAAACAGCACACCGTGGTGAGCCAGGCTGACCTCCCCTGGCCGCGGCATACCCGCGCCGCCGCCGATCATGCCGGCGTCCGAAATGGTGTGATGCGGCGCGCGGAACGGACGCTCGTAGAGCAATCCGGCTCCGCTGCCGAGTAAGCCCGCGATGCTGTGGACCTTCGTGGTCTCGATGGCTTCGGGAAACGTGAGCGGCGGAAGGATGGCGGCCAGCCGCTTCGCCAGCATCGTCTTGCCGGAGCCCGGCGGGCCTATCATCAGTACGTTGTGCGCGCCCGCGGCTGCGACTTCGAGCGCGCGCTTAGCCGAGGTCTGTCCGCGCACATCCTGGAAATCGGGCGCCGAGACGGGCCGTTCCTGATGGATCGCATGGGATTTCGCCGGCGAAAACTCCTCCGGCCGTGTCAGCAGCGCCACCACTTCGGCGAGATGGCGCACGCCGTAAACGTTTACGCCTTCCACCACGGCAGCCTCAGCGGCGTTCTCCGCGGGAAGAATCAGGTTGGGAAGTCCGCGGTCGCGGGCGCAGACTGCGACCGAAAGCGCGCCGCGGACCGGCCGGATCGCGCCATCCAGCGAAAGTTCGCCCATCAGGATATGGCGATCGAGCGCTTTTACCGCGCCCATCGCTCCCAGGATGCCGATCGCCATCGGCAGATCGAATCCCGCACCCTCCTTGCGCACGTTGGCCGGAGCGAGGTTGATGGTGACGGCCTTGTTGGGGTAGCCGAATCCCGAGTTGATGAGGGCGGACTTGATGCGCTCGCGGCTCTCGCGCACAGCGATATCGGGCATTCCGACCATGACGAAGTCGCGCGCCGAGCCTGACAGGTACATGTCGACTTCGACATCGATCAGGTGAGCATCGATGCCATAAACGGCGGCGCTGCGGGTTTTGAACAGCGCCATCAGATGTAGAGATATGCGAAAACTCTACGTTATACTGAAGCATCGCCTGACGCAAGCTGGAGTGGCGGAACTGGCAGACGCACGGGACTCAAAATCATCTGTATAAACTTTTCTGTCTTGCCAAGACGCCTGTTTTCAGCGCGATAGCTAAACCATTGACACCTCTGGTATACTTACACAAGCCTTACACAGTTGGGTCGTTTTTCGCAGCCCGACCATTATGCCAGAGAAACACACGATCCTCGGCGGCAAAGTCCACGTCTACCGGCGCGACAACAGCAGTCTGTGGCAGTGTTCGACCTACCTCGCCGGCAAGAACAGGCGGGTTTCCACCAAAGAAGACGGCCTCGCCAAGGCCAAGGACTTCGCCGAGGACTGGTATCTGGAGCTGCGCGGCAAGGCCCGCAGCGGTGAAATAACCAGCGAGAAAACCTTCCGCGAAGCCGCTGTGCAATTCGAGCGCGAATACCAGATCATCACCGAGGGCCAACGTAATGCCGAGTACGTTGAAGGCCACAGCACTCGGCTCCGGCTTCATCTGTTGCCCTTCTTTGGCGACATGGGACTGTCCGAGATCACGCCCGGCCAGATACAGGAGTACCGCATTCATCGCCACGAGGAAGCGGTGAAGGACCACGGAAAGCCGCCAGCCCGGAGTACCATGCATCAGGAAATCGTTGTTCTGCGGCAGACCCTCAAAGCCGCCGTGCGCCACCGATGGCTGGACCGGCTTCCGGATCTCTCCGAACCCTACCGGGCGTCGGGGAAGGTCTCGCACCGCGCGTGGTTCTCCCCGGAGGAATACAAGCAGCTCTATGAAGCCACCCGGCGCCGGGCTCACGCTCCGAAAAATCCCCGCTACAAATGGGAATCGGAACAGCTTCACGACTATGTCCTGTTCATGGCCAACACCGGCCTGCGGCCGGACGAAGCGAACCACCTCGAATACCGCGACGTCAAGATCGTCGATGATCAGGGCAGCAACGAAACCATCCTTGAGATCGAGGTGCGCGGCAAACGCGGCACCGGCTATTGCAAGAGCACCAGCGGGGCCGTCAGGCCTTTCCAGAGGCTGGTCGAGAGGAACAAGCCGCAGCCGACCGATATGATTTTTCCAAAGACCCACCGGCAACTCTTCAACACCATCCTGGACGAAGAAGGCCTCAAGAAAGACCGTGAAGGACAGCCCCGCACGGCCTACAGCCTGCGGCACACCTACATCTGCCTGCGTCTCATGGAAGGCGCGGACATTTATCAGATCGCGAAGAACTGCCGCACCAGCGTCGAAATGATCGAGAAATACTACGCCTCCCACCTCAAGAACAGCCTCGACGCCGCCGCGATCAACATCAGGCGGCCGAAAACCAAAAAGAAGAACGAGCCTGCCACCGAACAAGAGGAGTAGGGACGCGCGAGCGATGACGCTCCTGGGCTTCGTAATGCTAAAGTAAAGAAGCGCGGAACTGCGCTTGTGGCGGGCTGGCGGAACTGGCAGACGCAGACGGCTCAAAATCGTCCGACCGCAAGGTCATGGGGGTTCAAGTCCCTCGCCCGCTACCATCATCATCAAGGCCCTCGCTTGCCAAGCCGAAAAGCCTGCGGGTCGCCACGATCCCGCTTCGGCGCAGGGGATGGCACCATCCCGCGCAGGGCCTGTCAGCTTTCAACGGGGGGGCATGCTCCATGCGTCTTGACGACCTGCCTGGTATGAACATACCCCGGATCGCTGTACGGCCAACGTCGGGGCAAGGAGAGGCATTGCAGATTATGGTTAAACTTTCAGGGGCAGACCGGGGATCGCCGACGCAAAAAAAACGCCCCGACCCGTCTGGCCTGGGCGCACCTGAAATTCTACAATTTTGACGACCGCGTTTAACCGCCCTCCATTTTCCTCCACCCTCAGGATACAGGCCGCCGGCGCGGTCAAGGGTCGAGATGAACGGCTACGCCGCCCTTGACTCACGCTCCGGGACGCCCTGTAAGAAACCCCTTGTCCTGTTCAAGAGAAAAATGGAGGGTTGAAACGCATGAAGGGAAGGGGGGCTGCGCCTCGTTGGGCGCATCCGCATCAACCTGCCCGGGAGCGGAATTTTCGAAACTTACGTTATCGCAGCAGCCCGCAGGTTCCCGCCTGACGTATCATAATCAACATGGCCGACGATCCCGTCGAGAAGTTCCTCTCCGAGCAAAAGGCCCTCGAAACGCAGCGCCACGATCTCATCAAGGAAGTCCTGCGCCAGAAGGAAGCCGCAATCAAAGCGTTCGATGAAAAACTGGCGAAGCTGGGCTATGACGGCGAGCACGCGAACAAGCGCAGCCACCACAAGGACGAGAAGAAGCCGGAATAGTCCTGCCTGATCCGCGACCTGCCTTAGCGCACTTCATGCGCCGCAGGCGGTCCGAATGCACAAAGAAGCGTGGGCAGCCTGCCATAATAGGGTTTTCCAATCTGGCGCAGTCACAAAGAGGCTGGCAGGCCTAACGATGGAAAACGCCTGCTTCAGCAGCAGATAATGGACCTTCGTACTGATGGCAAAAACTAAAACGGCCAAGGGCGGGAAACGCCCGATCGAGCACTACACTCACGCCGAAAAAAAGCGCGCCAACAACCCGCCGGTCGGGCTCGTCACATCGGAGACAGACCGCGACGCCGGCAAGAAGACCTACGCCTTCGATCCCCACCTCGATCCCGCCCTGCAGTGGGCAGGGAAAGCCGAGCGCACCTCGTTCGATATCCCCACGGTCTCCCTCCACGTTCACGAGCGCATCGACCCGCGCTCGATTATCGAGGCCGTGCGCAAGAAGAACGGCGTGGACTTCGTCCAGGGCTCGCTTTTCAGCCAGCTTGACGAAAACCCGCCGATCCGCGAAGCGATCGAGTTCTACAAGCACAGGCACAACTGGTCAAACCGGCTGATCGCCGGCGACAGCCTGCTTGTCATGAACAGCCTGCTCGAAAAAGAGGGGATGGCCGGCAAGGCCCAGATGGTTTACATCGACCCGCCTTACGGCATCAAGTACGGGTCGAACTTTCAACCCTTCGTCAACAAGCGGGAAGTCAAGGACGGCAAGGACGAGGACCTGACAGCGGAGCCGGAGATGATCAAAGCGTTCCGCGACACCTACGCCCTGGGCATCCACTCCTACCTCAGCTACCTCCGCGACCGCCTCCTCGTCGCCCGCGAACTCCTACACGACTCCGGCTCATGCTTCGTGCAGATTTCGGATGAGAATGTTCACCTGGTCCGCTGCT
>JBGPHT010000049.1:0-47172 GCA_041484525.1 Bryobacteraceae bacterium | reverse complement strand
GCGCTTCGCGCCAGTCGTGGCGACGGCCCTGTCGGGATGAGTGTCGGCGTGCCTAGAATCTTATGCACACCGGGCCCAAACCATCCAACGAGATAGAAAGGAGACTGCCCAGGAGGCAAACTGAGGACGCCGACGATCAAGTCGGCACACGACAATCAACAGGTCGAGGACGCCACATCAATTGCGGCGCGTGGCCTCATTCTGCGCATAATCCAGGTGTACCAATACAATCGGCCGGTACCTCAACTGCCGCAGGACTTGCTGCTCACAAGCAACGGCATCCCACTCGGCTATACCGCGACATCGAACGCTCCGTGGCTGACCGCGATCGACCAGGGTAACGGGGCTACCGATGGCTTCCTCAAGGTATCGGTCGACCCGGCAGGCGTTCCTACAGGCGCCAACCAGAGCAAGATTTCGATTTCGGTCAGGAGCCTGGTGACAGGCGCTTCTCTCGGCACCGTAGTCGTGCCGGTCACGCTGTATGTGGACACCACCGGTCTGCTGGCCGTGAACCCCCTACTGCCCGTCGTCTTCACGGTACCGGCTGGGAGCGGCGCATCGCAGCGCCAGGATGTCCAACTCACCAGCACCAGTGATTTCATTATGCTTTCCTTCGGTACGCCGAAGACCGATTCGGGTGGCGACTGGTTGAGCATTCTCGCCCAGCCGTCCGCCACATCGGGAACCCTCACCCTGACTACTGTTCGGACAGCAGCCCTGGCGCCGGGAAAGTACACCGGAAGTGTCACCGTGACGGCCACCGGCGGGCCGAGCGGTACGATTCTCGACAGCCCCTATGTCATCCAGGTCGTCTTACAGGTCACTTCCGGCTCGATCTCCACCAACTCGCTGCCTCTGCAATTCGTACAAGCAGCCGGTGGTCCCATTCCACAACCGCAGCTCGCCACCATCAGGAACGACGGCCCGGCACTGAACTTTTTCGCCACTGGTTACGACTACGGACTCGGCTGGCTCTCAGTCTCGGGAGCCACCGGCAGTGTCACGACCGGCGACGTCAGGGTTTCGGTGGATGGCTCCAGGCTCACCCCAGGGCTATACAAAGGTCTGGTGATCGGGACCTCCCCGTTTGCCACCCGGAGCCCGCTGACCATTCCCGTCACCCTCACAGTGACTCCGGGCGCGGTCTTCGCCTCCGCGGCACGACTTATTTTTACGCAGGCCGCAGGCGCACCGGCGCCGCAGCCGCAGCCACTTACAATCACCGGAAGTCCCAACGGACTGGTGTTAGTCGCCACCCCCGCAGGAGACAATGGATCGTGGTTGAAGACACCCGTTCCCGCCAGCGCGCCCCTGCCCGCAACGTTTCAGGTATCTGTGGACGCCGGAAGCTTGCCAGCCGGTACGTACACCGGCAAGCTCACGATCACGGATATCACGGATAAGGACAACGCGGTGACTCCCCTCTCGGTTCCTGTCACACTTACTGTATTTCCCTCGCAACCACTCAATGCCGCGCCGCTAACCCTCACCTTCAACTACACTACCGGCCAGCCCGCGCCGGCGAGCCAGCCGTTGCAGATCTTCTCTGCGGCGTTTACGATTCCTTTTACCGCCGAAGCCTCGAATTCGGCACCCTGGCTACAGGTGACTCCAGTCAGCGGCAACACACCGAGCACACTCGCGATATCGATCGACCCGCGGGGTATCACGACTGCCGGCAATCTCTTCGGACTGATCCGCATCACTTCACCCAACTCAGTTACCGCGGTCACGGTAAGCGTGAACCTCACGGTGTCAATTGGGGCGACAACCGGGTCGCCCACCGTGAACGCGATCGTCAACGCCGGCAGTTACCAGGGTGGCTCCGTTTCGCCCGGGGAGAACGTGGTCATTTTCGGAACCGGCATCGGACCGGCTGATCTCGTGTATGGAAATCTGAACGCCGCCGGCAGGTCGACACGATCGCCGGGAGCACGCGCGTGCTATTCGACGGCGTCCTCGCGCCCATTATTTACGCCTCCGCACTCCAGACCAGCGTCATGGTGCCGTACGGGGTGGAGGGCCGCGCCACGACAACGGTCCGCGTGGAATACCTGGGGGTTCCCGGAAACCCCGTCACCTACAACGTGGCCGCCACAGCGGCCGGCATTTGCACTCTGAACCAAAAAGGTACAGGTCAGGCCGCAGTTCTCAATCAGGATGGCATCACGGGAAATAGTGCGGCGACACCGGCCGCCAAGGGTTCCGTGATCGCGGTCTACATGACGGGTGAGGGCCAGACGAACCCGGGCGGCGCCGACGGGGCGATCGCTCCCGGCGTCGTCTCTGGCCTGAAAGTACCGAAGCTGCCGGTGACCGCAACCGTGGGCGGTATGGACGCCAGCGTAAAATACTACGGCTCGGCGCCCGGGATCGTCAACGGCGTGATGCAGGTCAACGTGGAAATCCCGTTGAGCACGCCCACGGGCGCGGAGGTTCCGATCATGATCAATGTCGGGAGTAATCGGACGCAGGCCGGCGTGACGGTGGCGATTCAGTAGCGCCGGACTCAGGCCTCCACTACTTTACTGCTCGGGGTTGCGGGGGAATTTTGCGTAAGGTAAGCGCACGTCCCGAATGAAGACCCGGTCGGCGCGAATCGATTCCGGTGGTTCGTAGCCACGCGCGCCGCCGGTGGTTACATAGTCATCCTGTTCGACGCCATCGCCCGAAACTCCGAGACCACCCACCATGCGGCCGTTGCGGTAGAGCGGCGCCGAGCCGGGGAAGAACACTATGCCGGACTGATTCGGATTCGGCGGCTGATGTCCCTGTGTGCACGGGTTCGCTACGTCCGCGGCGTACATATCGGCGAACGGACCCGGCTTCGAATTCCAGATGCCCGAAGGGAAGAAGAGCTGCGAGCCGAATCCAATCGTGCGATTGCTTACCGCGGTCCCGGACGGCACGCCGGGCAGGTCGCGCGGGTCGCGATTGGGACCCGAGAAGTAGACTACGTTGCGCGCCTTGGTGAGCGCCACGTCGACCGAGAAAATCGTCGAATCCGTCATGCGGTAAAGCGCCAGGATATTGCCGTCGAGGTCGGACACCGAGATCACCATCTTCGTCCGATTACCCAGGGGCAGGCGGATGGCGGCGCGCGTGCGATTGGCGGTGTCGATGGCGTTTTGCACGATCGCGCGCACTTCCTCCGAGGTCAGCGTCGCGCTGCCCAGCGGGCCGACGAGCCAGCCCTCGGGTGCGGGCACGCCGTTGCGGGGCGGAATCGGAAGATCGCCGCCGGGCGATGTGGCAGGGTGTAGCGCGGCGGAGTTGCCGATAAATGGCAGGCGAAATCCGTCCAGAAAAACGGCGCCGGGATCGGGCGGTGGATTGACGAAGAAGCCCGACATCTTAGCGGCGGAGGCGGCAGCGGCCTCGTTGAGATCATCGCTATCCAGGCCGGCTACGCCGATTCCGCCCACCACCGTCACGCCTGCGCGAAACAGCGGCAGGCCGCCGGGAACGGTCGTGATGCCCGAGCTGAATCCCGTGCCGCCGGCATTCAAGAGGCGCGGAAACGATTGGCCGGGAAGGTACGTCACGTTGAAGTCACAGCCCCGGTTAGTGTTCTCAATGCCGAAAAGCGCGCCCGCCGGCTGGTTGGGAATGCCTTCGGGAAAATTGACGCGGCTGATGGCGCGCACGGTGCGCGAGGAGAGCGGAGTCCCGAAGCTGCTGAAGAATGCGCCGGTGCGCGCGAGGGAGAGCGCCTTCTCGACATCGGCGTCGGCGGCCAACGGGCGGCGGAAGATGGCGAGGATGTTACCGGCCCGGTCCGCTACGGCAACGGCCAGGCGCGGACCGTCGGTGGCGAGCGCGGCATTGGTGACGATCGACTGCACGTCGGCGGCGGAGAGTTGCACGGGGTCGAACGGGGCATCCACTGGAAGGGTCGCAGCGGGGCGCGCGTCGAGAGAAATTTCGACGAAGCTGCCTCCGGCGCCGGCGGGGAGAGTGAAGAGCGCTGTCACGTCATCGAGGAACACTGTGTCTGCTGGCGATCGGCTGATCGACAACTGCAGGTCCGGCGTGAAACCCGTGCCTTGTGCGATTAGGGTCTCGCCGGGTTGCGCGGGAGATTCATCGGTGACGGGGTCAGCGGTGGCGGCATGCAGGACGACGGCGCGGACTACGCCGTTGCGGAGCTCCGTGCGGAGCGCGGGCTGCGCGTTCAAAACAAGGGGCAGCAGTAATAGAGTGGCGAACCTCATCGCGGACCTCCGGGCGGGGTATTCGTCACCGTATAGACTCGGCCGTCCCGCAGGTACAGCTTCTGCATTTCGTCCAGATGGAAGGGGCGTGCGCCGCGGCGGCCGAAGACCGAAAGCTGATTGCCGCTTTCATCCACGGCACGGTCGCGGTCGAGTCCCTTGGATAAGGCGATGGCTTCGCCTTTCGTCTTGTATGTCGCGATCAGTTCCGGCTGCGGCTCGGGGCTGAATCCCCAAAGGCCCTCGGAACGCGCGGGTGAGAGCAACTGCAGCACACGGAGGCCGTTCTTGCCGTCCGCCACATAGGCGAATAGACTGGCATTGGTCATCCCGACCTTCACCGCGTATGCGTCGTTGATGGCTCCGCCGGCGTTGAAGAAGCGAGGCGCACCGGGATGCTCGGGGCGCTCGATATCGATGATCGCGAGCCCCTGGCTGCCGGCAGCTACGTACGCATAGGTTCTGGCGAGGTACACATCGCGCGCATCGGAAATGGGTACGGCGGCTTTCACCACGGGTTTCCTGACGCCGGTGATGTCGATTGTCTTCAGCCCCTCGGCGTCGCAGACGAACGCGTAACGGAACTGGATGGCAGAGTGCCCCGCCCCGCGCAGCGGCACTTCGGCAACGATCGACGGCTTCATCGGGTCTTCGATGCTGACGATCGCCAGGCCGCGGTCGCACGAGATATACGCATAGTTCCCGGCGGTCACCACGAAGCGCGCACCGTTCAGCGCGCCATTCGGATTGAATGTGAGGGCGCGCTGCAGGAAGTTGTTGCGCGGATCGCCGTCGAGCAGCGTAGCCGCGTTGATCAGGATCAGCCCCTCCTGCGCGTCCGCCACGTAGAGATAGGCGTACAGCGGGTGTGCGGGCTGCTCCTCGTTCTCCGGATCGCGCTGTCGAGCCGGGTCGACGGCGAGAGTGGTGGGCGGCGCGATCCAGCGCGCATCCTGCGTCTTGACGTAGAAGCGCTGGCCGGCGGGTGAAAATGGCGCGGTCACCACGCGCTCGGCGAAACCCTTGTTGTCGATGTTGGCGACATCGTAGATCTGGACGCCATCGCGCCCCTTCGCCGCGTACAGGTACTCGCCGCGAAGCTGCAGGCCAAGCACATTTCCAGCGTGCTCGTAAGCCGTCGTCAACTCACGCTTCTTTTCGAAACTCGCGTAGTTCTCCGGATAAGCCAGCTTTTGCAGGTAGCTGCCGATCACAGCTTGCGGCTCATCGTGCTCGGTGACGCTCACGGCTTCGAATCCGTGGCGCCCCTCGCCCACGTAGGCGTAGCGGCCCAGGAAGTTCACGAAGTTGGTGCCTTGCAGCAGCAACTGCGCCATCCAGGCGTTGTTGTCGTTCTCGCGCGAGACGTGGCAATCGGTGCAGGTGCGCGTTTCGCGCGTGCGGACCGTGTGCGGGAAGTGCGGGTTGAAGGCCTGGCCGTTGTACCCCTCGGACGAAACGGTTTGCTCCTGGTGGTAGATCCACTCGCGGTTCGCATTCTGCGAGCTGACGAGGACGGCGCTCGAAGAACGCACCGGCACGATGCGGCCCTTCTTCGCGGTGCTGTCGAGTCCGAGCATGAACACGTCGTCGCGCAGCACTTGAAAATTGTAGGTGGTGAAATTCCGCGTCGTGACGTCGCCTTCCCAGTGCAGCGCCGGGCGGTTGGCATTGGCCTTCATGGAAAGATGGCAGCCGAAGCAGCTTGTCATCCACGAAGTGTGACAGGCGTAGCACGACATGCGCGCGTCGGCGTGCGCTAGCGCATCGGAACCAGCGGGCGAGCCCCAAGTGGCGCCGTCCTTTTGAATCGTCTTGGCAAGACGCGCCTTCTCGTTATAGTTGGGCGCGCCGGGCGTGATCGAATCCAGCACCTGGGAAACATTCCATTCCACGTTGGCATCTACCATGGAACGCTGTATCAGCCGGCCCCCGATCCACTCGAATCGACGCGTCCCGAACGGCGTCCGCAGGAGCGCCAGATTGGTGCCGCCTTCGGGCGCCGCCATATTCGATGTCCGCAGGCTGGCCCGTGCGGCAATGGAGCCGTGGCAATCGATGCAGTCGATCTCGACCGCAGCGCGCGGTTCGCCGTACAAATGGCCGTTGCCGTGGCTGTCCTGCTCGAAGTGGCAGTCGACACAATGCATGCCTTTGTCGAGATGAATATCGCTGAGGTGTACGGCTTTCTGAAATTTCTGCGGGTCGTTGAAGTCCACCTTGCGGTCCTCTTTGTCGAGCCAGTTACCCTTGCGATCATGTTTGTAGACGGCGCGATAGATCCAGCCGTGACCGTTGAAATCCGCAAACTGCGTCTGCTTCAGCTTCGGATTGAGATCCCTCACGTTGCGAAGGAACTGAGGGTCCGACCAGTTTCCCTTCAGTGACGCCGCCTCCGGATTGCGCACCAGTGACTCGGCCGCCGCCTCGGGCTTCCACGTCTTCGATTTCGCCGGGTACATGGCATCGCCATCGGTCTCGTTGTCCCACCACATGTATCCCGTATATTGGAACGCGTACGACGTGCCGGGGTGCATGTGGCAGACCACGCACTGGCTGGTGGGAATGGTGCGCGTGAGGCGATGCTGGATCGGGTGGCCCTCTTCGTTCTTGGGAATCGTGGGGTCGCTCGTGAAACTAAAACCCAGGTGGCCGCGCGCGGCGTACGGGCCGGAGTGCGCGGGGTCGCGATCGTTCGCATAGACGACGTGGCAGGCGGTGCAGCCGGACGAGCGGTAGTCGCCGGGCTGGTCATTGGTGCCGAGGAAGTAGAGGAGCGGGTCGAGCAGGCGAGTGCGCTGCAGTCCCTGGAAAACAGGGTCGGTGCGCGTCAGGGTTCCGAAGCCGCGGTTGCTCAGGCGGTCGTCGCCGCGCTCGAAAACGCGTAGCGTGTTGCCGGGCTGCGTGGCCTCGAATTGCGGTAACGGCCAGAGTTCGGGAAGCATCGCCTTGAACTTGATCTCAATTGCCGAAGGCGGCGGCGCGGCCGTGAGTTTCTGCGATGTTCCGTCGCGCGCATAGCTCTCGCCGAACAGTGAGCGCTTCAGCGGAAACGCACCGTTGTTGTAGAGCGCCGCACCCCACAGGAACGTGCCGTGCGACATCAGGCTGGTCTTGACCTTGGCGACGATGGCGCCGTGGCAGCCCTTGGCGCCGCAGCTCTCGGCGGCCACACGCAGGTCGCCGGGGTTGATGAAGCGGACAAACTCGGGGCTCTCGCGATTGAGAAGCGTGTAGCTGCGCACCGGGTTTGCGGAGGACGGCCACGCCTCCGGATGGCGCGGCGGCACGTGCGCCGCGAGCTTTTCGGTGGTGTCGGCGCGACCACCATGGCAATCCGTGCAGGCCAGGCGAACGGCGGGCGAGATGTGCATCGGCTCGATGCCGACGTGGCACTTCGCTGAGTCGCACTGCGCCCAAGCAGCGCCGGCCATCAGGAAGAAGAGCGCCGCCCGCATCAGAACACCATCCTCACGTTGACGAAACCGGAGAACAGCCTCTGGCCGTTGTAGATGTCCTGGAAGCCGCCGCCCGGCACGAGCGCGCCGAATCCGGCCGTGACCACGATGTTGTCGCTCAACAGCGGCCGGTATTGCACGCCGATCCCGGTGTCGAGGCCGATGGCGTGCCTGATGTTGCTCTGGAACAACACGGCTTCCAAAGCCTCCGTGCGATTGAATTTCGCCCAATTGATGTTGATGCTGCCGCGCAGCTTGGGCGTGACCTTGGCGTCGAAGGCGGCGTTGAAGAGCAGGATGCCGGGATTGATAAAGTTGGCTTGGCCTTCGAAGAGTGTGGCGCGCAGGGTGGGCATGAGACTGTTGAGACCGAATAGCAGGACCCCGGTGCCGGTGAGCGGGATGGCTTCGCGATTCAGGAAATTGATGCCGCCCGCCGCGAACGCGTTGTTGATCAGTCCGCGATCGGCCAGCGACGGGTTGCCAAGAAATCCGCCGCCGGCGAATTGCTGGTTGGGCACGATGGCGTCGAAGCCGTGACCTCTGCCGTCATTGATGTCGCCATCACCCGAGGTGTAGAACACGGAGGCCTTGTACGTCATCCAGTTCTTCTCGTAGGAGAATTCCGCCGCGGCCAGTTGCGCGTTGATGTGCTGCGGATTATTCTTCGCCGGGATGGAGTTGAAATCATCGCGTCCAAACGCCTGATAGAACGAGTGCGAAACGTTGATGCGCCCGATGTGCCCGTCTCCCGAGATGCCTGCATAAGCGGCGCGGATCTTGTGCGGCACGGGCATCCCGATGGGCGCCGGGCGCGCCAGAAATCCGTTCTTGTCGATCAGGAACGATGGCTGGTCGTTGTTGTAGAGCAGGCTGAAATTGAGCGTGTAACCCTTGGCGATGAAATCGCTCCAGTACATATTGGCCGCATATACCGACTGGTTCCGCCGGCGCCAGGTGTTCAGGCCGCTGTTGGTGTCCTTCTCGAGAAAATTGAAATACGCCAGGTTGTACTGAAAAATGTTGTTGTGAAATGTGCCGAAGAGGCGCACGCCGGGCTGTTCGTCGGAAAAGATAAAGCCGCGAAAATCGCTGGTAAACCGCTGGATGCCGGCGCGCAGCGAAGTGAAGTCGAAATGAGCCTTCTCGGTGAACAGCCGCTTTTCGAAGAACAACTCCTGCATGCCGAGGTGGGTGTCGATACGGTTGGTGCCTCGCCGCACGTCGATCGCCACCAGGCCGTTCTCGTGCGTGCGCAGGTAATTGACGTTGAACTCGGGCGTGACGCGCAACTCCCAGTCCACAGGGCGAAAGCCCGCACTGCCTCGGAACAGGTCGAAGCTGAGGCGGAAATTCTGCGAGGTGAACGACTGCCCGCCGCGTCCGAAGAAATCGAATTCGCCCGGATCGGTGGAACTCGCAACCGAAGGCACGGGCACGCGACGGAATTCGAATAGCGTCTCGCTGGTGCCGGTGAAATTGAAAAATTCGCGGCGTCCGTGAAACGGGTAATCGGCCTTGATGGTATTGCGGTTAAAAGGGTCCCAATAGCGGGAGGTAGCATATATGGCGTCGAGCGCAGGGTCGTCGTAACGCCGCCAGGAGGGAGATGGAAAGATGCGCCAGCGGTTGCGGATGGGCGTAGCTTCGACACCCGCGGATGAAATGACGGGCACCGGACGGCTGGTTAACTTAGGAAGGGCGTGCGGCGAAATCCCGGCGGGCTGAGGTCGAAGGGGAAGAACGGCGCCCTTGAGCAACGGACGCAGCCGGTCTTCGGAGCGCGGCTGTGGTTGCACACGAGAGCGTTGTTCATCGATGTACGCCTGCAGCCGCTCGGCAGGACCCGGTGTGACGGGGATGGGTTTCTTGCGCGGGAGTTTGCGCACGGGTTCGGCCGGGGGACGAGTCACGCGCTCCGGCTGGCGCCCTTTCCGCGGAAGTTGCCCTTGCTGCGCAAGTACGGGGAACGAGAGACCCCACAGTGCCGCGACCGTAAGGGAGCGGTTGGCGATCACACTACTCACCCGCCGCCTTTCGGAACAACGCCGCAAACTCCGACGGCCGGTACGCCGACGGATGCTCCAGATAATCGTAGAGTGGCGCCACCGCATCCTGCCGCCGGCCGAGCGCCGTCCCCAGCGAGTCCAGGCTCAACGTAGCCTGCTCTGCCGCGTTCACGCCGGCATCCGCAATCCGTTGGATATCCGCGGTCAACGCACGCACCATCCGCAAAGCCGCCGCCGCGTCGAAATCCTGCTTCAGAAAGCGCGCGGTCAAGCCGCCCGCCGTTTTCTCGACGGCCTTAGCCGACCCGGCGATCGCGCCAGCATCCGTCAACTTGGTGCCAACGGCCCCTGCCAGCCGAGCCAGGCCACCGTCAATCGCGGCCTTCTCGTCGGGCGCGGCGTTCGCAACCAGCACGCGCACCACTTCAAAGCGCGCCGTATTCAATTGCAGCGATCCCGGCTTGCGCCCCGGATACCCGGCCGCGATCCGCCAGCTCTCCGCACGCAGGTCGTGATGGCACTGGTAGCATTCGAGAACGGAAAACTCGGGCCAGCTCTTGTCGGCGTGTGTCGCCAGCAGCCGCATCCCTTCCGCGAGAGCCACGCTTTGTCCTACGGCCCACGCCCGCACGCGAGGCAGCGTGTTTCCGGCCGCAGGCTTCGGTTCACGACGGTGCGCCGGCTGCGCCGCGGTGAACGTGTCCAGTTCGAACGCCAGGTCCGGGTGGCCGGCAGCGATCAACTCGTGATCCACGACCTGGTCGCCCGTACCGAGGTGGCAGGCGAGACAAGTCTTGGCCCGCACCTCCAGATTGCGCGTGTCGATCATCCCCGCCCGCACGCTCGCCTCGTGCGAATTCGGCCGCGTGTGCGGGCCCAGCCATTGCTCCGCCGGTCCATGGCACGCCTCGCACGCCACACCGTCGGACCACAACTTTTCGGGCGACCCGGCGACGTGGCAGACGGCGCACCGGCGGTCGCGCGTGGCGTCGGCGATCTTGAGGATCTCCGCCATCCGCTTACCGCGCGGCTCCTGCAGAACCTGGTACGCGCGCGAATGTTTGTCGGCGACCGACCACGTGGCGTACTCGTTGCCCAGAATCCGGCTTTCGGATTCGGCTAGCGGCGTGGTGCCGCCGTGGCAGTTGGACGAGGCACAGCCGCCCGCCCCTATATAAGGTTGCGGCGCCGGCTGGGCCAGGCACGCCCACGCGACTGCCGCCATCATCAGAATCGGCTTCATATGGCCATCACTTCGTCAACAGCACCACGACCAGCGCCAACGCCAACAGCAACGCCACCGCCATCGCGGCATACAATCCCCACTGCATGCGTGACTCCGCCGGAGCATTCTCCGGGACCGCTAAGGGAGTCCCGCAGTTGCGGCAAAAAGACACGCTCATCGGATTCTCCACCGTACAAGCCGGACAGTATCGAAGCTGCAGCGCCCTCTGGTTCGAAAGCGGCGCCGGCTTGGACTTGATCGGCACGGGCGGCCGCGGCGCGGCCGGTGGAGGCGGCACCGCGGCCGGCATGGAAGGCGCAGCCCGCTGCATCACGCGCGTTTTTTCGTCATCCACCGGCGGCGGAGGCGCGCCCGGCCGTTGCATCACGCGCGTTTTTTCGCCGTCCTGCGCGACCGCCATTCCGCCGCCGCCCGCTGGCTTGGCCGAGGACGCCACCGGCGCGGGCGCCGGCCCGATCCCCAGATTCATCGTCACCCGGCACAGCGACAGCGCCTGTTTCAGATCGCCCGCATTTCGCAGCCTCTTGGCCGGGTCCTTTTCGAGCGCCTTGTGCAGGATA
The DNA here is from genome assembly GCA_041484525.1 of Bryobacteraceae bacterium. GTDB lineage: Bacteria > Acidobacteriota > Terriglobia > Bryobacterales > Bryobacteraceae > JBGPHT01. Next base: position 35,682 of record JBGPHT010000049.1, on the reverse strand, counting down.
AACTCGAGGCCTTCGGGAGCGTCGGGCGCCAAATCGCTCAGCTTGGGAGGCTCCTCGAACACAATCGCGCTCACCACCTGCGGCAGGCTACGGTCGCGCCTCGAAAACGGATGCCGCCCCGTCGCCAGTTGATAGAATACGATCCCCACTGAAAATACGTCCGACGCCGCCGTGCATCGCTCGCCGCGAATCTGCTCCGGCGACATGTAGTTCAACGTTCCCAGCGACGATCCCACGCGCGTCAGCTCCGACTCCGCTACCCGCACCATGCCAAAATCCAGCACGCGGATCTGGCCCGAATTCTCCAGGAACAGGTTGGCCGGCTTGATGTCGCGGTGCACCAAGTGCATCTCGTGCGCATGCTGCAGGCCGTCGCACACCTGCTCCATGATCGAGAGCTTTCCTTCCCACGTGAACTGCCGTCCCTCAGCCATTACTTTGCCGAGGTCCGCACCCAGCAGCAGTTCCATCGCCTGGTAGAGCATGCCGTCGGCCTCGCCCGCATCGAACACTCTGACGAGATTGGGATGGTCGAGCTTGCGGCACGTCTCGGCCTCGCGCAGGAATCGCTCGCGCGCCTCGGGCGAAAGGCCCGCGGCGGCAACAGCCTTGATCGCCACTTCCCGGCCATCCGGACCTTTCGCGCGATAGAGCGGCTGCGGCCCGCGGTGGACGGTTTCGAGAATCTGGTAAGGCCCGATCTTATCCATGATTCCCGCCCCCGTATTCGAGCAGCACGGCCGTTACATTGTCCGGACCACCGGCCTCGTTGGCGCGATCGATGAGCTGCTCCACCTTCTGCTGGAGCGTGCACGGCTCGCCCAAAATCTCCGCGATAGTGTGGTGGTCCACCGGGCCGTGCAATCCATCCGAGCAGAGAAGTATCTGATCGCCGGGCGCGATCCGCTCCACATGCGTGCGCACCAGCACGTGCTCGAAAGTCCCCACCGCCATCGTGAGCACGTTGCGGTTGGGCATCAGGCGCACGCGTTCCTCGCTGAACCCGAGCTTGGTGCGCAGTTCGTTGGCGAAGTTCTGGTCGTAGGAAAGCTGGCGCAATTCGCCCGCTCGATACAGATACGCGCGGCTGTCGCCGACATTGGCGATGACCACTTCGGGCAGTTGCCAGAGCGCCATCACGATTGTCGATCCCATGCCCTGGCACTCGGTCCGTTGCTTCGCCGTTTCGAGTACGCGGCGATTGGCGGCGCGGATGGCCTCCTTTGCCAATTCTTCGGGGTTCAGGCCGTTCTCTGGTGCGCGCAGATACTGGGTAACGGTCTCGACGGTCAGCGCGGATCCGACTTCGCCGCACTCTTCGCCGCCCATGCCGTCGGCCAGGATGGCGGCATGCAGAGTCTCCTCGACTAGCCACGCATCTTCGTTGTTGCTTCGCTTGCGGCCCTGGTCGGTGCCGCCCCACCACTTCACAGGGCGCCCCCTGCTCCGCGAAAATCCCTTTCCAGGCTACGGTTGTGGTAGAGGTGGCACATCGAGCAACGGTCAAGTCCGGCGCGGCTTTCGCCGTGGCACGGCAGGCAGCTTTTCATCGCGGGAATGAGGACGTCTTCCGTCTTCCGGCTGGTGCGCGCCGCAGCATGGCACGAATCGCACTCCACGGCGCGGTGCGCACGATGGCTGAACTCGCCGCGCGGCAACCATGGCTGCGCGTCCGGGTAGCGTCCCGCCACCGGGTCCAGCTTTTTCACTACGCCATTCGAGGCGCCTTCATGGCAATAGAGACACTTCCTGTTGAACAGGTAGTTTTCAGAATCCATCACCATGCGATCGAGCCACGCCGCCGCGTTCGCCTGCGGCGCAACGTCGTTTCCCACCGGCCGCCGAACCAGCGCCGGGTTCGCCGTGAGGGCGTCCTGGTAGGCGGCAACCACGAACTCGTGAATCGTCCGGGCGTCCCTCGTGTGCGGCGCCGGCTGTGTACTCGGCCCCAGCACGTGGTTGACGTCGAATTCCAGTTCGCGCGCGTGGCACGATTTGCAGTTCTGCTCGAATGTCACTGGCAGGATCGCCCCAGTGGGTGAACTGCGGTCGGTCACGTGACAGTCCCCGCAGCGCATGGTCAGCTTCCTGCCGCGAATCGTCTTCGACTCCTTCGGAAGGTGGATGGCGTGATTGAGCCGCAGTGGACGCAGGTCCTTCATCGCCCCCGCCGAAAACTCGGGGTGGCTGCCTGCGCGAAACTCGGTGATGCGGGTAGCCTTCATGGTCACGCCCGCGGCATGCGCCGTCAGGTCCGAGTGGCACGCGGTACAGTTGCCATCCGCCACTTGGCTCAGCATCTGTTTCCCGCGATGCTCCATGTGGCACTGGGCACAGGACGGAGCGGCGTTCAACCGCGCGTGGTCGATGGATTTCGCGGGATGCGGCGCCCCATCGTGGCACTTCTGGCAGGCCGCGTCGGGAGTGCCGCCGAATGCCGCCGTGTGACACACCTCGCAACGGTCTTCGTAGATAGCGTGCGCCTCCGACAGCGGACCGTTCGCCACCACGCGCCGGCTGCTGCCCACTCCCATCACCAGCGGTACGCAGGCGAGCGCCGCGAGCGCGACCACCACCCACGTCATCCGGCGGCGCAACAGCGCCATCAGCGCCGGCCGCTTGAGATAGTTCAGATCCAGCCGCTGCGCGATTCCCTTGGTGTCGCGTATTCTTCGCTGATACTCGAGCGGCTTGTCTTCTTTAGACATGTCAGTATCTCAGCGAAAGCACCGCGTGCACCGCGATCAGCACCAGGAATGCGAAGGATAGCGGCACGTGCGCGAACAGCCACGTGTGCAGCCAAAGGTGCAGACGGCGCTGCACGAGCAACTGCCGGCGCTCCTCCGATATCTCTTCCAGATCGCGCAGCACGTCGTGCGCGGCCACGGGCATGATGGTCCGCAAATGGCCAAAATATGCGGCCACCAGCTCACGCCCGCCCAACAGCTTGCGCGACGCTGCTGCCGGCTTGTCCGTCAAAAACGGCCGGATCTCCTGCAGGTAGTGCGCCCGGAGCGCCGCCCGCGCCCCTTCTTCGACTTCGATTTGCGGCGAGGTCTTGCGTTTCTCGACCACGGCCTGCACCTTTTCGGCCGCGCTCTTCTTCTGCGCCGGATCGAAATACTGCTTCACGCCCCCGGCACGCACGAACTCTTCCTCTTCATCTTCCAGGCCCAGGTCGGCCGTCACGAACTCCACGCGCTCGTCGGCTTCCGATCGCAGTACTCGGATTACTGTGGGGATCTGTTCGAAGATGGTCTCGCGGCCTACCAGTTCGGTCATGCGGCGCGGGATGTAATTTTGCAGCGCGACGCCGAAGATCCCGCTCACCACGATCACTGCAAACATCCACATGAGCAGGCCCGCCAGGCCGTGTCCCCAACGGAAACCGGAATGCATCAGGATCAACGCAAAGCTCAGCAGCCCCAGCCAGACATGGGCGCGCATCCATGTCTTCATGCGGCCCAGCGGCGATGCCGGATACCGTTTTCGCAGGCCCAGGATGCATTCGAAGACGATGACGCCGGTTCCTAGCGAGGCGAACAAAAGTCCCATCACCGATCCGCCACGCGCGCCGTTGGGCGACAAGGTCGCATAAGAAATGTAGGCGGCCAGGGTCACGAGCGCGCCCACAGCCGTCCCGACAGCCCAGCGAGTTTGCCCGCGGTCCAGGATCATTGAGCCTGGCCTCCCAGGAACTCCAACTGCATTTCGCCCATCTCGATCACATCGCCCGGATGCAGATCGATCTCCGTCACCGCGTTGCCGTTCACCAGCGTGCCGTTGGTGGAATGCAGGTCGCGCAGCAGGAACCGGCTGCCCTCGCAGACGATCGTGGCTTGGGCGCGCGACATCAGCGTATCCTCGGCAAAGCGGTAATCGTTATCCGCGCCGCGGCCGAAGCTGGTCGAAGGATATCGAAGCTGCAGGAAGGAACCCGCGCGCGGCCCGGAGATCACCTTCAGACGCGGCAGCATGTCGAGCAACTCGCCCACATTCGAGTAGATGCGCGTCTCGATACTCTCCGGCGCCTCGCCCTCAGCCATCTGCAAAGGCGCCGGCGCGGTTGTCGGCACCACCAGCCGCACGCCTGCCAGATCGCGCGCGAAGAACGATTTCGGCTCCACGCGAATGGCCGCATCGTGCGGACAGGCGCGGACGCAGTTGGGCTCCGGAAACTCCGCGCAGAGATCGCAGACCACCGCTTTGGGGCGCGGTTCGGCCTTCTGCTTCTTCCCCGGCACCAGCTCGACGACGTTGATGTTTCCGTACGGACAATCGGTGGCGCAGTTGCCGCAGCCGATGCACCAGTCCTCGATCACAATGTCGAGCGTGTCCTTGCGCCGGATCGACCCCACCGGACAGCGCGTCATGCACAGCGGGTCCATGCACGCGCGGCAGCTCGTCGCTACCAGGTAATTCTCGAATCGCAAGCCGTCGCGCACCAGCCGCGTGACGCCATCGTTGTGCGTGGCGATGCACGCCTTCACGCATTCGTCGCAGCGCGTGCATTTGTCCAGATCGAGCAGCAGCAGATTCTGCCCCTGCATTAACTCCTGCTCGAGGAAGCTCGCCAGCGAGGCCTGCTGCACGCGCCCGAGCAGATCCATATCCATCTGGCGCCGCGCGCGCGCCACTTCCGTGATTCCCGCCTCCACGTCGGGAAACTGTTTCAGCATGAGCGCGAAGTCTTCCGCCTTGATGCGCACTAACTGCGCGAAATCCACCGCCGTACACGTCGCGGTGCGCTTCCCGGCCTGCAGCGGATCTTCGATTACTTCGAATGTCGTCTCCCCGATCACGAAAGTTTCGCCGGGCGATACCAGCGCGGAGTCCATGGAGTGCATGCGGTACGTGATCGGATTTTTCCCGCTCGCGAGACGCGCCACGCGCAGTTGTTTGCCCTCCACGCGCATAGCGGCGTGTTCGCGTGAAATGTATTCGTCCCACGGGAGGGCCATGCCTTCGCCCGGGGCGCGCCCTAGCTTAACTTCGTCCGAGGACACGGCGACTTCCACCGTGTGTTCCGGCTTCAATCCCCGGGCACGCACGCGGAATATCGGCGGCAGCAATCCCATCTCGCCGAAGTACGACCCGCGCGAAAGGTAGGTGAGGACGAGCTCACCGCCCGGGAAAATCTGCGACACTTTCACAAATCCCATGCGGATGAGGTAGAACGAATCCGCGATTTCGCCCTGGCGGCAGATTACCTGCCCCGGCGCCGCGTCCACCAGTTCCACCCGCTCCCTCAGATAGTCCCGAAACTCGCTGCTCAGATTGCGGAAGATCGGCACCGACCGCAAGTGCGTATCGAGCGCCCGGCTGCGGTAATTCCGATTCAGCTTTTCCTTGAACGCCGCTGCGTTGTAGAGGACGTTGTTCAGGATGTTGGGGAGCATCTCGAGAACGACCACGTCCGTGCGCGCGCGCGCCGTGGCCGACCGCGGATAGAATTTGGGCCGCTTGAGCCGCTCCTGTTTTAGTGCCGCAAGCGCCGCCAGCTCGCCGATCAGGTCGCCCGCGTAAACGGTCGCGATGGGATTATCGAGCGGCAGATCCACCGGCCCGTCGATCGGGATGTGCGTCCGCTCCGGCGCGTCCTGGCGTACCGCCGGCGTCCCGCGAATGTAGTTGGTGATCTTGTGCAGGCCGCTAAATATCCCGCCGGCGCCCTGTCGGCGGCTCTCGACATGCGACACGGGGTTCTTGAGGAAGAGTTCGATTTCGCCCGAAAGAATATAGAATGCGGTAGTGCCGTTCTCGCCTTCCCGCATGAGCGTCTGCCCCGGCGAGAACTGCTTGCGCGCGATCGCTCCGGGGAACTTCTCCCAGATTTCCTTGCGGATCCCCGCGAAATCTGGAATGGCGCTCAGTTCCTCCAGGGAGAGAAGATCACCCCCCAAATCCGCTGCTAGGATTACGTCCTTGGCCATGCGGTCCCAATAATTTGAACCCAGTATGTCAGAATTCTCAATCGTTTGGGGGGAATCTTAGTCCCTCCTGACAATGCATAAATTGCGGCGCAGCCGGGATAAGGGATGTAACCGGACCGCGCCGCGCTTCGAAATGTCACATGCTACTATCGGGAAACACGGATGGAAGAGCACACCCCGAGAGCGGAGGCAACGGCGCCGAGGGGGCCCAACCGGCGCAGGTTCGGCGGCGCGGTCGCGCCCGCAGTGCTGGCCGTTTTCGTAGCCATTTTCTACTGGACACCGATGACTTCACCATCGGCCAGCATCCAGTGGGACGCGGCGGACGTACACTATCCGCTGCAGAAGTACGTCTCGGATCGCATCCTCGCTGGCCACTTGCCATTCTGGACGCCCTACCTTTTCTCCGGTTACCCGCTGCTGGCGAATCCCAAAGTCGGCGCGTGGTACCCGATGAACTGGCCCTTTCTGGTGGCCGGCATCACACCGCGCTCGATTCAGTACGAGATCGCGCTGAACGCCTTTCTGGCGTGCCTCGGCGTATACTTTCTATTTCGCCGCCTCGAGATTCCGCGCGCCGCCGCGCTACTTGGTGCGCTGACCTATGGACTCTCCGGTTTTTTCGCCAGCCATAGCGCCCACATCGGACTGTTCGGCGCGGCCGCCTGTTTCCCGTGGCTGCTGCTGGCGTACCGGCGCGCCATCGAATCCTCCGCTATGCGCTATGCGTGCTTCGGCGCCATCGCAGGCGGCATCATGTATCTGACGGGACACATCCAGGGCGCCATCTTCGGGTTCATCGGCCTGGGACTTTTCGCGCTGGCCGACATGCGCCGCGACCCCAAACGCCGCGGCAGGATTCTGGGCGTCGTGACCGGGATGCTGGCTGGCGCGCTGGCTCTCTCGGCGGTACAGGCCTTGCCGGCACTTGAACTCACGCACCAATCCGTCGCCGCGCCCAGCTATTCCGCCGGCAGTCTGCTCCCGAAGTCGCTCCTGACTCTGATCTATCCCAACGCCATGGGGACAATTTCGAGTCAGGACCAGGGACACATCACGGAACATTATTACTATGCCGGCCTGCTGCTGCTGCCTCTGGTTTTCATCGGAGTCAGGTACGCCCGCTTCCGTCTTACCGCAGTGTTCCTGATCGTGCCGATCGTGTGGTACCTGTTCGGCCCTCACGGCGGGCTCTATTTTGCGGGCGCGATCGTTCCCGGCCTGCAGACACTCGGACCGCCGGTAGCCGGCTGGTTCGTCGCCGGCTTGGGACTGGCGCTGCTCGCGGCATCGGGCGCTGCCTGGTTATTCGAACGGTGGCGCCGCCCCTATGCCGCGGCACTATTAGTCGCGATCATGTTCGCCGACTTGTGGTACTTCAACTCCTATCGGAACCCTCTGGCCTATGCTCACCAGAGTTACGAAGACTTATACGGGCTACGCGAGCGCGCCGCCCTCCGCTCGATCGTGAGACCGCAGTTTCCGCTCACACGCTTCGAAGCTCCCGGCTTCCTTCCGGGATTGGGACCCATGTTGCATCCGCTCGACATGAAGTTCGAGACCACTTACGGCTACCTGGTTCTCGAACCGAACGCCTATCACGAATACCGCGAGGCTATCCGGCGGAATCCCAAGCTGCGCGGCGGGCTCAACGTGGCCCGCTTCGTGAACACCACGACCGGTACCATCGACGTCGAGGCGGATCTGCTACCCCGCGCTTACTTTCCGCCAGCCGTGGTTGACGTGGAGAGCACCGAGGAGTCCCTCCGCGCACTGGATTCGCTCAACCCCGGAGTCCGTTCCATCGTGCTCGCGCCGCATGAAGCCATTCGCCAGGACCCGGCGGCCAAGCCGTTCGTGGTCTCGAACGATGAGCAGTCGTACCGGATTCACTATCAGACGGCCACTCCCAGCCTGCTCAAACTTTCCGTTGCGTGGTTTCCAGGTTGGCACGCTCGAATGGCCGGCCGCGAGCTACCGGTGCTGCACGTTGACCACGCTTTGATGGGAGTGGTGGTGCCGATGGGAGAGGGCGTTGTCGAGTTTCGCTTCCGGCCGAATTACTTCGCCGTGGGCGCCGTCATCAGCATCCTATCCCTTTGCTGCCTGCTGATCCTGGCGTGGATCAAGCACCACCACCGCATCACCGGAAAGCGCGCCCGCCTGGTCCGGCGCAAGCCAAAAAAGCAACCGGTATATTCATGATGGGAGGTCCCGTGGAACCGCCGAGCACCAGCGATGCCCTTGCCGCCGCACTGGCAGCAGCGTGGCGGAAGTTCGCTTTCCTGGCCGTTCCCTTAATCCTCCTGGCTTCGGTGGCGGCGTTCTATGCGATTCCGCTCATCTCATCCAACGCCAGTATTCAGTGGGACGCGGCAGATGTACACTACCCGCTGCAAAAATATTTCTCCGACCGGCTCTCATCCGGCCGGCTACCTTTTTGGACACCCTACCTGTTCTCCGGATACCCGCTGCTGGCGAATCCCGAAACCGGTGCCTGGTATCCCTTGAACTGGCCGTTCTTCATCGCCGGGATCACGCCGCGATCGATTGAATTCGAGCTGGCGCTCAACGCGTTTGTGGCGTGCCTGGGCGCATACTTCTTCCTCGCACGCGTAGTGACGCGCCGCGAGGCGGCAATTCTGGGCGCCTTTGCCTACGCGCTCTCCGGGTTCTTCGCCGCGCAGAGTTCTCATCTCGTCGTGTTCCAGGCGGCCGCGTGGTTCCCATGGCTGCTGCTGGCTTATCGCCGCGCGTCGGAGGAACTGCCGCTGCGCTTCACCGCGCTGGGCGGACTCGTGGGCGGCATCATTTTCCTGACGGGCCATGTGCAGGGCGCCATCTTTGCGTTTGCCGGTGTGGCGCTCTATGCGGCGGCCACAGCGCTCCAGAAGCACCAGGGGCTGGGCCGGCCGATCGTTCTCGTCGTGGGAATGCTGCTCGGCGCACTCGCCGTCTATGCCATTCAGGGCCTGCCCCATCTCGAGCTGACGGCTCGCGCCGGGTCCCCACCCGACTATTCGGCCGGAGCGCTCGAGCCCAAACCGTTGCTCACATACCTGTATCCAAATTGGATGGGCACCTTCTCGCAAAAGGACCAGGGACAAGTTCTCCAGCACTATTTCTATTCCGGTTTTCTTTTGCTTCCGCTCGCGGCAATAGGATTATGGAAAAGCCGGATGCGGTATGCCGCGCTGTTCCTGCTGGTTCCCGCTTTGTGGTACGCCTGCGGAAAGTATGGCGGCCTGTACTGGCTCACAACCCACCTGCCGGGTGGAAACCGGTTCGGCCCGCCGATCCTCGACTGGTTCCTGGTGTCGTTCGCACTCGCCATCCTGGCAGCCGCTGGAGCCGACTGGGTCATGGACCGCTGGCCGATTCGTTATCTCTCTCTAGTGCTCGCAGCCGTCTTCTTCGTCGATCTCTGGGTGTGTAACTCGTTGCTTAACCCGCTGGCCTTCGCGCACAACGATTACGAAGAGTTGTACGGTCAGCGGGAAGGCACCGCCCGCTACGCCGTGGCTGCCCCGCAGCTCCCCTTGACTCGCTTTTACGGCCCCGGTCAACTTTCCGGCCTCGGCCCCATGCTGCATCCGCTCGACCTGCGATTCGAGACGACCTATGGGTATCTGGGCCTGCAATCCGGCACCTATGCGGAATACAACGTCGCTGCACGCCGCAACCCCAAACTTCGCGACGGCCTGAACGTGTCCCGTCAACTGGACCCGAAAACCGGCCTGATCGAAGTCAATCCTACCATGCTCCCGCGCGCCTACTTTCCGCACTCGGTGGCGGACGTGGCCAGCCCTGCCGAGTCTCTCCACGCGCTGGAGACGCTCGATCCCTCCGCGCAAAGCGTGATTCTTGGTGGTCACGCGCCCGTCCGGCAGGACCAGTTGGCCACTGCTTTCGTGGTCTCGTTCGATGAGGACTCGTACCGCGTGCACTTCCAGGCGGCCAGTCCCAGCCTGCTGAAACTGAGCGTCGCCTGGTTCCCCGGCTGGCACGCGACACTCGGCCGCGCTGAGTTGCCTGTACTGCGTGTCGATCATGCGCTGATGGGCGTGGTGGTGCCCGCGGGTGAGGGCGACGTGGAGTTCCGGTTCCAGTCGAACTATTTCACCATCGGCATGATTGTCAGCCTAGTGGCCGTGTTCGCTTTGCTGATGATGGCCTGGGTCGGCGAGTTACAGCGCCCGACGCCTGAACCCAACCGCCCCTACACGCTCCAGCGCCGCGGCAAGAATACGGCTGTGTCTACTTAGCGGACCTATTCCTACTTACTAATTCTTTCCAGAATCTCCGGTATCTCGAAGACTGCACGATTCTCGATCCGCTCCGTAGCCGAGCGAAAGCGCGCATAAGGTGCGGGATCGAGTAAGTCGTCCACTGCGCGCGCGATCCCTCGGAAGTTCGGCAGCACGACGCCAATCCCCTGCTCCCGAAGCCAGTCCGCGTTATAGCGTTCCTGCGGCAGCGTCCAGGCGTTCCGCTCTACGATCGCGGGCAGATGCATCGCAACCGCTTCGCTCAAGCTACCCGGTCCGGGCTTGCCAATGAAGTAATCCGCCAACTGCATGTAGTATGGCACCTCCTGCGTAAAACCCTCGACAAACATCTGCGCGCGGTGCGGCAGCGCGCGCAACCGCGCCGCCAGCTTGTCATTCTTCCCGCAGATCATCAGCAGCGGACGATCCGGAAGACTCCGCGCAATTTCGAGCATCACCGCGGCGCCCTGTCCGCCGAACAGCACCAGTCCGATCGGTCTCTCGTCGAACGCCAACCGCGCGCGCCTCTCTGCCCGCTCCTGCGCCGTGAGCGGCGGGATTTCGTAAAAGCGCGGATTGAGGATCATGCCGGACGTGCGAAACACTTTCTCCCTCGCGTGCCCCATTGCCAGCGCCTGCTCCACGGCTTTGTCCGATCCGCAGATCAGAAACTGCTCCTGCCTCTCGATCCAGAAGTGCGGTGGATAATCGGCGATGTCAGTGAGGATCGTCACCAGCGGAACGCCCGGCAGTGCTCGCGCCAGGCTATCGCGCAATGCGCGGTTCAGATTCGGCACCAGCGAGACCACTATGTCCGGCCGCTCCGCGCTCCAGAAGCGCTCGAGCACGCGAACCTGTTGCGGATGGAACAACCGGATGACCAGGTGCATTCCCGCCGTCAGTTGCGGCGACCCGAGCGTCCACCCTTTCTTGAGCATCAGGTTGTAGACGTCCTGTAGCCGCCGCCCCGTGAGCTTGCGGAAGACGTCGATCGAATCGAGCACCTCCTGCAAGTTGACGAGACGGACCTCAAATGGCCGCCCCTGCTGCTCTATGACCTGCTTCAGCGCGTTGGCCGCCGCACGATGCCCGCCGCCGGCGTCGAAGTAGATGAGGTCCAGCCGTTTCACTGTACCGATTGTGACACGAACATAGCCGTTAACTTATGTTTTCCGCAGCCGTCATCGATCTGTAGCCGTAGGGAGGCTACGATGCAATCGGGCTGCCATGAATCAGGTGCTGACCTTCATCGCCCATCGCGATCATCGGCTGATGCGCAGCATCAACCGCTGGCCGGCGCCGCGATGGATTCGGATCTGGATGCTGTGTGCCACGCGCGGCGGGGATGGCTGGCTCTGGTACGCCATGGGCCTGATGGTGCTGCTATTCGGCGGGGACCAGCGTTTTCGCGCCGTCGGCGCCGCTGCCTCGGCGGCTGCGTGTGGCATCCTGATCTTCCTGCGCATCAAGAAGATCACCGGCCGCAAGCGCCCTTGCACCATCGAACCGCACTGTTGGGCCAGGCTGCTGCCGCCCGACCAGTTCTCGTTTCCCTCCGGCCACACCATCACCGCGTTCTCCGTTTCGCTTACCTTGAGCCGCTTCTATCCCGAGTTGGCGATCGGCCTGTTCTTCTGTGCGGTAAGTATCGCCGCCTCACGGATCATGCTCGGAATGCATTTCCTGAGCGACGTGCTGGCCGGCACGGCGATCGGCATCTTGCTGGCCTACGCGATGGTGTTGGCTTTCGGTGGTTAGTAACTTACAGCACCGGCGAACCATCACCCAGCAGCGCCCGCCTTACAATCTTGATGGGCGGGAACCCCTGGCGCATAAATGAATCGTGAAAGTCCTGCAGCGAGTATTTCGAGCCTTTCATCTTTTTGTAATCTTCTCGTAACTTGAGAATCTGCAGTTTCCCCAGCGTGTAAACCAGGTAAGTCGGGTCCGAAGTCCCGCGCTTCGCCTCTTTCTCCGCCACGGGCTTCACCTGGTACCCCTCCTTCACGAAGAATTCCAGTGCCTGCTCCATAGTCATCTTCCCGGTGTGCATCTGGATCCCCGCGATGAACCGCGCGTTGCGCAGCAGCGCATCCTGCAACTGTCCGATGCGCAGCCTGAGATCGCCGCTGCCGTAGCCCTCGTCCAGCATCATCTGCTCGCTGTAATGCGCCCAACCCTCGGCATTGGTGCCGGCCCCGATCAGCTTCCGCACTTTGCTGGGCGCGTTCCCGACCCACAGAAATTGCGTGTAGTGGCCCGAATAAACCTCGTGCACCGCCGTGCTGATAATGGTGCCGCGATTGAACCCCTCGAGGTACTCCTCGGTCTGCTTCGCCGTCCACTTCGCCTCCGGCAGCGTGACGTTGAAGAACGCTTCCTTCGCCACCTTCTCGAACGGCCCCGGCGTGTCCATCGACGCCGTGGTCAGCGCGCGCATGAACGGCGGCGTCTCCTGCACGATCGGCGGCACCTGCGACGGAATCGTGATGATATGGTGCTGGTCGATGAACTCCCTCAGCCCGCCCAGCGTGCCCCGCACCGTCTCAAGCAGTTTGTTACTGGCCGGATGGTCCTTCTCCAGTTCCTCCAGGATTTGCTGCGGCGGCCGCTTGGAATCGATCAGCGCCGCCACGCGCTTGAACTCGGCCTGGTTGCGGTGCAGGTCGTCGTAGGCGATCTGCAGCAGGCGGTCGAGTGGCGTATCCACCATCTCGTCGTACAGCAGTTTCTTGCGATAGTTTTCGGCGCCGATGCGGAAGTCGCCCCTAGAGCGCGGCAGCAGGTCGTCTTTCAGAAACTTCTGATACGCGTTGAGCGCGTCGATCACGCCCTGGTTCGTCTTCTTGAACTCGGCCATGAGGGGCGCGTCTTTCACATCTTTGAACGCCGCCGGCACGTCATTCTGGAAGAAGCTGACGATTCCCGGCATCTGCTCCAGCGCCACTTCGGTGAAAATCTTCGGCGGATTGTTGAGGTTCTCCCGCGCCGACTGGAACAGTCGCGGGATCAGCCTTTCACGCGCGATCGCCGATTTCAGGCGCTCCGCCGGAGGCGCGAAACTGCGGCTCATGATCAGGAAAATCGCGTTAGTGGCGTATGACGAATAGTTGTCGGGGTTCTTCTCCCAGCCACGGATGGATTCGAGCGACAGCAGCGTCCCGAGAATCTGGGAAAGCACCAGTTCCCGGTCGGCCGTAGCTACTGCTGAGAGACCGCGGGCATCGAAGCCCTGAACCTCGGTCTCGTACTTCTTCAGCACTGCAATCTGCGCCTGCACCTGCGCCTTCGACAAGGATGGAAGCTGCTGGTCGTACTGATGGAAGCCGGCCGCCGTTCCCTGGGCCGGATCGAACGGGAACACGGCCTCGTCGAAATACCGGTCTGCCAGCTTGTAGAAATCCGCGTCGCGGCTCTGTGCGAAACACGCTGAAGCCAAAGCCAGGATGAGGGAGATGCGCCAACTCTTCATGTTCCTTTTATTGTCCCGCAGAAGTCGCAGACGCTACTTCACCGCCACGTCCCAGATTTTTTCGCGCTGCGATTTTCCGTCGGGGCCCTCGACTTCGAGCACCACGGTATAATCGCCGCCGCGTGGGTATTGGTGGATCGGATTCTGCTCCACAGAACTTGCACCATCGCCGAAGCTCCACTTCCAGGACGTCGCCTTTCCCGTAGTTTCGTCGCGAAACGCCACGCGCCGGCGCGCCATATCGATCACCTGAAACGACCAGTTGGCGTCGAATCTCCGGAACTGCGGCTCCATCGGCATCAACCGGAAGGCCACCAACTCATCGGCCTTCCCGTACATCGTGTGCTGGTGCGAGAGATTCCAGAAGGCGTGCGACTCACTCGCCATATTGTCGTAATCGAGCACCGCCCAAGCCATACCAATCAGCTTGTCCTCCGTCAACACCGACTCCACGGCGCGCTGCGGCCCTTCGCAGCCGGCGTAGTCGAACGGCGTAATCCAGAATTCCAGCACCAGCTTTCCCGGCTCTCCCGGTTTGAAATTGTAAGCGTAAGCCGCATTGGCGTAGGGCAGATTCTTCACATAAGAGTTGCAGCCCCACGCCAGCGCCCAGTCCTTGCCGAGGGCGGGAGTCATGATGTGATAGTTCTGCGCGTGTACGCCGTGCATGGAAAAATGCGCATCGCGCTCGCTCAGCTCCTTGGCCGGTTGGAACCTCTCGATGAGCGGCCCGCCCGAGAGATCGCCGTCCACCACCAATTCGAAAATGTCATTGTGCAGGCCCGGCTTGGAGAAATCCCAGTAGTTGTCGTACGCCTCATACAGGAAGTACAGCCGGTTGAGACCCTTCACCCAGCCGACCTTCACCTTCACATCCAGGTCCTTCGGATCCGGCTTGCGATCCTTGTTGGTATCGTCCGTCAACTGGTCCATGCCGATGGTGTAGTCGTCGGGAACCATTTTCCAGTCGTCCGCATTGCCGTCGACGCGCGGAATCATGTTGGCGGGAAATTGGAAGATCTTGAAGGTGGTGCCAGGCCGGTCGACCGCCATCGCCGGGAGACAAGAGAGGATACCGATTACCAAAGCGTAGATCATAGATTCCTCCGCGCGCCGGCTCACGGTCGAACGGTGACCTTGAGATCGGCGCTGGTAAACTCGCCGGGGCGGATCTCGATTTTCACTGCCTGGTTGATCAGGCCCTGGTCGAGGGTGAAGCCGAAGAACATCTCCTCCAGGCCGAGAGCGCGATCGAGCGCAAAAGCGTAGTAGTCCCCGGGCCGGATATTGGCTATCTCAAAACGGTCGTGTTCCGCGCACTTCGCCTGGCGGGTGAATTCGGGAGTTCGCAGGATGGGGTCCTGCGGGAACAGCATGATGGTGGCGCCGCCGCAATTCTCCACGGTGCCGCGAACGCCGCCGCCGTTCGATTTGTAGACGATCGTGATGGGGAGGGCGCCCGACGCGAGATCCACCGGCTGGTGCAGCACGTCGCGCTCGCCGAGCTTGACCGAGGCCAGATAATACGGCGGCCCCGGCTGAATCGGCCGGATATTGTAGCGGCCGGCGAAGACTCCTTCGATCTGGAAGCTGCCATCCGGGCCGGAGGTGGCCTGGTGAAATGTGGATCCGCCGCCCTCGGGCCACACCAATACGAGTATCGGCAGCTTCTGCGGTTGGGAACCTGCGGGCGCTTCGCGGACCACCGTGCCGCGTACCGAAAACGGCGGCGCCAGGCGTAGCTGGACGTGGTCCAGGTCGTGCCCCGTAACGGTCTCGGCGGTGAACGCTCGCAGCTTCGCGTCGTCCTTTCCGGTCTCCGCGCTCAGTTGCCAGCGGCCGTCGCTCACGTCAGGAAACTCGAAGCCGCCGTCTTCCGAGGACGCCGTGTGGGTCTCGCGATCTTCCTGCTTGAGAGAGACGCCGAGATTCGAACCGAGTGTCACGCGGACCGCGGGAGCAGGCCGTCCGCCCGCATCAAGGACCACTCCGCGCACACGGTGGACGGGCGTAGTGAGGAGCCGGATCTCCTGGTCCCAGAGCTCGGCGCCGGGACGCACAACGACCTTCGAAGCAGCGCTCGCTTCGGCGACTCCAGGGAAAAACGTCGACAGCCAGCCCATGCGTTCTCCGGCTTTTAGGGGCGGCGCCTTAAGCGTTTTCGGGGCTTGGGCCCATAGCCGGTAGCTGCCGGGTGCGACTTGTTCGAAGGAGAATTTTCCTTCCTCGTTCGTGGTGTCGTCATAGCCGATGGACCCGCTCAGGAGCTGTACCGGGGCCTTCGAGACAGCGCCGCCGTCCGCATCGACGACGCGCCCCGAGACCTTCCCCATCGGCGTCATCTGCGCGTCGAGGCGGACCGGGGGTCCTCCCGCAACCAGACGAAACGGCTTCCGCGCCGCTGCGTCACTGGGCGGCTGCTGGAATCCATGCAGGTTGAAATTCGCGGTGTACTCGCCGCTCGAAACGCTGTCGATTCGGAAGGCGCCCTGCGCGTCGGTGGTGGTCTCCGAGACCGTTTTACCGGCCGCATGAATTTCGACCTTCACCCCGCTGACCGGCGCCCCGGTAACGGAGTTGGTGACGCTGCCCTCGATCGCCTGCGCCAGGAGGGCTGGTATCGAGAGGACAAAAACGATCAGGACCCTGCGCATCATCAGTACAAGCCCTTCACCAGGCCACCATCGACGGCGATCGAGACGCCCGTAACATAACTGGCGCGCTCGGACGCGAGGAACACTACGACGTTGGCAAATTCTTCGGGCTGTCCGACGCGGCCGAGAGGCGCCTGGCGGGCCCAGCGGGCTTCGATCTCGTCCCGTGTGACGCCTTCCTTCTTGGCCAGCGTCTCGGAAAGCGAGACCAGGCGCGCAGTGGCGGTGTAGCCGGGACAGACATTGTTCACCAGCACGTTGTAGCGGGCGTATTCGTTGGCCAGCGTCTTAATGAGGCCGCTGACGCCGCTGCGGACGGCGTTCGAAAGAATCAGGCCTTCGACAGGCTGCTTCACTGTCACCGACGTGATGGCGATGAACCGCCCCCAGCGGCGCTCTTGCATGAGGGGCAGGGTCTCCTTGGCCAGGTAGACGGTGCTCATCAGGTTCAATTCGGCGGCGGTGTGCCAGTCCTCGACGGAGGTTTCGGCGAAGCTCTTCGACGGCGGACCGCCGGCGTTGGCAACGCAGATGTCGAGACGGCCGAACCGCTCGACGATGCCGGCGACGAAGCTTCGAACCGCATCGTGCGCGGTGACGTCGAGCGCGCGAGTGAACACGTCGACGCCGGTTTCGTGGCGGATTTCCTGAGCGGCGGCTTCTAGCGCGGCCTCCGTGCGCGCGCAGAGTGCCATCTTGGCGCCTTCGCGCGCGAGCCCCATGGCGACCGCTTTGCCCAAGCCCTGGCTGGACGCGGCAACGAGCGCCACCCGATCCTTCAATCCGAGATCCATGGGCTACTTCCGGAGATAGGCGTCGTCCTTGCGGAGCCAGTCGTGGCGGATGGGGCTGAAGATGTCGAGGTCGAGCGTATCCTCGAGCGCCACCGCGCGGTGCGGGACATTCGACGGAATGTGCAGTACCTCGCCCGCGGCAACCACGATCTCTTTGCCCTCGAGTTCGAACTTGAGGGCGCCCTCGAGGATGTAGGTGATCTGCTCGCTCTCGTGGAAATGCTCGGGCACCACGGCCCCCTTGGCGAGGAAGACTTGGGAGACCATCGCCTTCTCGCCGGTAATAATTTTGCGCGCGATGGTGGGGCTCAAAACTTCCTTTTCCATCTTGTCCCAGCAGTAATGTTCCATTCGGTTGGCTCCGGAATCAGCCATTGTACCTGCGCCGGGTGAGGCAAGTATACGGCTGGCCGTTTGCGGACACGCCGTCCCACGGGTGGACAGTGTCCGCCGTGGCAGGTCCGCGCACCGCAAAAGGTTAAGCGCGGCAACCAGCGTGCTGGCTCGACCGGCAGGAGGTGTCGTGTGGCCAAGAAAGAACGCTTGCGCGAACCACTCACTGCTCTTCCGACGCTCGAACACCTCAATCAGCGGATCTCGTCCGGCTGGAAACTGGTGGCGCTCGAATGGGAGCGCGATGCGGGGTCGGCCGGCTTCGAACCCGAGGAATGGACCGAGGAGATTCCGTTCGGGCTGCAGGTTTCCGACGATTGCCGCCAGTTGGTCGAGAGCCCGACGGAATTACAGATGGTGGTGATCGCGCTGGATATGGTGGTGGAGGATTGCCCCCTTTCGCAAGTTTCCGAGGAATTGAACCGCCGCGGCTACAAGACCAGAAAGAATGGCGAGTGGACGCCGAACGACCTGTTCAACCTGCTGCCGCGGATGATCCAGATGGGGCCGAAACTGTTTACCAGCTCCGAGTGGATGAACCGCCGGAAGCGGCTTCCGCGCGTGGTGTAGCCGCGGGGGCGCGTGTGCCACAATAAAGAAATCCAAGAGGGCACACCAAAATGCACCACCGATTCCTTTGCGGGATTCTCCTTGCCTCCACGCTTCTTGCGGCCGATAACGGCGTCTGGAAAGTAGCGCCTCCGCCTCCGCCGTCGTGGGAGCGGGACCGCGTGGCCGATCTCACGGCGCGGCGCAAGGCCGTGATGGAACAGATCGGCGATAAGGCCATCCTGGTCCTGTTTGCGGCCGAGCCGCGGAATTACGCGGCTGACGTGGACTGGCCCTACCGCCAGGAGAACGACTTCTTCTATCTCACCGGGCTGACGCAGGCGGGAAGCACACTGGTGCTGGTGCCCGGCGCCACAGGCAAGATGCGGGAGATTCTGTTCCTGCCGGCCGGCAACCCGTCGCGCGAAACGTGGACGGGCCACATGCTCACGCCCTCCGAGGTGCGGGCGATTTCGGGCATTCCCGAGGCTCAGGACGCTGGCCGCTTCAACACGTTCCTGGGAGGGCTGAACCCGCGCTTGCGGATGGCGTTGGCGCCGCCCGGTGGTGGTGGACGGGCCGGGCGCGGCGGTCGCGGCGGTGGCGAGCAGCCGGCTGCTAACGAGGATTTCAAACCTTTCATCGAAGCCGCCGCCGGTCTCCAGGCGCGGATGTTTCTGCTGCTGCCGCAACGGCCCAACTCGCCAGAGTACAGCCGCGAGCAGGAATTCGCCGCCAAGATCGGTTCGTCCGGCGCCGGAATTGCGATCGCGGATGCCTCCCCGATTTTCAGCAAGCTGCGGGCGGTAAAATCGGCGCGCGAAATCGATATCCTGCGGCACGCTGTCAACATCACGGCCGAAGCCTTCCAGCGCGCCTACGCGGTGGCGGCGCCGGGGACACCGGAGTACGAGATCCAGGCCCAGTTCGAGTTTACGTTCCTGCGGCGCAACGCCCACTGGGGGTACCCGTGCATCGTGGGCTCGGGCGTCAACGCCACCACGCTGCATTACGAAACCAACAAAGACACGATGAAGGACGGCGCGTTGCTGCTGATGGACGACGCGGCGGAGTTCGACGGCTACAGCGTCGACGTGACCCGCACCATCCCGGTGAACGGCAAGTTTGGCAAAGAGCAAGCCGAGATTTATCGCCTGGTGTACGACGCGCAGCAGGCCGGTCTCGCGATGGCGAAGCCGGGGCACACAATCACCCGCGGCGCCGATTCGATTCAGGGGGCGGCCAACAAGGTCTTCCGCGAGCGCCTATTCAAACTGGGTCTGATCGTCGATCCGGAGAGCGACGCGCAGGCGAAGACGTGGTCCATTCACGGCATCGGGCACGGGATCGGACTGAATGTGCACGACCCCAGCAGCCCGGAATTACAGCCCGGCGACGTGATCACGATCGAGCCGGGGATTTACATCCGGCCGGATGCGCTGGACAACCTGCCGAAGACGCCGGAGAACGAGAAGTTCATCGCGGCGGTGCGGCCGGCATTCGAGAAATATAAAGGCATCGGCGTTCGCATCGAGGACGACGTGGTGATCACCAACGGCGAGCCAGAGATGATCTCGGCCAGCATTCCGAGGAAACTGGAAGACGTCGAAGCGGCGATCGCGCAGTGGCGCAAGGCCGTCAAGACCAATCCCCTGCCCTGACGTCCATCACTTCGCCACGCGCCAGGGCGAGACGTTGGTCCAGGTCTTGAGCGTGTCTTTGGCCCAGTTGGCCGGCTTGCCGGCGTGACAGACGGCGCATGGATTCGGCACCTTCAACGTCTCGGTATCCGCGGGCGTGATGAACTTGAAAGTGTGGCTGCGGACGTTCACGTCGGCGAGTTCCTGCGCGATTTTCGGCATGTGGCACGCCACGCATTCGTTGCCCGCGCTTCCGGCCTGGTGATGCGTGTGCGCCTCGATGGTGGGCGCTCGCGGACCGTTGGGGGAGTTCGGGCCATGACACTCCAGACACATGACATTCGCAGGCTTGAGTAAGTCGGCATTGTTGGCGGTGCCGTGCGCATCGTGACAACTGAAGCAACTCACGCCGTGGGTGTACATCGCGCTCTGTACGAAGTCATTGCCCTGCATCCGGTTCTTGTGTGCTGTGCCATCGGCGAAATGGGTGAATGACTGCTCACCTAGTTTGTGCTCTTCCAGTTTCCAGAAATTCTTAAGATCCATCCCCACGTGGAAGCCGACGGGCCAGTCGTAATACTTGCCGTTCATCGGATTGTTGAGTGGTTGCCCCTGGGAATGGCACTGGATGCAAACGTTGGTAGCTTGCACGGTATCGAGGCGCGCGGGATTGATGATGTTCACTTGGGAAGGCTGCGCCACGTGCGCGGCTCCGGGCCCGTGGCACTTCTCGCAACCCACATTCCACTCGGTGACCGTCTTGGTCTGGATGTTGTAATTGACCGAATGGCAGCCATCGCAAAGCGGACCAGTGGGACGCTGCATGTTATCGGCGGGATAAAAGGGCACCCACCAGTCGGTGTTGGGCGCCACCATGTAGGCACGCCAGATCTGGTGCGTCACGTCCCACTGCGCGCCCAGCGGATAGTAGTCGTCGCCTCTCTTCGTGAAGTAGCGCTGCTTCCATTTACTGCCGTAGGTGAACGCGATATCGTCCCGGGTGAACTTGACGAGCGGATTGGGCTTCGAGAGATCCGGCAGGATCGCCTCCGGATGCTGCTTGGGATCGAGCACGACGTTCGCCATGCGGGTCTTACTCCAGCGTTCGAAGATGGCCGGATGGCACGTCTTGCATGCCGCCGAGCCAGTGTATTTGCCGGGTGGCGGAGTCTGCGCCGGCAACAGGTACGACATCAGAACGAGCGAGTAGAGAAGCCTCATGCTCGCTCTAACATACATCATTCGGCGCGGAGAGCAATCACCGGGTCGATGAGAGTGGCACGGCGGGCCGGGAGCCAGACGGCGATCAGCGATACGATGCTCAAGAGCACGGGCACCGCGATGAAGACGGCGACGTCCCTTTCCTTCACGCCGAATAGGAAGGTGGAGATAACGCGCGTGAGACCGAAGGCGGCGGCGATGCCGATGATCACTCCGGCCAGCGCCAGGCGCATGCCCTGGAACACGACCATCTTCCGGACGTGGCCGGTCTCGGCTCCCAGGGCCAGACGGATTCCGATCTCCTGCGTGCGCTGCTGCACCGAGTACGCCATCAGTCCGTAGATACCGATGGCCGCCAACAACAACGCCGCGCCGCCGAAGATCGTCATCAAGAGCATGTTGAAACGTTGTCGCGAAGTGGACCGGGAGATGACATCGTCCATGGTGCGCACGTCGGAGACAGGCAGGCCGCTCGCCTGGCGCAGTTGCTCCTGGACGGCGCCACTAAGGGAGTAGGGACTTACACTCGTGCGGACGATCCACGCCAGCGGCGTGATCCGCACATTGAGGGCGTTGAGGGCGTCGGGCACCTGCGCGTTGGGGACGTACATCGTCGGCCCGGGATCGTTGTCGAGCCCGTTGCCGCGAATATCGCCTACGATGCCGATGATCTGCCGCGGGGTCTCGGCCGCCAATTCCGACATCACTCCCTTGCCGATCCAGATCTTGTCGCTGAGCGGATCGGACTTGGGCCAGAACCTCTTCGCCATCGCCTGATTGATGACCGCCACCGGACCGCCCGCGCCATCGTCGCGCTCTGAAAAAGCGCGGCCGCGCACCACCGGAATCTTGAACACTTCGAAATACCCGGGCGAGACGGTGAGCCAGCCGCCCCCGCCATGGAAGGGTCCGTCGGTAAGGGGCCGGCCCACCACCAGGAACGGCAATCCATATCCTCCTTCGAGCGGCACACAGCAGGTGGCGCTGGCGACGGACACTCCGGGCAGTGCGCGCAGGCGCGAAACGCCATCCTGGACCAGGCGCTCGATGTCGGCGGATTTCAAGAAACGCTGCCCGGCGAGCGACATTCGCATCGTCAGTACGTTGGTGGCGTCGAAGCCGGGGTTCACGGCGCTCAACGCGAGCGAGGTTCGAATCAGAAGAGCCGCGCCGATGAGCAAGACCACGGCCAGGGAGATTTCGCTGACAGCCAGTAGCGTCCGCGCTTTGTTCTGCCGGAAACCTGTGCCCGAGCGCCCGCTGCTTTCCTTGAGGGTCGCGCTGAGATCGGGGCGCGACGTCTGCAGCGCGGGGATCAGCCCGAAGAGCAGACCGGTGACGACCGCCACCAGGATCGTGAAAAGCAGCACCCGCCAATCGAGCGCCACCAGAGAGCCCTCCTGTCCCACGCGGGGAAGGTTGGCGGTATTGACGCTGAGCAAGGCCCGTATCCCGACTACGCCGAGCACCGCGCCGACCATGGCACCGGAGAGCGCGAGCATCACGCTTTCCGTAAGCAATTGACGAATGATGCGGCCGCGGCCGGCTCCAATGGCAACGCGGATGGCCATCTCGCGCCGCCGTCCAATGGCGCGGGCAAGCAGAAGATTGGCCACGTTAGCGCACGCAATCAGAAGGACAAAACTCACCGCGCCCACCAGCACCAGCAGCGACGCACGCACGTTGCTGACCAGGGCTTCGCGGACAGGCTGCACGCTGAAACTCTGGCCGTTGCGCAGGCTGTTTGGGAACTTGCGCCGAAAATCTTCGGCGGAAACATTGAGCCGCGCCTTCGCCTGATCGAGCGAGACGCCGGGCTTCAGCCGCCCTCCGGCATTGAAGTAATGGCCTTGATCCTTGGTGTTGGGATCGAGCTGAAAGGCCGTCCAGATGTCGGGCGGCGGACCGAAATCCCGGAAATCAAACCCGGCCGCGATGATGCCGATCACCACGTGCGGATCGCCGCCGAGCGAGATGGTCTTGCCGAGAATCTGCGGGTCGCTGGCAAAGCGCCTCTCCCAAAAGCCCTGGCTCAGGATCACGACTCGCTCGCCGCGCGGCAGATCTTCCTCCCGGGTGAAGGTGCGTCCGCGAAGCACAGGCGCGCCGAAGAGGCGGAAGTAGTCGGCAGTGACCTGCGCGGACTTGAGCTGTTCCGGGATTGTGCCTCCGGTATAGTTCACAACGCCTGTCCGAAACGCGGCGACATCCTGGACCACGCTGGTCTGTTCCCGCCAGTGCTGGAATTTGGCCGGCGACGCGCCGGTTCCCGACCCTTGGGGAAAAGTGTTCAGGAAGAGGACGAGGCGATCGGGATCGGGAAAAGGCGCCGGCTTCAGCAAAACGGAGTTGACGACGGAGAAGATCGCGGTGTTGGTCCCGATCCCAAGGGCCAACGCGAGCACCGCGGCAAAGGTGAAGCCGGGACTCTGCCGGAATGCCCGGAGCGCATGTTTGATGTCCTGAACGAGTGTTTCCATAACTCTGCCATCTGCCTCGGCTGAAGTGTAGACGCTGCAGAAGCGCAGAAGTTCCGAAACAATTAAGCTGGGGCCGGGCCATCCGGGCGGCGCTATCGTTTGCGGGCGGCGGGCCGCGGCGCCGGTGCCGGAGGAAACTTCTGAACCATCCCGTTGCCCTGTTTCACCTCGTTCTCGAGGTCGTCCAACTCGCTGGGCAGGAAGGCGGTGAAGTTCTCGTACCCGGTCATCGCAGGATCGATGCTGAAGACCTGCCCGCCAAATGGGAGGTGAGCGGTGTCTCGCAGTCCGCGACGATCGGCACCTACCAGGGGCGCGCGTTCGTTGCTCTGATCAACCTCAATGGGGAAAACACGCACCGGGTGGCGATCCACGCCCGAAAAGCGCCGCGTCCGTGACCTCTTTTCCTCAGCCGCAACGCGTTACCAGATGTGGATATGATTCTCGTTGGCGCAACTTTGGCGTGCAGTTTCGGCGCAGCAGTCGTCCTGCAGAAGGCGATGCTGGCGGCACTGCTACGCATCATGGATAACCAGCGCGCCCGTTAGCAGGCGCTACGCTTCCCTGATCCAAACCGTGGACGTCGGCGGACGAGGAGCGGGACGCGGACGGTTACCGGCATCGGCCACCTCCGGGGGAGCGGCAGGCGGAGCAGGTGGAGGCTCCGGATCGCGATTCGTTCGCGCATAGTTCGGGATCGCCATCATGGGACTGCCCTCGGCGAATTTCCCCTTGATCACCATTACCCCGCCTAAGAGATCGCCCTTCCACTCGGTGGTCAGAGCAGAATCAGGACTCAGTGCTTTTGTGATGTCCTGATCCAACTTCTCGATGTTATACATCAGCGGACCATACCGCAGGGCCACCTTGCCCCGATCGGCTTCAATCTTGTCGCTGGCCCTGACTCGTTGGACCTTCATAGGAAGAGTTACGTCGATCTTGTCGCCGGCCTTCCAGGCGCGAGTGATCACGGCATATCCCTTGTCAATAACGGGCTTCACTGCTGACCCATTCACGGCGACTGAAGTAATACCGTTGGCATCGGGCGTACTCTGGTAAAGACTGCTGACGCTGCGGTTCGGCACCCTGATCCTGACGCTGAAGTTCTTCTCAGCTTTAGGATTGACCGTGATCGAAACCTTGCCCTTCCAGGGATAGTCCGTCGCCTGCACCATCTGGACATCGACGCCGCCGACATTCTCCACCGTGATAGTGCTGCCGACGAAGAGATTGACGTAAACGCCGTCGGCGCTCTTCGCGTACATCCAGGTGGGCATCATCAGCAGAGTCCGGGCGATGTTACCCACGCAGCACGGGCAAACGTGCCAGGGGGCGCGCGGCGCATTCGCGTCCAATGGATTCGTGTAATAGAATGTCTTGCCTTCCAGGTCAGTCCCACCCAGGAGGGCGTTGTACATGGTTTCTTCGTACAGGTCCACGTACTTCGCATCGTGGTAGGCCAGGTTCATCTTCCACTGGAAGAAAATCTCGCCGCAACTGGAGCAGGATTCGCAATAAGCGCCGTTGCGCAGCGAGTAGTTCGGACCGAACCCTTCCGAGGTCTCGCCGCTCCCCACTCCGCCGGTAACGTAATACTTCTTGTTGACGATGTTATGCCAGAGTGACTTGACGGCGCTCTGATAATCAGGATCGTGAGTCTCGACAGCCACATCCGCCATGCCCGAGTAAGTGTAGACCGCGCGCACGGCGTGCCCCACCGCCTCGTACTGCTGAATCACCGGCAGATGACTCTGGTCGTACTCCTGCCTGTCTCTCTCCGGATTGACGGCGGCGGTGTAGCGATTGTCCAACAGGAACTTGGCCAGCTCGATATACTTCTGGCCTTTGCCGCCGCCTTCCATGTCGTTCACAAAACGGCCGAACCGCACCAGCGCCTGTTCCATTTGTTGATGGCCGTCGTACCACGCCTTCTTGGGCGCAGGGCCCAGGTTCGCGTACCAGCAATCAGCCAGCTTCTTGGCCGCATTGTAGAGCCTGGCGTCTTTCTTGCCGGTCATCAGGTAATGGTTGATAGCAGACTCGATGAAATATCCCGCGGTATAGCCTTCGTGATCGCCGCGCCGTTCCCAATGCTTGAAAGGTCCGGGATCCACATTGCCGCGACCGCCTACTCTCGGCAGGGTAAAGGCCGTCTGCAAATACCCATCCGGCTCCTGGGCTGCGAGGATCTTGGGAATCCAGTCATCCAGGGTCGCCCTCATCTTCTCGTGAGCTTGCATGATCTCGCGATCCTCCTGGGGGTCGATCATGAGCGCGATGCTCATCGCCTCCACGGTCTGGTGGACCCAGGCATTCGAGAACACGTAGCCCTTGTGAGCGCCGTGCGGTTCCCCACGCAACGCTTTCCCCGCTTCGACGAAGTTATCGATTCCGCCCGGGCCCTGAGTCAGGTCCGTGCGATTGATCTGGTCGATGCAATGGGGAATCCAACTCACCATCAGAGCCTTCGCCCGGGCGCTCCAAAGCGGACTGTCGATCTTGAAGTTCTTGGTGTAAACCGCATCCAGTTGCTTCGCCGGGGGCGGTGTCTCCACCAGGACGCTCAAGGTCGACGAAGTCGTCGTCTGACCGTTCGAGGCCGTGAGTTTGAGGGAGTAGGCGCCGGGAGTGGAAAACGTCGCGGTCGTGATCAGAGCCTTTGGGTCAGCGAAGGTGACCGCGCCAGGACCTGAGTCCTTACTCCAGGTCACGTTCGGCGCCGGACCGGTCGCAGGAGGCGGCGGAGCGGGCTGGGCGCCGCGGCCACGAACGGCGGGCCGGGGCGGATCTCCATATCCTGCCCATCCCCTCAAGTACGTCTTGCCCGGCAATACGGCCACGCGATCGACGCCGGCCACTCCATTGAGCGGCGCGTCTTCTGCGGCCATGGCGCACGAGACGATGGCACTCTGCATCAGCGGAGCCGCCACTGAGGCCGCGCCTACTTTCTTGAACATCTCACGTCGGGTCATGTTGGGTTTCGCCTCCACAGGTTGCCTTCTATTCTGGCGCGGGAGGCCTCTGGCCGCAAGTTGGCCCTGCGCCCGTTGGGACCGCCCGTGGCATTATGTATCCATGGATCACCTGCGAGACGTACCGGATGAAGCGCCGCCGTTTCTGCGCACTTGGCGGCGTGTCTACTTCGCGGTTTTCGTCTACCTGGTCGCGATCATCTTCGCGTTCTACCTGTTTACCCGAGCGTATCGATGAAGCCGCTCGACTGGATCGTTCTGGTCGCGTCGCTGGTCTCCATCATCGCTTACGGCCTCTATCGCGCGCGCGGAAGCAACACGGTGGATCGCTACCTGCTGGCAGGCAAGACGATGCCGTGGTACGCCATGGCGCTCTCCATCATGGCGACGCAGGCCAGCGCCATCACCTTCATTTCGACCACCGGCCAATCGTACGTGGATGGCATGCGGTTCGTGCAGTTCTACTTCGGCCTGCCGATCGCCATGGTGGTGATCTGCGCCACGGTGGTGCCGCTGTTTCACCACGCCCGCGTCTACACAGCCTACGAGTACCTGGAGAAGCGTTTCGACGGCAAGACGCGCGCGCTGGCGAGCGTGATTTTCCTCTGCCAGCGCGGACTCTCGGCGGGCCTGACGATCTACGCGCCGGCCATCGTGCTGTCGGTGATTCTGGGCTGGCCGGAGCGCGTCACCACATCCATCATGGGTGCGACTGTGGTGACGTACACCGTGATCGGCGGCATCAAGGCGGTGACGTGGTCGGACGTGCAGCAGATGTGCATCATCTTCGCCGGCCTGGTGATTTCGCTGGTGACGGTATTCATGCTGCTGCCCAATTCGGTTTCGATCGGCGACGCCGTCTTCCTGGCAGGCGCGGCGGGACGGCTGAACGCGGTCACGACGAACTTCAACTGGTCGGACCGCTTCAACATCTGGAGCGGCCTGTTCGGCGGCACGTTCCTCTTCCTGTCGTATTTCGGCTGCGATCAATCCCAGGTGCAGCGTTATCTGACCGGCCGTTCGATCGCGCAGAGCCGGCTCAGCCTGCTGTTCAACGCCGTTGCCAAGATCCCGATGCAGTTCTTCATCCTCTTCATCGGCGCCATGGTGTTCGTGTTCTACCTTTTCGTGCAGCCGCCAGTGCTGTTTCAGCACACGGAACTGACGCGCATCCACGGTAACCCCGAGTTTCCTGCGGTCGAACAGCAGTACAACCAGGCCTTCGAACGGCGGCGCGCGGCAGCCTTTGGACTGGTAGAGGCGCACCGCGCGGGGAATCGTGCGGAAGAGGACCAGCGCACCGCCGACTACCGGGCGGCGCAGAAGGCGATGGACGCCGCGCGCACCGACGCCGCGCACCTGGTGGAGCGGCACGGCGGAGAGAAGGGCTTCACCGATACCAACTACATTTTTCTTTCCTTCGTGACCCGGTACCTGCCGACGGGAATTGTAGGCTTGGTGATCGCGGTGATTTTTGCCGCCACCATGTCGGCCAGTTCGGGCGAGATCAACTCGCTCGCCACCGTCACCGTGGTCGACATCTATAAGCGGTTCTTTCACACGCGCGGCAGCGACCATCATTACTTATGGGCGTCGCGGGTCGCGACCTTCTTCTGGGGCGTGTACGCGGTGGCATTCGCCGGCTTCGTGGGGCGCCTCGGCTCGCTGATTGTGGCGGTGAACAAAGTCGGATCGCTGTTCTACGGCTCGCTGCTAGGCTGCTTCGTGCTGGCGCTGGGGTTCAAGCGGGTCGGCGGCACGGCGGTATTCGTCGGCATGCTGGCGGGGGAAGCGGCGATTTTCGCCACCGCGCAATGGTCGGACATTTCGTGGCTCTGGTACAACGCCATCGGCTGCGTGGTAGTAATGATCGTGGGACTCGGAATTACTTACGCCGTGCCCGATAGTAGCGCAACAAAAGGTAAGCGATCACGAGGACACCACCCGCCACACTGAACCCGACCATATACTCTTCAATGTTCTCCTGGACGGCTTTCCAGCGTTCTCCCAGAAAATAGCCGAGCCCGATGAAGGTGGCCACCCAGATGCACGCGCCGCTGTAGGCGAAGACGGCGAACATGTGCGGTTGCACCTCGCTCATCCCGGCGGCGTATGCCGTGAAGTGGCGCACCCCGGGGATGTAATAGCCGAAGGTGAGACCCCAATGGCCGACGCGTTCGAACCACGCGTGCGCTTTCTGGAGACGCTCCTCCGTGATGTGGATATAGCGGCCATAGCGGTGGATCAGCGCGACCCCAAAAGTGCGCCCCAGCCAGTAGCTGAGCGTGATGCCGCACATGCTGCCCGCCAGCGCCGAGCCAAAGGCCAGCGGCAGCGAGAGGTTGCCCTTGAAGACCAGGTAGCCGGTAAACGTGAGGAGGGTCTCATCCGGGACCGGCAGGCCCACTACCCCGGAGACCAGCAACAGGAAGATGGCGATGTAACCGTATTGGGTGATCCAGGCTAGGACCTGTTGTTCCATGAGAGGGTTTGAAGGTGCTGCCCGATCCTAAAACTTCATACTGGCCGCAGATGGACACCGATAAGCATTCCTGATTTAATCCGTGTTCATCTGCGTCCATCAGTGGCCAATCCTTTTTCGCCTAAACCACCAGCCCCGTAATATCCACCGCCGAGCGGTTCCCCCCCACAACTACAATGCCGCTCTCCGTCACGTGATGGTGCTTGCGGTCGTGATTCAGATCGTAACCGATCCTGGCGTCCTCGGGGATACGGACATTCTTATCGAGGATGGTGCGGCGGATCATGGCGCGGCGGCCGATGTCGCAGGCGTCCAGGATGATGGAGTCCTCCACCACGGAGCCGGCATGCACGCGCACGCCCCGTCCCAGAACCGAGTTGCGCACCAGACCTCCGGAAAGAATGCAACCGCCGGCGACGATGGTGTCGATCGCCTGCCCACGGCGGTTCTCGTCGTCAAACGTAAACTTCGCCGGAGGGTCGGGATAAGGCGCCGTGCGCAGGGGCCAGTCGCGGTTGTAGAGGTTGAGAGCGGGCGCGACGGCGCGAAGGTCCATGTTGGCTTCGTAGTAGGAATCGATGGTCCCCACGTCGCGCCAATAGGGCGTCGAATCCGCAGGCTCGCCGGGAATGCGGTTGGTCTGAAAATCGTAAGCGTAAATCTGCGACTTGCCGGCGAGCTTGGGCAGGATGTCGCGGCCGAAATCGTGATTGCTGGTCTCTTCGGCGGCATCGTCGTGCAACAGGCGAAGCAGCGTGCGCGTCGAAAAAATGTAGTTACCCATCGAGGCATAGACGCGCGTGGGATCGCCTGGCATGGTGGGGGCGTTGGGATTCTTCTCGTGAAACGCCAGGATGTGGCCGTCGTCCGAGACCTCGATGACGCCGAATTCGACCGCGTATTTCCGGTCCACCGGAATCGCCGCCACCGTCACTTCCGCGCTTTTCTGCACGTGGTACTCGATCATGCTCGTGATGTTCATGCGGTAGATGTGATCGCCGCCGAAGATGGCCACCACGTGCGGGTCGGACTGCTCGACGAGGTTGATGTTCTGGTAGATGGCATCGGCCGTCCCCTGGTACCACGTCTCGCCCGGCGAACGCATCTGCGCGGGCACGGGGATCACGAACTGGTTCTTCAGCAGGCCGCCGAACTGCCATCCTTCGCTGAGGTGCTGGAGCAGCGACTGGCTGCGAAACTGCGTCAGCACGTAGAGCGAATAGATTCCCGAGTTAATAAAGTTGCTCAGGACGAAATCGATGATCCGGTACTTCCCGCCAAAGGGAACGGCCGGTTTGGCGCGCTCTTTTGTCAGCGGATACAGCCGGGTGCCCTTCCCGCCGGCCAGCACAATGCCCAGCACGCGTATGCGCATAGGTTTCGACCAAAGCCCTATTGTCCAGACAAGTGCCGCGAAAGGCAAGAGCGGAATGTAATTTGACGCGTGGGAATACAATGGTTCGGACTATGCCTCAACTGAAGTTCGAAACCGCCGCCGTCATCGGCACCGGCATGATGGGACCCGGAATTGCGCTGACGCTGGCGATGGGCGGCATGCATGCGTCGATCGTCAGCCGTACCGCGGAGGGCGCGGTGGAAGGTATTGGCAAGGCGCGCGCCCAGGCCCGCATCCTTATAGAGAACGGGCTGGCGGATGCCGCCGATACGGAGCGCGCGCTCGAGCGGATCGGCGGGTCATGCGACCTCGAGGCGGCCGTTCGAGGCGTCGACTTGGTGGTGGAATCGGGGCCTGAAGACATGGCGTGGAAGCAGCAGTTCTTCGCCCACATGGACGCCGCGGCGGGGCCGGAAGCCGTGTTGGCCACGAACACTTCGGGGCTGAGCATCACCGAGATCGCCCGCCACTGCGCGCGGCCGGAACGCGTCTTGACCGCCCACTTTTGGAACCCGCCGCACCTGATGCCGCTGGTCGAGATCGTCAAAGGCGAGCGGACGTCCGTCGAAACGGTTAATGCGGTGCGCGATCTGCTGGTGTCGTGCGGCAAGACGCCGGTGGTGGTTAAGAAAGACCGCCCCGGGCAACTCGGCAACCGGCTCCAGATGGCGCTGCTGCGGGAGGCGGTCAACATCGTCGCGGAGGGAATTGCAGACGCCGCCGACGTGGACGCGGTGGCGAAGAACGGCTTCGGGCTGCGCATGCCGGCCTACGGGATCTTCGAGCACCAGGACGTGGTCGGGCTCGCCATGGGGGTCAAGATCCTCGAGTACGTGGCGCACGACCTTTTTAGCGAGCCACGCGCGCCTGAGTACATGCGCGAGCTGGTCCGGCAAGGGCGCCTGGGCACGAAGACCGGCCAAGGATTCTATGAATGGTCCGAGGGGAGCGCGGACGAGGTGAGGGCGCGGCGGGACGCGTTTCTGATCGAGGTGCTGCAATACCGGAATCGAATAGGGAGCCGGGGGTGACGCTAAGGTCTCGGGCGATTCCACCCGATTAGTGCCGAGACGCGAATCGTCTATGCCATGATTGCAATCCTTGGAATTCTGATCGTATTCGGCGCCGTCGCGGGCGGCTACCTGATGGAGCACGGGAAGATGGCGGTTCTGTTCCAGCCGGCGGAACTAGTCATCATTCTGGGCGCGGCCCTGGGAACGGTGGTGATCGCCAACCCGCTGCCTACGCTGATCCGCATCGCTAAGGGGGTCCTCGGCGTCTTCGGGGCCAATGGCTACAGCCGCGCCTTCTATCTGGACAGCCTGAAGATGGTGTACCAGTTGTTCGCACATGCGCGGAAATCGGAGACGGCCAAGCTGGAGGAGGATGTCGACAATTCTTCGAAGAGCGCGGTCCTTTCGCAGTACCCGAAGTTCTTGAAATTGCACCACGCAAAGGCGTTTCTCTGCGACAGCATGCGGCCGGCGATTTCAGGCGGGCTGGAACCACTCGACCTCGATCAAATGATGGAAGCGGACATGGAGGTGCACCATCGCGAGGCCCACGAGCCGATCGGTGCGTTGAGCACGATGGCGGATTCGCTCCCGGGGCTGGGGATTGTGGCTGCAGTGCTGGGCGTAGTGCTCACGATGGGTTCGCTGGGCGGCCCGAAGGAAGAGATCGGAATGAAGGTGGCGGCGGCGCTGGTGGGAACCTTTTTGGGAATCCTCCTCTGTTACGGATTGTTCGGGCCACTGGCAGCGGCCATGACCGAAGGCACAGACGCGGAAGGCAACTATCACGGGTTTTTGCGGATGGCGGTGCTGGGGTTCGCCAAGGGGTTGAGCCCGATGGTAGCGGCCGAGATGGCGCGGCGGGCAATTCCGACGCTGGCACGGCCGTAATTCCAGGAAATGGAGGCGGCTTGCCGCGGCGGCGGTAAAGCGGCCGCGCCGGCGGAGGCTACATAGCCATGGCCGTTACGACCGAGCCCGAACAGCCCGCCCCGGCGCCACCCCCGCCGAGGCCCATCTTCGTCATCCGGAAGAAGAAGGCGGGTGGCCACGCTGCCCACGGCGGCGCGTGGAAAGTGGCCTACGCGGATTTCGTAACCGCGATGATGGCGCTGTTCATCGTGCTCTGGTTGATGAGCGCGGACCAGGAGGTCAAGGAGGCCGTCGCCGGATTTTTCAACGATCCGTCCGGCACCGGTAAGCAGACCGGCACCTCGACTGCCGAGGTGTGCCATGCCATCGAAGTGCCCAAGGACGACATGAGCGGTCTGAAGGAGAAGATCGAACAGGCACTGATGGCCTTGCCGGACTTTCGGAATCTGAAAGACCACGTGGAGATTACGATTACGGCCGACGGGCTGCGCATCGAGCTGCTCGAAACCGACGCCGGAATGTTCTTCGAATCGGGCAAGTCCGCACCCACATCTAGCGGCTCGGAGCTATTGGCCATGCTGGCGCAGGAACTCGGTCATTTGCCCAACAACGTCCTGATCGAGGGCCACACGGATTCCAAGCCATTCTCGGACGCCGGCGGGTATTCGAACTGGGAGCTGTCCACGGACCGCGCCAATTCGGCGCGTAAGCTCATGGAGAGCCACGGCCTGCGTGCCGGACAGGTAGCGCAGGGGCGAGGCTATGCCGACCGCGATCTGCGCCATCCCGACGACCCGGCGAGCGCCACCAACCGCCGCATTTCAGTGATCGTGCAATACCTCTCTCCGCCCCCTGCCGCGCCGGAAAAACGGAAAATCGAAGCTAAGTAACCGGGCACTACCGCTTCGCCCACGCGAGCCCGTCGGCCGTCTTTCCCGCGTCAATCAGGCGCTGGACTTTCCAGGTAGCCGTGTCGATAGCCGCCACCTGATTGCTCGCATCGCACGAGACGTAGGCCACGCGCCCGTCGGGACGCATCAGCACCTCCTGCGGCGCTTTCGGAACGTCGATCGTCTGCGCCACCTTCATCGTCCGAAGATCGACCGCCGCAACCTTGTTGGCTTTCGGCATCGCGACTACGAGCCAACGTCCATCAGGCGTCGGCGCGGTTCCGTAGCCTTCGGCCGGCAGCGCGATCCACGTCTTCACTTTGTTGGACGCGGTATCGATGACGGCGAGCTGCGGCTTCGTCTGGTCGGCGGTGAATACCATGCTGTCATCCGGGGAAATCGCGATACGCTGCGTCTGGCCCGAGATCGGGATGATCGCGATCGTTTTGCGCGCTTCCAGATCCAGCACCGAAACCGTGCCCGGACCGACGTTGGCGGTGTAGCCGCGGCGACCGTCGCGCGCGATCGCGAGCATGTGGGACTCCGCCTGGCCGGTGGGGACGGAACCCACGATCTTCAACGTCGCCGGATCGATGATGGCGATCGATTGTTCCAGTTCCGTGGTGACGTACAGCATTCCATTCCTGGGACCGAACACCGGGCAATGCGGCCGTACGCCTTTTCCGAAATCGACGTTGCCGATCACCTTTCGGGACACGGCGTCGATCGCCACCATGTTGCGGCCGTCCGTGCCCGGCTTGCCGACACCCGAGTCGCCGTAGATGGGAACGTAGATCGTTCGGCCGTCGGGCGACGCGATCAGCTCGTGCCCGGTGACGCCGCCCTCGTCGACACTCGCAATCTGCTTGCCGGTTTCAGGATCGACGAAGCCCACCGCGTGGTCGCCCTTGTTCGCTACCAGCAGATAGCCGGCCGGCGCGGCGGCGGAGATCAGTGTAACAGCGGCGGCCAGAAGAAGGCCGGAGAGGATGTATCGAGCTTGCATATGGCTTACGCCAAGTTATCACAGACGGGAATGAGCCAAACCGCGGCCGGCCTGCGCGTATTTCTTTGGGAGAGCCCGTATTGACATCTTTCGACATGCTCGCAACCGCCGTGACGGCGAAACCCGGCGGCCCGTTACAGGCGCTGCGCAGCCGGATTCGCGGCGCCGTTCTGACGCCCGAGGATCCTGGCTACGATCAGGCGCGCGCCGCGTGGAATCCCGCCGTGCAGCAGCGGCCCCTGCTGGCCGTGATGGCGGAGACGGAGGGCGATATCGCCCGCGCCGTCGAATATGCGAGCGAGGTAGGCCTCGGCGTCGCCGTGCAGGCGACGGGTCACGGCGTGACAGTGCCGGCGACGGGCGGCGTGCTGGTGAATACATCGCGCATGCGCTCGGTAAATGTGGGCGCCGGCACCGCGATCGTCGGACCGGGAGCGATATGGGCGGACGTTCTGCCGCACACGCAGGAGTTTGGACTGGCTCCGCTCCTCGGCAGCTCGAGCGGCGTGGGCGTAGTCGGGTATACGCTCGGCGGCGGGTCGGGCTTCCTCGGACGGCAGTACGGCTTGGCGGCGGACAGCGTAGTCCGGATGCGCGCCGTGACCGCCGACGGCAGAGTCTTAAACGTCACCGCCGAGGAGCATCCCGACCTCTTCTGGGCGATGCGCGGCGGCACCAGCAACTTCGGTGTGGTGACGCGGCTCGAATTCAAGCTGTATCCGGTGAAGCGCGTGTGCGGCGGCGGGGTCTACTGGCCGATCGAGCGCGCACGCGAGGTATCGGACGTATATCGCGAGTGGACGGCGGCCGCTCCGGAATCGGTGACTTCGCGCCTGGCGCTGCTCCGTGTGCCGCCGCTCCCGCATATTCCAAACGAGATGTGGGGCAAACTGCTGGTGGCCGTCCAGGCCGCGTTTCTCGGCGACGAGGAAGAGGGCGCGCGTCTGTTCGCGCCGTTCCGAAAGCTAGGCGCTCCCGTGGTGGAGGATGCGCTGGGAATGATGCCCTTCGCCGCCGCGCCGACTCGATCGCACGCGACCCCAAGCAGGGCGCGCCCGCGCTGTTGCACACCGACCTATCGAACGAGATCTCCCTCGACCTGATCGGGTTCCTCCTGGAAGAGCTGATGAAGCCAACCTCGCAGTTGGTGATGATCGAGATGCGTCATCAGGGCAACGCGCTGGGCCGGCAGCCCGCCGTGCCGAGCGCCGTGGGCGTGCGCCCCACAGGATTCTGGTTCAACGCGGTCGCCATGATGCCGCCGGATGGCCGCGAAGCCGCACAATCACAAATGACAGCGCGACGCAGCGCCATGGGGAAATGGGCCACAGGGTCGGTGTGCCTGAACGGCATCGACGAGTCTGGCGCGGACCGGGTGCGCAGAGCGTACTCGCCCGAAACGTGGCGGCGGCTCACGGAGATCAAGCAGAAGTACGACCCCCAAAATACCTTCAGGTTGAATCGGAATATTGGGCCCGCCTAAGGCAGTCTTTGGCCGCAGATGGACGCAGAGTGCGCCGGGATAAAACCGGCATGGAATAGGGAATGAGAGAGTCTTACAGGAAAGGAGTAGCGAACCATCCTGACCCCGAGTCATGCGTGTGTCGCCGCAAGGCGGCAGGCGAAGCGTTGACAGGGGCACAGGC
>JBGPHT010000048.1:0-47365 GCA_041484525.1 Bryobacteraceae bacterium | reverse complement strand
CCTGGCGCTGGCTTGATTTGGACAGGCACTACCCGAGGAAACGACAGACCTCGATCTGGCAACCCCGATTCTCAGTACGCAAAGCATTCAGTTTCAACAGGCGACATCACAACCCTGTCCTGTTTTGGACAGCAGTGTCCTGATGTATGTGAACGAAAGCGCTGCCGAACAGGTGGTTCGGGCAATGTTTTCGCACGCTGGTTGTCTGGTTGGCCTGATCTGCCTGGCTCCCGCCGGCGATCTCGGACAATCAGAGATGCGGGCGTTGGACGGAGCGTTCATGCATAACATGGACGTGATGATTCAGCGCGCTGGCGGGAGCATCGTGTCCTCGGAGTGGGTCGGCACTAGTGTTTCTGGCTCTAGTCCCTCCCATGTGATCCTCGCGGAGCCGCAAAAGGTATCACGCGCAGGCTTTTTGTCAGGCCATGACTCGCACGGCGGCCTCGTTCCGGAGCCGCATGGTCGGCGTCAGCGTGAAGAGCCGTGAAAGAATACGGGGACGCCCCTACATTGAGGTAGGTTGCGGGATTCCTGTAGGTCGCCCGGAGCATCCCCGGATTCTTTCACTGGTTTCGCGCGGGTCGGTTGGAGTGCATCCCACGGACCCTTTCACTCGGTTCGCGTTAGCTGTATTGCGGCGCGGGGGCACCCTGACGGGATTCGCGCGCGAAGGCGTGATAAGCGAGACCGGCGAGGAGCGCACCGATAATGGGAGCGACCCAGAACAGCCACAACTGCTCGATTGCCCATCCACCCACGAAGAGCGCGGGGCCCGTGCTGCGGGCCGGATTCACCGACAGGTTGGTGACCGGGATTCCGATCAGGTGAATCAGGGTAAGACCTAATCCAATGGCGATCGGCGCGAATCCCTGGGGAGCCCGCGGGTCGGTCGCGCCCAAAATGATGAGGAGGAACATCAGCGTCAGGACGACTTCGGCGACCAGACACGCGGCGAGGGCGTAGCCGCCGGGAGAGTGTATCCCGTATCCGTTAGAGGCGAAGCCGCCTGCGAGATCGAAACCCGGCTTGCCGCTGGCGATCACGTAGAGCACGGAGGATCCGGCGCACGCTCCGAGCACTTGCGCGAATATGTATGCGGGCAGTTCGGAAACGGGAAAACGCCGGGCCGCAGCCAGGCCGATCGACACGGCGGGGTTCAAGTGGCAGCCGGAGATGTGCCCGATGGCAAAAGCCATGGTCAATACGGTGAGACCGAATGCCAGCGCGACGCCCAGAAAGCCAATGCCCACGGCGGGGAACGTCGCCGCCAGCACGGCGCTTCCACAACCGCCGAACACCAGCCAGAAGGTTCCGACGAACTCCGCGATAGAACGTTTGGGGAGAGACATTTGCATTTCCAACTCCTTCCTTTCAAAAACCCGGAGCGTGTATCCCAGCAGTGCCTACATAGTATATGGATTCCCGCCGCGTTTGCGGAACCTATAAATTCCTGGCTGTACAATTTTTCACGCCCCGGCTTCGCCCGCTTGTAAGATAGGAGTCATCATGCACATAAGGCTGTTGATTACGTTGTCAATGATCTGTCTGAGTCTGGCGGCTCAACCGCGGTACACCAGCGACGGCCAGCTCATGCGGCCGGACAACTATCGGGAGTGGATTTATCTGAGCTCGGGGCTGGGGATGACGTACGGTACGGCGGGCACGACGCTTCGGTTCGACAATGTGTTCGTCACGCCAGAAGCGCATAAAAGCTTTCTGCAGACCGGAACGTGGCCTGACACGACGATGTTCGTTTTGGAGGTGCGCGACTCGGCCACCAAGGGGTCGATTAACAAAGGCGGCCATTATCAAGAGGGAGTCGCGGCGTTCGAAATTCACCTGAAAGACGAGAAACGGTTCCCGGCAACCAAGTGGGCGTTTTTCGTATTTGAAGGCTCCGACCAGACAGCCAAGCCCAAAGCAGCCAACTCGAGCTGCCAGACGTGCCACTTCAAGAACGGCGCGGTCGACGAAACGTTCGCGCAGTTCTATCCGACACTGCTCCCGATTGCCAAGGCGAAGGGGACGCTCAAGGCGGGGACCGAGAAATAGCGGCCTACTGCCGGGTCCTAACGACCTTCACTTGTCTTTTCCGGGCGATCAGCCAAATCAGACCGGCGAGAGATACCGCGGCAAGCAACCAGCGCATCACGGCGGCCAGCAGTGCGGGTGTGAGCGGGGGCCATTCGAAGCGGTACTGGTTCAGGCGTTCCGCGCGCTCGATCATCCAGTGCCAGCCAGTGTGCGCTACCAGAGCCGAAAGGATGATGGTGCCCATGCGCTCGGCGACTGCGAATCGGAAGAGAAGATCGACCAGGGGGATGAGCAGCACGAGCACGAGGAGTTGTCCTAGTTCGACGCCAACATTGAACGACAGGAGAGACGCCAACAGGTGGGTGCCGGCGAACTGCAGAGTCTGCCGCAGGGCGAAGGAGAAGCCGAAGCCGTGGACGAGGCCGAATCCGAAGGCGATCATCCAGCGGCGCTGGACGCTCATTCCGCCGACGATATTCTCAAGCGCCATGTAGACGATGGAGATCGCGATCAGGGTTTCGATGAGTGGCGGGAACCAGAGCGCGTCCGGCCCGAGATTGTAGGCGGAAGCGATCAGCGTCACCGAGTGCGCCACCGTGAATGCCGTCACGACTGGGATGAGCGCGCGAAAGCGGCGGAACGGGATGACGAGGCAGAAGAGGAACAGCAGGTGGTCGGTGCCGTCCAGAATGTGGAAGAACCCCAACTGGACGAACCGCCGGGCGGCCTGATACCAGCGCGGATCGAGGCGGACGAGGCCGGGATCGCCGATGAACTCGAACGCGCGAACCGCACCGCCGGGCGGCAGAAACCGGAGGACGGTGACGACGCGCTGGCCCAGGCGGGCGAGCTCCGGGTGAATCGAAAACTCGGATCGATCGGAGAGAATCGGGTACTCGATCCAGACGTCGAGCATGGTCTGGTTCCAGGCCACGTTGGTGTCGTTGGACAAACGGGGGCCGGTGAGGTGCGCCTCAGCCTCTTCAAAAGACGCGAAGGACCGGTCGGAATCGAGCGAGATGCGGGCGGCGATGACTTGCGGCTTTTTCGGCAGACGGCGATCGCCCTCGTAAAGCTGGATGAAATCCGAGATCCAAAGGATGGCGGCGTCGGGCAGCAGCGGGGCGGTCCGATCGAGATCGAGGTAGCCCAGGCCGCGTTCCGGAAACACCACGTCGCGGATGGCTTTGAGGGGCACGCGAACGAGCAGGTGGAGGCGTTCGCCCTGCGGCTTGAGAAACAACTGGGCGGTCAAGTCGCTGGGGATATCGTGGGCAACCGCGGCGAACGGCAGAGCGAGCAACAGCGCCGCCACGCGGACGGCACGGGCGCGGGGGCGGGATGATTGGTTGCCCGATGTGGAAAGGTGTATAATCGCTGGCACCATGAGGGCGATTGCCGTGAAGAGTAGCTTACCAGAGGATGAGAAATATGACGCGTAATCTTCGCATCGGTGTGACCTTTGGCGCGGTTCTGGCGGTACTCGGAATCGGGTCCGTGGCGCTCGACAGAATGGCCGGGGTGAAAGCCGCTACGGTGATGGCGCCGAGGTTCGAAGTGGACCCGATGTGGCCGAAGCCGCTGCCGAATCACTGGCTGTTGGGCAATGTCATCGGGGTGACGGTGGATGCGCAGGACCATATCTGGATCGTGCATCGGGGAGCCGCGCTCGAGAGGATGGAAACGTACGCTGCAGCCAATCCGCCGGCGTCGGAGTGCTGCGTTCCGGCTCCGCCGGTGCTGGAATTCGATGAGACGGGCAACCTGATCGGGCACTGGGGCGGTCCCGGCGAAGGCTATGACTGGCCGGAAACGAATCACGGAATCACGGTGGATTACAAAGGCAACGTGTGGATTGGCGGCAATGGCCGCGGCGCGCCGG
Organism: Bryobacteraceae bacterium; assembly: GCA_041484525.1. Lineage (GTDB taxonomy): Bacteria > Acidobacteriota > Terriglobia > Bryobacterales > Bryobacteraceae > JBGPHT01. Next base: position 43,446 of record JBGPHT010000048.1, on the reverse strand, counting down.
CAGGTGCACCGGCGGGCCAACCGGCGGCGGGCGCGCGCGGCGCAGCGGCTCCGTATCACGACAACATGATCCTGAAGTTTACGCAGGCCGGAAAATTTCTGATGCAGATCGGGAAGCCGGCGCAGAGCAAAGGCAGCAACGACGTCGAGAACGTGAAGGGTGCGGCCAAGATGTTGGTCGACCCGAAGACGAATGAGTTGTACGTGGCGGACGGCTACGGCAATCATCGCGTGATCGTGTTCGACGCGGAGACCGGCAAGTACAAGCGGCATTGGGGCGCGTACGGGAACAAGCCCGACGACACGCCGCTCGGCCGATACGATCCGAGCGATCCGCCGGCGCAGCAGTTCCGGAATCCGGTGCACTGCGCCGAACTTTCGCTGGACGGTTTGTTATACGTCTGCGACCGGCCCAACGATCGCATCCAGGTTTTCAAGCCGGATGGCACGTACTTGAAGGAAGTGTTCATCGCGAAGAACACGCTGGGCGACGGCTCGGTGTGGGACATCGCGTTCTCGAAGGATCCGCAGCAGAAGTATATGTATCTCGCCGATGGGTCCAACGAAAAGGTGTACATTATCCTGCGCGAAACTATGGAAGTTCTGACCAGCTTCGGCGACGGGGGACGGCAGCCGGGCCAATTCTACGCAGTCCACAGCATTGCCACGGATTCGAAAGGCAACGTCTTTACCACTGAAACCTATCGCGGGCAGCGCATCCAGAAGTTCCTATATAAAGGATTGGCGGCGGTCACGAAAAAGGATCAGGGCGTGGTGTGGCCGAAGACGGGCAAGGGTTAAAGAAAGGACCAGACGATGAGGGGCGGAGTTTGCGCGGGAGCACTCAGCGCGCTGATGCTTCCGGGCCTCATGGCCGCAGATGCGGTCAACTCACCGGTGACGTTCGCCAGGGACATCGCCCCGATTCTTCAAGCAAAGTGCCAGGAATGCCACCGCAAGGGAACGACCGCGCCCATGCCGCTGGTGAGTTATGAAGAGACGCGGCCGTGGGCGAAATCCATCCGGGAGCGCGTGATCACGCGTAATATGCCGCCGTGGCATCTGGACAAGACGGTCGGCATTCAGCATTTTCAAAACGATCGCTCTTTGACGGACGAGCAGATCTCGACGATCGTGCGGTGGGTGGATTCGGGCGCGCCGCCAGGAGATCCGAAGGAGATGCCGGCGCCGAAGCAGTGGCCGGATGGCGAAGGTTGGCAACTTGCCAAGCTCTATGGCGAGCCGGATCTGGTGCTGAAGTCGGAGCCGTACACGATGGCCGCGCGCGCGCAGGACGCGTGGTTCAAGCCGTTGACGGAAGTGCCGTTGACGGAGCCGCGCTGGGTGCGGGCGGTGGAGATACGGCCGTCGACTCCGGCGGGGCGCAAGATCATGCATCATGTGCTGGCGTACCTTTACCAGGACGAACCCGGCGGTCCGGCGAATCCCAACGCGGCTGCGAGAGACGATAGCGCGGGCGTGGGCGGCGGTATGACCAGCGCGGGTCTGCTGATGGAATGGGCGATCGGAAAGAGCTTCGACATCTACCGTCCGAACACCGGTAAGCTGCTACTGCCGGGTTCGCACATCTGGTGGGAAATGCATTTGCACGCGGCGGGCGAGCAGATTCGCGACCATGCCGAACTGGCCGTGTATCTCTATCCGAAGGGCGAGACGCCGAAGTATCGAACCTATCTGACGCTGTTCAACGCGACATCGACTACAGGGGCGCGTCTGGATATTCCGCCGAACACGGTAACCGAGAGCCAGGCGTTCCAAGTGCTGCGGCAGCCGGCGCGGCTGGAGAATTTCCAACCGCATATGCATCTGCGCGGTAAGGCGATGTCGATGGAAGCGATCCTGCCGGATGGATCGACGCAGATGCTGAGCTACGTCAACAATTTCAGTTTCAACTGGATGAACAATTACATCTACGCCGACGCGGAAGCGCCGGTGCTGCCCAAAGGCACGATCATTCACGTCACCGCGTGGCACGACAATACGCGCGCGAATCCGAACAATCCCGATCCGGACCAGTGGGTGGGATATGGCGACCGCACGGTGGATGAAATGGCGCACGCGTGGGTGAATGTCACGTACATCAGCGAGGCCGACTACAACGAGTGGGCGGCGCAGCACAAGGCGGCGCGACCGGTCGCGGGCACGCGACGATAGGGCTCGGAGATGGGGACGGCGGCACGACGATGCATCGCGGCGGGGTTGCTCGGTGTGGCGTCGATCGGGGCGCAGCGGCTCCCATTCGAACCAGTGCATGACTCGGGGCAGAGCATCACGGGCGCTTTCGAAGGCTGGTTCCCGAACGCGGACGGCAGCTTCCACATTCTGGCCGGTTACTACAATCGGAATCTGAAACAGGAGATCGAGATCCCGATCGGACCGAATAACCGCATCGAGCCGGGCGGTCCCGACCGGGGACAGCCGACGCATTTTCTGCCGGGGAGGCAGTGGGGCGTTTTCATCATCACGGTGCCGAAGGATTTCGGTGAGAAGAAGCTCGCCTGGACGCTGGTGGCGAATGGGAAGACCACGACGATTCCGCTCAGCCTGAATCCGCTTTGGGAAGTTGCGCCTTTCGCGGACGCCAGCGGGAATACACCGCCATCGATCGGATTTGCGGAAATCGGGCCGTTCGTGCTGGGCCCGGCGGGACAGAGCACTGCGCTCTCAACGGGGCTGCGGGAACCGCTCGCGCTCACGGTGTGGGTGGCGGATGATGCCAAAGCGCCGGCGACCGGCAATCGGCCCAGAACTCCTGCGGTGACGGTGGCCTGGAGTAAGTTCCGCGGACCGGGCGCGGTGACGTTCGCCAATGAGAGACCCGCGGTGGAGAAGGCCGAGTTTCAAACGTCATTCCCAGCAGCATTTAAGGGTATGTCCACCACCACGGCCACCTTCAGCGAGCCTGGCGAATACGTACTACGAGTGGTGGCCAACGACTGGTCGGGCGACGGCGGCCGCGGATTTCAATGCTGTTGGTCGAATGCGCAGGTGAAGGTTGCCGTGAAGCCGGGCTTACCTTGACACCGCGGGATCAGGTACCCGCTGGGTTCTTTGCCATCTACCCTGCAGCTTTCTGGGCAGCGGCCTTCTGGGCTCTGACGGCTGCCCATCTCTTCTTAGTCGCTTCCACAATGCGTTTGCGGCCGGCTGCACTTAGCTTGCGCTTCTTCGGAGGCGCCGAGTTAGTTCGCTTGTACGCGGCCCAGCGCTTCCTTTGGGCGGCTCCGATGCGTGCCCGAGCCGATGCGGATAGCGGCCGCCTAGTGCGCACGGGGTTAGCTGCGGTTTTGATCGTTCCGCCAAGTCTCTGGCGGATATCGCTTATCTTCTGGTCGATGAGTGCCAACTGAGCTTCATACCCAATTAAGGCAGCTTCGAGGATCGAGCGATCATGTGTCATCTGGCTGAGTCTAACACGCGGCGGGGCGGCGCGAACTCACTGGCCTCCCAGAGTGTTGAAATTGGCGATCACTCTCTGGAAACTCGAAGTCTGCCAGTCACTGGCAATCGACTCCGCGCCGTTACGGGCGGTAAGACGGAAGCGGTACGTATCTTGTCCGGCCGTCCGAAGAAACCGAAGCGTGTGCATCTCCGACCCGTGCCCATCCCAGTTGAGTAACGTCGCCGTGGCAGAGCGGCCGCCGGGGAATTCGAATTCGACACGCGTGTCCTGATATGTTTCGGCCAACCCGCTTCGCATGCCGGTGACTTGAACTTTGGAGACTGTTGTGTCCGAGAGATCGACCATGCCGATTGCATCAGCCAGCGGGGGACCGATCGGCCCCGACGCAAACCACGGCACCTGCACAGTGGAAACTGCGCCTCCAACTTGCGCGCTGCGCTCGCCGTTCAATTCGTGGCGCGCACGGAGTTTGCCCCTCAAGGAAAGAGGAGCCGGTGCAATTCCGGGAATGGCAGACCATGTTTCGCTGCCGGGCTCAGGCTCGAGCAGCCATCCGGCGGCGAGGGTCGACGCCAGCAGCATAGCCTCGCGACTATCACCGTTGCCGGTGACCTCGATGCGGACGATTCCCTGCTCGATCAGACCCGGAATCAACGTCGCCACGACATCCGCGGCCGAAAACGAAGTTCCCTTTTCAGAAAAATACCGCAGCGCTTTCGACTGATCGACCCGGACCTGAAAAGCTGGACCGTCGTAGTGCAAAAGCAGTGCGCCCTCGGCGGTTGTATACAGGAAAGGCTGTCCTTGCTTGGAGGCGGCGTGCATCAGGGTGGCGGCTTCGACGGTCAACGGCAGCGCAATCGGAAGGATGGGGCGGGACGTTTCGGGGATCGCTTCACTGAACACTTCCTGACCGCCCATCCATAATCGAAGCTTGCCCGCGGTAACAGGGGGAAGCGATACTTGCGGAGGAGCCGTGCTTGGCAACTGAGTCTGAGCCTCGGCGTCTTCCATCGGCAGCGTTCCGAAATCGAGTGCGATCAGCACCACGGCGCCGCCTCGATCGGTACTGAAAGACGGATCATTCAGATCGTAGCGATACATGGTGAAGTGAAGCGCCGAACCGGCGCCCGGCAGCAGCAGGACTGCAGGCGCCGGCGGCAAGCGGTGCAGAAACTCAGATTGAGAATGGTCGCGCAGAAAGATTGCGTGTTGTGTAGCGAGAGGGTCCTTGAGCGTCATCATGGTTGAGTTTGTACTCCGAACGTTTCAGTCAGGCGGCGAGCGGCGTGGAGCGCGGGCGAAGTCCAAAACACGCGGCCGTAGGCGCCGCTGCACACGGGCCGATCGTCCAGGCATTCAGTGCCGCCGAGCCAGGCCCGCGCCCGCAGGAGAGAAAGTGCCGGCTGCAACTCCGCGACGCCGCAGTTGACGGCGTGTTCGACCGCGTAGAGAAGCTCGGCTGGATGAGGGTAGAACGGTGAGATGCATTGGGCTCGCAAACGGGAATCGCCGGCCCATCGAACAGCGTGATCGATCATCGCGCAGGCGTCGGCGTATCCGGGAAGATGGCGCAAACCCGCGGAAGCCAAGAGAGCCGCAACGTTCGCGTTGACACAACAATCCACCACGTTGGGGCGGGGCTCGTCACGCAGCCACGTAACGAAGACACCACGCCTGAGCCATTCGGGCGAGAGCGGATCGAGTTGGCGCAGCGTTCGTTTGACCAGGACCCGGCAAGCTACGGTGCGGAGAAAATCAGCGGGACGGCGCTGGTAGCGCACTAGTTCGAGAGCGCAGATGGCGGTATCGTCGGCGTCGTCGGGAAGATCTTCGATCCAGGAAGGCTGGGCGTTTGGCGGCCAGAATCGGAATGCGCCGGGCTGGGTCGGCGACGCGCAACTCTCGAGGAAATCCAGTGCCCGGTCGCGCGCATCGAGCAACGATGACGCGGGATCGGTATGTTCGAGAAGGGGCCCGAGCGCCCGCAATACCAGGCCGGTCACGCAGGCGTTGGCATCCTGCTCGGTGCGATGGGCGAGATGCACCTGGGCGGTGAAAGCACCGGCTGCGGTTTGCGCCGATAGAATCTCACGAATCGCCGGGTGAGTCTTCAGCAATTCTCCTCCGGCGGCCGAAGGCCAATCTGGAGCACCGGCTGACGCCCCGCGGCAACGGTGAACGAGACAATTCCGTGGAACGTGCTGACCTTGTCACGGTTAGCGAGAGGCGCGCTGACCGCCTCGTACGCGGCGAAGTTCCAACCCATCTGCTGCGCGAGTTCGAGCACGTGCCGCCGGATGCGCGCATCGCCGCCGAAGACCGATCGGGCGTAGGAGTGCAGGGAAAACGCAACCGGCCCGTGGTCTGGATCGACCGCGAAACTGAAGCCGGCGCTGTCTGACGGCAGACGGTCGCGAACAGGCTTGCCCCATGCCTTGCCTAACAGGTCGAAGAGTTCGGCTTGGCGTTCCTCCAGACCGAAGCGGCGCATGAGTAGGATCACCTCCCACGGTTCGAGGCCCGCAGTCTTGAAGTAAAACTCCATGCGCGAGCGCGCGGGTTCGTACCCAATGATGCGCAGATCGGTGGCACGGCTGGACAGAAGATCGCGGGTGCCTGCCAGTTCCGCAATTCGCTGGTCGGCTGCCGGCGAATAGGGAGCGGGGCACTCGACATAGAATTTGTACGAATCTCCGCGCGGGCCGTGGCGGCCGCCTACCCAGGTCCCGAAAGAGAGCGGGCCCATCGTTTGAAGACTGCTGAGAGAAGCGAATTGGCCTTCATCTGCAGCAGCGCCGCAATCCGCTAGCAGATTTCTGGCGTACGGCAGACGGTCGGGCGCGGCCATTTCCGGTCCAGCCGCTTCGCAGGTATAGCGGATCTCATCGTCCTGGGATGAAAACGTGAACTCGAGAGGAAAGCCGTCGCCTGTAAGTTGACTGAACTTCCATGCAACTTCCGGCCAAGCGGAATTGTGCACGCCGTGGAGAAGTAGGCGGAGCGATTCCCTGGCCCGGAGTCCCACAGCATCGCCCCGTAGCGCGAGGATTCTTTCGATCGCCCGATCGAACGCGACGGAACTTATTTCCCGGATTGGTTCCACAAGGCTCATCGCCTTACTTCAGGTCTGCGGAGGTGGATCGACGATGCCGACCAGCGGCTCGATGGTCTCCACCCATGGGCCCCGGTTCATCTTATTGCCGGTGCTGACGAAGGTGAACCGGTAGCGGAACTTGTTCTTAGTCTTGTCCATGAGGGCGATTCGCAGTTTGGTTTCCTGCGTCTGGGTTCCGGGAATCTCCAATTGCTCAGCCCTTTTGTAATTGTTGTCCGGGTCCGCGTACTCCACGTCAATGAATACTTTACGGACAAGAGATGCTGTAAACAGCGGAATGAAAATGATATCGATCGCGTCATCGAACGGATCATCCACCATGATGCCAATCTCGCGAGAAGTGACCGGCGGGGACACACGCGTGGTGCCATCCTTTAGATGGTGGGTCGCCGTGTAAGTGTAGGTTCGAGCGGTCGTGTCACTCAAGCGAAGTTTCCAGATTTGGGCAGGAGAATCAGGAGTAACTGTAATGGTCTTATTCGCGGTCCAACCGGAAGCCCCCTTGTAAGCGAGGCGCACCTCGGTGAATTCAACCATACCCTTGTCGATGCGATGCGGCATCACGGAGATCTCCATGAATCCCAGATATTCGAAAGGATTGATGTAGAGGGTGCGGTCTTCGGTCTTCTTGGGTGGAAATTCGTAGCTGAATTTCTCGCCATCCCAACCAGATGAGGGGTCGAAGTGGAACTGGACCTGGTGCGTGGCTTCATTATCCAGCTTCTTGTTCATGAAGACTTCGAATTTCTGAGTACCAGCGTGTGCCGGATCGAACACGAAATCCTTGTGCTTGTTGTTGGCGGGGTCCGATGGATCTCCGTAGTCGACTGCCAATTCCGCGGAATGCATTCCGATCTTGGCAAAGTCGATGGGAGCATCGATAGCGATGGAGAAGACGCGAAAGAACGGGCTGTCGAGATCGACTTCCACGAAGTAGTCTCCGCGATCGAGGTCCGCGACCAATAGGCCGAAGAAGCCTTGCGGATTATACATCTGTTGCGCGGCCTCGGCGCTGGTGTATTCGTAGTGTACCGTCTTGAGTTCTTCCTGATGGACAAATTTGAGCTTGAGCGAGATGGCTGCATTGGATCCTCCGGCTGCGCCACCGGGAGGAGTGCCGCCGCCAGTAGGATGTGTGCCGCCGCCACCGCCGACGGGAGGCGTACCGCCGCCGCCAATGGGAGGCGTCCCGCCACCGCCGGTGGGAGGCGTGCCGCCGCCGCCGACCGGATGCGTGCCACCACCGCCTATCGGAGGCGCACCGCCACCGCCTATCGGAGGCGCACCACCACCGCCTATCGGAGGCGCACCGCCACCGCCGATCGGAGGCGCACCACCACCGCCGATCGGAGGCGTACCACCACCGCCTATCGGAGGTGTGCCACCACCGCCACCGATCGGAGGAGTGCCGCCACCACCTATCGGAGGCGCACCACCACCGCCTATCGGAGGAGTGCCGCCACCGCCTATCGGAGGAGTGCCGCCACCGCCTCTCGGAGGAGTGCCGCCACCGCCTATCGGAGGCGCACCGCCGCCACCGATCGGAGGCGCACCGCCACCGCCTATCGGAGGAGTGCCGCCACCGCCTATCGGAGGCGCACCACCACCGCCTATCGGAGGAGTGCCGCCACCGCCGATCGGAGGCGCACCACCGCCGATCGGAGGAGTGCCGCCACCGCCTATCGGAGGGCCGACGGGCCCGCTCGGACCGATGGGGCCCGGAGCATCCAGCGGCGAGATTCCGGCGCCTGCTCGAACTTCTGCGTGCGGCATAGTAGGACCGAGTCCGCCACCCACTCCCGACGGGCCGCCGATACCGGTTGGAGGATTGCCACCGCCGATGGGATGCGTGCCGCCACCGCCTATCGGAGGTGTGCCGCCACCACCAATGGGAGGCGTACCGCCGCCACCAATGGGAGGCGTGCCGCCGCCAATCGGAGGCGTTCCGCCACCACCGGTGGGCGGGGTCCCCGCACCACCACCAGAAAGTTGTCCGGGATGCAGCGAAGGAGTGAAGAAGTCGCGAAGAAAAGTATCCTGGAAAAACTTGAGTGCTTCCTTTTCCTTGTCCATGCGGTCGGCCGCCGTGGAGGCATTCACGACCTCGATCTTGATGGCCTGGTCCTGCATCAGTTTCTCAAAGCCGGCCTCGATCCCCACCTGAACAAAGTAATACGACGCGCTGAGGCCCACGCTGAACTGGTCGTAAACGCGCTTCATGTCGGCGCTGATCTTGACACTCAGCGAGGGGCGAATACCGGTGAACTTCAGCTTATAGAGAACGCCGACCGGCGTAGTTCCCTTCCTGAACGACTCCTCCAGGATGATGGCGCCCTCCTGGCCCAGCGTCAGGCTGAACGCGGCCGAATTGTCCCCGTGCAGAGAAGGAACCGAAGCGCCCAAGATCTTCTCGACCGCATTGAATCCCCCATCGGGAGGCTGTCCGGCAACCGTGCCGCCGGACCCCTGAACGTTCAAGGCGATACACTCGACGGTTCCTTCGTCGAAGGATACCGCCGCGAGCTGTGGTTTTTTCGACAACGAAGAAAGCTTGGCGCGGATCTTGTTCTTCGTCTGCTCATCGACGTGGAGGGCCGATTCAAACATCAGGAAGCCTCCGCCTTTGGCGCCCCCTGAAACAGCCGCGGGTTTGTACTTTATGTAAGTGAAGGCCGCGCGGTTGTCAACTCCCCGCCGAGCCAGAGCCACAGGAGTCGGCAAATACCAAAACTGGTCCGGATCGTCATGGTCCGGGTAGACCGTGATGCCATCGACATCAATCGTCTTGCTCGTCAGCATTAACATGAGAATTCTCCTCGGCGAAAGGCGCTTCAGCCTACCGGCAGCGCCAAATCATCCGCTTCGCTTTCCTGCCAGTCGGTTGTGCGGGACATGCCGTTCGAGAACAGGTACGTAATCTGATATGAGTATTTCGAGTTTTGCGCATTCATATAGTCGAACTCGAAGTATTGTAGATCGTCTTTGGACTCGAAGGTGAAGACGTCGTTCGCGTTGTCCTGTGGAGACGTGTACCGCAGCTCCGCCGTCATTTTCGTCAACTTCTTCGCGGCGAAATCGACAGGCTTGGGATGCACCTGAATAATCTTGTGACCCTTCATCACGCGCGAAATCACAATTCTCGGCAAGCGCGTGACCGATTTTGGAACCTCAAAGACAGTGCCGTTCAGCATCATGAACGTTATCGAGTAGGTCACAAGGCGCTTATTCGGATCCGCAAGATCGACCAAAAAGGTGTCGCTCGAAGTGATCTTATCGAACACGTAGGACTTGCTCTCCACGATATCGTTGGCAGTATCCTCGTACGAGACATCCACGAACACCCTCTCGGTATCCACCCACAGGCTGGCCGACGCCGCCAGGTCCACCTTCAGTTTCTTGGGGAACGGATTGCGAATAGTGATTTGTTCCTGATCGGTGGTGGTCCAGGGCAATTCGACGTCACGATTGTCAACGGCGCGGTAGATGATCTTGTAGTCGAAACTCGTTTTGGTGCGATCCAGGACAAACACAGTCCACAGGTTTTCCTGCTTGTCCTTTTGCAGCACAAACGTCTGGACTGCCTTCAAATGATTCGCATCGTCAGCATAGCGAGTTTGAATTTCCACGGCCGAGTATTTCTCCCATGGAAAGCCAAGGGCGATGATCTTAATGCTAACGATGGAATAGAGTTCGCGCGGATTGATCTCAAACGCATCGCCCTCGATCGTCTGGGGCTTGGACTCCATCACTACGGGCCGGTCGGTTGAATCGACGTCCTTGAACGTCACCTTGTAGCTGGCAGTCGCTTGACGCTTCATGGCGCCGTCCACCAGAATGCTCGACCAGTCCATCTGCTTGCTGGCGGTGGCGGGGTCCAGGATCACGTTCTGCGGATTATTCCCGTAACGGACGGTCGCGTTGATGGAGGCGATGGAATCGACATCGAAGTTGGCGCGAGAAATGGCTGTTACCGTGCGTCGCGCAAAGAACGGATTGTCGAGGTCAGCCTCGATAATGAACTTACTCAAATCCAGGCCTTCCTGCTTCAGAGTGCGGAAGATTCCGCTCAAGTGTCCTTGCGGGTAGATGCTTCGTTTGACGGTGGTTCGCTCGTTCATCCGCATATTGAGCGACTTCTTGTCAATCCGCGTGTAGTCCATCTTCTTATAGCTGAAGAGCGAACCCATGCCTCCCGTAGCGGCTGTGTGAACAAGACGATCGTTGAAATCGGCGGCCTTATCCCAACCGTCTTTCTCCTCGTGATAGGGATCGAGACTCGGCTTGAAGAAGGCATCCGTAATCATATCCTTCACTTCGTTGACAGCCTGGTCTCGCCGCGCGATCACTCCGCTATCATCACCCTCGGGAACAAACGTGTCCACCTTGATATCGATGAGGCGACTCTCAATCAGTTTATCGACCACCGTATCGACATCCGCCGAGAAGAAGATGGTATTCACGCTGAAGCTTTCGTCCATATGCTTCTGAACGCGGTCCCAATCGACATTGATGGACACCGTATAGGCGGGGCGCAAGGCGAGGTAATCGAGCGAGTAGACGATGCCGATAGGGGACATCTCACCCTGCATGGCGGCTTCAAGGACAGTTACGCCATCCTGGTCCAGCGCCACTGAGAACGCCGCCTGATTGTTGCCGTACAAGGCCGGTTTCGCGTTCTGATCGATCTTGAGAACAAACTGCGGCTGGCCGGGCGGGGGCGGCGGTGCGCTGGTATTGCTGCCGGGCGCGGGATCGCCGGTCTGCTTGCCGAACAGCATCATTTTTACGGTGCCGTCAATCAGTGGGGCTGGGGATAGGACGGGCTTGTCCTTCAGATGCATCATCTGTTTCAGTTCATTGGCAATGTCCTCGAGTTGGTTCGGTTCCACCCCGATATTTACATCAAAGTTGAGAAAGCCGCCCGTGCCCGCGTGTCCGCGATACTTGATCAGTTGAAACTGTGGAATCTTCTGACGCGTAGTCGGATCGACAACCTGTGTCAGCTTCGGGGCTAAGGGCAGGTAGTAAAACAACAGGGGATTCTCGTGGTCCGAAAACATCGAGACCCCGTTGACTACCGGAAATGGAGGGTTCAGGTAGAGCATGGGCGGCTATTTCTCCTCTGGCTTACGCCGGCACTTCCAAGATCAAGGTCGGCTCTCCCGTGGTGGCCCAGTCCGTATTCTTGGTCGGACCGGCCGTCAGGAAGAACTGAGCTTTCCACTGATATTGTTTCTTCGTTTTGTCTTTGAGCGGAATGCTCCAGGTAACGGCCGGGTCACCCTTGTGGAAGATGACGTCCTTCTGTACGCTAATGCCGTTCCCAGCGTCTTCATACTTGAGCGACGCCTTGACCAGTTTCACCTTATCAAAGTCGAGCAGGTCCGGCAGCACTTGCACCTCGAGAGTATCTTCGACGCGCGGGCCGATCAGAATGGTGTCCTTCGCAGCCGTCGTCAAGGGAATCTCTTCTTCGGTGCCGTTCTTGTACTTGATGGTGCCGGAGTAGCTGACCGTGCCGCCAGTAGGGCTGATCACTGGAAACGACCAGTCGGTGAAGGGCGACGTCTTGCTGAGAGCCACTGAAGTCTTCTGGCTATAGCTATTGGTGTCGTCGAGATATTGGAAGTCGGCGAAGATGGTGTCGACAACCTTGTCCAAGTCTCCCAGCGCGCGAATCCCAATGGTCCTAGTCTCGCTGAACGGATCGTTGATGAACAAGCGGTTGGAGAGGCCATTGACCCAATCGACGGCGAATTCCTTACCGTTCTTCATGAAGTACTTCACTTTGTACCGGTAGGGGTTGCGCACCGGCTGGAAGATCAGCTTTTGCACGCGAACTTCACTGTGGTCTTTCGTGATTGAGAATTGCTGCTCGAACAACGGAACGTTGTTAGCCGTGTCCTGATACTGCAGTACGACCTCCGCCTGGGTCACTTGGTCGAAATTCAGATCGCCGGTCGCGACGTCCACAATAAAGGCGCCGGTATCATCCACATTGATCGTAAGCTGCTTCTCGTCGGTCTCGATCACGGGCGATTGAAACGCCTGCGAGGAGCCTTTGAAATTGACCTGATACGAATACTTGTACTTCCAGACATTGTTCTCGATAAAGGTCGCGAACTGGCCGACGTCATCGGGCTTGCTGAACCGCAATTCCTTGCCTTGATGGAAGGTTCCTACGGTGTAATCGAGCTTCACTTCAATGCTGAAGATTTTCAGCCGGTCGAAGTCGGCGTTGGTTTGAACGGTTACGTTGAGGGTCTTGAAGAAAGGGTCGTCGGCATCGATCGTGATTGAAAAGTCTTTCCATACCAGAGCCTTGCCCGACCCATCCTTTAGTCCGGTGAGCGTGCCCAAATTGCCTTGCGGATTGAGATTCCACTCGACCGAGTTGTTCTCCTTGTAGGTTTGGTTGAAGCTCTTGCATTTGGTGGTAGAGATGTCGCGTGTCAGATGTTCGATTCCATCCGGCACTTTGCGCTTGTCATCCGTTATCGGAGCAATGGATTCGATCATTCCCTTCTGGACCATGTCCTCCAGGGTGCGCTGGGCCCAGTCGCGGATTCGGTCCTTCAGTTTCTTGTCCTGGTCGGGATCGGGAAGGACGAAATCAAAATCGATCTGGGTCCCACCGGATTGCGATTCGGAGAAAACTTCCGACTGTTTCTCCCGGTAGCTGTCATCACCCCAAAGGTCCCAGTCGATGTCTACCTTCTGGTAGAACGAGTAGAACTGCGAGGAATTGAACCAGACGGTAGCTTGCAGCGGCGGCAGTTTCACCCAGAAGTAGACCTGATAAACGACGGCGACCATGGACGCGCCTTGCCCCTGCATTGCCGCTTCGAAAACGGACGTTCCCTCGGGAGTAAGCTCGACGGCAAACGAGGCTACGTTGTTGCCATAGAGAGACGGCTTGCCCGCACCCATGACCTTCTCAATCAGAATGCCGTCTTTTTCCATCAGCATTCCGACAGTGCCCCGTACGTACGTGAGGGTGCCGAACGTGGCTTCCGGCGGCGTGCCGGGAAGATGAAGAGCCGCGAAGCGCTTCCTCGTTCTGTCGTCGAGAATGTCTTTCAGCTTTTTCATCTTTTCATCCGACACCGCAAGTTCTGTGTCGAAGAAGACAAAACCGCCGCCCTTCTTCTTGTCTTCCCGCTCGATGGGCAGGCGATACTTGATGAGCTTGAACACCGGCACGCCATTCTGCAGCCGGAAGCGCGGGATCGACGGCAGCACGTAAAAGAGGTTGGGATTTGCGTCATCGCTCCACACGGTAACATCGGATACTTCGGGTATCTGTTCCTGCTTGTCAATCCTGATCATGATGGTTTATCCGCTTTAACCTTTCTGTCTACTATTCTGGGCTTAGGTAAGTTTCAGGCTCGGATCTGAAGTCTCCGACTTTCCGTTCTTTACGGACCCGTCAGCTCCGGTTTCTTTCCACTCGAATTCTAAAACGCCGTCCAGCGTTGCACTTCGCGTCACCTCGTAAAACGACGTGGTCCACGTATCCTTACGGAGGTAGATGGTTCGATCATCATCGCTTCCCTGGCCCGACGGGCGGTAACGGATGCGGACGCGAACCTCCTTGGCTCCGGCATCCCGGCGCGCGGCTGCATCCACAACCACTCTCTGCAGTCCCAACTGTTCCGGCGCGATGATCCAGCCGTCTGTACCTGGCCCGGCAAGCGTCATCTTGAAGGGCGGCCCGCCGGTGGTGTAGTTGGTGGTGACGGTAGCCGGATCAGTGGAGTCCCCGTGCGCGAGCGTCACCTTCTCGAACGCCGGTGGGCGCAGCACGACTTTCTTGCCGGCGCGCGCGATTTCGACAAAGGCGATGGGCAAGTCGGTCCTGTCTTCGAAGCCCAGCAGGACCGGGTCATCAGCTCCGGCCGGCGGCGAGACCGGCGGCGTTCCGCCTCCAGCGCCGGGCAATGGCTTGACGTGATCCGGGCCCGCCCCTCCGGCAAACCAAGAGCTGATGTCGGTGGAGCGTTCTTCAGAAATCATCGCCGTGTCGGTAAGGGCGGCCTTGACTTCTAGCTGGGTGTCCGCCGGCGGAGACGGGTCGACGTGAATCATCTGCAACAATGCGCCCGCGGCCTTGTCGGTGGCGAGCCGCTTCGCCTTCCGCCGCATTTCGTCTGAAACCGGCCCGTGGTCGGCGGCCTCAAGTGTGAGACGGCCGTCCGCCAAGGCAGCTTCGACGCTCTCGCGGCAATCCGCCAGAGTAGCGCTGGAATCGAGCGCTGCGAGTTGGTCCTTGACATCGCCCCTGATAGTCACGTCAACGGACAGGAACTCCGGCACTGTAACCAGGTAAGTAATCTTCAGGAATCCGGACCTTCCATTCAAGGCGGCAACCGCACGGTTTTTCTGTTCGTTGGTCAGCCGGACATTGAAGATGGCAGAATAGGGCGGAAACCCGGAGGAAGTGGACGATTGAAGTGTATCAAAAGATCCCTGTCCGTTTCCCAACGCAAGTGTGACTTTTTGTACAGAAGAGGCACCTGTGGACAGACGGATGGCACTGGGATCGATCTCAGGATGGCGTTTTGCCAGTTCCGACCGAAGGGCCTCAAGTTGACTTCCTTCGGCTTTCCAATTGGACCCGAGTTGAAGCATGGCGCCTGTACCGGATACGAACATGAGAAGCGTCGGCCGATTCTGCGAATCCACTTCAGGGCCTGGATTTGCAGGCACATAAAAGAACATCGAGGGATCGTCGGAACTCTGAAAGCAGTGCAGCCCTTGAACCTCGAAACCGTCGACAGTATTCATAGAGTTCTCCGGTGTATCCGTCGGCATTTCGCCAAAACCTGTCCTGTTCTTTGCATCAGCATACTACGAGTCTTTCGTAACTTTGACAAGAGTCTTGTGGCCCTAGGTAAACCCCTGCGCTGCATTTTGTGCCCATTCTTTGTTCTGGTGAGTCCCGCCTCGTCATCGTTTCATCGCCTGATCCGCCACTCGGGAGTTATCTTCAAGGGCTCCCACGGCGACCGGTAATCGGACCATGCCGCCGGCGGCTCGCTAGGGCTCCGGTGAATTCTAAATCTGTACCTCGAATGGAAAGGAGACGCCGCAAAGTAGGACCACCCTTTCTTGGGATTCGCGGGAGTGAAAAACAGAGGTGTGATCTCACTTGCCGTCTCCGGCCGGCCCGCTGGAAGCAGGTCGATGGCCGCCACGGCCGCCGTACTTCCATCAAACCCGCACTCGACATCCACACTCTGCGATCCGTACTCCCGAAAAGAGCTGACGTCGAGCGAGAGGCTTGTCGACACCGGCGGAGTCAGGTGAAGCGACCCCGAGCCATCGCTGGCGTGCGCATCGAGCTCGATGGCGATCCCTGCAGTGCCCTTGGGAAGGACCAGGCTGCTCGATGGCCGGTCCGGGCTTAGCCGGAAGCCACGCTCCACCTGGGCTCCGGCGCTCTGCCCGCGGCAAACTCCCTCGATGACGGCTAGCTGCAGCAGCGCCGGCGATGCCTCTACTGGAAAAAAGTCCACGGGGAAGTCTGTCGTTAACAGGTCCAGGCGCTCGCCCTGGTGTGTGGTTTCCGGTCCGTTGAGCTGTTGAACCGCAGTTCCGGACTGCACCACGAGGAAGGTCGAATACGAATACTGCAGCGTCTCTTTGGGAGAGAGTTTCAACGTCACCGCCGCCGAATCCGATGGCGCGGTCAACTCGACGGACTGGACGATGGCCTGCATGCGAAATGGAGGCGCGGGAGGGGCGCGAAGCGTCACGCCACAGGAAAGCACGTCAGGCCGCTCGGACGGAAGGTTCGCCGAGATCGACACTTTGTGAGCGCCGGTCTGAATTGCAGGGACGATAGTCTCATGCACTACGGCGGCGAGACCCTGACTCTGAACAAGTTGCTTGGCCGCTTCAAATGGATCGAGGTCGAGGAGAAGCCCTCGCGACACTCGATGAGGCTCCATGAAATCCCACTCGAAGGTACCTGAGCCTGCCGCGTCGGGCGTAATCAATCCGAAGTAGGATTTGAGAGTATCCGAGGGAGGCGGCGCGAGGGTGGCAAAATGGATGCGGACCAAGTCGGCCATAGCTTCGGCGAAATCGTCTTGTTGTCCGTCAGGTACGGCACCTTCCAACACCACGGGCAACTTCTTGGGATCACCGCGGAAGTAGGTGACAACCGTGTCCCGTTCCACGAGGCGCTCGTGGCCGAGAGCGGCCACAGCCGTTACCAACTCCGCCGGATTGAAGCGGATCTTCAGGGGCAGGCGGGGAGAGACACCATCCATCTCGAGCACGGCGGCAGCCAGGATACTGACCACGCTGCTCTGCAGGGAATCCTTGATCACTGCCGCGGCATCCGTCGACATGCGCAGAATGAAGCGGGCAACGCCGAGGCCATTCCAACCCAACGGGATCGGCATTTTCAGCTCGGCTGGAAAATCGGAGGCAAGCGCGGCCGGTTCCAGCCTGAGAAACCCGGAGGTGAACACAGGGTAACCCAAAGTTGCGGCCGGCACTTTCGAGCGCAAGAAGGTAAGCGCCTCGTCCATGCGATAGCGGGGCCGAAGTCGAAAATCGAGCACCGCATAGGGCTTAGGGGGGAGCAGCGGGTTTGCTCCGCGCACCAGTTCTAGTAAGAAGTCAGGCGTGCCGTCGTTCCTGGCGTCGATTTCCAAAC
Organism: Bryobacteraceae bacterium; assembly: GCA_041484525.1. Lineage (GTDB taxonomy): Bacteria > Acidobacteriota > Terriglobia > Bryobacterales > Bryobacteraceae > JBGPHT01. Next base: position 26,236 of record JBGPHT010000048.1, on the reverse strand, counting down.
GGCTCGGCACCACGGTGTGAGAACCCGCCGCTTCGTACGGAAAGTACAAATGGAAGCCCTCTCCGAAGAGGGGCTGCTGAAAATCGGGGAGTCCTTGAAGAGACATTCAATACCTGACCTAGCGATCAACTGACGTCCGGAGAGAGAATCAATAGGAGGTCCTGGGACGCAGTCTTCCAAGGCGGGTTGTCAGGTCGTGAACCTCCGCGCACGGCTGTCACCCGATAGCTGTACGAGCCATCGTCCGCTTTGCCAAGAACGAAATCCTTCAAAGATCTGTGCAGCCGGGCCTCGCCTTGCAATTGATCGAGCGTCAACTCCACTGTGACACTTCGTTCATCGCCGATCTTGAGTTCGACGACAATGAGCCCGATGGGAGGCAAGCTATGGTCGGCAGGCGGATCGAAGAGCTCGCGTACGGTTCTTACTCGAACAGTAACTATGTAGTCAGGCCTGGCTGTCTGCTTAAGTACGGTCCCCCAGATCGCCTCACGGTCGGGTTTTACATCGACCGCGCTCAGGTCGAAGACCGGCTCGGGGGCGCCGCTTCCGGGCAACGGCGAGGAAGGCGTCAGGCCGACTGTGACCGAAGCGCCGGGAGCAACGTTAGCCGGCATCGTCAATTCCACGCGGGCGGGCACCTGAGTTCCACCCCTGCCCAGGGACGCACCGAGCCCACGAACGGTGACAGGACTCTCGATCGCGTTGCGCAGTGTGACTTGGAGCGAGTCAGCCGTGGCGCCGGGTGCAGACGAACCAGCGAACAGGTCCCCTACCAGGTCATCCATGCGGGCGATGAACGGAATGGGCGGCACTTCCGTGGCATTGTCTTCGCCCAACGATACCAGGACTTGCCCCTGAAACAGAGTGGACGTGTCGGAAAAAAACGCATCGAACACCGACTGGAACTGTTGAATGGAAAAAGACAGCGAATGGTGAATACCGTCGCGCAGACTCACCAGGGCTTCGGGCCGTTCCGCAAAAATCACCGCCGGATCATCCGCGCGGCTCAAACCGAGTTTGAACTTGACTTGATTACTCAGCAGAAGTTCGAGAGAAGGCTCACCACCGCCGGAGGGCACGAACTGCCGCAAGCCAGCTACGGCTGCCGCCAGGCGGTCGCGGTCGACAGACGGCAAGGCGAAATACTCGACGACCGCGGTGGTCCGGTCGAGAGACCCGTCGGGCGAACTGAAGTCCACGGAAAGGAAGGGATGCCGTACTTCTCCGGGAGCGCGCGCTATTTTGAACTCGTCGGGCAAGTAGTAGAAGATGTTCTGCCGGGCCTGATCCTGAAAGTAGACATGAGGGACCGATTTCCAGGCGACTGTCTGACGGATGAGCCCGAGCCTGTTGGTGGGGACACTGCTGATGCCGCGAAAGATGTAGCCATATAAATCGGGCGGAAAAACAAACGGGTGGCGGGTTCCCTTGTCCTCGAGAGAACCGGCACCGTCCTTGTATCTCGGCTCATCCGAGTAAGTGACCCAATTCAATTTCAAATCAACGGCCGCGTCGGATACACCCGCCTTGGCATAGTTACTGGCACGCGTCTTGACCCCTAATACCGTGCCCTTGTCCAGATTGGTGGGCCGGGCGATCAGGGAGGTGTGGCCGCCGATGTTCGCCGCTGTAGCTCGGTGGACAAAGGCCGTTGGCGATGCCGCGAATACCTGGACGTTGAATGCGGCGCCGGCTGGCATCGCTCCGATGTCCTGGTTGAAAATCGCCCAGTGATTATTGAAGTAGTACACACCGATCGGGTGGTTGTTATACACCCCGGCGGCCCCGCCCGCATTCCAGTTGGGTGTGACAAGCAGGATTGCGTTAGCATTGCCGTTGGTCTGAGGATGATCGATTACAGTGATGTGCCCGGTGATGTTGGCGGCCGCCGCACGGTGGACGAAGGCGTTCGGCCCGGGCTCGGAAGCATGAACGTTGAATGCGGCATTCATGGGCATTGCCGCGAGATCCTGGTTATAGATAGCCCACTTACCGTTGTTGTACCAGACGCCGATGTGGTGGTTATCGTAGACGCCGCCGGCTCCGCCCGGATTCCAGCTCGATAGTACATTCAGAATAACGTTCGGGTTTCCGTTGACTTTGGGGTGGTCCAGGAAAGTCGAGTTCCCAGAAATGTTTCCCGGATCCGTCCCGCTGGGCCACCACTGTTGCCAAAGGTTACCGTCGGTACCGCGCACGAACAGATGCTCGTGCTCCGGAGCCATGCTGCCGACGGCGGGATCAGCGGTGAGCACACCGTTGGCGTGCCGCTCCCACCAAAGCCACTGGCCGCCTTCGAACTTGCGCTCCCAGACCGCATTATCGGCGCCGCGAACGTAAACGTTGCCATTGGAAGAATTGCGCCAAACCGCCGCCGGGCCGCCTTGGAAGCCGCCGGCCGGAGTACCCAGGGGCAGCCAACTGCTCCAGCCGCCGGTGCTGGTCCACCATTTGTGCCAGAGCTGTTTGTCGATACCCCGAACGAACACTTCTTCGTGAGCGGGCCCTTGCGAAGAAACCGCGGGAGCGGATGCTAGTACACCATCGTTGTGGCGCGTCCAGTCGACCCAACGGCTGCCGAAGAAAGCCTTCTGCCAAAGCGCGTTGTCGTTGCCCCAGACGTAGACGTTGCAAACATCGGGGCTGCGGGAAATCACTGCCGGCGCCCCCTGGAAGCCAACGGGAGGCGCACCCAGCGGAACCCAAGCGCTCCAACCGGTGGTATTCGTCCACCACTTCTGCCAGAGCTGACCATCGGTTCCCTGGACGAAAATGTGTTCGTGATTGGGTCCCATGGTTCCGGCGGCTGGCGACGATGAAAGCACGCCGCCGTCTTCATGGCGGCCGAAATTAAACCACTGCGCCGAGAAAAAGGCTTTCTGCCAGAGCGCATTGTCGCTGCCCCGGGCGTAGACATTGCACACCCCAGGACTACGGGCGACTGTGGTAACAGCGCCTTGAAAGCTACCCGCGGGAGCACCCAGATTGATCCAACCGCTCCACCCCGGGTGCGGACCGGTGGCGCGATGCACGAAGGCCGAGTCTCCCGGCGGCAGCGCCAGAATATTGAACGCCGCATTTACAGGCATGGCGACAATATCCTGATTGAACATGGACCAGACCAAGCCGGTGAAGTAAATCCCGATACTGTGTGGGTCGTAGGTTCCACCGGCGCCGCCGGGGTTCCAATTGGGCGTGGCGATGATGACCGCATTCGCATCGATCTGAGGAGCGCCTTCCACCGGTTGGGTTCCGAAGGAAAGTGCCTTCACCTTTTGCGGTGTGACTGCCTCGAAGTCGGCCAGGCCCAGACTCGCGATCTGTGCGCCCGCCTGCGGCACCAGCCGGCGCGAGTCCGCCGTGCTCTCAAAACGCACGTCAGCGTCGCCGGCTTGCTCCGATCCATGATCGAAGCCGAAGGTCGCGGATCCCGCCATCGAGGCGGATCCGCTCGAAAGCGTAAAAGCCCCGGAGTCGGGAACTTTCAGCGGGATGGCCACGCGCCAGGCGCGGCGCACGATGAGGCTGGTTCCGTACGCGGACTCCGTCAGAGCCTGGTACAACTGATCGCGCTCCTCCAGACGGCTGAGCCGTAACGAGGCACGCAGGGCGGGAGGCTCCGCGACCACGTCCGGAAATACCAGCTCGCGTTCCGCCGCGACAGTGCTCCCTACCATCAACTGGTAGCGGAGAGCCACGCTGATCTCGTGCGGCAACTCCTGGGCTGTGCGCGCCGCGATCTCGATCTCCGGCGCCGGATATTTCTCGAAGTAGATGGTAAACTTCCACTCCGATCCCGATGGCTCGAGCGACATCCGGTATTGCTGCTTCCCGGAGACGGTCTGCTCCGCGATGCGGTACCGGGGCAGATAGAATTTCTGCGAGGCATCGTGCGCGTCTTCGTATAGCAGTAGATCGGTAAGTTCTTCGGCGGGAGAGACGGCGCCGGTCAACTCCGTGCGAAGCAGGCCGGCAGCGGAAACGCTGAGGTTGGCGATGGCGCGCGCCAGCCCCGGATTGATAAGTGCGAGATTTTCGACGCGATCAGGTTCGAGTGCCCTTACTGCGCTTGCCGCAGCGCCCTCGGAACTGGCGGCGATGGTGGCTGCAAAGCTACGGGGCGCGCCTTCTGCCAGGAGAGTGGTTGCTGATAGTGGAAGCGCGGATATCGGTTTGTCCATGCGATGTTCACCAAATCTGTCCTATCCAGGACGTGGCTCATCGAGCCCGTATTACGGTATGGGTTTTATGTCGGGAAACAAGATGCCTACCCGATCGGTCCGCCAATTCCCGTCCCGTGTCTGGCCGCTAGCGCGGATCACCGCTACCTTGTACTGGTACACGCCCGCGTCCAGTTTCTTCAATACGTAGTCGCTGATAGAGAGGCGTATTGTGGCGTCTATCTCCAGCTTGTCCGCGCTCAAATCCACTGTCTCCCCGCGCTCGAAATCCACGACAATCGCCAGGATCGGATCGTCGGGTTTATCCGGCGTGGGTTTAAACATCTGCGCAAACGTCTTTACTTTGACAGCCCGCTTGTATTCGGGTAAGGCACTCTGGTCGAGAATTGCGTTCCAGACGCTCTCCGAATCTGGGATCACGGCCGCCTTCGACAAGTCAAAGACCGCACTCGCAGGTCCGCCACCCGGAAGTGGAGCGGACGGGGCAACCACAAAGGTCAGCTTAGCGCCGGGTCCTAGGTCGACCGGCGAGCTAAATGACACTCCTTGAATGATCCCTGTAACTGCGGCGTCACCCCGGTGAAGATTAGCCGTGAGCTGAGTGATTCGAATCGGGCTCTCGATGGCGTTGGTCAAAGTGCCTTGTACCCCGCCCGAAGCCGCGTCCTGACTCTCAACATAGTCGAAAATTTCGCCCACCGTATCGTTCATCCGCGCGGCGAATGGGATCGATTCGTTCGGCATGTCCGATCCGTCGCCCAAATCGACCACAACCTGGCCGCTGAAGAGAACCGCCGATGAGCCGAACAAAGCGTCGAACAAGCTCTGGAAGTCCTTCATCGGTAGAGTGACAGCATCGCGGATTCCGTTTCTTAAATCTACCTGGGCGCCGGTGCGCTCCTGGTTGGGTCCAGAGCCCGAGTCGGCGCGCGGGATAGCCAGTTGCAAAACCACTTTGTCCGCCAACAACGGCTGAAAAACCACGCGATCGCCGGGGTTCGGCGGCGAGGGCAAATGGCTCTTAAGTTCCTGCTCCGCGGCAAATAGGCGATCGGGATCGGACACCGGCAGCGCCACATACTCGAGGGTCACGGGCATCGTATCGACGGGCGCGTCCGGCGTAGGAAATCGCACCGACATCATCGGGAGGTGCGGGGATTCGGGCCGCCTCACAATCTTGAAACAATCGGGGAGAAAGTAAAAGACGGTGGGTTCGGCTTCATTCTGGTAATAGCTGCGGCTCTGGCCTTTCCACTGCACCTGGCGCAGAATCAGGCTAAACTTGGCGTTCCCGGGCGTACCGGCCTTCGCGAAGATATAGCCGTGTAGATCGCGAGGGAAGTTCCACGGCTGCGGAGGAATCGCCTCATCCACAGCCCGCGGGGTCGCACGATACAGCGGGTTGGCCTGAATGTCGGAGATCTGCTTTTTCTTGTCTTGAAATTGCTTCTGCTCCGCCGCCAAGGCAGCGGACTGTTGCGCCAACTGAGCCATCAGGGCGGGCAAACGCACGTGCATTGCCGGAATGGGAGAGAAGGCAGCGATCTGCGCCCGTATTTGGCCTATTTGCGCCGCAGTCGCGCCTATCTGCGCCTGCAAGCTCGCAATGTCACCGTTCAGCCTTTGGATATCGGCGGTGCGATCCACGAGAATCGCAACGTTGACGTTTCTTCGCACCGTGAGGACGGTCTGAAACTGGCTGTCTGTCATGGCCGCGAAGACTTGCGTAAACTGATCGAGGCGGTCCAGCATCAGAACGGCTTGGATACCGGCTTGGACGGCAGTCACGTTCTGAAAATCCATTTCCTGCTGCACCGCACCGGCGTTCCCGACGCGCACCTGAAAGCTGAGCTTGATGCTGATGGTGTGATCGAGCTGTTGTGCCTGCGCCGCCGCCGCTGCAATCGACGGAGCGGCGTACTTCTCGAGAAAGACGGTCAGCGTACCGCCATCTGTTCCCTGCGCCAAGGCGATCCGGAACTGATTCTTGCCGGACACGACCTGCTCGGCGATGCGGTAGCGCGGAAGGTAGTAGCGCTTAGTTGCGTCCGTTGGGTGCTCGAAGAGCACTTCATCCTGAAAATCGGCAGAAGGGGCGACGGGTACCGTCAGTTGGGACCGTGGCACGCCGGGGCGCAGGAACGGTTTGAGACCAATTACGGGCCGAAACACCAACCCGCCGCCGGGGCGAAAGGCCGTGAGGTTGACGACGGGAGAAACCACTGCGGGACTCACCACAGGCACCTTCATGGTTGGCGCTGTGCCCACAGCCGGCGAAACGTGGAAAGTGCCAACTGCCGAAGTAACTGCGGCGAACGCCCGCGGCTCGAATCCGCGAATCACGGGTGTACGTCGCGGGGGAGCGTCGGTGTTGTCTCGATCGGGGCCGTCGGTGGGCACGTGATACCTCCGGGATGGCGTTATGATTGAAGAGGGGTAGTGACTTGCCCTGCCGAGTATAACGCAGGATTCTCGTGTGTCAAACCACAATCGCAGTGAGTTGCCGGAACAAGATGAAGTTAATACAAGGCCTGGGTACTCAGACAGACCCCGGCAATAACCCGGCCAGAATCAAGTGGTTGACGGAATCGAGTAGAACACTCGCGGGATTTTGGAATGGCTCGATTGCCTCGTAAGATAGTCGCTTCTCGAAGCCCTTCCGCCTCAGGATTTGTACAATTTGATACGAATCGGAACTTTCATGAAAACTATTGCCAGTGCGGCGCAAAAAGGTGTACGCTGATTTTCGACCAAGCACCGACATACTCAGGACGCTGGCAAACAGGGAGGATCAAGAGTATGGCCGATCAGGATGAGAATAATAAGCCAGTAGATTCCGGCTCCGCAGGCTCGACTGGAAGTGCGTCAACTGGAGGCCCCAGGCACGTGGACCCGAGTCGAGCCCTGCGTCTGGCGGTGCCGCCGCAGCCTACCGAGCGCGAATTGCGTGACCGGGAAGCATGCATCGATCGAACTCACAAGAAGCCGGTGCTTAAGGAAGGTTCGCATCCCAGGGGTTTACCGACCCCAGGGGAAGCCGACGTTCCGCCGACCGCCCCCAAGCCGCCGCAGTAGCAGATAGTGGAAATCCTCTGCTGCCTTTCGGTAACCGGCCAGGCTATCAGCTAACAAAGAGAATCTGGTAAGGCTGTGCCGTATTTGCGTAGTTTCGGGTTCGGTGTGTACAAAAGATAGCGATGACTAGGAGGGGCCATGGCCTCAAGTGACTTCGTTCTTTTCCGGAATACCGCAATCGTTGACGCGGCTACAAGCAATACGACGTCGCAGGTAGGTGAGCCGAGCGTCGCGAACAATGGTCAGTGCGTTTTGATGACCGGCAACTGGTATGCGTCGTTCTCCTCCGACAGCGGGGCAACATGGTCCTACGTCGATCCGTACCACATGTTCCCGTCTGTGAACAGTGGCTTCTGCTGCGATCAGGTGGCTATCTATGACCCTTCCCGCGACCTTGTCTTCTGGCTGCTGCAGTATAGCGCGGACGCGAATCGCAACACCCTTCGGCTGGCTATCTCGAAGGGTCTCGATAACTTCCAGAACAACCGCTGGTATTGGTATGATTTTAGCCCGGACAGCGTAAACGCCGCATGGACGCAGCAATGGTTTGACTTCCCGGACCTTGCGCTCAGCCGAAACTTTCTATACGTGACCTCGAATATGTTCGACCTCGGGGGCTCGGGCGGCTGGACGCGCAGCATCATTCTGCGCCTGTCGCTCGATCAGCTCGCGGCGGGTTCGGGACTGAACTACAACTATTTCCAGACCTCCGACAACTTCTCGCTGAGGTGCACACAGGGCGCTCAGGATACGATGTACTTTGGCTCGCACAACTCGACCTCTCAACTAAGAGTTTATAGTTGGCCGGAGTCTGCCGGAGGACCGGTTCAGAACGACGTGGATGTCACGCAATGGAGTCAGACGGGGTACTCAGGACCGGGCCCGGATGGCCGCGACTGGTTAGGACGAGCAGATGGCCGCATGACCGGAGCATATGTCGCCCAAGGTGTTATCGGCTTTCTGTGGACGTCCGCGCAAATAGCGGGCTCGCGGCCGTTCCCCTTCGTCAAGCATGTGCGAATCAACGAAAGCACGAAGGCACTAATCGATCAACCCGACATCTGGCACCCGAATTTCGCGTGGGCATATCCCACGGCTGGCGTGAACGATCGGGCACACTTGGGCGTTGCCGCATTCTATGGCGGTGGAACCTTGAATCCTTCGCACGCCGTTGGGCTTTGGGATGACTTGAACGCGGCCACGGGGCTCGCGTGGGTCACCACAGTAGCCGGGTCGAATGGTCCGAATGCGAATAAGTGGGGCGATTACCTGGCGTGCAGACGGCACGCCGGCGATGGAGTGACCTGGGTTGCGACAGGCTTTTCGGAGCAGGGCGGCGAGGACCAGGCCAGTATCGAGCCGCGTTTCGTTCACTTCGGCCGCCGCCGCGACGGCGGGACTTAGAGCATTCCGGTCAGGAGGCTGACACTTGACACTCGGCCGTGATTGCGGAACTCTTGTATTGGTTACGTGGCGTGATGATCGAGTACCCTGGTTTCCGGACCGTGCATCGGGCCCGGGTGCAGGTCGGCGTCCCTTTGTCTATCTGTAGGTCCCCCTCATGATGTGCTGATAGGTGGAGGAAGCGCCAGCCCACCAGACTTGGAGAGACTTATGCCGAAGCCGTTCAACGAATTGACTCTCGATGAATTCAAAGACCTGGTAAACCAATTCCCTTTTACACGCCGCGTCGAGTCCGTCCACATGCACCATACGTGGCGGCCGAATCACGCCGATTTCGCGTCAAGGCCCGGGCTGCCTACCATCGAAGGGATTTTCAACTTCCACACGCAGGTCAATCATTGGAGCGATATTGCGCAGCACGTCACCATCGATCCGAACGGCAAGATCTGGACGGGACGCAATTGGAATGTGGCTCCGGCGAGTTCCACGGGATTCAACGGCACGGCTGCGGCGGGTCCCTTCATGTTCGAGACGATCGGCGATTTCGATGAAGGCCAGGATCCGTTCGACGGCGCGCAAAAGCAGTCCGTCATCGGCGTGATCGCTGCTGTGCTGAAACGCTTCAGCCTGCCTGTCGAAGTAGTCCGTTTCCATAACCAGATGTCGCCGAAGACCTGTCCAGGCACGGGAATCAAGCGGGAAGCGTTCCTCGAAGAAGTCCGCGCCGCAATGACCCAAGCGGCGGCTCCCCGGTCGTTGACTGCGTTCACCGAAGCCGAGAGCGCGCAGCGATTGCGTTCGCTCAAGATCATCGCCAACTCGACCACTGGTCCGCTATCGACAGCCCCGGAAAGTTTCGCGCCCGATGCCGAGCCACTGGAGGACGCGATGAACGCCAACCATGTGGCAGTAATTACGGGCGCACAGTCGCCCGCTGCGATGGCGTCTCGAGCCATCTTCGGAAGCGGTCCGCAGTTTACGCCGGAAGAGAAGCAGGTCCTACGGCGTCACGTGATCAACCTCAGGCTGGGTGTGCTGTCCGACAGCGGTGCATTTCAGACCTCACAGGCCGATGTCCAGCGAATCTTCAGTGAGCTGCTGCCCGCCGAAATCGAGCTGCGGAAAGGCGAAGGCCAACCGCTGCGCCTGGTTTTCTACGCGCATGGCGGGCTGGTGTCGGAAGAGGGAGGCATCCGTCCGGTGCTGCGGCGGCTGCCCTTCTGGCGGCAAAACGGTCTGTACCCAATCTTCTTTTGTTGGGAGACGGGCCTGAAGGAGACCATCGGGGATATCCTCAAGAACGTCTTCGCCGGGAGGCGAGGGCTTGTCTCAGACGCGACCGACGAGATTCTGGAAGCGGTGGCCCGACCGGCGGGCCGCGATGTCTGGGGCCAGATGAAGCGGAGCGCGGAACTGGCATCGATGCAGGGCGGCGGCGCGCGTATGGTCGCCGAAATGACGCGCGATCTTTGGGCCGCACACAATGGCGACATGGAGATCCACGCGCTGGGACACAGCGCCGGCTCGATCTTTCACGCGTTCTTCCTACCCACGCTGTTGGATCAGAAATCACCGGCGGGTGCGCCGCCGGTCAGTGTGAAGTCACTCCATTTCCTGGCGCCCGCCAGCACGACGGCTCTATTCGAATCCAAGTTGATCTCGCGGATCGGGCCGGGTAAACAGATCCTCAGCCACACGATGTATACGATGAACAAGGATTTCGAACAGGCCGATACAGCGGGTCCTTACAGGAAATCGCTGCTTTACCTGGTGAGCCGCTCGTTTGAGGATCAAAGGCCGACCCCCATCCTGGGCCTGGAAGAAAGCCTGCGCGACGATGCGGCTCTCGTTCGCTTCTACGGGCTCACACGGGGCACTCCGGGCGTTGCTCAGATCCTGTTTTCGAAGACGCCGCCGGATGCTCCGCCGGATAGCGCTACGGTATCGATCACTCACGGAGACTTCGACAACGAACTGAAGACGATGAATTCAGTGGCGCGCCGGATCCAGGGCAAGCCGGCGGGCAACATCGTCAGCTTCGTAGATGAGACGTCGCGCAACGAGGTCTCGCGGGCCTTGGCCTTCGCGCCCATTTCCACCGCGATGCCGGGCACGGCGATCAGCACCGCGAATGCAGGCCGCGACTTAACGCCCGGAATGGCGAAGGCGCTTTGCGTCGGCATCGACGCGTATCCGGAGCCCAACACTCTATCCGGCTGTGTCAACGATGCACGTGATTGGGCTGCCGCACTTACAGCTCGCAGTTTTGATGTTACCTTGCTGGTCAACCAGCAGGCTACCCGAGAAGCAATTCTAGGAAGTATCCGCCAGCTCATCTCCGACGCGAAGGCTGGCGACGTCGTTGTCATTCAATACGCCGGTCACGGAACTCAGGTCCCGGACCTGGATGGAGACGAGACCGATGGGTTGGATGAAGCGCTGGTTCCCGTCGACTTCGGTACTGGCTCGTTCCTGATTGATGACGATCTGCGATCTGTAATGGTCACGATTCCGGATGGCGTCAATGTAACTTGCTTTATGGACTGCTGCCACTCCGGCACTAACACGCGTATGCTGGGGCCGACGCCAGTTACGCAGACGGGTAATAGCAAGGCACGCTTCCTCAAGATGACACCGGAGTTGAAGCAGGCGCACGTGGCTTTCCGCTCACTGAGGCGGGAGGGCCCGGCGCCGCCCCCGCGAACTTCCGATGGCATGTTGGAGGTGAACTTCGCGGCGTGCCGGCCGGACCAAGTGGCGTTCGAATCCGATGGCTCGGGCGATTTCACGCACCGCGCAGTTCCGATCCTGCGGGCCGGTATCGACGGACTCACCAATGACGCATTCTTGAAACGCGTGCTCGACGCCTTTGGTACTGGGGCGCGGCAGGAACCGATCCTCGACTGCGCCAGTCCGGCAGCGTCGCACCCGCTGCTTGCCCCGTTGGCCGCCGGAGCCGTTGCGCTCGCCGCCGGGCGGACGGCGAGCGGCGCAGGATCCGACGCCATCGTCGCCAGGCTGGACGCGATCGAGCGCCGGCTTACCAAGCTGGGAGCCTGATGCGTGCCGCCTTACGAGATTAAGCCGGGCGTCGCCCTCGCCGCCGAGGTTCACGCCTACGAGTGCAAGCCGGGAGATCCTTCACACCGCCCACTTCGTGTGTACGCGGTGGACCCCTCCGTGAAGAGGATCGAGGGAGCCATCGCAACTATTAACGTCCCGTATGAGCCGCTGCTTCCGGGACCCATCGGTCATCTCTTCGAAGTCGAGTGTGCCGACGGCGATCAACGCTTTTCGCCGCTCGATCTCGAGAGTCCCCGCATCTTGATCAATGACGGACTCTCCCCAGCCGTGTCGAGCCCGGGTTTTCATCAGCAGATGGTATATGCCGTCGCCTCGAGTGTGTATGCCACCTTTCGTTCCTCACTCGGCCGGCAGATCGCCTGGGGCTACGACGAAACCAACCCGAAAGCGGGGCCGATGCGTCTCAAGCTTCGGCCGCATGTGGCCAGCGAAGGCGCAAACGCGAGTTACATCAAAGCGGACCGGGAGATCCGGTTTGGATATGAGAAGGACTTGACTCTACCTGGTGGTAAGTCCTTCGCGTGTCTTTCGCACGACATTATCGTGCATGAGATGACACATGCGCTCATCGACGGAATTCGGTCCCGTTTTACCATCCCTACGAACGCGGATGTATTGGGCTTCCACGAAGGCCTCTCCGACCTTGTCGCCGTGTTCCACCATTTTCTGTATCCTGACGTACTGGCGACGCAGATACGGAGAGTGGGCCCCGACGTGGGGCGTTCGTCCATGCTCACTCAGATAGCCGCTAACTTCGGATTTAGCACCATCGGCAGCGAGGCTGTCCGCGCAGCCGTGGATGGCGAAAAGAAGATCGTGTATGATCCGAACCAGGAAGCGCATGACATGGGCAGGGTCCTGGTCACTGCGGTCTTCGAGGCGTTCATCAAGATTTTCCGCCGCAAGTCCGAGCGTTACCTTCGCCTGGCCGGACCGCAGCCAGTCGGCTTCTGGTCGGAGGATCTCATTCAGATTCTGGCCGCGCAGGCATCCGAGTTGGCACGGGCGATGCTCCACATCTGCATACGCGCCATCGACTACTGCCCGCCGCTCGATCTTGAATTGGGCGAGTATCTGCGCGCCATGATCACGGCCGACGTGAACCTGGTGCCGGATGATCCCTGGGGCTATCGAGAGACTCTGATCGAGTGTTTTGCGGACCACGGCATCTATCCCAGGGGTGTCATTTCTTTGTCCGAAGATGCTCTACTATGGCGCGGGCCCAACCGGCACTTGCCGCCGATTGAGGCGCTGAGTTTCAGCAACCTGCGATTCAATGGCGATCCATCGGTGCCGGCCTCCGCCGACGAACTGAACCACCAGGCCGCAGCGCTGGGCGATTTCGTTACGCAGCCGCATCAATGTGACGAGTTTGGTCTGATGCCTGCGGACCCGCCCCGTGTCGAGCCACCCAGCATTCAATCCGTCCGGACCACGCGGCGCGTCGGTCCCGACGGGCAGGTCCTCTTCGATCTGGTTGCGGAGGTGACCCAGCGACGGGTTGTAGTAGATCCGGACACCCGCATTAGTGCGAAGTTCGTCGGGGGCGCCACGATCATCATAGGTCCGCGCGGTGACATCCGGTATGTCATCTCAAAGAACATTCGCCAACAGCATCGCATCGATAATCAACTCGCATTCCAGAAGCGTTCGGCGTTCTGGACGGGTCAAGATGGGCAATTCCGGCAGACTGGGTATCCTCTACAGCTAATTCATCGACAGATGAAGCGCATGTAGCGCAACGCACCAGGCGTTTACTTAATGACCGGCTGCTGTAATAGCGGCGATTTCGGCTGGATCATCTTTTGTGCCTCCCGGAACTTGAGTGCATTCGGGTTGATCGCCGGCACATTCGTTCCGGCGGAGGGAGGTTTCTGTTTCGCCCCGCCGATCAGTTCCACGGAAGAACTCTTCTCCGCGGTGTTATCTTCAATCACCAGGGTGGCTTTTGCAGGGCCACGATACATTAAGTAGCCCGTAGCCGCGGCCGCAGGCCCGACGAAATACACCTGAACGGTGCAGGGTTCATCAGCCTTGAGCGAACGGCCCGAGCACTTGTTCTCTTGAATCAGAAACATCTTCGCGTAATTTCCCTCTATTGCCGCGCTGCCGAGAGTCAACATACCCTCTCCTACATTCGTCACCGTGGCGATCGCTGTCGTGCGCGCCGCGCTGAACTGAGGCGGACTGAGTGTGATCCTCGCCCGGGGTACTGGCGGAGAGCTGGCAGTTCCGTATAACTGGACGCGGGCGGGTGAAGGTTGCGTGTTGGAGTCGATGAGAAGAGTGGCTTGGAATCTTCCCGCCTTCTCGGGCCTGAAGACAACGTCGAGATTATTCGTGCTGTTGGCTGAGATGCGAACGGGTTCGAAGGGGGAGGCGAGTTGAATCGGTCCTTCGGATTCCATGCGAGCGCCGGAGATCTCCAACATTTCGCCGCCGGCATTGGATAACGCCACGGACAAAGCCGCCTGGCCACCCAAAACTACCGGCGCAAACTTAAACTCGGGATCCACCTTGAGAATGGCCGGTTGCGGCTGCGGCGGTGGTGGCGGTGGTGGAGGCGGGATTACTCGCTTACTCCCGGTCCCGGTCAGTCGAGCGGACTGCATCACCCCGCCCGCGGCGTCGACGATTTCAATCCGAGCGGCCTGTTTCCCGACATGCGTCGGTGAGAATGTTACCGCGACCTGGCACTGTGATTTCGCCGGCAGAGACGACCCCGAGCAGGAGAGGGTCCGCAGGTCGAATGCCTCAGCATGCTCCCCCGCCAGCCGAAACTGCCCGAGCACTGCGGCTCCATCTCCTGAATTTCCGAGAGTGAACACCTGCAACAATGGCTCTGCGCCAACCGGGAGCGCGCCGAAATCGAAAGCCGCGGGCGCGAGGGTCAGCGACGCCTGCGGATTCGACGGCCATTTTCCGGAAGCGACCAGAACCACGGACGCGCCCAGAAGCAAATAGGTGAACGTCGCATGGCGGGGGTCGTGAGTTTGTCTGCGAAGGGAGCCGGTTCCCCGTATTTCAAACCTGAGCTCATCCATAAGTTGCCCCGCGAGGATTACCCCTTGCCCCCGGCGTTCACAGCCTGACCGCTCAACCTGGCCTGCGAGCCCTCATCCAGGTGCAGCGTGCCCGTAACCTGCAGCGGTGGCTCGGTTTTCGATTCTGACTTGCTGCCGCCATAGGTCTTGAACACATCACCCAAACGATCCGCGCCGGCTGCCAGAACCAGAACGGTAAGACAGAAATCAAGTCCATAAGGATCCTCCTGTTTGAGCCCCAGGATCTGAAGAATGCCCTTCAGGTGGAAGAACAGGATAGTGGCGATACTCGCAGCCACGGCAAGGAAGAAGAAAATCGCGGTGCTTCTTCGCTCGATCGACCGCTTCTCTGCGGCGCCGGATGCTGCTTCGGGATCGAGCCATCCGGCCCAGGCAGAAACGAAACGGATACCGCTCACCAAACGCTCAATTGCGAACGAAAACAGCAATACGAGCGCAATCGTCGACACGCCATCGAGAGTCATGATAGAACCTCCATGTCCACCCTCCAGGCCAGCATCGGCCGTTGGCCTGCAGTCGGGTCAGAGACCACCATACTACTTTATGGCGTGATCTGCGGTTAGGTGATAATCGATCATGCGCATTCGACTGCTTCCGGTATTGCTCCTCACGATGATCGCCGGTTGCGTTGCAGCCCAACCCAAATCCGAGGGCAAAATCAAGGTATTGGTCGTCACCGGTGGACATGGATTCAAAGCGGAACCCTTCTTCAAGATGTTCAACGACGATCCGGACATCACCTATATTGCAGCTGCTCAAGAGAAGGCCGCCGAGGCGTATGACCGCGAAGACTTCTACAGCTTCAACGTCGTCGTGCTCTACGATGCACCGACCAATATCACTGACGCGCAAAAGGCAAAGTTCCTGGCGCTATTCGACAGAGGCATTGGCGTGGTTATCATGCATCACGCATACCTGTCGTATCCCATGTGGCCCGAGTATGAAAGAATCGCCGGCGGGAAATATGTTTATAAGGCCGAGCAGATGAAGGATGGCCTATCGTCATCGCATTATAAAGGTGACGTCGACATTCCCGTGACGATCGCCGCCAAAGACCATCCTGTCACGGCGGGACTGCAGGACTTCGTTCTCAAAGACGAACTCTACTGGGACATGCACATGGTTGGTAGTGTCACGCCGCTGCTCAAAACCGGCGACGAATTGCTCGCATGGACGCGTATGGAGAAAAACTCGCGAGTGGTAGGGACGATTCTCGGGCATGGTCCTTCCGCCTACGAGGACCCCCGATTCCTGAGACTTCTCTACCAGAGTATTCGTTGGACAGCACAGCGTTGATCGAGTCCCGATCACTGAGCCAGGCGACGATCGCACTCGGCAATCCCCGACTCCGCCAGCTTTCTGCGGCGAACAGTATCCGGGGTCTGCGGCTTCCAGTTCTTCCACCGCGCCAGATTTTTCTGAAAAAGAAGGCGAGCCCAGCCGTAATTCCTATTGGACAGGAGCATCCGGCCATATAGTTGATCGAGGTCTGAAGCTGCCTCCATCGCGGCCAGTGTCGGACGCGCAACCGAAAGGAGGCGGTTCATCAGAGGCTGCGCCTGCGTAATGATTGCGGCCGCTCGATCGGCATCGCCCTTCTGTAGAAAGGTCTCGGCTTCGCGGCTCAACGCTGTCAGTTGATCCGCATCCTGGCCATACCAGGCCTCCGTTGTCGGATCGGGTTTGGGCTTCTCCACGGGTGCCGGCGCAGGCGCGCACCCTGCGAGAATCGCGGCGGCCAGGAAGAGTACGAGGCGCACTGATGACAGGATATCCGGTTCAGGGAAGCGAAAAGGCGAAGAGCGCGTTGCCGGAAGCGATCGCCACATGCTGGCGGCCGTTCACCAGAAAGCTTACAGGATTCGCGAAGATCGGGGCGCCGGTGCCGAAGTGCCACAGCGGTTTACCGCTGCCGGCGTCGAGTGCGTAGAACATGCCTTCGCTCGATCCGCCGAACACCACGCCGCCGGCAGTGCCATGAGGCCCGCCCACGGCGGAGACTTCAGGGGAAACTCCCAGAGCAGTTTGCCCGTGCCATGATCGAGCGCGCGGATGGAGCCCGTCGGCTCCACGTTGGATACGCCTCGCGGATTTCCGCCGCTGAACCACTGGCCGGCCGAGTGCCCCGATTTTTCCTTGACGAAGTACGCGGGCTCTTCCCGCACCGCCACATACACGAAGCCAGTCAGCGGGCTGAAACTCGGACTGAACCAGTTTGTGGCGCCGTGGAAACCGGGATAGACCATTCGGCCGCCGGCCGTGGGCTCCGTGTCCGGCAGGCGGATGGGGCGGCCCTTGGCGTCCAGGCCGGAGGCCCACGTCTGCCTGCCGTATTGCACGCCGCGGATGAATTCACCGGTGACGCGATCCAGCACGTAGTAAAAACCGTTACGATTGGCGACCGCGACGAGCTTGCGTTGCCCCGAATCAATCAGCATGGGCACGTGCGTGGAATCCCAATCGTTCACGTCGTGCGGCGTGAATTGAAAATGCCAGCGCAGCTTGCCGGTATCAGCATCGAGCGCGAGCAGCGAGCAGGAGAACAAATTGTCGCCTTGACGTGCATCGCCGTCGTAGTCGGGCCCGGGGTTGCCAGTTCCCCAGTAGACGAGGTTGAGCGCGGGGTCGTACGCGCCGGTGATCCAGGTGGGCGCACCGCCGGTCTTCCAACTGTCGCCCTTCCAGGATTCGTGGCCGGCTTCCTCAGGGCCGGGCACCGTCCAAAAACGCCACACACGGCGACCTGTCTTCGCATCGTAGGCGTCGAGGAAACCGCGGATACCGAATTCGCCCCCTGCGATTCCGACCACGACCTTGTCGCCGAAGGCCAGCGGCGCCACTGTAATGGCGTAGCCGTCACGATAGTCGGCTACCACACTGTCCCATCGGAGCTTGCCGGTATGGAGATCGATTGCCAGCAGGTGGCTGTCGAGCGTGCCCACTAAGAGCAGATCGTCGAGCACCGCGAGGCCGCGATTGGAAGCGCCGCAGCAGGCGTGGAGGTCGGACGGCGGACGGCGCGAAAAGCGCCATAGAGGGCGGCCCGTGAGGCCATCGAGCGCCACCACTTCGCCACCGGGCTCCGTAATGTAAAGGACGCCATCAATGACGATCGGCGAGGCCGGGAATTTGCCGGGCTGCTGAACTTGATATACCCACGCGGCTCGCAAGCGATCGACATTCGCGGCCGTAATCTCGGTGAGCGGCGTATATTATAGCGACGCCGCAATCAGCAAGAGGCCGTATCTCATGGACATAGTTTCGCGCATTCACTTCCCGCTCTTGAGTTCTAACATGACAAGCCATGTGGGCTCGTGCGTAAGAGCAGGTGCGTTCCCGGGGTCGAGCCAGGCAAAGGTCCGCTCCGGTATGCTGACGAGAACTGTTCGCTGTGTCAGCCGCGGCGGACGGCCGTGAATTCTGCTGATCCGCAATTGCGGATCCTCCCACGGAAAGTCGTCATAGCCGCGCAGTCGCGCATCGCGGTGAGGCGGTCCGGGAGTAGTCTTGAGCTGGACCCGCAGATACTCGGAAGGGAAGTCACCAAGATACTCAACCTCGTGCGTTTCGACCCGGGCATTTCGATTGAAGCGGACGCCTCCGGCTTTCACCGGCGGACGTTCGAGGGTGAACTTGGGAGTCTTGTGACTGAACCGGATCGGGCCGCCATCGGTCAGATAGACATAGACGGTAGGAATGGACGGGTGCGAGTGCACCGCCAGCTTGTCTCCTGGAAAATACTTAACGCGCGAGACACGGACATATTCATTCTCGAATTCCAGGCTGTAGTTCTTGGGCAGTATCGAGTAGGGGTCCTGCGCGCAAGCCAGGATGGCCGTGGCGAGCAGGCCCATCAGGCGCCGCATCCCCGGAGTATAGCTGAACTAAGCTTTCGACAAGGCCGCCTTTACGCGCTCCGGCGTAAACGGCACGGTGCGGAGCCTGACTCCGGTTGCATCGAAAATGGCGTTGGCCAGCGCGCCTGCCACGGGCGCACTCGCAGCTTCGCCCGCTCCAAATGAGGGTTGATCCGGCCGGCTGATGAGCGCCACCTCAATCGCCGGCGCCTCCGGGAAAGTCAGGATCGGATAGCTACTCCAGTCCACACTTGTAACTCTGGATCGGTCGAACTTGACCTCTTCGTGGAGCGTCCGGCTAAGAGTCTGCACGATATTCCCTTCGACCTGATTGCGCAGGCCATCGGGATTCACAATCAAGCCACAATCGTGCGCGCACGTGATGCGCCGCACCGCGATCCTGCCTGTGCTGCGATCGACCGCAACCTCCATCGCCATCGCCACGTAGTTCTCGGCCTGCTTGTATCGCATGTAGGCCACTCCGCGGCCGACCACCAGGTTACCCACGGCACGCGGATTGGGAGATGGACGCGGCTGCCACTCGATCATCGAGGTTGCGCGGTCGAGCACGGCGAGGGCGCGCGGATCGGTCAGAGCGCGGCGCCGGAACGCGGCCGCATCCATTCCGGCCGCCCCGGCCAATTCGTCGGTGAAACTCTCCACCGCGAAAACATTGGCGATCTTGCCGGGCGCGCGGAGATTCGACAGGCGCAGCGGCGTGTCCTTCAGCGAATGAGCAATGACGCGCAAATGATCGGTGGCGTATGGCGGGTCGGCGTTGAGCGTCATGGCGCCCGCGTTCTGTCCGTGTCCCTGGGCCAGGCCGGCGGATTCCGCACCAATCAGCGCGCGGTCTCCCGGCGGTCCACCGGGCAGCCACATCTCGGTTTCCCATGCCACGATATTTCCGTTGGCATCGATGCCTCCGCGCACATCCAGCAACTGTGCCGGACCCTTCGGATCCCACCCATGCTCGTCCTGACGCATCCATTGCACGCGCACGGGCGCGCCGGCCGCGCGCGAGAGAAGCAGCGCGTCGGCGGCGGCGTCATCGCTTCCGTTGGTGCCATAGGAACCGGATCCGTCCATGTAGACCACGCGCACCTTGTCCGGCGGTATACCGAAGACCTTTGCCAGATTGGCGCGCAGGCCGAACGGATTCTGAGACGCCGACCAAATGGTGGTTCCGGATTCCTTCACGTCGGCGACGGCGCACGAGGGTCCGAGTGAAGCGTGACTCTGGAACGGCCAGTAGTAAGTTGCGGACAACTGCTTCGCAGCCGTGGGCAACGCCCGCACCACGTCGCCGCGATTCGCGACCGGCTGATCGCGTTCGACCGCGGCCGTGCGCATCTGACGATCGAGGCCGTCACTGCCGGGCAGGCCCTGCCAGTCGCTCCACGTTGTTTTGAGTTCACGTGCGGCGCGGATGGCGGCCCACTCGTCCTTCGCCACGACGCCGAGAAAGCTTTCGACGCGCACCACACGGACATCGGGGATCGCGCGAATCGAGGATTCGTCGACGGTGAGGAGTTTGGCCGCCATCGCCGGCGGACGGACCACACGCCCGTGCAGCATTCCCGGGAGGATGAAGTCCTGAAGATAGACGTGGCGCCCGGTGCACTTGGCGGGGACGTCGCTGCGCAGGATCGGCTTGCCCACAACGGTGTAAGTTGCGGGGTCCTTCAGAGCGATGTTCGGATTGACTTTGATCGAGAAGCGTTTGCCGCCGATCAGTGCGGCCACCGCGATCCCCTGCCCTCCGTTCACCGGACGGATTTCGCCGTTGCTGATGGCCAGCTCGGACGCCGCGCGATTGAGTTGCTTCGCCCCAATATCGATCAGCGCCTGACGGGCCGTGGCAGCGGCACGGCGAATGTCTGCTGCGCCTCGCGGAATGCCGGAACTACCGCCGGTTCCTCCGTGGTTCGGCGTAGTCGCAGTGTCGCCTTCGATGACGGTGAATCGCTCCACCGGAATGCCGAGTTCCTCCGCCGCGGTTTGACGAAAAGCGGTGGCGAGGCCGGTGCCCACATCGACGCGGCTGGTGTAAATGGTGACGGTGCCGTCGGTGTGGATGGCGAGGAAGCTGTCGACATCAGGAGCCGCCGGCGCGCCTCGACCGCCTGCGGGAGTCCCGTCCTGCGCCATGCTGTGTTTCGGGAGCAACCCGCCCAGCGTGAAACTGACGATAAGCGCGCCGCCGGATTTGAGAATGCTGCGGCGAGAAAGAGAAGTGACGGTCTCCATGTCGGCCTCCATTATGCTTTCGCCACTCGCATGACAGCGCTCAGGATGCGGGTATGGGTACCGCACCGGCAGAGATTGCCGATGAGACCCTGCTTCACCTGGTCGAGCGTCGGATGAGGTGTTTGAGTAAGTAGTGCCTTGGCCGACATGATCATGCCGCTGGTGCAGTAGCCGCATTGCGCCGCCTGCTCCGCGATGAAGGCAGTCCCGATGGCGTCCGGCTTATCCGTGGTGCCAAGACCTTCGAGAGTAAGGACCGTACGTCCTGCGACTTGTCTTACAGGAGTCACACAGGACCGCACGGCTTTCCCGTCGACGAGCACGGTACACGCGCCGCACTGCCCGAGCCCACAGCCGAACTTCGCGGCGTGCAGTCCTAATGTGTTACGCAACACGTAAAGGAGTGGCTGATCCGGATCCCAGGAATCGACCGTCGCCGCATCTCCGTTGACGCGGAACTTGTATGTCGGCATGCATGTGCCCCTTTCGTCCGGCTGGCCTGGCCAGCCGCCGCCCGAATGACAGTTCGCACTGCCAACTATACTCCACTGGGTGATTTTGCTGAAACCCTGGAAACGGCCATGGCGTATCATCTGAGGTAATCCAATCCACTGGGCGCAGGAGTATTGGAGCATGATACGGGTACTCACCAGCGCATGTCTCGCCGCCCTGTTTTCGGGTCTCGCATTGGCGCAGCCCACCACCAGACCGCTGCAATTCGAAGTGGCTGACGTTCAGGTGAGCAAGCCCGGGGGTACGCCCAACGGGGACTTCCTTCCCGGTGGGAAACTCACGCTGCAATACCTCACGATGAAGGACCTGATCGCGGCGGCCTGGGAACTGAGGGACGACTATCTCGTGGGCGGCCCGGCATGGCTCAACTCGGAGCACTACGACATCGTCGCCAAGGCGGCCACCACGACACCCGAAAAGGATCTGAGGCAGATGCTGCAAAACCTCCTGATCGAACGGTTCAAGTTGCAGGTCCACCATGAGAAGAAGGTGATGCCGGTCTATGCGCTCGTGGCCGGCAAGAAAGGCGCCAAGCTGCATGAGTCGTCGCCGGATGACGCCGAGAAGCCCTCTTGCAAGATTCAGACTCCGCAACAGCGGACCGACGGCTTGCTCCTTCGATCCTTCATCTGCAAGAAGACGGGCGTCGATCGGCTGGCGACCGTGCTACCCGCCATCGCGCCGGCTTATGTCGATCTGCCGGTGGTAGACCTGACGGAACTCAAGGGCCTGTATGATTTCACGCTTGGCTGGACTCCGCGGGCGGCGGGCGTGGAGCCGCGGGCCGGGGTGGAACTGCCCCCGCAGCCAGCCCGGCAGCAGGCGGTATCGGCGAAGTGCCCACCACCTCCGACCCGGACGGCGTCACGATCTTCGATGCACTGTAGAGTCAACTGGGGCTGAAGCTGGAGCCGCGGAAGCACCCCATGGATATCGTCGTCATCGACAAAGTGGAACGCGTCCCGACCGGCAACTGAAGTAACTACCCGAGCGCCTCTTTTGCGTACTCGAAACATCGCTTCACTTCGACCGCGCGGCTGCTGGACTGGCGTGTCGCCCTCGCCCCACGGTACGCTCGACCGATCCTTCCTGCGATCCTTGAGGAAAATGCTGTCGATGCGGACGTGGCATACATCGTGCCCGGTTTCATATCATTCCAACTCGATCCGCTATGAATTCCGCGAACGGCTCGATGTCCATGTCGATGCTGGCACGGTCGAGCGCCGCGAGATAGGCGGCGCGGTCCTCGATCCGCACCACCGTCCAGGGATAGCCCCCCGAGGCGAGCATAGCGTTCATCAGGAAACGCGCGATCCGCCCGTTCCCGTCGGGATAAGGGTGCACATAGCCGAAAAGCCAGTGGCCGAGAACGGCGCGCACGCCGGGCTCTGACTCGTTTTCCAGCAGATCGAACAGGGCGGGCATCGCGTCGCGCACCGCTTCCCATCGCGGCGGCACGTAGCGCGAAGTGCGCAGATAGACTGCATCGTTGCGGTAACCCGCCAGAGTCGACGGAGCAATCAGACCGGCCCCAACACAGGGCTGAAAGAGTTCGCGGTACCATTCCCGGTGAGCGGTCCGGACAAGGCGCCCCGGATTCTCTCCGGCGATAATCCCGGCGATGTTCCCCTTCACGGACTGGAAAGCCTGCCAGTAACCGCGCGCCGCCAGCGCATCACGGCTTTGCCGGTCGGCCTCATGATTGTCCGGGTCCCAGTTGCCCGCCCTCACGCGCTCGATCAGTTCGGTTGAGACACTGTAGCCTTCGATCGACAGAGAATGGTAGGCGTCGCTGCGATAGATTTCATCGACGGACTGGAGATACGCACTCCTGTCCGCCGGCAGACCTGGCGGCGGGGGAAAAATTTCGAGAACCTTTTCCCGCATCGACTCCCACATCGCCTGCAGCCGCCCGACAATGGGCGCCGTCGAGGCGGAGATCGGAGCGAGAGCCTGTTGACCGGCAAAGGGGTCGGTCTCCCGCACGTCGTATCCAGCGGCTTTCATGGTCGTGATGATCTCGTCCGCGACCTCGGGGCGCCCGATGCGCCTTGACGCTCCGGCGAGACGGCCGGCAACGAATGAATGTCCCCCATCGAGGAGACATCGGAGCAGATCCGCGGCGTCCCGTATGCTTGCAAGTACAACCCGGGTCTCAATGGGATTGGCGGCGATGAAAGACTCTGGAACCCTGACCAAACCCGCCTCCGGAGTGTAGATCCGCAAGCCGTTTCGCACCATCAGTTCGGCTGAGGAAGGCATGTGCGCCTGCTTCAGATCGTACAGCGACGTGCCGAACAGCAGCGTGAGCTTATGGTTGGTGCCCTTGGGACTTTGAACGATCACCTGGGATGGAATGGCGGTCTTTTCCGCATGCAGGAGAAGAGACTGCTCGGGAGACAAATACCATTCGTCGCCAAAGCGCTCGCCGCAGTAGCGCGCGCAGAACTCCCAAAACGAGGCGTACCATGGCGTGCTGGCGCCGTCACGCGCGGCGGGACTGGAAGAGATCAGCCATCCCTTCATCACCTCCTGAACGAAGCCGTTCTCAAGCAACCGCTCGCGATGGATGCGGCTGATCTCTTGCGATTGAAATACACGCGTGCCGTCCTTCTGGAGCTTTTGAAGGACGGTCAGTGACGCTGCGAGCCTTTCTTTGGGTGCTGGGAACTACAAGCCTTTTATGTCGTGCCGTTACAAGCCTATCATGTCGTCATAACACAAGCAAATTATGTAGTATTAACACAAGTGTATTATGCTGTACTAATCCAAGCCGATTATGCTCTTCAAAGCATTTACATAGATTTACCGCATTAATATCAGTGATTTACAGCCATCCCAAAAAGCGCCGACGATATCAGCCTCTTTCCAAGAAATCAGGTGTGACAGACGCCGATGCTTCAGTCCAGTTCGCGCCGCGCCGCTCCGCCGTGACGACATAGGCGAATACACCGCGGCGTATGCAGGTCGGGCTCAAAGCTGCCGTTCGGATTCCCAGTTGGTATATACTGCCAGCGACCGGTGCTCAAGAAAGGAGTCGACTATGAAATTTACCCGCAGAACAGCCATGGAAGTCCTCGGCGCCAGCGCGCTGGCGCCTTTCGCCGAAATGCCCCTGGAGGCAGCCCAGGTGGCGGCTCCGCCTAAAGAAGGCAAAGATACGCCCAAGATCGCCCTTGGGACTGGAGACGGCGGTGGTTTCGGCGGCGGCCGGGGAGGACGGGGCGGTGCCGGCGGCGCCGCGACAGCGAACACGCCTCCTCCCGATCCGACGGCCGGCCCGCGGCGGATCAAACAACTGGGAGTCGATCACGTACTGGGCGGCGGCGGCCAGGCGCCCTGGACCGAAGAGAGCCTCAACACGACGATGGAGCGGTGGAAGGCGGTCGGCATCACGGTCGGCAACCAGATGATCAACCTCTCGCCGGACATTATCTATGGCAAGACCGGCAACAAGCGCGACGAGGATATCGAGAAGATCAAACAGTCGATCGTGGCGGCGGGCAAAGTGGGGCTGCCGGTGGTCGAATACAACTTCTACGCGCACCGCGCCATGGAAGGCTACTTCGAAGAGACGGACACGAACCGCGGGAATTCCGGCTGGACTGGCTTCGACTACGAGCTGGTGCAGTCCGCCGCACAGCAATACCAGACCCGGCCGGAGGAAAAGGGGATGAAGTTCAAAGACCTGCCTGCGCTGCCGAACGAGGGCGCGCACACGCTCGATGAGATGTGGAACAACATCACCTACTTCCTGAAGGCGGTGATTCCGACTGCGGAAAAATCGAACGTGCGGCTGGCTCTGCACCCCAACGATCCGCCGGCCCCGATCAGCCGCGGCTCGCAGCAGATCATGGCAACGCTGGCCGGCTGGAAGAAACTGATCTCGATCGTCAACAGCCCGGCCAACGGCATCACTTTCGATTGCGGCGTGACCCGCGAGTTGGGTGAGGACCCGATCGAAGTGTGCCGCTACTTCGGTTCCCGCGATCGAATCAATCACGTGCATTTCCGCAATGTCCAGGTGATGAAGCCGTACGAGAGGTACACGGAGGTGTGGATCGACGAGGGCATGAACAACATGTTCGCGGTGATGAAGGAACTGGTCAAGAACAAGTACACGCGCCAGATCTATCCGGAACATCAGCGCCGTCTGGACTACGATGCCGAGCGCGGCCCGATTGGCGGCTATCCCGGCGGCGGCGGGTACGCGGCGATCGCGTACAACGTAGGCTACGCGCGCGCCATGCTGCAAGCGGCGATGTCGGGTTAGAGGCCGGACATGTTCGGAGATGACGAAGTCCACGAGCCATTCACTGGCGGAAAATTTAGTGAGCCTGGGTGAGCCAGGACGTCATCCGCATCGGTATGCCGTTTGGTGACTAGTCCCGAATCAGTTCACCGATCCCATGAGTGCGCTCAGATTGCTTGTGTTCGCTTGCGTTTTTGGAGGTGCGCTGCTTGGCATCTTTCTTCGCGCCGTTCTGCCCCAGCATCATCTAGGAGTTTGTTGAAAGACCCACCAAATCAAGATACCCCATGGATGTTTTGAACGTCATTTGGTATGCGCGGAAACGACGACCAACTGCAGCCCGGAATGTTCAGCTACGTGTCCCTGGAAGGGCGTGTGCCCGCAGACCATCCGCTACGTGCCATCCGCCAACTTGCGGACCAGGTGTTGACGGACATGTCGGCAGAGTTTGATAGCCTCTACGCAACCGTAGGCCGACCCTCAATCCCGCCGGAGCGACTGTTCCGGGCGCTGCTGTTGCAAGTGTTCTACTCGATTCGGAGTGAACGGCTG
>JBGPHT010000047.1:0-48034 GCA_041484525.1 Bryobacteraceae bacterium | reverse complement strand
GCAATTCTTGGGCTTCATCGTAGCCAACCGTCGCAAGGGTGGCTGACTCTACTGTGGCAACGCGCATCGGACACCTCCTTGTCGGAGGCATTCGCCCTAAAACAGAATATCATGAAAATGTCGTTAAGTGAACAGTATTGAGGCTAGATGGCCCAGGCCGGCAAATTCAAGCGCGCCGCGCAATAATGCGCGCCGCATCCGTCTCGGAATAGTAGAGGATCTTCCAGCCCGCGAATTCCTCGCGCAATTCGCCGGGCTGGAGGACGAAGCTGTGCTGCTTCTGTCCGGCCAGATGGATCGCTCCCGCGAAGACGCCGCCCGGGTGCACGCCCTCCCGGATCTGCGGGAACAGGTCGCGCTGCAGGTAGTAGAAGTCGCAGATCAGGTCGTAGGCGGCGGGGGCGATGGTGAACTCGCCGCGCTCGAGATCGGCCACCCGGGCGTCGATCGTGAGGCCCTCGACGCGCTGCCGCAGGATTCGGATGGCGGCGGAGGACGCATCGACCGCCGTCACGTGCCAGCCGAGCGACGCCAGATAGAGCGCGTGCCGGCCCGGCCCGCAAGCCAGATCGAGCGCGCGCCCAGGCGGAAGCATCTCGGCCACCTCGACCAGCAGCGGCGTGGGAGTGAAGTCGATGGGATCGGGGCCGGAGTAGTGAGCGTCCCAGTCGCGCGGCACGAGTCCATTGTCGCGCGCGATACAGCCCTGCGCGGCTCGCAGGGTATAAGATGGTCTCTCAGCCCCGACACTAGGAGTTGAGGAGAGACCACCATGGCTACGAAGAAAAAGGCCGCGAAAAAGGCGGCCAAGAAAGCGCCGGCTAAAAAGGTCGTGACGAAGGCGGCGGCCAAGAAGGCGGTGAAAAAGGCGCCAGCCAAGAAGGCCGCGAAGAAAGCGCCAGCCAAGAAAGCGCCAGCCAAGAAAGCGGTGAAAAAAGCCGCGCCCAAAAAGGCCGTGAAGCAGGCGCCGGCCAAAAAGGCCGTAAAGCAGGCGCCGCCCAAGAAAGCAGCCGTGAAGCGCGCGAAGCCGCCGTTGCCACCGCCGCCCCCGCCTACAGTGGAGGTACTGCCGCCGCTAGCCGAGCCCATCGAAATCGTCGAAAGTGAAATCGACATCATCATCACCGGATGAAGGTTGTCGTGCTAGTGGGTCTGCCCGGCTCGGGCAAGTCCACATACCTCGAGCATCAGGGCGCCATCGGACTTTCCTCCGATGCCGTACGCAAGCTGCTCGCCGATGACGAGACCGACCAAACGATTCACAGCCGCGTTTTCGAAACGGTGCGCTATCTGCTAAGGCAGCGCCTGGCGATCGGGCGTCCGGTGACGTACATAGACGCAACTAATCTGACGCCGGAGGAGCGCCGTCCGTACATCGCCATCGGCAAGGCATACGGCTGTGAAGTGGAGGCTGTATTCTTCGACACTTCGCTCGAAGAATGCCGTAAGCGAAACCGGGAACGCGAACGCGTGGTGCCTGACGAGGCACTGGAAAAGATGGCGGCGAAGTTGGTGCGGCCGAGCGGGGCGGAAGGCTTCGAACGGGTGGAAGTCGTGGTTCCCTGAGCTTACAGCCAGCCCTTTGGCGCGCGATCCGCGCGGCCTCTGTGCGATTCGCGGCCCCCAGCTTGCCGATCGCCTCCGATGGACGCGCCGGCTTCGACACTCGCGAATGCCATCCGCCGCATTCGGGGGGGCGCCCGCGTGATTGATCCGGAACTCGCGGCGGAAGCGTGGACCGAAGCCGACCCGCTCACTGACCGCGAGCGGCAGGTGCTGCGCTACGCCGGCGAAGGCGACTCGGGAGCGGACATCGCCCAACGCTTGAATCTCTCCGAAGGAACGGTGTGGAATTATCTTCCGCCACCACCACCCGAATCACAGCGACACGATTGGCGAGGGCGTCCGCTTCCTCGATGTAATGCGTCGTCAGCAGCACGCTGCCGCCGCGCGCGATGAATTCGCGGATGCGGCTCCACAGGCCGCGCCGCGCCTCCACGTCGAGCCCGACGGTCGGCTCATCCAGAAACAGCAGGTCGGGATTGCCACAGATGCGAGCGCGAATAGCAGCCGCTGTTTCTGCCCGCCCGAAAGCTCGCCGAACAGCCGGTTCTCGATGCCGCCGAGTCCCGCCGCCGCGACGGTCTCGCGAGACGGCAGCGGATTCTTGTAGTAGCTGGAGAACAGTTCGATGTGCTCCCGCACCTTGAGCGTCTCCGGCACTTTCGCAACCTGAAGCAAAGCGCCGCGCCGCAGTTTCGCTTCGTGGCTTCCGGGTGGATGGCCGAAAACTGTGGCCGTTCCCGAATCCGCTTGCGCGAGCCCGAGCAGGATCCGAACCGCTGTAGTTTTCCCAGCGCCGTTGGGCCCGAGCAGCGCGACCAATTCGCCGCGCCCGATTTCCAGGTCGATCCCCCGCAGCGCCGCTACCGGTCCGTAGTGTTTGGTGACGCCGCGTAATTCCGCTACGTTTACGTGCATGTTGACCTCCTGTGTGTGATGGTGGGGGAAACGTGAGAACCGCAGTAGTGGGGGATGTCAGGAAGATCAAGTGACAGATGTCAGATGTCGCGCCATAGATCGGCAACGGAACAGCGTCAGGTGCCGCACATTCGTTGTCGCGATAATAGCCTGATCGCCATTTTTTCCGAATTCGACTGCCTGTGCGGCGAGAATCATATCGGCATCGAGTCCGGCGTCGGCCGCTGACGGCCGGCCCACTCTCCGGGCAGCGGCCCAAAATTCTGCCGCTCTTAGCATGACTGTCGAAGTAATGGGAGCGAACGCGAGGAGCGCCTTAAGGGCATCCAGCCGTGCAATGCCTGCGGTCTTGCCGGCTCTCAGGAGTTCACGCGTACTTCGTAATCCGCGATCTCCGGGATTACGACACGCGAACCCTGAGATGCGAGTTTGCCGAGCCAGTTCTTGCACTCATCGCTTTCGGGCGAACTTCGGGGATTCGTGATCATCCCGAGGGGACCGGCGTCGAGCAGGATGACCGTGCTCAAGAGAAGAGCTTGTAGCCTTCGGGCCGCTCTTCGTCGAGCCCGCGCCGCAGAGACTCGAAAGTCTCCCGCTGTTCGGCTTCATCGCCTCGCATCCACTCCTCGAACAGTTTGGCGAGAGCGATCGGGTCGGGTGCCGAACCGATCGGATGCTCGCGAAGTTCTGTCGGAGGCTGCTGGGTTCGTGGCATTGCTTCGATTCGATTCTACCGTACCCGGTAGAATCGTACTTGCCCGCCATCTCTTTCGAAGTCGTCGCCGAGTGTCCGCAGACCCGCGCGCGAGCCGGCCTGCTGCACACTGCGCATGGCACCATCGAGACTCCCGTGTTCATGCCGGTCGGCACGCAGGCGACGGTCAAAGGACTCACCCAACGCGATCTCGCCGAAGACCTCGGCGTCAAAGTCTTGCTGGCCAACACCTACCATCTCTACCTGCGCCCCGGGCATGAGCTCATCCGCCAGATGGGCGGGCTGCACCGCTTTATGTCCTGGCCCAACGCCATCCTCACGGACTCCGGCGGATTTCAAGTGTTCAGCCTCAGCGGCCTGCGCAAGATCACGGACCATGGCGTGGTCTTCCAGTCGCACCTGGATGGCGACACCCACACGTTCACGCCGCAATCCACCGTCGATGTGCAACTCGCGTTCGGCAGCGACATCTGCATGGTGCTCGACGAGTGCCCCGAGTATCCTGTCAGCCACGAATATGCGCGCGAGAGCATGCATCGGACCGTCCGCTGGGCGCAGGAGGCGTTCGCGCATTATCGGAGCTTGTCTGCCCCTCACAATGCTCTCTTCCCCATCGTGCAGGGGTCGATGTTTTCGGACCTCCGGAAGGAATGCGCCGCGGCGCTGCTCGATCTCGATGCGGATGGATACGCGATCGGCGGGCTCTCGGTGGGCGAGCCGCGACCGCTCTCGCTCGAGATGGTCGAGGCCACTGAGGATATTCTGCCGCGTCAGCGGCCACGCTACGCGATGGGGGTCGGCATGCCCGCCGAGCTTCCCGAGTACGTGGCGCGCGGCATCGACATGATGGATTGCGTCCTACCTTCGCGCAACGCGCGCAATGGATATCTGTTCACATCCGAGGGGCGCGTGATCATCAAACACGCACGTTATAAGGATGACGCGCGGCCGCTCGATCCCCAATGCCAGTGCTATACTTGTAGCAACTACTCCCGATCATACCTTCGCCATTTGTTCCAGTCGGGGGAGATTTTGTATGCGGTATTGGCGACGCGGCACAACATCCGGCGGTACCTTGACATCATGCGTGAGATTAGGCACGCTATAGTATCGAATCAATTTCCAGAATACTTGAGGACTGTCCGCATGGCGTCTGTTGACGCCGGCTGATCCCCATTTGGTCACAACGTGTTCCCAAATCTTTTCCTGCAATCATCGGCCTCCCCCAGTTCGATGCTGGGCTTTCTCCCCATCCTCCTCATCTTCGGCATTTTTTATTTCCTCCTCTTCATGCCAATGCAGCGCCAGCGCAAACAGACCGCGAAAATGCTGGCGGGATTGCAAAACGGGAACGTGGTGGTGACCAGCGGAGGCATCGTCGGAACCATCGTCTCGATCGACGGCGATGACACCGTGGTGTTACGCGTCAAGCCGGACAACGTGAAGATCCAGGTGGCGCGAAGCTCGGTGTCGAGCTTGTTCGCCAGTGAAGGCAAGAAGTAGTCGTAGTAACCTATTTGACAGGCTTTAAACTCCCATGCGAACAAACCTGAAGGCTCGCACCGCGATCATCGTTGCGACGATATTGCTCTGCATTTACGGCATCATCGGCTTCCCCACGTCGAGAGCGGCGCTGCTCGACAACCTCTCGACGAACATCCGCCTCGGCCTCGACCTGAAGGGCGGCAGCCACCTGCGGCTGCGCGTCAAAGTGCAGGACGCGGTGAAAGCGGATGCCGACCAGAGCGCGGAACGGTTAAAGGAAGAGTTGAAAAAGCAGAACATCTCCTGGACCGCGATGGATGTCAACGAGGTGGCGACGGTGCAGGAGGCCAACAAGGTCGCCCTCACTATCAAGGGCGTGCCCTCGACGCAGTCGAGCGCGTTTCGCAGCCTGGTCAGCGAGCACTATCCCACCTACGATCTCACCGCCCTCAACTCCACCGACTACTCCATGAAGCTGAAGCCGTCGGAGCTGATCGCGCTCGAGAGCGACACGGTGAAGCGCGCGGTGGATACCATCGGCAACCGCATCGACCAGCTCGGCCTGGCCGAAAAGTCGGTGCAGCAGTACGGGCAGTCGGGCGCCGACTTCCAGATCCTGGTGCAACTTCCGGGCGTGGACGATCCGGGGCGCGTCAAGGACCTGATCGGCACGGCAGCGGTTCTCGAAATTGACGACGTGAAAGACGGTCCCTTCGCCACCCGCGAAGCCGGCTTGGCGCAGCACGGCGGTGTGTTGCCGCTCGGCACCAAGCTGGTGAAGATGAAGCCGCGCGGCACCAGCGGCGAAGGCGATTGGTTCCTGGTTACTAAGACCCCCGTCATCACCGGCCGCGAGATGCGCAACGCGCGTCCCGGCCAGGATGATATGCGCAAGTGGGAAACCAGTTTCAATCTTTCGCAGGATGGCGGCAAGCGGTTCGGCCGCTATACCGAAGCCAACATCGGCAATCGCCTGGCGGTGGTGCTGGATAATTCGATCGTCAGCGTGGCCACCATTCAATCGCGCATCGAGGATTCCGGCCGCATCACCGGCCTCGGCAGCATGGAGGAGGCGGAAGACCTCTCGCGCTATCTCCGTTCCGGTTCGCTGCCGGCAGGTGTGGAGTATCTGGAAGAGCGGTCGATCGGCCCCTCGCTGGGCGCCGATTCGATCCACGCCGGGATCACGGCCGGCATAGCGGGATTGGCGGCGGTCATCGTGGTGATGCTGATCTATTACAAGCGGAGCGGCGTGAATGCGGTGCTGGCGCTGCTGCTGAACACGGTGGTGCTACTGGCGGCGATCTCTTACCTGCACGCGGTCCTCACGCTTCCCGGTATCGCCGGCGTCATCCTGACCATCGGTATGGCGGTGGATTCGAACGTGCTGATTTTCGAGCGCATCCGGGAGGAATTGCGGACGGGCAAGAGCGTCATCGCCGCGGTGGATACCGGTTTCAACAAGGCCTGGTGGACCATCGTGGACACACATGTGACGACGGTGGTATCTTGCGCTTTCCTGTTCATGTTCGGAGAAGGCCCCGTGCGCGGGTTCGCTGTGACGCTGACGATCGGTCTGATTGCGAACATTTTCACCGCAGTGTTCGTGTCCAAGACGATTTTCGACTACGAGCTTTCGGGGCAGCGTCGCGTGGAAGTATTGAGCATTTAGTACTAGGAGCCCCGGAACCCCCACCCTGAGTGGGTGAATTGCGAGCCGGGGCTGAGGAACAAATTTCAGAGAGCTGGTGTCAGATAGTATTGTGGATCACCAGCATGGCAAGGATCGATGGAATTATTCAAGAATACGAATTATGATTTCCTGGGCAAGAAGTGGCCCTTCATCATTGCCTCGCTGGTTCTAACGGTGGCAGGGTTTGCGAGTATAGCCATGAAAGGCGGACTCAAATACGGCATCGACTTCAAGGGCGGCGCCCTGATGACCGTGAAGTTCGCGTCCGAGCCTCCGCTCGAAAAGATCCGCGCGGCGATGAAGGCCTCGCAGGCGATCCATGGCGAAGTCAGCGTCCAGAGTTTTACGGGAGCGTCGGCGAGCAACGAAGTGGAGATCGGCACCGAACTGGCGGAGGAGAAGCAGTTGAATGTGAACCGCCAGGCGATGGAGCAGGTGCTGGCGGCGACTTTCGGCCAGCCCAACAGCGGGAAGCTGGATCTGAACAACACCAGCCAGGAGCAACTGGCCAACCGGCTGCGGGAAGCTCTGCAGCGTGGCGGCGTCGCCATGAGCGACCAGCAGGTGCAGAATCTGGCGGTCGAGATCCTGAGCCACGCCGCGAAAAATTATTCGGGCCTGCTCACGGATTTTAGCCAATTGTCATCTGTGCCGGGGATGAATGCTGGTATTATTAACACACTTCGGCAGGAGAGTTTTCTGGCGCCGTATCACGTGATGCAGGTGCAGATGGTCGGACCGAGAGTGGGCGCGGAGCTTTGGAACAAAGCCGTGCTGGCCACATTGTACGCGCTCGCCGGCATGCTGGTCTACATCGCATTCCGTTTCGAATGGATCTACGGCCTGGGCGCTGTGATCGCCTGCTTCCACGACACCATCATCACCATCGGGCTGTTCTCCATATTCAATGAAGAGATTTCGATGACGGTCATCGCGGCCCTCCTCACCCTGGTGGGCTATTCGATGAACGACACGATCGTCATCTTCGACCGGATCCGCGAAAACCTGAAACTCTCGCGGCGCGAGCCGCTCGAGCAGGTGATGAACAAAGCCGTGAATCAGACCCTGAGCCGGACCGTTATGACCTCGGGCCTGACGTTCCTTACCGTGATCGCCCTGTTCATTTGGGGTGGTCCGGTACTACACAGTTTCTCGTTCGCGCTGGTCTGCGGCATTATCGTTGGTACTTATTCGTCTGTTTTTGTTGCTAGTCCTATCGTATTGTTCTGGCATAATTATTCGGACCCCCGTAAGAGGACGGCTCCCGCGCTCGCAACCGGGCCGCGGGCCGATTCGGTCCGGAAGAGTCCGACGAAAGCGGCTAAATGAACTTCGACCGTGGTTGGCGCCGGGTGAGTGGCGGGCTGCGGCGACAAGGGAAAGGAAGTTTGCATGTTTGAGCAGACATTCGTAGAAGGTGTGGGAAAGACCAAGAAGACATGGACCGTGCTCATGGCTTTTCTGGGTCAGATCGTCTTCATCCTCGTGGCCGTGGTCATCCCCATGATCTGGTTCGACGTTCTTCCCAAGACGACGTTTGCCAGTTTCCTGGTGGCGCCGCCTCCTCCTCCCCCACCGCCACCTCCCCCTCCGGCGGCCGCTCCTGTGAAGGTGGTCAAAGTGATTCCGCGTCAGTTCGACGCCGGCAAGCTGATGGCGCCGAAGTCGGTGCCGAAAGAGATCGCGACTATTAAGGAAGAGGAGCTTCCGCCTCCCACCTCGGGCGTGGCCGGTGTAGTCGGCGGCGTGCCTGGCGGCGTGGCCGGCGGTACTCCGGGCGGCGTGCTCGGCGGCATTATCGGCTCCGTTCCTTCGGCGGCTCCGCCTCCGCCCCCGCCTCCTCCGAAGAAGGAAGTCGTGGCGACCCCGTCGCGCATCAAGGTCGGCGGCAACGTGCAGTCGGCGAAGCTGATCCGCCAGCCGAAACCGGTCTATCCGCCGCTCGCCAAGCAGGCGCGCATTTCGGGTGTCGTCCACTTGAGCGCCATCATCGCCAAGGACGGCACCATTCAGAAGCTCGAGGTTATCGGCGGGCACCCGCTGCTCGTTCCGTCGGCGCTCGAAGCGGTGAAACAGTGGGTGTACCAGCCGACCCTCCTCAACGGAGAGCCGGTCGAGGTGCAAACTCAGATCGACGTGAACTTCACGTTGAGCCAGTAACCCGAATGTCCCTCAGGGGCGTCGGTAAGAAGTAACAATTCAACTCGCAGGAGAAGAGAGACAAATGTTTTTGCAATTGCATGTATGGTCGCTTTATTTGCTACAGGAAGGCGGCTCCACTGTAGGATGGGACCCGCGTTCGCTGTGGATCCAGATGGGTCTACTGGCGAAGTGCGTCGTCGTGGGATTGTTCATCATGTCAGCCTATTCCATCGGCGTCATGATCGATCGTCTCATGGCCTACAGCGCTGCCCGCAAACAGTCGCGCCAGTTTGCTCCGGCCGTGGCCGGCGCGCTGCGCGAAGGCAAGCTGGATGAAGCCGTGAAGATCGCGGACCGGTACAAGAAGAGCCACCTGGCGAAGGTCGTGGTGGCCGGTCTGCAGGAATTCCAGGCGCACCAGATCAGCTCGGAAATTCCGGGCGAAGAGATCGAGGCGTCGAAGCGCGCTCTGGAACGCGCCGAGGCGATCGTGCACGCCGAACTGAAACGCGGCGTCAGCGGCCTCGCGACGATCGGTTCGACGGCGCCCTTCGTGGGTCTGTTCGGAACGGTGGTCGGCATCATCAACGCGTTCAAGGGAATTTCGACCGAGAAGTCGACCGGTCTGGGAGCCGTCGCGGGCGGTATTTCGGAAGCCCTGGTGACCACCGCTATCGGTCTGTTCGTGGCTATCCCGGCCGTCTGGATGTTCAACTTCTTCACCGGGAAAATTGAAGCATTCGACGTGGAGATGGGTAACTCCAGCTCCGAATTGATCGATTATTTCCTGAAGCGGTCGCAACGCGGCGCCGGCGCGCGCAAGTAGCGCCGTTCGGCCGAAGCCGCTTTACTAAGGATCCGGCGAGTTGAACCAAAGGGGTCCGGGTGAAACCGGGCCCCGTCTCCTGCCGAGTTCCGTGGAGAAAAGAAGATGGAAAAGAAACATTCCGTAATCATGAAGCACAAGGCGCCACCTCCCGTGGCCGACATCAACGTCACCCCCATGGTGGACGTGATGCTCGTCATGCTCATCATCTTCATGGTCATCACCCCCATGTTGTCCAAAGGCGTCAGCGTGGACATGGTCAGAGCCAAGAACCCCATACCGATGGCGGCCGCCGATAAGAGCGATGCCGTAATGGTCGCGATCACGCGGGACGGCGCGACGTTTCTCAATACCAACAAGATGAACCCCGAGGACCTGCCGCAGAAGGTGAAGGACCTGCTCTCCAACAAACTCGACAAGACGGTCTTCGTGAGGGCCGACCAGCGCGCCCGCTACGAAAAAGTGGTGGACGTGGTGGATAACCTCCGCGCCGCCGGTGTCGATCAGTTGGGTCTGCTGACCGAGCAGGCGCAGCAGGACAACAGGAAACCCGACACGCCGCCAGCCGCGGGCGCCGGCGGGCAGTAGATTAGTTAAGGATTTTAAAGGAGCAATCTTATGGGAATGGCAGTCGGCGGAACCGGCGGTCCGAAAGCCGATATCAACATGACGCCCATGATCGACGTTCTGCTGGTGCTGATCATCATCTTCATGGTCATCACCCCGCTGACGCCGAAGGGCCTGGAAGCACTTGTGCCGCAGCCACCTTTGCCTAATCAGAAGGCGAATCTGTCGGACCTGCGCACCGTAGTGATCGTGATCGACAAGGATCACAAGATGGAAATCAACGGTGAGCCGACGACCGAAGAGCGCCTGGGCGAGCGCCTGGAACAGATCTTCAAGACACGTGCCGAGCGCGTGGTGTTCGTGAAGGGCGATCCGTCGCTGGATTTCGTGTGGGTGGCGAAGGCGATCGATATCGCGCACGGCGCGGGCATCGACAAGGTCGGGCTAATGACAGCGAAAGTGGAGGCCGGACAATGATGCACAAGGTCACGTTGTTACTTGCCGTGGCCGCGTTGACGCTGCTCGGAGCCGGCTGCCAGAAACTGCAGTCGCGCGATCAGCTCAATAAGGGTGTGACGGCGTTCAAGAACGCGCAATATCCGGAGGCAGTAGAGCACTTCAAGACCGCCGTCGAGCTGGACCCCAACTTCCCGACCGCGCGCCTGTACCTGGCGACAGCCTACATGCAGCAGTACATTCCGGGCGCCGAATCGCCTGAGAACAATAAGATGTCGCAGGCCGCCTACGACCAGTTCCAGAAGGTGCTCGAAGCCGATGCCAGGAATACCGTCGCCATCGCTTCCATTGCTTCGCTCTACCTCAACCAGAAAAAGTGGGACGAAGCCCAGCAGTGGTACGAGAAGCTGACAGCGGTCGATCCGCAGAACAAAGAGGCGTTTTACAGCCTCGGGTTCATCGCCTGGTCGAAGTGGTATCCCGCCATCGGCACCGCGCGCGCCAATCTGGGGATGAAGCAGGAAGATCCCGGCCCGCTGAAGGACAAGAAGATTAAGGAAGAACTGCGAGCCAAGTTCGGTCCGGTGATCGATTACGGTCTCCAGTCGCTCGACAAGGCGCTGCAGATCGACCCCGAGTACGACGACGCCATGGCTTACGAAAACCTCCTCATCCGCGAGCGTGCCGATCTGGTCGACGGCAAGGATGAGTACGAGAAGCAGATCAAGGTCGCCGACGATTGGGTCCAGAAGGCTCTCGCCACGAAGAAGGCCAAGGCCGAGAAAAAGGGCGCCGGCGGCGGTGGTATCGTAGCCGAGCCGTCCAAGTAAGTTTCCAGTTCAATCCGCACAATCCCCCGGGGAGCCTTCGGGCTCCCCTTTTTTGCCTACGCGCTCTTGTTACCTGCCCCCACGTCTGCGATAATTCGACATCTGATCGCAATATTACATTCGAGAGGATTTTATGCACTGTAGAGCCTTGGGTGTCGCTCTCCTGGTAATGCTTCCGATCTCCGCCGGCGCGCAGGCAACCGATCCCGCCACCCGCGAGCTCATCGAGAAGCTCCTGGCCCGGATCGACGGTTTGGAAAAGCGCGTGGTGGAACTGGAGAAGGGCGGCGCTCCCCGTACCGCGCCCGCGAGTGTCACAGCCGGGACAAAGCCGCCCGTGTCCGAAGCCGCGGCCGCCGTGCACGATCACGATCAGGCTCCCGTGCCGCGGTCCACAGGTGCGGACACGCCGGAGTATCCGTCGCTCAAAATCGCGGGATTCGCCGACTTGAATTTCGCCGCGACCAACCTGCACGGCGCGAACGGAGGGTTCGGCGCCCCGACCCTGCTGGCGGCCCACAGCGGCTTTGTCGAAGGGCAATCCGCGCTGCACTTCAGCTCGTCGCTTTCGGCGCGCGTGAGCGTCTTCGGAGAGCTGAGTTTCACGGCGCGCAGCGACGCCGGCACGGGCACTCCGCCGGCCACCGGCTTTAACGCCGAGATCGAACGCATGATCGTGCGCTACGACGCCGCCGACACCTTCAAAATCTCGTTCGGCCGCTATCACACGCCTATCAATTATTGGAACACCGCCTTTCACCACGGCCAATGGCTGCAGACCACCATCAGCCGCCCGGAGATGACGCAGTTCGGCGGATCTTTCATCCCCGTCCACTTCATCGGGACTTTGGTGGAGGGCTCTACGCCCGCCGGAGGCCTGAATCTGACCTACAACCTGGGGGTGGGAAACGGCCGCGGGCAAATCATCAGCCGTGGCGGCGATCCGGGCGACATCAACAATAATCGCGCCTGGCTGGTGAACGCGTTCATCAAGCCCAATCGTCCTTTCGGACTGCAGATCGGCGGCTCGGTTTATCGCGATGAGCTCAATCCGCTCACCGGACCCGTGGCGCGCGAGTGGATTCAGTCGGCTCACGTCGTGTGGCTCAAGGAGAAGCCGGAGTTCATCGCCGAATTCGCCAACGTCAACCATCAGCCGGTCTTCGGCGGACCGGCGTCCAACAGCCAGGCTTTCTACGCGCAGATCGCCTACCGGCTGCCGGCGTTCGAGAACAAGTGGAAGCCGTATTTCCGGTTCGAGCAAATGCACGTTCCCCGGTCGGACGCCATCTTCCGCGCCGTGCCCACGTTCTCGGGCACCACCTCGGGAGTCCGCTACGACTTCTCGACGCTGGCGGCATTCAAGCTGGAGTACCGCCATTATTGGCGGCGCGACCTGGCTTCCATCAGTGGAATATTTGCCCAGACGAGCTTCACCTTCTAGAGGAAATGATGCCAACCGCCCACCTTTTCCTCTCACGCCGCATGCTGGCGCTGGCCATCGCCTGTATGGCCGTCCTGCCGTTAACCGGTGCGCCGGACACGGGCGATGTTGCCATCGTGGTCCGGTCCGATGTGCCTGTCGACAACCTGCCCTTCGGCGAGCTGCGCAAATTGATGCTCGGCGAACGGCAGTTCTGGGCGTCCAACCTGAAGGTCACGCTGCTGGTCCGCGCCCCGGGAGCGCGCGAACGGGACGTGGTGCTCAAGACCATCTACCAGATGTCGGAAGCCCAGTTCCGGCAATACTGGATTGCCAAGGTTTTCCGCGCCGAAGCGGCGAGCGGCCCAAGAATCGTATACTCGAATGAAATGGCAACTGAACTGGCAGGCTCAATCGCCGGCGCAGTGGCATTCGTCGACGCGTCCCAGGTCCCCAAGGGCCTGAAGGTGCTGAAGATCAATGGGCTCCTCCCCGGCCAACCGGGGTACCCGCTTCACTGATGGGGAACAAGCGGATCAGAGCAGGTTCGAATGGGTTCATCGCAAGACATGATCGGCAAAACGATTTCCCATTACCGCATTCTGTCCACTCTCGGGCAGGGCGGCATGGGCATCGTCTACCGCGCCGAGGATACCCGTCTCGGCCGGGCCGTGGCGGTGAAGTTCGTCCCCGAAGCCATGGCCAGCGACCGTGTCGCGCTCGAGCGGTTCCAGCGTGAGGCGCGCGCCGCGTCCGCGCTGAACCACCCCAACATATGCACCCTGCACGATATCGGAGAGTTTGAGAGCCGCCCCTTTCTGGTGATGGAGTGCCTGGAGGGACAGACGATCGGACACCGGATCCACGCCGGCCCCATCGGGTTCGAGGAGTTGCTGGACTACTCGATTCAGACGGTGGATGCGCTCGAGGCCGCGCACTCGAAGAACATCGTCCACCGCGACATCAAGCCGGGAAACATCTTTCTCACCGCCCGCGGCCAGGTCAAGATGATGGATTTCGGTCTGGCGAAAGTGACCGGACGAAGAGACACGAGCGGCCATACCAGCGATTCGCAGACGGCGACGGCCGCCATCGACGATCTGATGACGAAGCCCGGAGCCACCCTCGGAACGGTGGCCTACATGTCGCCCGAGCAGGCCAGCGGCGAAGATTTGGATTGCCGCACGGACCTGTTCTCGCTGGGGGTGGTGCTGTATGAGATGGCGACCGGCGTGTCTCCCTTCCACGGAAATACGACGGCGCTCACGTTCGTCGCGATCCTTCATCAGGACGCCGTGCCGCCCACCCGCCTGCGGCCCGATCTGCCGCCCGAGCTGGAG
Organism: Bryobacteraceae bacterium; assembly: GCA_041484525.1. Classification (GTDB taxonomy): domain Bacteria; phylum Acidobacteriota; class Terriglobia; order Bryobacterales; family Bryobacteraceae; genus JBGPHT01. Next base: position 34,076 of record JBGPHT010000047.1, on the reverse strand, counting down.
CGAATCATTCTCAAGTGTCTGGAGAAGAAGCGCGACCTGCGCTACCAGGCCGCCGCCGACATTCGGGCCGACTTGAAGCGCCTCCGTCGCGACGCCGATTCGCGGCGCGTCACCATCGCGGCGCCGGCTTCCTCGGCCTCAGCGGCAACCATCTACGCTCCCCCTCCCGCGTTACAGAGCCGCGACCGTGAGGGATTGGTTGCTCCGCCCACCCAAACCGCCCCGCAGCCCGCGCCCACGGCCCCCTCGAGCGCCGAGTACCTGGTGGGCGGCATCAAGCGCAATCGCCGGACCGTTCTCGCCATCGCCGCCGCCGTCATGCTGATCGCAGCGGCGGCCCTCTACTTCCTGGCCTTCCGCGAGAAGCCGCTGGACTCCCTCGCGGTACTGCCGTTTACCAACGTGGGGGCCGATCCCGGCACCGAATACCTGAGCGACGGAATCACCGAGAGCATCATCAATAATCTCTCCCAGTTGCCCAAGCTGGCGGTGCGCTCGTTCAGCTCGGTCGAGCGCTACAAGGGCAAGACCGTGAGCCCCGACGAGGCCGGACATCAGCTCAAGGTTCGCGCCGTGCTGACCGGCAGGCTGGTGCGCCGCGGCGACGATTTCGCCATCAGCACGGAACTGGTGGACGTCGACGGCAACCGCCAGCTCTGGGGCAGCCAATACACGGTCAAGGCGTCCGACCTGCTGGCCACGCAGGAGCAGATCTCGCGCCAGATCTCGGAGAAGCTTCGGCTGCAGCTCTCGGGCGCCGAGATGCAGCGCCTCACCAAGCACACCACGGAAGACACCGAAGCCTACCAGGCGTACCTGCAGGGACGCTTCCAGTGGAACAAGCGCACGCTCGAGGGTTTGCAGGCGAGCATCGATTATTTCCAGCAGGCCATTCAAAAGGACCCGCGCTACGCTCTGGCCTACGCCGGCCAGGCCGACGCCTACGCGCTGCTGGCGGATTTCAACGTGCTGCCAACCCGCGAGGTCATGCCCAAGGTGCGTGTAGCCGCCGCCAAGGCTATCGAGCTCGACGACAACCTGGCGGAAGCGCACACCTCGCTCGCCTGGGCGCGGTTTCACGATTGGGACTGGACGGGCGCTGAAAAGGAGTTCAAACGCGCCGTCGCCCTCAACGCCAGTTACCCCACGGCGCATCTCTGGTACGGCGATTTCCTGAGCGCGTTGGGCCGTTTTGACGAGGCGCTGCCGGAACTCAACCGAGCTGCCGAGACCAACCCGCTCTCGCCCGTGATCGGCCTGGCGCTGGCCTCGCGGCTCTACTACGCGCACCAGTACGCCGCGGCGGCCGAGCAGTCGCAGAAGACCCTCGCGATGGAGCCGTCTTTCACCCCCGCCCATGTCTGGCTGGGCCGCGCGCAATTGCAGAAAGGCCAATTACCGGAAGCGCTGGCGGAATTGCGCAAGGCGCTCGAGCTTTCCGAAGGCGACACCAATGAGCTGGCGATCCTGGGATACGGCGAGGCCATGGCGCACCAGCAAGCGGAGGCGAAGAAGATTCTGGACCAACTGAAAGAACGGTCGCAGCAAACTTACGTGCAGCCGATGGCGATGGCAATGATCCACACCGGCCTGGGGAATCGGAACGAAGCGTTCGATTGGCTCGGCAGAGCCTTCGAGGATCGCTCCGCGGGGCTGGTGTATCTGAGAGTCGATCCCGTCTTCGAGCCTGTAGCGGCCGATCCTCGATTCGCCGAGTTGATCCGGCGCATCGGCCTCCCCGCCGCGAAGTGAACCGCCGACAGGTGAGGTAGACCCCCCTGCTACAATCGAATTAACGTGCCCGCCGAATCTTCCAGCGTACCGAAGACTGCGCCGGGAGTCCCCCAACCCCTCGACCCGGTCGATCGGCTCTACCGCGAACTGGAAACCAAAGTCCGCGAGTACCGGCCCAAGGACGACTTTGCGCCCCTCGAAAAGGCGTTCCGTTTCGCCCGCCAGTGGCACGAAGGGCAGACACGCGATTCGGGCGAGCCCTACATGGTGCATCCCGTCATGGTCGCCCACATCCTGGCCGACATGCGCATGGACCTCGTCGCCATGGAAACCGGGCTGCTGCACGACGTGGTAGAGGACACCAGCGTCACCGTCGAGCAGGTGCGCAAGGAGTTCGGCGAAGACGTGGCGCGCTGCGTGGATGGCGTCACCAAGTTGAGCAAGCTGGATTTCTTCTCCGCCGAGGAACGCCAGGCCGAGTCGTTCCGCAAGATGCTGCTCGCCATGGTGGAGGACATCCGCGTCATCATGGTCAAGCTGGCCGACCGCATGCACAACATGCGCACGCTCGGCTATCTCAGCCCGGAGCGCCGCGAGCGCATCGCGCGCGAGACCATCGAGATTTACGCGCCCATCGCGCACCGCCTCGGAATGGGTAAGATTCGCGGCGAGCTCGAGGACCTCGCGTTCCAGCATCTCGAGCCGGACGCCTACCAGGAAATCCTCAAGGCCATCGAATCCCGCCGCCACTCCAACGAAGAATTTCTCAACGAGATCCGCCAGACCGTCGAGGCCGAGTTGCGCCGCGAGGGCATCCCGGCACGCATCGACGGCCGCGTCAAACGGCCTTACTCGGTCTTCCAGAAACTGCGCCGCCAGAAGATCACGGTGGACGAGGTGTACGACCTAATGGCGCTGCGCATCCTCACCGATTCAGTGAAGAATTGCTACGCGGCTTTGGGCGTGATCCACAACCGGTGGCGGCCGATTCCGGGGCGCATCAAGGACTTCATCGCCATCCCCCGGCCCAACCTCTACCAGTCGCTGCACACCTCCGTGGTCGGGCCGCAGGGGCAGACCTTTGAAGTGCAGATCCGCACCGAGGAGATGCATCGCATCGCCGAAGAGGGCATCGCCGCGCACTGGAAGTACAAGGAAGGGCGCAAGGGTCCGGCCGCCGACGACCAGCGCATCGTGTGGCTGCGGCACCTGGTCGAGTGGCAGCGCGACGTGCAGGATCCCTCCGAGTTCATGTCCACTCTCAAAGTGGACCTCTACCCGGAAGAGGTTTACGCGTTCACGCCGCGCGGCAAGGTGATCGTGCTGCCGCGCGACGCCACTCCCATCGATTTCGCCTACGCCATCCACTCCGATGTCGGCCAGACCTGCGTCGGCGCCAAGGTCAATGGCCGCATCGTGCCGCTGCGCTCGTCGCTGCGCAACGGCGACATCGTCGAGATCATGACGCAGCCCGGCCACGAGCCGAGCAAGGACTGGCTGGCGTTCGTCAAGACGACGCGCGCGCGCAACAAGATCAAGCACGTCATCAACGCCAGCGAGCGCATCAAGGCGATCGATATCGGCCAGAAGTATCTCGACAAGGAAGCGCGGCGTTTAGGTGTGCAGTTGGGGAAAGTGGCGCGCGCCGAGTTGGAACGGGTCGCCTCCGAATACGGCTACAGCAAGACGGAAGATTTGTACGCGGCGCTCGGCTACGGCAAATTCTCGGCACGCCAGGTGCTGTCCAAGGCCGTGCCCGGTTCGGTTTCCGAAGAGCCGCCGGACGCGAAGGCGGCACTCCCCGAGGCGGCGCATCCCTCCACCATGCCGGGCCGGCCCGCGGATAGCGACGCCGTCATCAAGGTGCGGGGCGTCGACGATCTGCTCGTCTACCGCGCCAAGTGCTGCAATCCGATCCGCGGCGAGGCCATCGTCGGCTACGTGACTCGCGGCAAGGGTGTGGCGGTGCACTCGAAGGCGTGTCCCAACGTGCAGAGCCTGATGTATGACGTGGAGCGCAAGATCGAGGTGGAGTGGGCGCGCGCGGCCGAGGATGCCTTCCCCGTCAGAATCGTGATCCACACTGACGACCGTCCCGGCATGCTCAACCAGCTCACGTCCGTGTTGTCCGACGAGAACACCAACATCCGCAGCCTGGAAGCCAAGACTGCAGTGGACCACGATGGCGGCATCGTGGAAATGACGGTGGATGTGCGCGACAAGAAGCAGCTCGAAAAACTGGTGTCCGCGATGCGCCGCATTTCGGGCGTCCGCGACGTGGAGCGGCAATTCAACTAGACATGCAATACTCGACCGACCCGGAACACATCGCGATCTCGAAGTCGAAGGGCATCAAGATCGATTGGAAGGACGGCCACCACAGCGAGTACGGCCTGGAATACCTGCGCGACAAGTGCCCCTGCGCCACCTGCACCGGCGCGCACGGTACGCCGCCGCGTGCGCCCGAGGCCAGCAATCCTGGTAATCCGTTCCAGATGTACAAGCCCGCGCTGAAGATGTTGGGGGTGGAACCGGTGGGCAACTACGCCATCCGCATCAACTGGAGCGACGGGCACAGCACCGGCATTTATTCCTACGAGCATCTGCGCAAGATTTGCGAATGCCCGGCGTGCAAATAGTTTCGGGGACAGGCTACACAACCTCGAAACTATTGCGACGGGCATTTCGGTGACAGGCAACGAAATTCCGCACCAAACTGCGGCGCGGAAGGTTTCGTAGCCTGTCACCGAAATGCGGATTACAGCAGGCGGAAGTTTACTTCGATGCTGGCCTGCACAGTGACGGCCTTGCCGTCCTTCATGCCGGGCCGAAACTTCCACTGCCTCACGGCGTCGATGGCCTTCTCGTCCAGACCCAACCCCAGGCTGTGCAGCACGCGGATGTTCGTGGCCTTGCCGGACGGATCCACTTCCACGTACAACGTCACCGTGCCCTGGTACTTGGCCTTGCGGGCCTCTTCGGAGTACTCGGGCTCCTTCTTGAAGAGCAGGGTCGGAGCCGTGACGCCGCCGCCGACGCGAAATACGCCGCCGCCGACGCCGCCGCCTTCACCCGGACCGAAACCGCCGCCCTTACCGGAACCCACGCCGCCACCCGAACCGGAGCCGATACCGCCGCCCGAACCGGGACCGTTCGAGGGTGGGCCGATTCTCGCCAGCGGATCGCCGAAATTCAGGCACGACGCGCAATCCGGGAGCTTCACGTCAGGCGGAGCGATGATCGTCGGATCCATCGTCAGCTTGGGATTCGGATTGTTCACCACCGCCATCGGCGGCGTAAACTGCCTGAGTGCCGGCTTGGGCAGTTTGCCCTTGCTGGCAGCCAGCAGGGAACGGTCGCCACCGCCGCCACCGCCGCCCATCGCCTGTTTCTTGGGAGGCGCCTCAGGCACCGGGGACAGATCGATGGGTGCGAAAAGAATCACCGCCTGCTTGACCTTGTCCTGAACCGGTTTGAAGGAAAAGACCGTAAACAGCAGAATCACCGCGCCAAGCTGGACGCCCGACGACATCATGAACGACTTCTTTTGCCGTCCATAAAGTCCCCAGATATCCTTCACCGCGACCGGCTTGGAGGTCAACTCGAGCGGTGGAAGTTTCGGGGGATTGATCGCCTCTCGGACATTCTGGATGAAGGACTTGTACCACGGTTCCTCCATCTCCGGAGCCAGCAAACGCGAGAGATGGTCGTCGGCGTTTGAGTAAAACGGGTTGTTGGGTTGTGACAGATCAGCCATTTTAATCCACCAGCCCCACCGGGGGCCGCTGTCTACGTCTATTGGACGAATGATGCGGCCAAGCCGTTACAGCTTTTGGAAAATCCATACCCAGGCTATACAGGCTAAAGTCTACCATAAACCATGTACACCTGGCTTGTAAAAACAACGACATAGCCGTTACAAAATACATGACGCGGATGGCGCCCAAAAGATTCCAAATTTGGAATACCGGCCGCCTGATCTGTCAATGGGTTTACGGCAAGCCCCCTGTTCCGTCACAATCAGTACTGCATGCAAATCACGGTCGTACAGAAACCCCTGGAGCAGGTAGAGACCGACACCTTGATCGTACCGGTGTTCGAAGGCCGGAAAGAAGAGAGATTCGGCGCGGGAGATCTCTTCGACGCCGGCGAGATTGCGGGCAAGCCGCTCGAGTTGACTTTGGTGCACAACCCCGCCGGGATGGCCGCGAAACGCGTGCTGCTGGTGGGCGGCGGAAAGCCCGGCCCATTCAATTCCGCCGAACTGCGCAAGTTGTCGGCCGCCGCGGTGCGGCACTTGAAATCCAAATCGGTTAAGAAGATCGCATTACTCCTGGATGGCGGTTTAGCCACCTCTGATAACGCCAGCGCCGCCGTTGAAGGCGCCATCCTGGGCAACTTCGAGCCAGACCGGTACAAGACCGGCAACGACAAGAAGTCCGTGGATTCGTTCACTGTGGTGGCGGACGTAGTTGGTCTGGACCAGGCCGTCGAGCGCGGCCGCATCCTGGCGGAGGCGCAAAACTTCGCCCGCGAACTGGTGAACGAGCCCGCCAACAAGCTGGCCCCGACGCAGGTGGTGGAGGCGGCGCGCGCCATGTCCGCCGAGTACCACCTCGAGTGCGAAGTGCTCGACCGCGACCAGATGGCGCAGCTCGGTATGGGCGCGCTCCTCGGCGTGGCGCAGGGCAGTGCCGAACCGCCCGCGCTGATCGTCATCCGCTACCGTCCGGCTGCGGCCGCCTCGACGGCGCACCTGGGCCTGGTCGGTAAAGGCGTCACGTTCGACACCGGCGGCATCTCGATCAAACCCGCCGACGGCATGGAGAAGATGAAGTACGATATGGCCGGCGGCGCCGCCATGATCGGCGCCATGCGCGCCATCGCGCAGCTCAAGCCGTCGCTCCCCGTGACGGCGTTCATCCCCTGCGTGGAAAACATGCCCGGCAGCCGTGCACAGCGTCCGGGCGACATCGTCACCGCCATGTCCGGTAAGACGATCGAGGTGATCAATACGGATGCTGAAGGCCGACTGATACTGGCCGATGCGCTCACCTACGCGCGCCGTCAGGGCTGCACGCATTTGGTGGATGCGGCGACGCTCACGGGCGCCGTGGTGGTGGCCCTCGGACATCTCCACGTGGGCCTGTTTGCCAACAACGACGAGATGCGCGACCGCGTGCTGGCCGCGTCGAAGGCCGAGGGCGAACGTATGTGGGCGCTGCCGCTCGATGACGATTACAAGGATTACCTCAAAAGCGCCTTTGCCGATCTGGCGAATGTGGGCGGCCGTTGGGGCGGCGCGATTACCGCGGCCATGTTCCTCAAAGAATTCGCCGAGGACACGCCTTGGGTGCATCTGGATATCGCCGGCACCGCCTGGCTCGACGAAGGCAAGCCGTATCTGGCCAAAGGGCCGACCGGCCTGCCGATGCGAACGCTGGTGCGGCTGGCTATGGAGTGGAAATGAAAACGCTCACGATTGCCTTAGCTGCTGTCCTGTTCATTCCGGCGGCACGCGCCGCCGACGGCGATTCGATCGAGAGCATCACGCGCGCTGTGTATGACGTGATCTCCGGTCCGAAGGGCGCCCGCGACTGGGTGCGCTTCCGCGGGTTGTTTGCGGATGGCGCGCGTCTCATCTCAGTACGCGTCACGCCCGAGGGCGCCGCGCCGAATGTGATGACCGTCGGAGATTACGAGAAGCGTGCCGGCGCCAACTTCGAGACCAACGGTTTTTACGAAACCGGAGTTGCCAATCGCGTGGAGACTTTCGGCAGCATCGCGCACGTGTTCAGCACGTACGAATCGCGCCGCGCTCCGGGAGAAAAACCATTCGCCAGGGGAATTAACAGTTTTCAACTGGTGAAGGAGCACGGCGTGTGGAAGGTGATGACGATTCTGTGGGACTCGGAGCGCGCCGACTCGCCGATACCCGAGAAGTATCTGAAGTAGCTTTGTAGCGTCCTTCCTGCGACGTTCCTGTTTGACAGATGGAAACCATTTGGTAACGATACTGGTAACCAAATGGTTACGATTAGCCAAGCCAGTCCGACAGCCTCCTCCCGAGGCAGCATCATCGCCTACTGGGTCGCCACTGCGCTCATCGCCTTCCAGCTCGGGTCGGGAGGAGCGGGGGACATCTTGCGCATACAACCCGTCGTCGAGGGCATGGCGCACCTGGGATACCCGGCTTACTTCTGCGTGATCCTCGGAGTCTGGAAGGTGCTCGGCGCGGTGGCGGTGCTCATCCCGCGCTTTCCCCGGCTCAAGGAGTGGGCTTACGCCGGCACGGTGTTCGACTTATCGGGAGCGGCCGCCTCTCACCTGGCGGTGCGCGATGGCGCGATCAAGCTGGTGGGACCGGTCGTCTTCATCGGCCTCGCGTTCGCCTCCTGGGTCCTGCGTCCGTCAAGCCGCAAAATTAATCACTAAGAGGAGTCTTCATGACTGAAGGAATCAGAACCATCATCTATCCCGTCAAAGACATTGTTCAGGCAAAGAACCTCTACGGTAAGCTTCTGGGTGTGACGCTTTACATGGACGAGGCCTACTACGTTGCCTTCAATGTCGGAGGCCAAGACGTAGGCCTCGATCCCAATGGCCACACCCGGGGAATGACGGGGCCCGTCAGCTACTGGCACGTTGACGACATAAAGAAGAGTCTGCAATCACTCCTGGACGCCGGCGCACAAGCACAGCAGGAGATCAATGATGTCGGAGGGGGTAAGCTGATTGCATCTGTGAAAGACGCAGACGGTAACATCATCGGGCTTATTCAAGCGGCTGTCGCTGCACCCCGCTGAGCATGGACAGAGTGGTACACCGCAAACAACGCGACGCTGTATTCCGGGCGATTGCCGATCCGACCCGCCGGGAGATTCTGAGCCTTCTGCGCGTCCGCCGGCGAACGGTCGGCGAGATCGCGGGAAATTTCCGGATGAGCCGTCCCGCGGTGTCGAAGCACCTCCGTTTGCTGCGCTCCGCGGGCTTAATCGTTACCCGTAAGGACGGCACTGCGCGCCTTTGTAGTTTGAACGCCAAACCGCTGCGTGCGATCGACGATTGGCTCCGTGACTATGAAACGTTCTGGAGCGAGACCCTGCAAAGCCTGAAGAGTTATGTGGAAGAAGAGCAATGAATCCGACGAGCGGAAGCGATGCAATTGTTCAGGAGATCACGATCGAAGCTCCGGCGGAACGGATCTTTGAGACGCTGACTAATCCCGAGGAAGTCCTGCAATGGTGGTGGACTTCCGAAGGGAAGTTCCGGATCACGCACGTGGAGTGCGATCTGCGCCCCGGCGGCAAGTGGATGATGCGCGGCATCGGCATGGGCGAGAAGCCCCTTACCATTGCCGGAGAATATCGCAAAATCGAGCGTCCCAGCTTGCTGGTCTTCACGTGGCTTCCTGACTGGCAGGAGAGTGCGTCGGAGACCCTTGTGCGCTGGGATCTGGATGAGAAAGACGGCGTCACGACGGTTCGCCTGACGCACTCGGGATTCACCAGCGAAAGTACCCGCGCCACCTATCGAGGCTGGCCTCAAATCCTGGGCGGACTGCAAGCTTACGTCGAGCGGCAGGTCCCCTGAACCATATAATGAAATTGATGGCAAAGAACAGTTTTGGCGCAGCGGCGAAGCTGCGCGTCGGCACTGCCGACTACGAATACTTCCGCCTGGCAACACTCGAACAAAAGGGCGTTGGCAACATTTCGCGCCTCCCCTTCTCCTCTAAGATTCTTCTCGAGAACCTGCTGCGCAACGAAGACGGACGGCGCGTTTCGGCCGCCGACATCGAATATGTGGCGTGCGGCGAGGCCGGCGCCAAAGAAATCAGCTTCATGCCGGCGCGCGTGCTGCTGCAAGACTTCACGGGCGTGCCCTGCGTGGTCGATCTCGCCGCCATGCGCGACGCCCTCGCCGCCATGGGCGCCGATCCGGGGCGCGCCAATCCGCTCATGCCCGCCGATCTCGTGATCGACCACTCCGTCCAGGTCGATCGCTTCGGCTCTCCGGATGCGTTCGACTTCAACTCGCTGCTCGAATTTCAGCGTAATCGCGAGCGCTACATTCTGCTGCGCTGGGGCCAGACGGCCTTCACCAATTTCCGCGTGGTGCCGCCCGACACTGGCATCGTGCACCAGGTGAACCTGGAGTACCTGGCGAGCGTGGTCTTCCGCGCCAACGGCCAGGCGTATCCCGATTCAGTCGTCGGCACCGATTCCCACACCACCATGATCAACGGTCTCGGCGTGCTCGGCTGGGGCGTGGGCGGCATCGAGGCTGAGGCCTGCATGCTGGGCCAGCCCATCTCCATGCTGCTGCCGCCGGTGGTCGGTTTCAAGCTGCACGGCAAACTCAAGGAAGGCTGCACCGCCACCGATCTCGTCCTCACCATCACGCAGATTCTGCGCAAGCGCGGCGTGGTCGGCAAGTTCGTCGAATTCTACGGAACCGGCCTGAGCGCGCTGAGCCTGGCCGACCGCGCCACCGTCGCCAACATGGCGCCCGAGTACGGCGCCACCATGGGCTTCTTCCCGGTGGACCAGGAGACGCTCGCCTATCTCAAATTCTCGAACCGCGACGCCGAGCTGGTCACGCTGGTCGAAGCGTATTGCAAAGAGCAGGGCCTGTTCCGCACCGATGCTACGGTGGACCCCGTCTACGCCGAGACCCTGGAACTCGATCTCGCCACCGTGACTCCGTCGATGGCCGGCCCCAAGCGTCCGCAGGACCGCGTCGATCTGCCCGACGTGAAACAGAACTTCCACACTGCGTTTCCGGGCGAATCGAAGAGCGCGACCGCCGAGATCGACGGCAAGACGGCTCATTTCGAAAACGGCGCGGTGGTGATCGCCGCGATTACGAGCTGTACCAATACCTCGAATCCGTCGGTGATGCTGGCCGCCGGACTGCTGGCGAAGAAGGCCGTCGAGCGCGGCCTGAAAGTGAAGCCGTGGGTGAAGACGAGCCTCGCGCCCGGCTCGAAAGTGGTCGCCGACTATTACCGCGAGGCCGGCCTGATGCAGTATCTGGAGGCGCTCAATTTCCACCTGGTGGGATTCGGATGCACCACCTGCATCGGCAACAGCGGTCCGCTGCCCGAGCCCGTTGCCGCCGCCGTGCAGAAGGAGAACCTGGTAGTGGCCGCGGTGCTCAGCGGCAATCGCAATTTCGAAGGCCGCATTAATCCGCTGGTGAAGGCGAACTATCTCGCGTCGCCGCCGCTGGTCGTCGCCTACGCACTGGCCGGGAGCATGGACATCGATCTCACGCGCGACTCCCTCGGCGACGATCCCGACGGCAAGCCGGTTTACCTCCGCGACATCTGGCCCACCAATGAAGAGGTGCAGAGCACGGTGCGCGCCGCCGTCAACCAGGGCATGTTCGAGCATCAATACGCGCACGCGTTCGATGGCGACCGCAACTGGCAGACCATGTCCGTTCCCACCGGCAGCATCTACCAATGGGACGACCACTCCACCTATATCAAGAAGCCGCCGTACTTCGACAACATGGTGGACCCGGCCACGTCGATCCGCGATCTGGACGGCATGCGCGTGCTGGCGCTGTTGGGAGATTCCGTCACCACCGACCACATCTCGCCCGCCGGCTCGATCCCCAAGGACGGTCCGGCCGGCCGCTATCTGATCTCGCAGGGTGTCCAACCGGGCGACTTCAACTCGTTCGGCGCGCGCCGCGGCAATCATGAAGTGATGGTGCGCGGCACGCTGGCGAACATCCGCCTGCGCAACCAGCTTGCGCCCGGGACCGAGGGCGGCTGGACGCTTCACGAGCCCGATGGCGAGCAGATGTACATTTACGACGCCTCCATGCGTTATCAGAAGGACGGCGTGCCGCTGATGATCGTCGCGGGCAAGGAGTACGGCTCCGGTTCGTCGCGCGATTGGGCGGCGAAGGGCGTGCTGCTGCTGGGCGTGCGGGCCGTGATCGCGGAAAGTTTCGAGCGCATACACCGGACCAACCTGGTGGGGATGGGGGTGCTGCCCTTACAGTTTGAGGCCGGCCAAAACGCCGCCAGCCTGAAGCTGACCGGCAAAGAGGTGTACGACGTGGAAGGCATCCCGGCGGCGCTGAACGGCGGCGGTCGAAAGGCGCGAGTCCGTGCAGTGGCCGCCGACGGGACGGAGAAGAAGTTCACCGTGGACGTCCGGGTAGATACGCCCCAGGAAGTCGAATACTATCGCAATGGCGGCATTCTGCCATACGTGTTGCGACAGTTGGCAGGCTGAGAGAATTCGGTCGCGTCTCGCTCTTATCGCTGGGGACCGGGTTAACCGGTTGGCGTGCGCAATCTCCAAACGAGTTGCGCCTCCTGGATCGGGTGTGATAATGTCAAGCCTCAAATCGAAGAGGTTCGTGAACTACTAGTGGAGGAAAGCTGGGATGCTGCTTGCTCCCGTAGTCTGGGCGCTGACGGTCGCTATCGTATATTTTTTCGCCGCAAAGACGTGGTGGTTTCCACCCCCGATCAACCAACATGGCATCGCCTACGATGCCCAGTTCATGCGGACCCTGATCGTCTGTGGGGTCATATTTTTTCTGGCGCAGTTCGCGCTGGGATGGGTGATCTTCAAGTTCCGCGATGACGGCCGCCGCGCCGTATATTCGCACGGCAACAACAAACTGGAAGTCATATGGACCAGCGCCACGGCGCTGCTATTTCTCGCCCTGGTGCTGATGGGCACGAAGATCTGGGCCAGCGTGCACTTCGACGAAGCGCCGCCCGACGCCATCCCCATCGAGATCATGGCGAAGCAGTTTGCCTGGAACTTCCGCTATCCCGGGCCGGACGGAAAATTCGGCCATACCGAGCTCACGCTGATCAACGACGCCGCCGGCAATCCTTATGGCCTCGACGATAAGGATCCCGCGTCCACGGACGACATCGTGAGCGCGTCGCTCAAGGTTCCGGTGGGAAAACCAATCAAGCTGATCATGCACTCGCGCGATGTCATCCACAATTTCTTCGTCCGGGAACTCCGCATGAAGCAGGACATCGTGCCAGGGATGGAGATCCCGCTGCACTTCCAGGCCGACCAGATCGGCATCTACGAAGTTCCGTGCTCCGAGTTGTGCGGGCTGGGCCACTTCCAGATGCGCACCACCATGCAGGTGATGAGCGAGGCGGACTTCGAAGCGTGGAAGCAGCAAATGGCGGCCAATAAATAAATGTCTCGTAGGAATTTCCCGAGGTAATCCTTATGTCTTCTCCAGCAGCCCACACGGCGCACCATGCGCCTCAAGGCTTCATCCGAAAGTACATCTTCAGCCTGGACCACAAGGTGATCGGCCTCCAGTATTACTTCCTGGGGCTGTTCAGCGTGTTCGTGGGAATGACCCTGTCGGTGATGATGCGCTACCACATGGTCCACCCGGATGCCAAGGTCGCCATATTCAAATTGCTGTGGCCCGGCTCGGCGGCGGGCGGGATCATGACGCCCGAGCTTTACCTCTCGCTCATGACCATGCACGGCACCATCATGGTGTTCTTCGTGCTGACCACGGTGCCGCAGAGCGGCTTCGGCAATTATTTTCTGCCTATCCAGATCGGCGCCGAAGACATGGCGTTCCCGGTCCTGAACATGATGTCGTTCTGGACCACGTTCCTGGCGCTGGTGGTGATGATGGCCGCGTTCTTCGTGCAGGGTGGCGCGCCACTGTCGGGCTGGACGGGATATCCGCCGCTGAGCGGCATCGGGCGCATCACCGGACCCGGCGAGGGAACGGGGCAGACCCTCTGGATTGTAAGCATCGCGATTTTCTGCGGCGCTTCGCTGATGGGCGCCATCAACTTCATCGCCACCACCATCGACCTGCGCTGCAAGGGCATGAAGCTGATGCGCATGCCGCTGACCTGCTGGACGTGGCTGGTCACCGCCATCCTCGGCCTGCTGGGATTCGCGGTGCTCCTGGCCGCGGGCGTGCTCCTGATCCTCGACCGCAGCCTCGGCACCAGCTTCTTCATTCCCGGGGGCCTGTTCATCAGCGATCAGATCATCTCCGGACACAAGGGCGGCTCGCCGCTGCTGTGGCAGCACCTGTTCTGGTTCTTCGGCCATCCCGAGGTTTATATCGCGATCCTGCCGGGCATGGGCGTCACCTCGCACCTGCTCTCCACCTTCTCCCGCAAGCCGATCTTCGGCTACAAGGCCATGGTGTACGCCATCCTCTCCATCGGCTTCCTGGGCTTCCTCGTCTGGGGCCACCACATGTTCATGAGCGGCATGAATCCGTACTCGGCGATGGCGTTCGCCACCCTCACCATGTGCATCGGCGTGCCCTCGGCCATCAAGACGTTTAACTGGATCGGCACGCTCTGGGGCGGAAAAATTCATTTCGACACCGCCATGCTGTTCGCGCTGGGCTTCGTTTCGCTGTTCGTGACGGGCGGCATCAGCGGCATCTTCCTGGGCCAGCCGGCGCTCGACCTGTACTTCCACGACACTTACTTCGTGGTGGGACACTTCCACATGATCATGGGCGTCGCGGCCATCTTCGGCATGTTTGCCGGCACGTTCTACTGGTTCCCCAAAATGTTCGGCCGCATGATGAACGAGCCGCTGGGGAAGATCCACTTCTACCTGACGTTCATCGGCGTCTACTGCATCTTCACCCCGATGCACTTCATCGGGCTCGCCGGCAACCCGCGGCGCTACTCCGATTTCAGCAACGTCGAGTTCCTGGCGAACCTGATTCCGGTGCACCAGTTCATGAGCTATGCGGCTTACATCACCGCCGGGGCGCAGATCATCTTCGTGATCAATCTCTTCTGGAGCATGATGAAGGGGCCGAAGGCTCCGGCGAATCCCTGGAACGCCACTTCGCTCGAATGGGGCATTCCTTCGCCGCCGCCGTTCGATAACTTCGCCGGCGTGCATCCGGTAGTGAACCATGGTCCGTACGAGTACAGCGTGCCCGGCGCGCCAACCGATTTCACTATGCAGACGGATCCGCCGACCGTCCCCGCGGAGCACTAGCGCGTACGATATGGGTATGCCTGGGTCCCTTACGCACGACATCATTAAAGGTCCACCGCCGCCCGTCGATCGCGGATTTGGAGGCGACGGCGGAAACGACGGCCGCGGATCGTCGCGCCGCGCCTCGTTCACCGGCCTTTACGTTTTGCTGGCCGCCAGCACCATGATTTTCGCCGCCTTCACCAGCGCGCTCGTGGTCCGGCGCGGCCTCTCCGACGACTGGGTCAGCATGCCCAAACCGTCCATCCTGTTCGTGAACACGGCGCTGCTGCTGGCCTCGAGTGCGGCGCTCGAGATCGGGCGCCGCACGCTGAAATCGGGCGAGCGCTCGCGCTTCAACCTGTGGTGGAGCGTCGGCACTGGTCTTGGATTGCTCTTTCTGGTCGGACAGGCGCTGGCCTGGCGCGAGTTGAAGATCGCCGGCATCTATGTCGCCAGCAATCCCAGCAGTTCGTTCTTTTACGTATTAACCGCCTCGCACGCGCTGCACCTGCTGGGAGGCGTGACCGCGCTGGTGTATGTCGATGTACAGGCGCTGCGCCTGAGCCTGGGGCCGGCCAAGCGCACCGCCATCGACATCAGCGCCATTTTCTGGCATTTTCTGGACGGCCTCTGGCTTTATTTGATGGTTCTATTTTACGTTTGGGGGTAACGGATGTCTTCAGAGACAGCAGCCACCACAGCCATGTGGGAGGGAGGGCGATCGCCATTCGCGACGAACTCGAAAAAGCTCGGCATGTGGCTGTTTATCATTTCGGACGCGCTCACGTTTACGGCGCTGCTGTTCGCCTACACGTATAGCCGCGTCGCCAATCCGAATTGGCCCACGCCTTTCCACTTCAATCCCAGCATTATCTTTTCGAGCATCATGACCATGTGCCTGCTCTCGAGCAGCTTGACCATGGTGATGGCGGTGCACGCCATGAACCACGGCAACCGCAAAGCTACGTGCGGTTGGATCCTGGCGACGATGGCCTTTGGCGCCGGTTTCGTGGGGCTGCACCTTACCGAGTGGATGAACCTGATTAACCACGAGCACGTCACGGCGCAGAGCAACCCGTGGGGCGTGCCGCTGTTCGGCGCCACGTTCTTCGGGCTCACCGGTCTGCACATGACGCACGTGGCGATCGGCCTCATCTACCTGGCGATCGTCTGCCAGGCGGTCTTCCGCGGCAAGTTCAAAGCCGAAGATGTCGAGGTCAGCGGTCTTTACTGGCACTTCGTCGACCTGGTGTGGATGTTCATCTTCCCGCTGGTCTATCTGATGTCCGCTAAAATCTAGGAGCCACCCATGAGCATGCACACCGAGGAAGTCGAGCACGTCGCCACTGCCACCACCATGACCTTCGCCAAGGTCTGGATCGTGCTCCTGGTTCTGACCGGGGCCGAGATCTTGCTGGCGTACGAGCAGGTGCCCGTCATGATCATGCTGACCGTGCTGGTCGGGCTGTCCGTCATCAAGGCGGCGCTCATCATCGCGTATTTCATGCACCTGAAATTCGAGCGGCTCAGCCTCTTCCTGACGCTGTTTCCGATGTTGATCTTTTGCATTCTGCTGATGCTGGTCTTCCTCGGCGACGCGACCCGCATCCCTAATATGAGGCCGCCCGTATGAAGCGGCTGCCGCTGCTGATTCCGCTGCTGGCGCTCGGCCTCGACGCGCAATGCGTGATGTGCTATCGCACCGCGAAATCGCAGCAGACCGCGCGCTCGCACGTATTGAACGCCGGCATCTTTATCCTGGGCGCGCCGCCGTTCCTGATCCTGGCGGGATTCATCGCCTACGTCTTCAAGAACAACGATCGCGACCAATAATTTCGGGGACAGGCTACACAACCTCGAAATTCGCCGCAAGGTCTTGAGTTCGCGTCGGTGCCTTCGCGCGAATTTCGAGGTTGTGTAGCCTGTCCCCGAAATTGCCGCGCCCTTTTCGCTATAGTCGAATCATGTTTCTTCGGCTCGCGGGTCTGATAGCGCTGGTTTGCGCCGGCGGAGTCGCCCAACAGCAGACGCTCGCGCCCGCCGATCGCCACGCGAATCTGGATTCCTTCGAGCAGGTCTGGAAGACGGTGCGCGACAAGCACTGGGACCTCAATGGAAAACACAGTGTTTTCTGTGGTTTCCTGGGCTCCCATCCCCTTGATTTAGCTCGGTCTTGGATTCGCCGGCTTTCCCCGGTTTTCGGTCTGACCGTTACAGCAACCGTTACAGCCTTCCGCTAGCTCCTAAGGCCACTGGGCGCCACGATTCCTCCTGAATGCCATCACGATTCCCAAGGGTTGAAGCGCGGCACTTCGACGCCAGCAAAATCCTTCAAGTTGCGCGTCACTAGAACCCATCTCCTAAATCCCAGCGCACAACGGCAGTTTTTTCGAAGGCAGTCCGCCAAATGTAAACGACGGACCGCTCCCACCAAGCACGTTGGCTCATATGTGCGAGGCGTCTCGATCAATGGCTGCGAAATTGCGGTTGTGGCTATTCCGGCAAGCCAACCTTCTTGCGGAGAGCCTTCACTCGCGGATCAGCACGAAGCAGGGCGAACTCCGGGGAATTGAGGGCCCGGCCTATGCGCACAGCACCGAGCTCAGCCACGCGGTCCAGGGCCTCCAGGGTGCGATCCTTGTCACCCAAACCGGCAAAGATTAGCGCCTGTGAGAACGCGTTTGGCGCAACTGCGGCTGCAAGTTTCTCGGCCTCCTCGCGGCGGCAGGCCCGCCCGTAGGCGTAACCCAGGTAGCGTGGATTCTTGAGTGTAGCTAGTAGCTGGATTGCTTCGTCGATTTTCCCCTGGCCCAACCTCGCGCGGCCCAGGCAGTCACCCGTATCGGGGCAATGCCTGGCGGCTTCCTCATATCGACCGGCAAAAATAAGAGCGAAGGCGAGGTCGTGCTGAACCGAAGGCGAGAGCGGATCGGTCTTCTCCGCCAGGCGCATCTGCTGCACGGCCTCATCGGTACGGCCGAGCGCCAACAGGTACCAGATGCTGAAGTCGGTGTGCATTTGCGAATCATTCGGGTCAATCGCGATCGCCCGGCGGAAGCTCTTTTCCGAGCGCCCATTGCCCGTCGCGCGCATAGGTCTTCGACAAAGCCGTCGCGGCTCTCTCCGCGAAGGATTACGCGGTAGCCGAGGCCGGGTTCCAGCAGGTCCTGAAAGCATCGCCCAACCATATCGGCGCGCTGGGCAATCTGGGGGTGGTGTATTCGTGCACCGGGCGCTTCGACAAGGCCATCGCAGTAGACAAGCGTGCCTTGCGCCTGAGTCCGGGCGACAAGGGACTGCTGCTGAATCTGGGGTTGGCATACATGAAACAGGACTCATATGCCGATGCGCTTCCCGCGTTCCAGAAACTGATCGAGTCGGATCCGCGCAACCTGCAGGTGCGAGAACTGCTCGCCACCAGCGGGTTGCACGTTGGACGGATCGACCGGGCGGTGGCCCGGCTGGAGATCCTGTGCGGGGAGGATACGCAAAATGCTGGCATCGTGTACCTGTTGGGTGTTGGGTACCTGAAACAGAATCACGCGGACAAGGGCCGCCGGGCTCTCGAGACTTTTCTCGAGAGCGCGCCGCCGGATCAGGCCGGTTTCATCCTCTGCAAGGCGTACTACGAGAGCGAGCGTTTCGACGAGGCAGCGGGATTTTGCCGCAAGATTCTGGAGATCGATCCGAACTTCGCTGGCGGGCATCGCGAATTGGGCAAGGTATTCCTGAGCCAGCGCAACCCGGAGGCAACGCAGGAACTCGCTGTGGCGGTCCGGCAGAATGCCAACGATTCCGAAGCGCTTTATTTCCTGGGCGCCTCCTTATTGCAGGACGGGCGGATGGCGGAAGCAAAACGCAATCTGGAGCGTGCCCGCGAGTTGAATCCGGGATTCTGGGGAAACTATTTCTACCTGGGTAAAGCCAGTCTTCAGGCGAACCAGGCGGCGGAGGCCATTCCTCTATTGAAAAAAGCCGCGGAATTGAACTCGAGCGAATCCGCAATCTTTTATCAGTTGGGACGGGCGTTGGCGGCCACCCGGCAACAGCGCGGAGGCCGCGCGCGCCATGCAGCGGGTGAGGGAACTCAAAGCGCTCGGCCTGGCAGCCGAAGTCAAGGCGCTACAGGAGAAATGATCCACCGCAGAAAACGCCCGAAGTGGCGGCGGCTATAATCAGAGAGTGCGGATAGGCTCCATTTTGCTGTTGTTTATTTCTCTCGCTGGCTGCAATCGCGGCATTCAGAACAATGACGCCGTGCGCCAGGGAGTGATCGACTACCTGTCGAGCCGCACTCAACTCGCTTTCAATTTCGCCGCCATGGACGTGACGGTGACCGCCGTCCAGTTCAATGGGAATCAGGCGGACGCGACCGTCTCGTTTGTGCCGAAGGGCGGAAATCCGGCGACGGGCATGACGATGAAGTACCAGCTCGAGCAGCAGGGCAACAAGTGGGTGGTGAAGGGGCGCAAGGAAACGAGTCAGGACCCGCACGGCGGCCTGGCTCCGCCTGAGGCGGGCGCACCCAATCCGCACGGCGGCGCCATGCCAGGGGCGGAAGGCGGGGCCGCGGGCGCGCCTGGAAAGATGCCCGCGCCTGAGGACCTGCCGCCGACCGGCAAGAAAAAATGAGGCGCGTGGCAATCCTGGGCGGCGGTCCGGCCGGCGCATTTGCCGCCGAACAACTGGCGGCGGCCGGTCTGAGGGTGACTCTATTTGACGAGAAGCTTGCCTGGGAAAAGCCCTGCGGCGGCGGTCTCACGTCCAAGGCGTATCATCAATACCCTTTCCTGATCGACAACCCGACTCCCAAGAAATTCGTCACCGAGACCGTGCTGTCCGCGCCGAACGCGGGCCAAGCCAGCTTGAAACTGGACGAGCCCCTACTGATCTACTCGCGCTTCGACCTGAACCGCATGATGCTCGAACGCGCCGAGCGCGCGGGGGCCTCGATCGAAAAGGCGCGGGTGACGGAAATCTTGCGGTACGGCTCGGGGTGGCAGCTCCGCACCAGCTCGGGGATGGCGGACGCCGATTTCTGCATCGTGGCGACGGGCGCGCGCAATCCGCTGCGCGAAGTGGGAACGCAGCTCACCCCGAAAGACACGATGGCAGCGCTGGGATATTACGTTCCGGGCGAGCAGGTGCAGATCGACATCCAGTTTCTGCCGCGCCTGGAAGGCTACATCTGGGTATTCCCGCGCTGCGGCCACCTTTCGGTGGGAATCTGCGGCAAGGGCGAGCCCGCGAGTTCGCTGCGCCAGCGCCTGGAGCAGTACATGAGCCAGCATGGCTTTTCGCGGAAGGGCGCCTCGTTTTACAGCCACCTGCTGCCCTCACTCGATACCGGATCGTGGAAGCGCAACCGCGTGGCCGGCGACGGTTGGATGGCAGTGGGCGACGCCGCGGGACTGGTGGATCCGATCACCGGCGAGGGTCTCTACTACGCGATCCGCTCGGCCGACCTGGCGGCTCGCGCGCTGCTTTCCGAAGTGGGCGGATTGACCGAAAAGATGGCGCAGTACCGGCAGTCGTTGCGCCGCGATTTTGCCGCCGACCTGGAGTTTGGCTCCCGCCTGGCAAAGCGGGTTTTCCTGGGAAGCTTCCTGTACGGATCGGTGCCGACGCGCATGGTGCAGTTCACGCGCAGGAGCCCGCGGTTTTCGGCCGTGATGCAGGACCTGTTTGCGGGGAAGCAGCCGTACCTGGGTCTGAAGAAGAGGCTGCTGCGGAACTTGAACGGGAGCCTGTACGAGATCGGAATGAGCTTCGGGTTTAGCCGGTTGGTGCCTAGGAAAGCTGGCTAAGATTATTCACCGCCGAGACGCAGAGAACGCTGAGAGAACATCTAGATTTTTTCTCGGCGTTCTCGGCGTCTCGGCGGTGAATGCAGTTTTTCGCTATTCACATGACTCACACAAAATCGGAAGCCCTCTTTCGCAGGGCGCAGGAAATCATTCCGGGAGGCGTCAACTCCCCGGTGCGGGCGTATCGCAGTGTGGGCGGGAATCCGCCGTTTATCGCGCGCGGGGAAGGAGCCCACATCTGGGACGTCGATGGGAATGAGTACATCGACTATGTCGGCTCTTGGGGGCCGTTACTGCTAGGGCACCGGCATCCGGAGATCCTGGCGGCCATCGAGGGCGCGCTCGCGATCGGCACCAGCTTCGGCGCGCCGACGGAACAGGAGATCCGGCTGGCGGAGGCGATCTGTGAGGCGGTGCCTTCGATCGAGATGGTGCGGCTCGTCAACTCGGGGACCGAGGCCACTATGTCCGCCATCCGGGTGGCGCGCGGGTTCACCAAGCGCGACCTCATCGTCAAGTTCGAGGGCTGCTATCACGGGCACGTGGATTCGCTGCTGGTGAAGGCCGGGTCGGGTGTAGCGACGCTCGGGATCGCGGATACACAGGGCGTGCCGGTGGCGTTCTGCGATACCACCATCGCGCTGCCGTACAACTCTAGCGAAGCGGTGGCGCAGGCGTTTCGCGCGCACGGCGATCGCATCGCGGCCGTGATTGTGGAGCCGGTGGCGGGCAACATGGGGTGCGTGCCTCCCCTGCCCGGCTATCTGGAGGCGCTGCGCGAAATCACGGAACGCCACGGCGCGCTGCTCATTTTCGACGAGGTGATGACAGGGTTCCGCGTGGCGTTCGGCGGCGCGCAGGCGCGCTACGGGATCCGGCCCGACCTCACCACGCTCGGTAAAGTGATCGGCGGCGGGCTGCCGGTGGGCGCCTACGGCGGGCGCAAGGACATCATGAGCATGGTAGCGCCGGCGGGTCCGATCTACCAGGCTGGGACGCTCTCGGGAAATCCGCTGGCAGTCGCGGCGGGGCTCGCCATGCTGCGGCATTTGAGGGCACACCCGGAGATTTACACGCGGCTCGAAAGCATGGGCGCGGAGTTGTGCGCGTCGGCGCCGGCGGGCATCACGGTGAATCGCGTGGGCTCCATGTTCACCATCTTCTTTACGGACCAGGCGGTGACGGATTACGATTCGGCCAAGCGCTCCGATACGGCGCGTTTCGGCCGGTATTTCCGCGCCATGCTGGAGCGTGGCGTTTACCTGGCGCCTTCGCAGTACGAAGCGGCGTTCCTTTCGGCGGCGCACGCACAAGAGGATATTCGAAAGACGATGGCGGCGGCCGGCGAGGCGTTCAGTGCTTGACGGCGTCGCCACTCAGTCGTATGAATACCCGCGAAGCGTTCAGCGCTTGACGACGGGGGCGCCACTCAGTCGTATGAATACCCGGCGAAGCAGATTTCGGAAGGTTTTCCAGCGTTGTATGCCACCACGCAAACCCCATGCCCGCGCTCGATGTCCTCGAAGAAGTCTTCATTGCTCTCGATCATCTCGAGAGTAGGTTCCTTGGTACCGAACCACTCGACCAGCCGCTCCGGCGGCAACAGGACCACCACGCCGTAGTCCGGCTCTCGACCGATTCGTTCCATATCGAGGATGGAGCGAGTCCCATCGGCGCCCGATGCTTTCATGGCTGACCCGATAGAACCGTGCTGTGCCCCCAGCGCCGGTGAGTCGGACGTACTCGGAAACTCCGGCATGTACCGCTGGACGGGGTTGTACCGGCCCGCCTCGAACTCCTGCTGCGCAATTGCTGCAGGGCTTTACTGATGTCCGGTTGATAGGGCACAACATAAAACCAAGGATGGCCGCCCATGGAAAACTCCTCCTCATGCTCATGGCATTCAGCGCTTGATCCCGCGCAGCAGGCGGCGCGCGGAATAAGTCACGATGGAAAAGAAGACGGCGAAACTGATCAGGATCACGGTGAGTTGACGTTGCGGCGAAAGACGCGTCACCTCGGGGCCGGTCTGGCGGGGCGCGAAATCGAGAGAGATGCGCAACCGTACGCGGGCCGGGGACGGGCCGTCGCGATTGTCCACCAGCACCACATAGTCGCCGGGTCGCCGCACGAAGAAGCTGAGCATCCCAGCGGAGGCTTCGGTGGTTACCGAGATGACGCCGTGCGGCTGGTCGTGGCGCATGCGGTCGAGATCTTCGCGGCGCATGAGCGCGAGCCGCACCTTTTGCGATCCGCTCTCCACCCGGTAGACGCCCTGCACTACCGCCGGTTGCTGGTTGAGGCCGAGCTCGACATACCGCCACTCGCCGGTAGGGATGGAGAAGACCTCGTTTACCAGTTCCAGGTTGGTGGAGGACGCGGCCAGAAGCAGAAGTGCGAATCGAAACATGCAGAGGCAAAGGGCTACAATAGTGCCATGAACGACAGTATGGCACACCCTCGGGAGGGGCTTGCCCCGCTCGATCTGCCAAGCTGGAAGACTGCTGCGGGATGGGCCGCGGCGGTCGTTCTCTCAACGCTGTTTTTGAGCTCGGGAATCTGGAAGATCATCGATCCGCAGGGCTGGTCGATGCGCCTGGCACAGGCGAAAGTACCGGAGTCGATGGCGCTCGCGGGCGCGCTCGGATTCGGCATCGCCGAAACGCTGGCGGGCACGCTCATCCTGGTGCCGCGGTTCCGGCGGTGGGGCTCGATCCTGACGGCGTTCCTGCTGCTGGCGTTCCTGGTTTACTTCGCGCTGAATTACTCGGCGCTGCGGGGACAGGATTGCAGTTGCTTCCCGTGGCTCAAGCGCGTGGTCGGACCGAACTTCTTTATCGGCGATGGATTGATGCTGCTGGCGGCGGCGGTGGCGGGAGTGTGGTCCAAGCCGTCGGGAAGCCTGCGATCGGCGCTGCCGGTTTTTGGCGCGGTGGTAGTGTTCGCCGGAGTGTCTTTCGGCGTCGAGGCCGCGCGCCAGACCGGCACCAAGGCGCCGGAGAGCATCACGGTGGATGGGAAGCCGTATTCGCTCGAACGCGGCAAATTCTTTCTCTTCTTTTTTCACCCGGAGTGCATGCACTGCTTCGATTCGGCCAAGCGGATGTCGCAATACCATTGGGGCGACACCCGCGTGGTGGCGATTCCGGTGGAGGTGGGGCAGTACGCGCCGCAGTTTCTGAATGAAACGGGGCTGCAGGCGGGCGTGTCTCCCGATTTCGAAACGTTGAAAAAAACATTCGGATATTCGGCATATCCTTTCGGTGTGGCAATCGAGAACGGCAGGCAAAAGGCGGCGGTGACTAAGTTTGCCAACGACGAGCCGGCGGCCACCTTGAAGAAATTGGGACTTGTATATTAGTGGGCCGATCGGCCACTTTCCCCACGCACTCGCGATACAATAATTCCTGTATTTACTATTACTAATTCTATGTACAAATTAGCCGCTCTGGCGCTGCTGGCGTCGGCGGCGGCGGGGCCCCTTCTGGCCGTGGAGGACCGTATCGCTGCATCGGTCGATTCCGCCCGCCGCGTCACTCTCCGGGGTCGCGTTCACCCCCAGGCCCAGCCGCAATACGATCGAGGTCCGGTCGATCAATCGATGCCGCTGCGTTATGCTTCGATGCTGCTCAAGCCGGCATCCTCGCTCGAGCGGTTGCTGGAAGATTTGCAGAGCCCCTCTTCGCCCGACTACCATCGGTGGCTCACGCCGGAGCAGTTCGGCGAGCGGTTTGGGCTGAGCGGCAACGACCGGTCGAAGGTTGCGGCGTGGCTGCGGTCGCAGGGTCTGGCGGTCCACGATTTCGCGCGCGGCGGCCTGTGGGTGACGTTCAGCGGCACGGCGCAACAGGTGGGCCGCGCGTTTCGCACCGAGTTCCATCGCTACCAGGTGGCGGGCGAGAGCCACTTTGCGAACTCGACCGACCCTTCGGTTCCGGAGGCGCTCGAGGCCGTGGTCGCGGGCTTCAACGGGTTTGACGATTTCGCGCCACGGTCGATGATCGTGCCGGCGGATGCCGAGCCGTTATTCAACAACGGCGCCACGCACCAACTTGGCCCCGACGATTTCGCCACCATCTACAACCTGGGTCCGCTGTACAACCAGGGAATTGACGGAAGCGGAGTCCGGGTGGCGATCGTCGGCCGGACCGCCGTGGACCTGAACGATATCCGCACGTTTCGCACGAAGTTCAATCTCCCGGCCAAGGACCCCGAGATCATGCTCTACGGGCCCGACCCGGGCAAGCTCTCGGGCAACGAACTGCTCGAGGCGAATCTCGATCTGCAATGGGCGGGCGCCGTGGCGCGCAATGCAACTATCGTCTTTGTCTACGCCGGCAGCGTGAATACCGCCGTACAGTACGCCGTGGATCAGAAGGCCGGGCAGGTGATGAGCATGAGCTTCGGCCAGTGCGAGCAGTTCGGCGGCCTGGCGATGCGCGCGATCGCGCAGCAGGCCAACGCGCAAGGGATGACGTTCCTGGTGTCCTCGGGCGACGGCGGCGCCGCCACGTGCGACTGGCAGTATTCGCCGACGCCACAGGCCAGCAAGGGTGCGACCGTCAGCTTTCCCGCCAGCCTGCCGGAAGTCACGGCGGTGGGAGGCACCGAATTCAGCGACGCCGCCAGCAGCCGCTACTGGGCCGCCACGAACAACGCGAACGGAGGCTCGGCACTTTCCTATATTCCCGAGATCACGTGGAACCAGTCGGCCGCACGCAACGCGCTGGTTGGAGGGGGAGGAGGAGCCAGCGCCATTTTCCAGAAGCCGTTCTGGCAGACCGGACCGGGCGTGCCCGATGACCACGCGCGCGACCTGCCGGATATTTCGCTCTCGGCCTCGACGCACGACGCGTATTACGTGGTCAGCAACGGCGCCGCGACCGCCGTCGGCGGCACTTCGGCATCCAGCCCGGCGTTTGCCGGAATCGTGGCGCTACTCAATCAGTACCTGGTGCGGACGAACGTAATCGCGCAACCCGGATTGGGCAACATCAATCCGGTACTGTACCGCATGGCGCAATCGTCGCCCGACGCTTTCCACGATGTGGTGGATGGCGACATCATGGTCCCGTGCGCGCAGGGAACTCCCGGCTGCGCGGGCGGCCTGGTAGGTTTTGCCGCCGGGCCGCGATACGACCTGGCCACTGGACTGGGCTCGGTAGATGCTTCGCGCCTGGCCACTGCGTGGGACAACGGCACGCCCAGCGCCACTACCCTCACCGCCGATCCCGCGACCGCGAGCCTGACGGACACCGTGCGGCTGACCGCCTCGGTGAATTCGCCGCGGGGCAGCGGCGTTCCCACCGGCACGGTTCTGTTTCTGGCAAACGACACGGTCATCGCTACGGGTGCGCTGGCGAATGCGGGCGACCATGCGACCGTCACCGCCACTGCTACGGGCAACCAGATCGCCGCCGGGAATAACTCGGTGACCGCATTCTATACGGGTGACGCGGCGTTCGGGCAATCCTCGGCGACGGCGCCGATCGCCTTCAATTTTCCGTCGACGGCGGCGGTGGTGATCGCGTCGGTGAACCCCAACCCGGTAGTGCAGAACGGGCTGGCGTGGCCCTATACGCTGACGCTAGTGGAAAAGGCGGGAGTGGCCGCGACGATTACCGGTTTCTCGGTGGACGGCAGCGCGCAGTCGATCAGCCTGTTTCCCACGTCCAGGCTCGCTGCCAACGGTTCGCTATCGGTGAACCTGCAGAGCACCGGCCTCACCGCGCCCATCGACCGCGCATTTCATCTGAATGGCACCGACGACCCCAACGGAAACACGTGGAGCCAGGACTTCACCGTGCGCTATGTGGCCGCGTCGGGACCGGTGCTGGCGCCGGGGATTTCGCTTACTGCCACGCCGGCGAACGTATCGCGCAGCGCGCAGGCGGACGCGCTGTGCCAGTGGTCGCAACAGATTGTGGTGCAGGAGAAGGGCGGATTTCTGACGCGACTTTCGTCGCTGCGATTCGGCGCCACCGATTTCACCCCGAAGATCCAGGACCTGTTCGGCACCACACGGCTGGCGCCTTATGGCACGTTGCGAGCGACGGTCTGCTTCGACAGTTCGACCGCGGCCGGCACGCGAAGCTACACCATCAGCGGCGTGAGCGAGAACGGCTCGACCGTCAGCGCCACGCTGAGCGCGACGTTGAGTGCGCCGGCCGCGACCACCGCCACGGTCAAACCGTCGGTCTCACCGGGCACGGTGACGATTCCTTTGGCGGCGGGCGGCCAGAGCGGCAGCGCCACACTCGACCTGCTGTTCGACGGCGGTGCGCCCGAGTGGACCGCTACCGTGGTGCCGGGCAGCCCCGGCGGGAACTGGCTGAAGGTGTCGCCGGCCTCGGGTTCGGGCGCTACGCAGTTACAGCTTCAGGCATCGGGCGAGGGCTTGTCGAAGGGCGTGTACTTCGTAACGATCGCTATTCACACGCCGGCCGCATCGCCGCAGACGATCGACGTGCCGGTGGCGCTGGTGGTAGGCGCGTCCGCGACCACGAGCATCGGGGGCGTGGCCCACGCGGCATCCTTTAAGACAGTGTTCGCCCCCGGCATGCTCCTGAGTGTGTTCGGAACCAGGCTGGCGGCGTCGACGGCACAGGCAGCGAGGCTTCCGCTGCCGCTGACGATGGGCGGCGTCTCGGCCACCGTCAACGGCATCACGGCTCCGCTCCACGACATTTCACCGGGGCAGTTGAACGTGCAAGTTCCCTACGAGACCAGCGCGGGCGCGGCGGTGCTCGGCATCAACAACAACGGAGAAATCGCGTCGTTCCATTTCGAAGTGGCGCCGGTGGCGCCGGGAATTTTCGCGAGTAGCGGAGCGCTGGTGCCGTTTTCGAGCGGGAAAGCGGGCGACACGCTGCTGGCCTTCATGACCGGGGATGGAGACCTGACGCCCAGCATCGCGACCGGCGCTACCCCGCCTGCCACGACCGCCTTGGCGCTATTGCCGAAGCCCCGGCCGGCGGTGACGGTGAAGGTCGGCGGAGTCAACGCGCCGGTGGATTTTGTGGGCGAGCCTTTCGGACTGGCGGGAGTCACGCAGATCAACTTTCGAATTCCAGCGGACGCCCCGGTTGGCGTGCAGGATGTGGTGGTGACGGTAGGGAGCGTGGACAGCCCGGCGGTGAAGGTGGAGGTTAAGTAGGATAGAGGCTGGTGAGTAATTATTTACCCGGGTAGTTGTACATTAGCGGATCAGTTTGAGTTCCGTCGCACCTTCTTCGGCCTGCCGGGCGGAAGGTATTTTGCCTTTCCTTTAATTTGATCGAACTGCTCGATAATGTCTCTCCGCCCGTCCTTTAATCCCTGTTCATAAACGGCCTTCATTACCTCAGCAAGCCTGACACCCTCGTAAAGCGTCATTTCTGTCGTGACCTCCTCAAGCGCGGAGAGCACCTTTTGACCAGCGTATAAAGTCAAATCGCCAGTTGGAAGGCTGACATCGAATTTCTTGTATTTGGGAAGGTTCTTTGCGGTCATAGAGCGTCACGGTTTAGTCGTCGGCGTAGGAATCTCGAACGTTTGAAAGAAGGGTGTTGCCAGCCACCGACTGACCATTCCCATCCAAAACGTCTACTGTGAATCCGGGATATTGAGGGTTAAAACGCTGACCTTTCCAATCCGCGACTGTCATCGAGTTTTTGGCCATTCGGTCGTAGTTGTACATGGGCACTCCATTCCGGTCCCCTCGCATGTCCCGTCCGTCAGCATGCCTTATGGTGACATCGAATTGTTCAATGTCCCAGACGCGTTTTTCAACATTCTTCAGCAACGCCATTCCATTTTCTCCTGTGTGATAAATCGTACCATGTCTAGACATTTCTTTGCTAGTACGAGCCATGATATCGGCGGGACCCAATCATTCGTGAGACTCTGCAAATTACGAAAGCATAGTGCCGTGAACATGGTCCTTGACCAGCTAAGTGAAGGATGAAATCCTGGTAGATCCTATCTCAGAATTGGATGAAGCTGACATGATGTGTGCTCAAATGCTGAAGGCCGGTTCTATTAAGAGCGCGGGGATCAGGAATCTGAACTTGATCGAAGGGGTACGAATCCAAGGTGGCGAGAACTTCAAACTGAACCACTACCACTCATTTCGGTAGCTTGACCTTGGGAACGCCGAAGTGTCCGCTCAGCGCCGCCAGTTGTTCGAGGTCGATCGGACCCATGATATTCACCACCGTCAGCTCCCTGGGCTCGCTGTACAGAATCGCCACTCCGGTCACCTTGCCCTTCTCGTTGCGCAGGTAGACTTCGGCGTTTTCCGCGCCTTCTCCGCCCTTAACACCCACAATCCGCGACCACTCGGGCGCGCGCAACTGGTTGCGCACTGAGTCCAGGTCGGCCGGCGACCACGATCCGTCCTTCTTGAATTCGAAGCTCTTGATATAGATGCCTTCAATGCTCGAGATCAGCTTCTTGACCTTGGCCTCATCCGGATCCTTGCCGCTGAAAAACTTCGCGGCGAACTGCAGGGTGGACCCGTTCAGCGAAAGGTCCACGGTATCCGAAGCCTTGGCGGCCAGGTGGTCGAGGTTGAACTTGAACTGCTGCGCGTAGAGCGCCGTCGCGCACACGGCAACCAGCGTGAAGCGTCTCATCTCGACACCTGCATCACCTGCTCCTGGATACGGTTCAGCTTGCCGGATGCAATCCGCATCGCGAGCATCACCTTCTCCTTGGCCACCATGCCCTGGTATTGCCGGTATCCGGCCGCGCCGCCGGCGATCAGGATCACCGCCGCGGCCGCCGCCATCCACCGCGGCCAAGCCACGATGCGCGGGCGCCTGGCCGCGGTCGACACCCTCGCGGAAAAACCCGGCGACGGCTCTTTCCGCGCCAGCGCGCTTTTCAATTCCTGTTCAAGCCAGTCCATTTCACGCTTCTCCCACACCCCGCCGGATCAGTTTTTCGCGCAGCAGCGTCAGCGAGCGCTGCAAATGGCTTTTCACCGTCCCGACGGGCATCGATAGAATCCCGGCGATTTCCGACGGGTCCAGGTCTTCCTGATACCGCAGAATAACCACCGCTCTGGGGGCCTCCGGCAGCGTTGCTATCAGCCGCCGCAGTGTCTCACCCAGCATTGGATCTCCCTGAGCCGGCGACGAGGCCGGTTCCGCCACCTGTTCCAAAGACACCTGCGGCCTTCGCTTGCGCCGGCGCGCTTCGTCGATCGAGCGCTGCACCGCCACCTTCTTCAGCCAGAAGGCGGCATGCGCAGGCGATTGGATCGTCGCCAGGTTGCGATGCAGGCTCATGAAGACCTCCTGCCCCACTTCTTCGGCCGCCTCGCGATCGTGCAGAAAGTGACAGGCCAGGCTGAAGACCATCGACTGGTGTTCGCGCACCAGTTCGTCGAACTCGCACCCGGTCTGCTCCACCCTCAATGCCGCAATCACTTGTTCTCAGTCGCGTAAGCAATCTCGCTCTTCACATCGGTGCGGCGAAAATCGGTGTTGACCATCGAGATCGCCATGGTCCGCTTGTAGAAGAACACCGCCCGCACGTCGAACTCCCCGCCGTAACTTACGGGGAACCAGACACCATCCGCGAACTTCTCATAGGATACGGAAAAGCCGAGCCCTTTGATATTGGTGCCGAGCAGCGTCTTGACCGCCAGCGGCATGCCCCACGCCAACTTCGTCGTGACCAGGACCGGCTGAAATTCCGCCGCATCGATCAGGGCCTCGCCCTTCCAATTGCCGTGATCGTTGCCGTAGTGCGGCTTTGGCTCGAACGCCACCCGATACACGTCGCATCCACGATAGGTTTCGGCTTTGACCAGACGGAAATTGTATTTGAGCTGCTCCTGGCTGGTCAGCGGGAAAAGGTCGGGGGAGATTCCGTCCTTCCCTTCGTTGTCTGCCAGCATGTCCTGCGACATGTCGTTGATGAGATCGCCATCGATATCGACTTCCTTGTACGCGTAGCCGGGTTCGTCGTAGGTGAAGAAGGCGCCCTTGCGCTCGTACTTGCCGTCGAACTTCGCCAGCGTCTTCTGGACGCCCTGCCCGGCTGGTGCGACGCTGTATTCGCGGTGCTCCTCGCGGGCCACCTTGCCGTTGCCGCGGACGAAGCGGAGAAGTTGTTTCTGCGTGTACACATAGTTCCGGCGTTCCTCCAGAGACTTCGCCCGGTTCATGGCCACGCGGGTCATGATGGTCCCGACGTCCGGCATCTGGGCCAGCGCGGAGTGGATTGCCACCAGGGCAGCGGCGGCGAGGATCAGAAGTCTCATGATCGGCCTCTATAGGACAATACGCGGGATATCCCCAAAAGAATGCAATTCTTTGGCGCACAGGGAGGCCGGCTTGCATTCCGGGCGCATTAGGAAATAACCTTCGATTGGACTATGATTTTCGAACAGTTCTATCTCGGCTGCCTGGCGCACGCGTCCTACCTGATCGGATCGGAGGGTGTCGCAGCCGTGGTCGATCCGCAACGCGACGTCGAGATTTACCTGGAAACGGCGCGGCAGCACGGCCTGAAGATCGCCCACATTATTGAAACCCATTTGCACGCCGATTTCGTTTCCGGCCATCAGGAGCTGGCCGAACGCACGGGCGCCGCAATCTACCTGGGCGCGGGATCGGGCGCGACCTTCCCACACCACGCCGTGCGCGACGGCGACACGGTCGAATTCGGCCGATGCCGCCTGCGGTTCCTGGAGACGCCCGGGCACACACTCGAGAGCGTGAGCGTGGTGGTTACCGATCTCGATCGCGGTGCGGAACCGGTGGCCGTCCTCACCGGCGATACGCTCTTCATCGGCGACGTGGGCCGGCCCGACCTTTCCGACACGCACACGCCGCAGGACCTGGCGCGGCTGCTCTACGACAGCCTCCATCGCAAGCTGCTGTCGCTTCCCGATGGCGTGGCCGTCTACCCCGCGCACGGCGCCGGCTCCATGTGCGGCCGCAATATCGGCACCGACCGCAGCTCGACCATCGGGCGCGAGCGCGCCGCGAACTATGCTCTACAGCCCATGTCGGCCGATCAGTTCGTGGAGTTGATGACGCACGATCTGCCGGCGCGTCCGGAGTATTTTCAGCGAGACGTGGATGTCAACCGGCATGGCGCCGTGGCGCTCGACAGTCTGCCGCCGTTGGCCGCGCTCGCGCCCGCGGAGGTTCTGCGCCGCCAGCAGGCCGGCGCCACGGTGCTCGACACGCGCGCCGCCACGCCCTTCGGATCGGGGCACGTGCCCGGCTCGATCAACATCGGCCTGGGAGGGCAATTCGCGTCGTGGGCGGGCGCAATTCTCGGACTGGATCGCGAGTTGATCCTGGTATCGGATGAGCCCAAAGAAGCGGAGGAGGCGCGGCTGCGGCTGGCGCGTGTCGGTATCGAGCGCGTCGCGGGCGCTCTTGAGGGCGGGATCACGGGATGGGCGCGCGCCGGGCTGCCGCTCGAGCAGACACAGCAGATCCCGGTTCCGGAATTGCAGCAGCAGATGCCCGGGATCCTGGTGCTGGACGTGAGGCGGCAGGCCGAGTGGAATGACGGGCACCTTCCCGGCGCGACGCTACGGCCGCTCGATCGACTACGGAACAGCATGCGCGATCTGCCGGTGGACCGGGCTATCGCGGTGCACTGCAAGGGCGGATACCGCAGCGCGATCGCGTGCAGTATGCTGCAGGCGGCAGGCTACAAGCAGGCGATCAATGTGCAAGGGGGATTCGATGCGTGGGTGCGGGCGGGGTTGGAAGTGGAGAGGTAGGCGATCGAGGAGCACTGAAAAGAAATTCGAGGGACGGCCCTGGTTATTGGGGCAGGCAAGGTATAGGCGCTCAAAATAAGGCCGATCTCACACGATGAAATTGCATACCTGACAGCGCGCACAGATCCCAGAACGCCGTTTGGAGGGAACTACAGGTCGGCGGCGCTGCCCGACGGCGAAGGGGTTTTGGAACTCAGCATCGCCGGCCATGTTTCACTTGCTATTGCGATAGGAAGTTTCCATGCGTTTTACGGTTTCATCAATGACCTTTACTGACCTTTACAATCGCTGGAAGAGGTGTCCCGAAAAACTCCCGTCGTTTGCTGACACGGTAGCGGTGCCGGATGGGCACGGTACAAGCGCAAGATCCTCGCGGGACAGCTTGCGGTCGCTGTAGGAAATCAGCGTCGTTGATGGTTCGCCCATGAACAAGCCTCCGGTTCTGCGGCATCTATGGCCGCTCCTTCACGTTGAAAGTGACGGCCGGGAACAGGTCGAGCTTGAAGTTGAAAGAACCGTCTTTGTTGGGGAATCCAACGCCGCATTTCTTCCAATAGGTTTCCTTCTCTCGGCCTTCCTGAACCTCCGGGATGATCTTTACGTCGTAAACCAAATTTATGGGACATTGTTTCGCACCAAGCCCACAGGAAAAGCGCTTTGCGGCATACACGGATGGCTTGGCGAAAGCCGCGGGGCACGCTGATCGTGGCGCTCCGTGGAAAGCTTACTGTGCCGGACTGCTGCTTCCGGGGGAGCGCAAGAGTGTCGAACCCATGGCTGCGCGTATGGCTCCCGATAATGTCCGGCGCACGCACCAGTCGCTGCATCATTTGGTGGCGGATTCTCCCTGGAGCGACGAAGCCGTTCTGGAAAACGTGCGGGAGCATGTTCTCACGGTGATGAAACGGAACGGACCGGTGACGGCCTGGATCGTGGATGACACCGGCTTCCCGAAGAAAGGAACGCATTCGGCCGGGGTGGCGCGTCAGTACTGTGGACAGGTGGGCAAGCAGGACAACTGCCGGGTGGCGGTGAGTTTGCCGGTTGCGACCCATCACGCCAGTCTTCCCATCGCGTGGCGTCTATACCTGCCGGAGAGTTGGACCAGCGACCGGGAACGGCGTAAGGCCACTGGTGTTCCCGAAGAGATTAGTTTTCAAACCAAGCCGGCGATGGCGCTCGCGCAAATTCGCCAAGCGGTAGAACAAGGGGTACCACCGGCGCCGGTTTTAGCGGACTCCGCCTACGGCAATGAGACTCGGTTTCGGGAAGGGATCACCGAACTGGAATTGCAGTATGCGGTTGGCGTTCACGAGAACATGACGGTGTGGCAGCCCGGTGAAGCGCCGCGACCGAAACCACGGGGGAAGGGCAGGGGGCGTCCGCCAACCAGATTACACCGGGATGCGGAGCAGCAGCCGGTTTCGGTAAAAGAACTGGCGCTTTCGTTGCCAGCCCAGGCATGGAAAACCGTTACCTGGAGGCCAGGAACCAAACACAAACTGAAATCGCGTTTTGCGGCCGTTCGGGTCCGCCCCGCGCACCGGGATCAGAAACGGAGCGAGCCGTACCCGGAGGAATGGTTGTTAATGGAATGGCCCCCGGGTGAAGCGGAACCCACCAAATACTGGCTGTCTACTCTGTCGGCCCAGGCACGACTGACCGCGCTGGTGAGATTAGCCAAACACCGTTGGATCATCGAGCGCGACTACGAAGAACTGAAGCAGGAACTGGGACTGGGGCACTATGAAGGCCGCGGCTGGCGAGGATTCCATCACCACGCTACGCTCTGCATTGCCTCTTACGGCTTCCTCG
>JBGPHT010000046.1:0-48207 GCA_041484525.1 Bryobacteraceae bacterium | reverse complement strand
GATTCTGGCCTTCATAAATGCCATCGAAGGCGTCCGGCAGCCACGGTCCGTAAACTCCGGTACCCGGTCGCGAATTGGTCAATGCTCAACGCGCCGTCACCTATCTTGCCGGTCAATCGAAAATCGGGGTGGTTTAGACACGGGCTGTTAGATCAGCGATGTTCCTGACAATGGTCAACCCAAACGCCCGACTGGGGGAAGGATCAGACTGGAACACGCCGCGAATTTTGCATTTAGCCTCTTCGCGGCAGTCCAAAACGCGCTGGCATGTGGCTCTGCGGGCCGTTGGCGTCTTGTTCGCCGATGTCTTCGCGTCTTTTCTCCTGGTGTTCCCGACCCTTCTGACGGGTCCGTTGCCAAGCCCTCTTGCGGAGATCGACCACGCCATATCGGCCTGGATAGAAAGGGTGGTTTACCCTTCTCGATGGCCAGCCTGCGTTGGAAGAGAACTTCAGCTTCCGCACTACGACCTTGCTCCATCTTTGGGTCCTCTCTCGTTTTCGGCGCGTTCCAGGTTCGGTTGCGTTTAGCGTTCGCAACGTCGGAACCGGCACCGGGCGGATTGAATCGCGGTGCTTGTGTCGGCAGCAGTGGTCTTGGTAGTAAATAGGCTGAGATGGGTCAGAGCCGTGGAGGGAAAGTCCAGGTGACGGTGCAAGGCACCCATTCCTTTCGCCATCCAATGGTGCGTCGTGGTAACGCTACGGTAACGGGGGTTCGAATCCCCCTGGGGACGCCACCATTCCTACTGCGCTCCCGCCGCTGCCGGCCGTATCGGAACCGCCACATCCCGCAGGGTCATGGTCACTGGCATCGCCAGGTCCACAAAGCCCGCCAGCATCTCTTCCCAGGTCTGCTCGCCCCAATAGACATCGGACTTCGGGTCGGGATTGGACGCATTGTTGGGAGAGTTATCGAAGTGCGCCACGCACTCGAGCACCGTACCTTTCGGCAGCAACTTCGGCTCCTTCAGGTAGTACGTCAACTGCCAGTTGAAGTCGTACTTCGGCACCGTCAGCAGCGTCTCGGTTTCGCCGGTCGGGTACGTCGCGGTGTACTCGAACGCCTTCCCGCGGACGTGCATGTGCGGGAATAGCGCCAGCAGGCGCGTGTCCTCGTAGAGTGTCACCCGCGCCCTCACCGGCGCATCGGCCTCGCCCGGCGGAATGTGGAGGTTGAAGTTCGCGACGAACGTGTTCACCACACGCTCCTTCGGAGGCTCTTTGGCAAAGATGAAACCGACCCGGCTGCGATCGGAGGCCGGCTTTCCATTGGTCGTGTAATGCATCTGGAAAACGATGTCCGACCCTTTCGGGATCAGCCGCGCCTGCCCGGGTTTCAATTCGTACGGCACCCCGCCGGGAACGTATACACCTACGATCTCAGTTGTTCCGCCCGGCTGGTACAGAGTGCCGCGACCGTCGTCCGCCCGATGCACCACTTCGCCCTTCGCCTTGGGCTGCACGTATGCCTCGCCAACTTTGGCGTTCGGGACGAATCTCACGCCCGGCGGCCGCACGTACATCACGGCGTGATGCACCACGGATTTCGCGCCCGGCCGCACCTCCACCTGCTCCACCCATTTGTCTTCCGTGAAGCCCGTCGGCACCACGAAATATGTATACTCCACGGTTCCCGACGCAGGCACGTCGTAAGCCACCGGCATTTCGACCACGGCATCCGGCTGTCCCATGGCCCATCCATCGACGAAGGTCAACGGCTTCGGTGCGTCTTTCGGAGCGCCTTCCTTGGCGCCGCCGTCGACCCAGGCCGTGATGGTCTCGACCTCGTCCTTCGACAGCCGCCGGTCATTCGAGAAATTGCCGTGCGCCGCATCGGCGAACCATGGCGGCATCTTCTTCGTGAGCACCGCCTCGCGGATCGCCTTGGCCCACGGCCGCGCATCCTTATAGGTCAGTAGCGACATAGGGGCGGCTTCGCCCGGGCGGTGGCATCCCTGGCATCGCGCCTGCAAAATCGGCTCGACGTTTTTATGAAAGGTGGCCTCTTTGGACCAGGCGGAAGTAAACACACCAAAGCAGGTGAATAGAACGAACAGACGCACAATCCCCTCCCGATCTGCGGACGATCTTAGCATACCGCGACGGGCTTCCCGCGCCCTCCTGTTACAATTTGGGCTGTGTTTCGCAAGGTCCTGATCGCCAACCGGGGCGAGATCGCCGTCCGCGTGATGCGCACATTACGCGAGATGGATATCCGGACCGTGGCCGTCTATTCCGATGCGGACCGCACTTCGCTGCATGTGCGCATGGCGGATGAAGCCGAGCACGTCGGCCCCTCCGCCTCTGCCGAGAGTTATCTGCGCATCGACCGCATTCTGGATGCGGCCCGGAAACACGGCGTCGACGCCATCCATCCCGGTTACGGCTTCCTTAGCGAGAACGCCGATTTCGCGGCCGCGTGCGAAGCGGCCGGCATCGTGTTCATCGGGCCTTCGGCCGAATCCATCCGGATGATGGGCTCGAAGACGGCGGCGCGCCGGACCGCCGTCGGCGCGGGCGCGCCCGTGGTGCCCGGCACCGACCGCGGCGGCACGGCGGAGGAGGCGCGAGCCTTCGCCCGCCAGCATGGCTACCCGGTTCTGCTCAAGGCCGTGGCCGGCGGCGGCGGCAAAGGCATGCGGCGCGTGGATGGCGACGCCGATCTCGAATCCGCACTTCGCAACGCATCGAGCGAAGCCGAACGCGCGTTTCACGATCCCGAAGTATATGTGGAGAAGCTGATCGAGCGCCCGCGTCATATCGAGATCCAGCTTCTGGGCGACCGTCACGGCAACATGGTCCACCTGGGCGAGCGCGAGTGCTCCATCCAGCGCCGCCACCAGAAGGTGATCGAAGAATGCCCCTCCCCGCTGGTCGCGCTCCATCCCGAGATGCGTCAGGCAATGGGGGAGGCCGCGATTCGCGCCGCGCGCGCCGCCGCCTATTACAACGCCGGCACGGTCGAATTTCTGGTGGACCAGGACCGCCGATTCTACTTCCTCGAGATGAATACGCGCCTGCAGGTGGAGCACCCCGTCACGGAACTGGTCACGGGCCTCGACCTGGTGAAGCTGCAGGTGGAAATCGCGGACGGGGCGCGCTTGCTCTTCCGCCAGGAGGACATCGCGTGGCGCGGTTCCGCCATCGAGTGCCGAATCTATGCCGAGGACCCGGATAACAATTTCCTGCCCTCTCCCGGCAAGCTGACGCGCCTGACGCGTCCGTCCGGCCCCGGCATTCGCCTCGATGGCTGCGTTTACGACGGCTGGACTGTGCCGATGGAGTACGACCCCCTGCTGGCGAAGCTGGCCGTCTGGGCCGCGACTCGTGAGGAGGCAGTGTCCCGCATGATCCGCGCCCTGCGCGAGTACGACGTGGGCGGCATCCGCACCAATATCGGTTTCTTCCGCCAGATCCTGGAAGACCCGGAGTTCCGCGCCGGCAACCTGCACACCGGCTTCATCGACGAGTTCCTGGCTCGCAACCGGACGCCGCAGGCACCTCCTGAACTCGCCGCGGTGGCTGCACTCGCGGCTGCCCTCCACGCTTCCGCGAACTCCGCCCGACCCGAACCGCCGCGCGCCACGGGAGCCAGCCGGTGGCTCGACACGGGAAGGGGCGACCTCCTCCGGTGAAGCTTTCACTTACGATCGATGGTGCGGAGGACCACATCGAGATCGTCGCGCCCGCCCCAGCTTGCCGTTTCTGCCTGGGCGATGGGCCGGAGCGCACGGCCCACGTGGAAGCGCCCGAGCCCGGTGTCTACTCCATCCTGATGGACGGCCGCAGCTACGAGGCGCGGGTGGAGGAGGCGCGCGGCGGTCTGGTAGTGGTCATCGATGGCTACCGCTTCGAGATCGACGTGCGCGACCCGCGCCGCTGGTCGCGCCGGACTCACGGCCGCCGCACCGATGGCGTCGAAGACGTCACGGCCTCGATGCCGGGTAAAGTGGTGCGGGTGCTGGTCGGCGCAGGTGACGCGGTCGAGGCGGGTCAGGGCCTGGTGGTGGTCGAGGCCATGAAGATGCAAAACGAAATGAAAGCTTCGCGCGCCGGGAAAGTGGTGGCGGTGCCGGCTAAAGAAGGCGCTACGGTGGCGGCGGGAGAGGTGCTGGTCACGATCGAGTGAACTTCATCCCCGCGAAACTCACCACGCTGCGCTCGTCGATATTCCACTGCTCGTAGCGCAGCAGCTCGCCGCGCGCCTTGGGCGCCGCCTTCAAAAACGTATAGAACGGCGACGACCCGCACCATTTCAAGTCGTCCCGTTTCTCTTGCACCAGATCCCAAAAGCCGTCGGCATCCGAGCCGTTGATGCGCGCGATTCTCGCTTCGTCGCGTGCCTGCACTTCGGCCATCGCGCCCTCCCCCGCCCGCGCCGGAAACCGGTCGTGATAGCGCGCGCCGATGTGCGCCATATCCACGCCCAGTACCCAGAACAGCCGGTCGCCTTCGCGCTCGCGCAACTCGCCGAGGGCGTCGAAAAACTGCCGCACGTCATCGTTCTGCTCCGGCTTGCCGCCCTCCAGCAGGCTCTGCACAAACGGGCCGCAGAGCACCGGCAGAATGCGCACGTCCGGCCCCAGCACGTGCTGCAGAAATATGACCTGCAGTTCCACCGTGTGCTCGAAGGAGTGGCAGAAGTCTTCCATCTCGACCGCCGGGCCGCCGCGCTCCGCCAGCCAGTCCACCAGTCGCCGGTCCGACTGCGCCTCGCCCAGAGGCGTCTGAAAACTCTTGCGGGTAAGCCCGAACTTCTCTGGCTCGCCGTAGTGCGAAGTCGCTAGAATCACGAAAGTGCGCTCGCGATGCTCGGGACGCAGCACGCTGTACGCGGCGCGGTACGATTGCCACCCTCCCTCCGGGCTGACGTGCGGCGCGGCGATGGCAAACAGGTTCGGATCGGCCGCCGTGGCGCCCGTTCCGTCCATGTAGCGCACCATGGTTTCGCGCAATCCGTCGATCTCAGCGGGATACGCCGCGCCCGCGTGTGCCGGCTCGCGCACCGCACGCCCGGCGAATTCCTGGCGGCGCTCGGTCTCGATGCGGGCGAAGTTTTCGTCTTCCAGAAACCCCGCCTGGCTGAGCGTCTCCACCAGGTGCCGCTCGATCTCTCCCACGTCCAGGTTGTTGGTGATGCGCACCAGCGCGGCCCGCAGATCCAGGTCGGTCTGGCGCCCGTCGAAGCATTGCAGGCACTCCACCAGCGCCGGCGGGATGATCAGCATGGCGTCGGAATACCGGTACGGATCGCGGATGAACAGGCCCGGCCTCTCCGGCGAAGGAGAGGGCATGAAATCGAGGTTCATGCGGATCCGGGGGAGCGGTTGGGCCAATTCTTATCGTATCGCGCAGGCGGTGGAAAAGGCATTGGGGCCGCAGATGGACACCGATAACACAAAACCTTAATCTTGTTTTTTGTCTTATCTGCGTGTATCCGTGTCCATCTGTGGCCAATTCTTTTCTTAGCGCACTGCCAGCGCCCGATACTTGCGCAGCAGTTCGTAGATTACGATTCCCCCCGCGGTCGCCACATTCAGCGAGTGCTTTCTCCCCAGCATCGGGATGCGCACGTGCGTGTCGCAGCGCGCCGAGAGTTCCGGCCGGATGCCCTCCACTTCGTGTCCGAACACGATGCAGACCGGAAAACGCGGCGTCCACTCGAACAGATCCACGGCGTGCGTGGTGGTCTCGATGGCCGCCAATTCGTACCCGCGCTCTTGGATCGCCTGCGCCATCGGGACCGGGTCCCAGCCGTGCTCCCACGCCACGGTTTCCTCGGCTCCTAGCGCCGTTTTGGACAACGCGCGCTGCGGCGGGCGCCCCGTAATTCCGCTCAGATAGAGCTTCTCCACACCGGCCGCATCCGCCGTGCGAAAGAACGCACCGACGTTGTAAAGGCTGCGTACGTTATCCAACAACACCGCTACCGGCAGGCGGTCCAATCCTTCGTAGGAGGCGCCCGCGGTCGTCGCCTGAAACGGAACCCGCTCCATTTGGCGATGGTACACTGGGAGTTCACGCGCATGCTGTCGATCGTCATCCCGATTCACAACGAGGAGCACTCCATCCTCCCGCTGTACGACCGGTTGACCGCGGTGCTCGAACAGTTGCAGCGGCCCTACGAAATCCTGTTCGTGGATGACGCTTCGAACGACCGCAGCTTTGAGCTTCTCGCCAATCTGGTCGAGACCGACGGCCACCTGAAAGTCATCCGGCTACGCCGCAATTTCGGACAGACGGCGGCGCTTTCGGCCGGCTTCCACGAAGCCAAGGGCGAGGTCATCATCGCCATGGATGGCGATCTGCAGCACGCGCCCGAGGACATCCCGGCGCTGCTCGGCAAGATCGACGAGGGTTACGACATCGCCAGCGGCTGGCGCAAGAAGCGCTTCGACAACGCCATCCTGCGCAAGCTGCCGTCGCGCATTGCCAACTGGCTCATGGCGTGCGCCTCCGGCGTGAACCTGCGCGATTTCGGCACCACTTTCAAAGCTTACCGGGCGGAGGTTCTGAAGGACGTGAACCTCTACGGCGAGCTGCACCGCTTCATCCCCGCGCTGGCCAGCTTTTACGGCGCGCGCGTGGCCGAGGTGCCGATCCGCAACACGCCGCGCGCCGCCGGCGGTTCGCACTACGGAATCGGCCGCACGTTCCGCGTACTGTTCGACATCCTGACGATCAAGTTTTTGCTGAAGTATTTTACCCGCCCCATGCACTTCTTCGGCTGGCCCGGACTGATCGGTACTACCTTCGGCGGCGGAATCATGACGTACCTGTTCGTCATCAAGCTGCTGGGTTACGAAATCGTAATCGAGCACGGACCCCTGATGCTGGCGGGCGGCCTGCTGCTGCTCGGCGGCATGCTGATGTTCAGCACCGGCCTGATCGGCGAGATGATGATGCGGACTTACTTCGAGAGCCAGGACCGCCGCATTTACGCCGTGCGCGAGATCCTGACGCGCAAACAGCGCGGCCTTGCCGGCGGCGCGCGGTAGCGTCTACAGGTTCTTTCCCCGCCTCCAGCGATCGTCGAACAACCCCTTCATCGCCTCACCCATGCCTTCGTGATGGAACACCACTGCCGTCCACATCGGCCGCGTGATCACGGGATCGAGCAGCGCCACCATGCCGTGCTGCGCGTCGAACACCGCCAGTTTCATAGGCAGCGAATCGGCTATCCGTACTTCCACCCCGGCCGCCACATACTCGGTGAGACGCTGCCGGTGGTCCTCGTCGAGCACCGAGGCCTCGAGCAGCAGCCGGCACGCGACGCCGTTCGACCGGGCCTGCTTGACGAGCTTCTCATCCAGCGGGTCCACCGCGTACGGTGGGCGCGAGAACTCCACGTATTCCTGCTTCACTTCCGATAACATGCGGCGGTATTCGGCCGCGGTCTGCGCCGGCTCGGTGACGATGCGCAGAAAATCGAGCGTTCCCCGTCCGCCCTGGCCTTCGGAATAGAGCGCCTTCAAGTCGTCGATCAGCGCCACCCCGGCCCGGCCGTTGTCCGTCAACTCCTGTTCCAGTGTCTGGCGCTTGCGCCCGAGGTATCCGGGAATCGCCAGGCTCGGCTCCACGGCGGAAAACAGCTTGGTCTTTTCCTGAACCACCTGCGCGAAGCCCTTCTCCACCAGGCTGTCGAGCACTTCGTAAATTTTCTGCCGGGGCACGTGCGCGCGCGCCGCCAATTCGAGCGCTTTGAACTTGGGATGGCCGAGCAGCACCAGGTACGAACGCGACTCGTAGGCATTGAGCCCAAGTTGTTGCAGCCTGCGCCAGAACCGTTGAAAATCAACCTCAGCCAATTCTTCGCTCATATTCTCTTCACCTTAGCAAAGCATGGCCCCAAAGTTCATCGGAAATCGAAAGGTGGCGCCCCGGGCGCTTCAGGCCGTGCAAGGTGCGTGACCACACGATGGCGGCTCAGGTGTTTGCGAATAAATCGTTAGTTAGTCTCGGAACTCTAGTACTAAATGCGCTAAACTAACGGTTAACGCTGCTAGCCGAAACGGTCGGTTCAGGTGAAGCCCTGAAGCAGCCCGTCTGGGACATTTGACTTGGTACTAGTAGAACTCTACAATAAATCATAGCAGATTAGTGTATGTCGGAGAACAACACCGCAATCACCAGCGGGCCCTCGCCGGGGTCGGGGACACCTACGAAATCCAAAATTCGGATTGTCGTAGCAGATGACCACCCGATCTTTCGTGATGGACTTTGCAAGCTTCTCGCCCTCGAAGCCGATTTTGAGGTCGTGGCCCAGGCCCAGGATGGGCGGCAGGTGCTGGACGTACTCCAGCAGTACGAGCCGGACATCCTTCTGCTGGATCTGAAGATGCCGGGGCTCGACGGCCTGGCTACGCTGCAGCGCCTTCAGGCAGCGAAAAACAAAACGCGCGTCATTGTGTTGACCGCGTCGGACGATAAGAACGAATTCGTCCAGGCAATGAAGCTCGGTACCTCGGGAATCGTTCTCAAGCAGACGGCGACGGAATTGCTGATCAAGAGCATCCGCAAAGTTCATGCAGGAGAAATCTGGCTCGACTCCCATACCACGGCGGCCGTGATCCGGCAGTTCGTGGCTTCCGACGAGCCGCCGGTTCCACCGCCCTCATCCGCGCCGCGCGAGCGCGAACGTTCGCCTCTCAGCCAGCGCGAGCGTGAAATCGTGGCGCTGGTTGCCCAGGGTTTCAAGAACAAGGAGATGGCGGAGAAGATGTTCATCAGCGAGCAGACGGTGAAGAACCACCTGCACAACATCTTCGACAAGCTGGGCGTTTCCGATCGCCTGGAACTGGCGCTCTACGCCATCCACAACAACCTGCACACGGGTCGATAAGCCTGTTCGCCGGCCACCTCGGCCTGTGGCGCGACCCCGAATTATTGTTCCTTAGCCGCAGCGGACAGCTTTTCCACTTCGTCCAACTGCTTCCTCACTGCCTCCGCGTCGGACGCCCCGGGTGCGAACTTCAGGTAGTTCCGGAACTCGCCCGCGGCTGCCGAGAAATCGTGGCGCTGCGCCAGGATGACACCCAGAAGATGCGACGCTTTGGGGTATTGGTGACGCGTATCCAAGCGTGCCGCTTCGCGCGCGCTCTTCTCGGCCGCCTCGACGTTCTTGAGGTTAAAGTTCGCAACCGAATTGAAATAGAAGGCCTGCGGATAATCGAACGGATCCAGCTTCACCATCTTGT
Source organism: Bryobacteraceae bacterium (assembly GCA_041484525.1). GTDB lineage: Bacteria > Acidobacteriota > Terriglobia > Bryobacterales > Bryobacteraceae > JBGPHT01. The sequence continues at coordinate 39,008 of JBGPHT010000046.1, read as the reverse complement.
CCGTCATGTCCGCCACTGCCTGCCAGTTCTGCGCCTTGGCCGCGATGAGCGATAGATCCAGGTACGGGTTCACGAACTTCGGATCGGCATCCACCGCGTTTTCGAATGACTTCTTGGCTTCTTCCGCGCGGCCCTGCTGGGCCTGGAGTCTGCCCAACTCGAACCACGCAGTCGCATACTTGGGGTAGATCTCAACCGCCTTTTCGAAACTCTTGACAGCCTCGTCCGTCTTCTTTTTCTTGAGCCCGTCCTTGCCCTTATCGAAGGCCTTGCGTGCGTCCTTGGGAGCGCCCAGCGAGATCGCGCTCACGGTGCCGCCCTCGTTGGGAGTAATGCGGTGCAAAAGAATGATGCCGACGTTGGGGTCGTCGAGCGGCCGCCGCATGGCCAGGCTCACGGTCTGCGAGCGGTATCCGGATAGCCGGGCGCGCAATTCGCAGGCGAAGAAGCGCTGGTCCATTCCCGCGCCGCCCGCCGTGGCGCCGGTCGAGGAGGAGCCCAACGCGCCGCTGGTGCCGCCAAATCCACCGCCCGAATAGCTCCCGCCGGACGAGTACTCGCTGGCATCCTGCAAGATGCCACTGTTCCTGTTGCCCAACTCGATCGCGAAGTAGCCCTTGTTGTCGGTGTAGCCTTCAGCGTGCGCGGAGCCGTTACAAACATTTTCGATGACGACGCTCTCCGGCGGCGCGCTACCCTCCTCCATCATCACGCGCCCCGTAACGAAGATAGGTTGCGGAGGCATCTGCGGGGTTGATGGAGTCGGCTGCGTGCTGGGTGTCGTAGTGGTGGTGCGGCCAGTGGTTGGTGTGGTTCCGGGGCTCGTCGTGCCGCCTGTAGTGCCGCCCGCCGGCGGCGTAGTGGTCCCACGCCCCTGTCCGAAAGCCGCGCCCATTACCAGGGCCGCCGCCAGAATCGTACTCACCCGCACGTAGAAACGAGGAGTCATTTTGACCCTCCTTGCTGCGCTAATTATGCCACAGAGCGCGCATGGCCGGTTGTTAACGCCAGCACCGGCACGCTCGGCGACCATCCCCGCTTGTGCGAGCCGAAACCCGGTCAGCCGGCCGCCTCGTCCACTGTTAGAATGGCGAGCAGGTATGCGAAACAACTTCTTTTGCCCGATCGCCGGCGCTCTGCTTTTATTCCTGACCAGTTGCGCGGAAACCACCGCCGTGAAAAAGGAGGCCGTCAAACCTCCGGAGCCCGCGACCGGCCAAAGCGCGCTCTACAAGATGTACCAGGTGGCGCGAACCTGGGCCCCGGACGCGCAGGTGCTGAAGGCAGGCAGCATGCACCTTACCGAAGTCGATGCCAAGCCAGGAACTGCCGGCGGCTGGGAAGCCGTATTCGTGTCGGCCACCAAGGGCTTGTCCCGCAGCTATACCTACTCCATCGTCGAACAGCAGCCGACGCTCCACAAAGGAACGTTCGCAGGGCCGGAGTCAGGCTTCTCGGGCAAGAGCGGGGTGAACAGTCCGTTCCCCATCATCGCGGTGAAGGTGGATACCGATGCCGCGTATGATACGGCGCTCAAAAACGGCGGCGCCGACTACGACAAGAAGAATCCCGGCAAGACCATCACCCTTCTGCTGGAGAAGATCGACAAGTATCCGGACCCGGTGTGGCGCGTCATCTGGGGCGAATCGGCCGGCACCTCGAATTTCTCCGTGTATGTGGACGCGAGCACCGGCGCGTTCCAGGAAAAGCTGCACTAGAGAACGCAGAGACGTGCTCAACTGGCTCCTCATTTTTGTGCCAGTGGCTGTCGGGCTGCAGTATCTGGCGCCCACCTACCACACCGCGATCTTCATCGCGGCCTGCATGGCGATCATCCCTCTGGCCGGATGGCTGGGGACCGCCACCGAACAATTGGCTCACCATACGGGCGAGGGCATCGGCGGACTGCTGAACGCGACCTTCGGCAACGCGGCCGAGCTGATCATCGCGTTCATGGCGCTGCGCGAGGGTCTTTATCCGGTGGTGAAAGCCTCGCTCACCGGATCCATTCTCGGCAATCTGCTGTTGGTGCTCGGCGGCGCGATTCTGGCCGGCGGCATCCGCCACAAGGAGCAGCGCTTCAACGCCACCGCGGCCCGCTCCCAGTCAACCCTCCTCACCCTGGCCGCGATCGCGCTGGTCATGCCCGCCGCGTTCCACTACCTCGCCGGACCCGGAGCCGGCTTTCAGGAGCACAACCTCAGTCTGGCAATCGCGCTAGTCCTGCTCGCAAGCTACGGCGCCCATCTTATATTTTCGCTTTACACACACAAGCACCTTGTCACCGGAGTACCGTCGCCGAGCGCGGAACTGGAAGAGAAGCCCTGGACGATGAAGAAGGCCGTAATAGTTCTGGGAGCCGCCACGGCCATGATCGCGTGGATCAGCGAAATCCTGGTGGGCTCGGTGGAGCCGGCCGCGGCCGCGTTCGGCATGACCCGCATCTTCCTGGGCGTGGTGGTGGTCGCGATCGTCGGCAATGCCGCCGAACACAGCACCGCGGTGGTGATGGCGATGAAGAACCGCATGGAGCTGACGCTGGGGATCGCGATCGGCAGCAGCCTGCAGATCGCACTCTTCGTCGCGCCCGTGCTGGTGATCGCGAGCCACTGGATCGGCCCCCGGCCGCTCGATCTGGTGTTCACTCCGGCCGAAGTGTTGGCGGTCTTCGTCGCCGTGCTGATCACCGGGCAAATCGCTTCCGACGGAGAATCCAACTGGCTCGAGGGCACGCAACTGCTGGCGGTTTACCTGATTCTGGGGTTGGTATTTTACTTTCTTCCGGAGATGGAGACAGCGAAAATTCCGTAAATGGTAGGGAGCGGCTGGTGTTCCGCGAGATTGCACGAGCCGATCGGATTCTTTTGCACCGACCGGTGAAATCTTCACGATTTCGAAACCAAATCGAAAGCACCCTATGCCAGACTATCAGCATGAAGAAATGCCTTGTCAGCATCTGTGTGTTCATCCTTCTTGCGAGCGTGGGACTCGCGCAATTCGATGCGGCTACTGTAATCGGCCTGGTTCGCGATCAGGCCGGCGCCGTGGTTGTAAACAGCAAGGTCAGCCTGGAAAACGTCGCCACCGGCGTCACGAAAGCCAGTGAGACGGACCAGAACGGAAACTACACCTTCTTCGACGTCAAACCCGGACGGTACCGGCTGAAGGCGGAAGCCCCCGGCTTCAAGGCTGCGGTCGCCGAGCCGTTCACGGTCACCGTAAATGCGCACCAGCGCGTCGATCTGCAATTGCAAGTCGGCGACGTGGCCGAGCAGGTGACGGTGGAAGGCGCGGCATCGCAAATCGAAACCGATTCCAGCAGCCGCGGCCAGGTGATCGACAACGCGTCCATCACCAATTTGCCGCTCAACGGCCGCTCGTATGCGGACCTGGCGCTGCTGGCGCCCGGCGTGCGCAAGTCGCTTCTCGAAGACGGCTCCGCCACCAGCCGCGATGCATCCTTCAACGTCAACGGGCAGCGCAGCGCCTTGAATAACTTCATGGTGGATGGCGTGGACAACAACGCCTACGGCACCAGCAACCAGGGATTCTCGAATCAAGTAGTGCAGCTTACGCCGGACGCCGTGGCCGAGTTTCGCGTCGAGACCAGCAACTTCAGCGCCGAGTACGGGCGCGCCGCCGGCGCCGTCATCAACGCCACCACGAAGAGCGGCACTAACGCACTGCACGGCTCCGCCTGGGAGTACCTGCGGAATACCAACCTGAACGCAGTCGGTTTCTTCAAGCCGGTTGGCGGCGTGAAGCCCGTGTTTATCCAAAACCAGTTCGGCGCATCCATCGGCGGCCCGGTGAAGCGGGACAAGCTGTTCTACTTCTTCGATTACGAAGGCCTTCGCCGCATCACCCACACGCTGATTTTCGCCACCGTCCCCACGGCAGATCAGAAGGCCGGCAAATTCGGCAGCGCCATTCGGAATCCCCTCACGGGAGAGACATTCCTGGACGGTAACCTGCCGGCCTCGCAGGTGACGCCCTTTGCGAAGGCCGTGCTGGCCGCGATGCCCGACCCGAATGTTGCCGGCAACAGCAACAACTATCAATCGCTGCCGCGCTCTTCCATCAACGACGACAAGGGCGACGCCAAGGTCGATTACTACCTGACTGATCGGCTCACCACGTTCTTCCGTTTCAGCCATCGCGAAGCCAACATTTTCGTGCCCGGCAACATCCCGGGGCCGGCGGGCGGCAACGACAACGGCAACGTGCACATCTACAACCAGCAACTCAATCCGGGCGCCACCTGGGCGTTGAACTCCAAGTCCACGCTCGAGGTGCGGCTAGGCGTCGGGTGGACCGAGGGCGGCAAGAGCCCCATCGGCCTGGGCGAGCCCAGCCTGCTTGATGCCAACGGCATCACCGGACTGCCCACCGATCCACGCATCAAAGGCGCGCTGAATTCGCAGAACGTCACCGGGTTCTCGCAGTTCGGACGGCAGACCAGCAATCCGCAGTTTCAGTATCCGTTCGTGATCAACCCCAAGCTGAATTACGCGCGCATTGTGGGCCGGCACACGCTCAAGATGGGTTACGAATACCAGCGCATCGATACCGCAATCGACGATTTCAATCCGGTGTACGGCAACGATGGGTACGGCAGCCAGTTCAGCCGTCCGGCGGGCACAGCCGTCACCAGCAACGCCGTGTTGACCCAGGCGTACAACCTGGCCGACTTCATGACGGGCGCGCGTTCCAGCTACGAGCTGAACAACTACGTCATCGTCGATTACCGGCAGCGGATGCACTTCCTGTACGTGCAGGACGATTTCAAGGTGAATTCGAAGCTAACCCTGAACCTGGGAACGCGCTACGAATTCGCCACGCCGCAGTGGGAAAAGGACAATCACCTTGCCAATTTCGACCCGGCCACCAATACCCTGCTTCCGGCGAAGAGCGGCTCGATCGACGATCGCGCGCAGGTGAATCCGCGGCACAAGTATTTCGCGCCGCGCATCGGTCTGGCGTACGCGATCGGGCCCAAGACGGTGGCCCGCGCGGCGTACGGCATCAGCTACGTGCATTTCAACCGGCTGGGCGGCGAGAACCTTCTCGCGTACAACGGCCCCTACATCGTGGACGCGCAGATCACGCAGGACATCGCCAACCTGCCGGTGTGCGCGTCGGCGAGCGCGGACCCGGTGACCTGCTTCCGCTCCACGCAGATGGGTTATCCGCAGAACTTCGCGGTGCCCGCCAATTTCAATCCGCTGCGCGCCCAGGCCCGCTACATTCCCGCAAACAACCCGACCGGATACATCCAGTCGTGGCACTTCACCGTGCAGCGGGAGCTGGCGAAGAACCTGGTGCTCGACGTCGCCTACGTCGGCAACCGGGGCACGCACCTGATGATTCTCGGCGATTACAATCAGGCGCGGCCGAACGGCCCGACCGAGAACTCCTCGCTGCAGGCGCGCCGGCCGGTCGGCAGTTTTGCCAACATCGAAATCGCATTCGGCGCGGGATACTCGAACTACCATGCGCTCCAATGGAAGCTGGAGAAGCGCTACACAGCCGGGCTGACGCTATTGAACTCGTTCACGTGGTCGAAGGCGATCGACAACGCTTCCGGCCATCTCGAGGTGCAGAACGGCGACAGCTCGCGCGCCAATATCCGCGACTTGCGGAACGAGAAGGGAGTCTCCGGCTACGATCAGCCTGTCAATGACACGCTGTCGATGGTGTACGCCCTGCCGTTCGGCCGCGGCCGGCACTGGGGCAGCAACTGGATCGGCGTGGTGGACGCGATCTTCGGCGGATGGCAGACCACCGTCATCAACACCGCCACCAGCGGGCTCCCGATCAACATCACGTACAACCCCACGGCACAGTTCCAGGTGACCAGCATCGGGCTCTCCGTCCGCCCGAACCAGGTGGGCGACCTGGTGACGCCGGAAGGCCAGCGCACCACCAACACCTACCTGAACCGCAATTCGATAGCGATTCCGACCGACCCCAGCCATCCGTTCGGCAACATCGGCCGCAACGATGTGCGCGGCTACGGCCTCTTCCAGATGGACCTGGGCCTGCACAAGGATTTCCGTCTGTGGAGCGAGTCGGCGAAGCTGCAATTCCGCAGCGAGGCTTTCAACCTGAGCAACCAGACCAACTTCAAGACGCCGGCGAGCAACATCAGCGCCTCGAGCTACGGCAGCATCACCACCACGTACCCCGCGCGCCAGATCCAATTCGCGCTGCGGCTGATGTTTTAGCGGGCGTCAGCTTACCGCGACGGCCTCCGGTGCGAACCGCAAATCGCCCGTCTCGCGATCGGCGTCGATCGACACCGTCTGGCCGTCGCGCACCTCGCCCTTGAGCAGCAGGCGCCCCAGCGGCGTCTCGATCTTCTTCGTGATGGCGCGCTTCAGCGGACGCGCGCCGTACTGCGGATCGTAGCCCGTGCGCACCAGGTTGGCGCGCGCCGCGTCGGTGAGGTGGAGCGTGATGTGCCGGTCCGCCAGGCGCGCGCGCAGCCGTCCGAGCTGGATCTCCACGATCTGTTTCAGGTGCTCCTCGCTGAGCGAGTGGAACACGATCGTCTCGTCCACGCGGTTCAAAAACTCCGGCCGGAAGTGATGGCGCATTTCCTCCAGCACGGCCTCTTTCATGCGCTCGTAACCCTCGCCGTCGAACGCACCGCGGTATTCCAGGATGCGCTGGCTGCCCACGTTCGACGTCATGGTCACGATCGTGTTCTTGAAATCGACCGTGCGCCCCTGGCCATCCGTCAGGCGGCCGTCGTCCAGCACCTGGAGCATCACGTTGAACACGTCATGATGCGCCTTTTCGATTTCGTCGAACAGCACCACCGAATACGGCCGGCGGCGTACCGCCTCGGTCAACTGTCCTCCCTCTTCGTAGCCGATGTATCCGGGCGGCGCGCCGATCAGCCGCGCAACAGTGTGCTTCTCCTGGTATTCCGACATGTCGATGCGGATCATGGCGTGCTCGTCGTCGAACAGAAATTCGGCGAGCGCGCGCGCCAGTTCCGTCTTGCCGACGCCCGTAGGCCCCAGAAAAATGAAGCTGCCGATGGGGCGGTTCGGGTCCTTGAGGCCGGAACGCGCGCGGATCACCGCCTCGGCAACGGCCGTCACTGCTTCGTCCTGTCCCACCACGCGCTGATGCAACTCGTCTTCCAGGTGCAGCAGCTTCTGCATCTCGCCTTCGAGCAGCTTGGTCACGGGGACGCCGGTCCAGCGGCTCACGATTTCGGCGATGTCCTCCTCATCCACCTCTTCCTTGATGAGCCTGGATTCCTTCCGCTGCCCCTCGAATTCCTCGGAAGCCTGCTGCAACTGCCGCTCCAAGCCCACCAGCTTCCCGTACTTCAACTCAGCCGCGCGGTTGAGATCGTACTGACGCTCGGCCTGCTCGATTTCGAGCTTCGTCTGCTCCACCTGCTCGCGAAGCTGGCGCAGCCGCTGGACCGCGTTCTTCTCCGTCTGCCAGCGCGCGGTGAGGGCGTCAGATTCGGCCTTGAGGTCGGCCAGTTCCTTCTCGAGTTTCGAAAGCCGCTCCTTGGACGCGGGGTCCGTCTCCTTGCGCAGCGCCTCGCGCTCGATCTCGAGCTGCATGATGCGGCGGCGCGTTTCATCCAGCTCCGCCGGCATGGAATCGATTTCGGTGCGCAGGCGCGCGGCGGCTTCGTCCACCAGATCGATGGCCTTGTCGGGCAGGAAACGGTCCGTGATGTAGCGGTTGGAAAACACCGCCGCCGCCACCAGCGCCGCGTCCTTGATGCGCACGCCGTGATGAACTTCGTAGCGCTCCTTCAGGCCGCGTAGGATCGAAATCGTGTCCTCCACTGACGGCTGGTTCACCAGCACCGGCTGGAAGCGGCGCTCGAGCGCAGCGTCTTTCTCGATGTGCTTGCGGTACTCATCGAGCGTGGTGGCGCCGATGCAGTGCAGCTCGCCGCGCGCCAGCATGGGCTTCAGCAGATTGCCCGCGTCCATCGAGCCCTCGGCCTTGCCCGCGCCCACTACGGTGTGCAGTTCGTCGATGAACAGGATCACCTCGCCGGCCGCGTCCAGCACTTCTTTCAGGACCGCTTTGAGCCGCTCCTCGAATTCGCCGCGAAACTTCGCGCCGGCGATCAGCGCGCCCATATCGAGCGCCACGATGCGCCGGTTCTTGATCCCTTCCGGGACGTCGCCGCGAACAATGCGCAGCGCCAGGCCTTCCACGATCGCCGTCTTCCCCACACCCGGCTCGCCGATCAGCACCGGATTGTTCTTGGTGCGGCGCGAGAGCACCTGAATCACGCGGCGGATCTCCTCATCGCGCCCGATCACCGGGTCGAGTTTCCCCGCCGAGGCCAGTTTCGTCAGATCGCGTCCGTACTTCTCGAGCGATTCATACGTGGCCTCGGGGTTCTGCGTAGTCACGCGCTGGCTCCCGCGAACCTCGCGCAGCGCCTGCATCAACCGGTCGCGTGTCAGTCCCGATTCCTTGAGCAGCTTGCCGGCCGCGCCCTTGTCATCCAGGGCCGCGAGCAGCACGTGCTCTACCGATATGTATTCGTCTTTGAGCTTGCGGGCTTCGTCCTCGGCATCGGTCAGCAGGCGGTTCAAGCGTGAGCTCACGTACACCTGGTCGGGCCCGCCCGAGGGTCCGGAGACTTTCGGCATGCGGTCCAGCTCCGCCTCGATCCGCCGCGGCAGCGGCTCCACGTTGGTCCCGCTACGCGTGAGAATCGAGGGCGCCAGGCCGCCCTCCTGCTCCAACAGCGCCGCCAGCAGGTGTTCGACATCGATCTGCTGATGGCCGTACCGTCCGGCCTTGCTCTGCGCGGACCTGATCGCCTCCTGCAACTTCTCCGTGAAACGATTAATGTCCATACTTAATATCTACACCGCGGCGGGCAGCAGTGGGGGCAGGGATTTACGCTCCTGCCCCGGTCAGTGTGCCATTCCACCGTCATCCCCGGTGAAGTCCTCCAGGTGCCACGTGTGAGCGCGGCGGCGCAGCGGCCATGGCGCATCGCCTTCGACGGCAAAGAGCATCTTTTTGCCGAGCGCGGCTGCATCCGCCAGAATGGCGGTCAAGGCCGCATCCAGCAGGCAGGCCCGCGGATAACTGCAGCTCTCGACGATCCGCGTCACCAGATGCAGATCGTCCACGATCACCAGGTCGGACTTCGCCAACCCATCTTCGATCATGGCGAGGAAGGCCTCTTCGACGGCATCCGCGTGCCGCGTGGAGAGGGCTTGGATGAATTGCCGCGCCCCGGCCATGACTCCGCCCGCAATCCTGTGAACTGCTTCGAGGATGGTAGTCTTGCCCGCACCGGCGCCGCCCTCGAGGACCACCGTATTTCGCACGCGAAGTCCCTCCATCAGCCCATTCAGCGCGCATTGCTGGGCCGGAGTAAGTAAGAGTTCAGTTAGTTGGTTTTTCATATAAGATACTCGGAGTCAGTTCGCCGCGAGAGCGAATAAGTTGGTTAGTGCACACTGCTATCGAGACACACGTCCGCAGTGTGTAAAACGGGGCCGGAATAGTTGTTCAGTAGAGAGCGAGCAGGCTGGAAAGCAGGCAATCCTGCGCCGAATCGAGCCGCCACGCTGTTTCGTTCCGTAAATCGTTATCTCGCAAGAATTACCTCCTTTCCCCAGAAATGAAGAAGAGGCCTCACGGCCTCTGGTTGAATTGCTGTCTTTTCGAAGCTAACACGAACCTAAGTGAATTTCAAGCCAGGCAGGATTAAAGTTTGATGAAGCCTGCTTACTCAGCACTCATTTTGATTAACTGCTCGGCATGCTTCAGGGCCTCGGGCGTCAGCTTCTGGCCGGAGAGCATGCGGCCGATCTCACGCGTGCGGGCGGCTTCGTCCAATTCCTCGATGATCGCCACCGTGCGGCCGCGTGACTCCAGCTTCTCGACGCGATAGTGATGGTCGGCGAACGACGCGATCTGCGGCAGATGCGTGACGCACAACACCTGGTTCGCCGCAGCCAGTTTTTTCAGCCGTCGGCCCACTCCTTCGGCAGCGCTGCCGCCCACGCCCGCATCGACCTCGTCGAACACCAGGGTGCGGATCTGAGCCGTCTTCGGCCCCGCCAGGCACGTCTTGAGCGCCAGCGCGATGCGTGAGATCTCGCCGCCCGAGGCCACCTTTTCGAGCGGCCGCGGCTCCTCGCCGACGTTCGGCGACACCAGGAACTCGACGCGGTCCGCTCCATCCGCGGTCCAAGGCGCCGGCGCAATTTCGATGCGGAACACGGTGCGCTCCATCGCCAGTTGCGCCAGTTCCGCCTCCACGCGTTTCTCCAGTTTGCGCGCTGCGGCGCGGCGGCGCTCGCTCAACTCAGCCGCCAGCTTTTCGAATTCTCCGGCCTGCCGCTTCTGCGCCCGGCGCAGTTCTTCGATGCGCTCGCCCGCATGCTCGACAGCCGCGATCTGACGCCGGACCTCGTCGAGGAAGCTCAGGATCTCCGCCATCGACTGCCCGTACTTCCGCTTGAGACGGTCAATCGCCGCCAGCCGGTTCTCGACTTCCTCCAGGCGCCCGGGATTCGCTTCCAGGCCGGAAAGATAATCTCGCAGCCCGTATGCCACCTCCTGCAACCCAAGATCCGCCGTCTTCAGATTCTCGCGCAGACTCTCGAGCGAAGAGTCGATGCGGCACAACTCGTCGATTCGCTTGGCCGCTGCGCGAATGAGAGTCAGCGCCGATTCCTGGCTGTCATACACCGCCGCGTACGCCGAGGCCGCCGCCTCTTCGAGACGATTGACGTTCTGCAGCACGCGCCGCTCGTTCTCGAGCGTGGAATCTTCGTCCGGCTCGAGCGCGGCGCTTTCGATCTCCTTACGCTGGAACGACCACAAGTCGAGCAGCCGCAATTTCTCCTGTTCGGAACGCTCCAACTCTTCCAACTCCGCCGCCGCGGCGCGCCACTCGCCGTAGACTGCGCGGATGCGATCCAGCAGCTCGCGATGTGCAGCGAAAGCGTCGAGCATGTCGCGCTGCGCGTCGCTCGAGAACAGAAGCTGCTGGTCGTGCTGCCCGTGGATGTCCGCCAGGTGCGGCGCCAGCTCCTTCAGCAGCGCCACCGCCACCGGCCGGCTGCCGACGAACGCGCGCGACTTTCCTCCTACCAGGATTTCACGCTCGATGAGCAGCTCGCCATCTTCGATTTCGAGGCCGGCCGGCTCGAGCAGCCGCCGCACGGCTGTATGGTCCCGCACGTCGAAGATGCCGGCCACGCGAGCGCGCGATTCGCCGGTGCGGATCGTCTCCGCCGACGCCCGCCCGCCGAGAAGCAGTCCGAGCGCATCCACCACAATCGATTTGCCGCTGCCGGTCTCGCCCGTCAACAGGTTGAGTCCCGTGTGGAAATGGACGCGCAGCCGCTCCACCACCGCGTAGTTTTCGACGGTTAGCTCAAGCAACATCGTTGAGGCGATTGTAGCGCAGGCGCCCGAAATCCTTCGTCTTTTTGATGGGGTTACGCGTCTCTATGTTAGATTTGGGAATAGGAGACGGATTGAATTTCGAGACTCCCACAGCCCTCCTTCTTCAAATTGATGTCTGGCAGATGGTCCTCGATAGCAGTCCGGCGATCAGGGTCGTCCTCGCCGTGCTGGTCTGTTTCTCCATCTTTTCCTGGACTGTCGTGTTTTCCAAATGGCAATCGTTTCGCGGCGCTCGCCGCTCCAACGCGCGGTTCCTGCGCGCGTTCCGCAAGTCGAATGGCCTGGAAGCCATCGTGGTGGCGAGCGAGCAGTTCCGGCCCTCGCCGCTGGTTGCCGTCTTCGATTTTGGATACGAAGAAGTGGAGCGCCAGGTGAAAGCGCGCGGCACGCTCACCAACCGCCCGGCACTCGAGCGCGCGCTACAACTCGGCATCAGCGAGGAGATGGCGAAGCTCGAGCGCAACATGAACTGGCTCGCCACCACCGCGACCGTAACTCCATTTATCGGCCTTCTGGGCACAGTGATGGGCATCATCAAGGCATTCCACGACCTCGGCCAGCAGGGTTCGACCAGCCTGCGCACGGTGGCGCCAGGCATTTCGGAAGCGCTGATCACGACGGCCGTGGGCCTGGTGGCCGCGATTCCTGCCGCCATTTTCTATAACGTATTCGGTCATGCGATTCGCGAGATGGGTACGCGCATGGACGACTTTTCGCTCGAGTTTCTGAACATGGTCGAGCGCAGTTTCGGGGAGTAACATGGCTCTCTCAGTCAACAACGGCGGCAATGGCGGTCGTGGTTACGGATCGCGCCGGCGCAGTCACAGCGGCAGCCTGTCGGAGATCAACGTCACGCCGTTCGTGGACGTGGTGCTGGTGCTGCTGATCATCTTCATGCTCACCGCGCACGTGATGGAATTCGGCATCGAGGTGGACGTCCCCAAAACCAAATTGGTCAAGGACACGGCGCAGGAATTGCCCGTCGTCACCATGACGAAGAAGGCCACCATCACGCTCAACGGCAAGGAAGTGAACATCCACGACCTGGGCGCCGCCATCCACAAGCAGTTTCCCAAGACCAACAGTGTCTACCTGCGGGCGGACGAGCAGACGGTTTTCGGGCCCGTCGCGCAAGTGATGGCGGAGCTGGGCCAGGCCAAGTTTCAGGTCAACGTAGTGACGCAGCCGGAGGACACGGCCAAGGGAAGCAAATGACCGCGCGCATCGACATTCTGGACGAGCCGGAGCCGCTGAAGCGATCGTTGGTGGGCTCCGTGGTCCTGCATGCCGGAGTGGTCGTGCTGTTGCTGACCGCCGATCTCGTCGGCGGACGCAAGCCCGAGCAGTGGGGCGATCCAACCGGCGGCGCCATGGGCTCGGTCGCGGTGAATCCGGTGGCGAAGATCCCGCTGCCGGAGCGCAACGGACCGGTCAACCCGGTCGCCAACGACACCGAGTCGCAAGTGCCCGCCCCGCCGCCGGTCAAAACCAAAGCGCTGCCGAAAGTGAAGGCGCCGGATCCGGACGCCATCCCGATCAAGGGCCGCAACGCTAAGAAGACGACCACACAGGCGTACTCCCCACTCAACAAGTGGCAGGAGAAGCAGGAGTATCGGCCCAACCAGGTGTTCAGTCCGGGCGGCCAGGCAGCGAACACGCCTATGTACGGCCTGCAAGGCGGAGGCGGCGTGGGTGTCGGCACCAATTCGCCGTTCGGCACCCAACTTGGTTGGTATGCGACCACCCTACGCGATGCGATTGCTCGCAAGTGGACCACCGCCGACGTGAATCCAAGGCTCACGACCGCGCCGCCGGTGGTGCTGACATTCACGTTACGGCGCGATGGCTCGGTAGCGCCGGGCTCCATCCGAATCGCGCAAACCAGCGGCGACCGGGCGCTCGACTTTTCCGCCCGCCGGGCCGTGGAAGATGCCTCACCGTTCCCCGCGATTCCCTCACAGTTTCCGCGGAACGAGGCAGAAATCGAGTTTCAGTTTGTACTGAAGCGGTGACGTCGAGGTACTACATGAACAGGTTATTCGTATTGGCGGCTGCGGCCGCCGGCACCCTACTCGTCATGGTGGCTCAGGTCTCGCCTGACTTCCGGGGCGTCATCATCAATGGTAACCGTCCCACGATCGCTATCCCCGATCTGCGGGGCACAGGCGCGGCGCAGACTTTTATGACCGCGTTCAACCAGACGCTCACGGCCGATGTCGAAGGCTCGGGTCTGGTCAAGGTCGCTCCGAAGACCATGCTGTGGCCTTTCGTTCCGCAGCAGCCCCCGGACTTCCAGGCGCCGCAGGCGCCGCCGCAAACGCCGCGGGGAAAGCGCGGCGAAATCGTACAGCAGCAGAACGGCGGCGGCCACTGGATGGCCGATTGGGCCGGTCCGCCGGTTTCGGCGAAGTACCTGGCGTTCGGGTACACGGCGGAGCAGAACGGCGTGTACGTACTCTACGGCTGGCTCTACGATGTGGCGAGCGCGCCGGGCTCGAACCCGCAGGCGATCGCGAAACGGTACTTGGCGAACACCGTGAACGAAGCGGGCGCGCGCGACCTGGCCCACCAGTTCGCCGCCGATATCATCGCGGCGTTCGGCGGCAAATCGACATTTGGCACGCACATTTATTTCGTCTCCAACCGGACCGGCCACAAAGAGATCTGGGTAATGGACCCGGACGGCAAAAATCAACGCCAGATTACCCGCTTTAATTCCATTACAATCGAGCCCTCGGTGTCGCCCGACGCTACTAAAATAGCGTTCACTAGTTACTGGAAAGGTAATCCTGGTATATTTGTGTTTTCGGTGGATCCGCAGCGGGACTTGCGATTCTATAATCAGTCCGCGTCGGTGAATTCGCAGCCCTCGTTCACGCCGGATGGGACGCACATCGTTTACTCGAGCTCAGCCGGCGGGTGTTGCGGCATCTTCATGTCCGGCCTGGATGGCAGCGGATTCCGGCGCATCTCCTCAGGAAGTTGGATTGACGTGGAACCGAAAGTGAATCCGAAGACCGGGTCCGATATCGTATTAACATCGGGACGTTCTGGTACGGCCCAGATTTACCGGATGAATATGGATGGAGCCGACGTCGAGCGTCTGAGCGACGGCTCGGGTGAAGCCACCAATGCGGCGTGGCATCCCGGCGGGCAGCTCATCGCGTACGCGTGGACGCGCGGATATGCGCAGGGCAATTTCAACATTTTCGTGATGGATGTTGCATCCAAGCAGTACACGCAATTGACGCATGGAGCGGGGCGGAATGAGCACCCCAACTGGGCGCCGGACGGAGTCCACCTTGTGTTCGACTCGACGCGTCTCGGAAAGTCCCAGATTTATACCATGCTGGCGGATGGAACCGGGGTGCAGGCATTGACCGCCTTGGGCAGCAACGAGCGCCCGGTGTGGGGTAAGTAACGAGAGTTCAGGAGGCGATGTTCATGTTCAGCAAACGGAAGTTGACAGTCACCTGGCTGGCGGTAACGCTGGCGATTTTTGCGGCAGGGTGTAAGAAGAAGACTCCCCCGCCGCCTCCACCGCCCCCGCCGGCGCCAGTGGAGCGCTCGATACCGCCGGCACCGAGAGCGCCGACCGTGGCTCAGTTCTCCGCCGAGCCCACCTCGATTCAGCGCGGACAGTCTTCCACGCTACGTTGGGAAGTCTCGGGCGATGTGACGAGCGTTTCCATCGACCAGGCCGTCGGCACCGTCCAGAATACGGGCAGCCGGACGGTGTCCCCGAATAATTCGACCACTTACACGCTGACGGCCACCGGACCGGGCGGCCGAACCACGGGCAGCGCCACCGTAACTGTGACTTCTCTGCCGCCTCCACCCCCGCCGGCCGCGGTGGTAACCGGCGGACGGACGATGGAGCAACGCGTGGGCTCCGACGTGCAGGATGCCTTCTTCGACTACGACAAGAGCGACGTCCGCAGCGACGCCCGCGACGTGCTGCAGCGCAATGCGGCGGCGATCAAAGGCATCCTCGCCGATTTCCCGAACGCCACGATCGTGGTGGAAGGCCACTGCGACGAGCGCGGCTCGGCCGAGTACAACATCGGTCTGGGCGACCGGCGCTCCAGTTCGGCCAAGGACTTTCTGGTGCAACTGGGAGTTCCAGCCGACCGTCTGAAGACTATCAGCTACGGCAAAGAGCGGCCGCAATGTACCGAAGAGAACGAATCCTGCTGGCAGCGAAACCGGCGCGCCCACTTCGCGCCCGGGCAGTAGGACTGACAGAAGCACGTAACGGGAGCGGTGCGGCAAGGGTCCTGACAGGCCGGCTCCGTTCCGCTCCCGGTTAGGAGACTTGCATGATTTTCCGTCGCCTGTGCGTTTTGGTTTTGCTGGCATCGCCCCCGGCGTTTTCCGTGGATAAGGCGGTGCAGGAATTGCAGCGGGACGTGGCTGCGCTGCAGGATATGGTGAAGCAGTTGCAGCAGTCGCAGGACCGGCAACTCACCGAGATCAAGGTGATCTCGCAGCAGGCCCTCGATGCCGCCAACAGGGCCAATACGGCTGTGGCGGTCATCCAGAGCGGCATCCAGCAGACCATGCGCGAAATGCAGGAAAAGGTGGTGACGCCGGTGGTGTCGACCAACGCGCGCCTGGACGGCCTCTCCAACGAAATCCGCACCACTCAACAGGCGGTGAGCGAGCTGGCCAGCGGAATCCAGAAACTGCAGGCGCAGATGGGCGACCTGGTGACCGCCGTCAAAGTCATGCAGGCTCCTCCCGTGCCGCCTCCCGGACAGACGGCGCCCGGCGGCACGCCGCAGCAGTCGGATACGCCGACTATCCCGCAAGGTAC
This sequence comes from Bryobacteraceae bacterium, assembly GCA_041484525.1. GTDB lineage: Bacteria > Acidobacteriota > Terriglobia > Bryobacterales > Bryobacteraceae > JBGPHT01. The sequence goes on along the minus strand of JBGPHT010000046.1, from coordinate 22,756 downwards.
GCTGTACGAGAATGCCCGGCGCGACTACCTGGGTGGAAAGATGGACCTCGCGTTGGATGAGTTCAATCAATACCTGCGCTGGTACGGCAATACCGACTTGGCGCCCAACGCGCAATTCTATATCGCGACCATCCACTATACCCAGAAGGATTACGAGAAGGCGTTTAACGAGTTCGACATGGTGCTCGAAAAGTACTCGGAGAACCCCAAGACCCCGGATGCCATGTATTACAAGGGCCTGACGCTGACGGCGATGGAGCGCCGCAGCGACGCCACCAAAGAGTACCGCGAGATCCTCAGCCGGTACCCGAATACGGATACCGCCAACAAAGCCTGCACGCAATTGAAGAACCTGGGTATGAACTGCGGCGTGGCGCGTACGCCGTCCTCCACAGCCAAGAAAGCTGCTCCCCAACACAAGAAATAATGCAGCCGCTCGCGACCTACGAAGATCTGGCGCGCCTCATCGATCACTCGCTCGTCAAACCTGAACTTACCGACGAGCACGTGGTGGAGGGTTTGCGGATGGCGATGCGCTACGGCATCCGGTCGGTGAGCGTGCGGGCCTGCGATATCGATTTGGCGGTGCGCACGCTCGAGGGCAGCGGCGTACTGCCGGGCAGCGTAGTAGCGTTCCCGCACGGATCGCAGAATACCGCCGTCAAGCTTTACGAGATCCGCGATCTGCTGCGCCGCGGCGCCAGGGAGATCGACATGGTAATCGCGATCTCGAAGGTGTTGTCGCGCGAGTTTCAGCACGTGCAGACGGAGCTGAACCAGGCGGCGGAATCGTGTCACAAGGAGGGCGCCAAACTCAAGGTGATCCTGGAGAACGCCTATCTCACGCACGAATTGAAAATCATTGCCTGCTGCTGCTGCGAGCGCGCGGAAGTGGATTTTGTCAAGACTTCGACTGGGTTCGCGCCTTCGGGGTACACCATCGAAGATCTGAAACTGATGCGCAAATACCTGCCGGATGAGATCGGGATCAAAGCCGCCGGCGGCCTGCGCACCGTGGACCAGGTACTCGAAGTCTACGAGGTTGGAGCGACGCGTATTGGGACTACGGCGACCGCCGCCATTCTGGACGAGTGGAAGGCGCGGTTGGCCCCGCCGGCTCCCCCAGCTATACCGGCTCAGTAAGTGGGGGCCGCTGTGTTATCCTTAGTTTTCCTTACCAAACGATGCCGCAGTCCAGGACGTTTCCGCGCATTTGCATTGCGTTGGGCCTGCCAGATGTTCCAACCTTACTCGACCACGCCAGGCGCGAGGCTGAGGCGGGCGAGACCTTCCTCGAATTCCGGTTGGATTTTCTGGATCGGCCGGCCAAGGGGGCAGACGCCATCGCGGGTTTCCTCGAGCGATTCCCCGACTGTATTCTGATCGCCACCTGCCGCCGCCATCAAAACCACGGCAAATTCAACGGCAGCATCGAAGAGCAACTGGCGATCCTGGATCTGGCGGTGCGCAACGGCGCGCACGCCATCGACGTCGAGATCGAGACTGCGGAAGCGGCGCAGGAGCGGCTGGGCCAGTTTCGCGGGCGCGCGCAGGTCATCGTCTCCTATCACAACTTCGAAGCCACGCCGCCCATGGACACCATCCTCAACCGCGCACTCCGCGTGCCGGCGGACGCTTATAAGGTAGTGACGACGGCGCGCAAGCCGTCGGACAATGTGCGCGTGCTGGCCGCCGCCAAGGCGCTTCCCAAGCAGAAACTGATCGTGCTGGCGATGGGCGAGCTGGGTTTTCCCACGCGTGTGCTCTCGCCGGTTTTCGGCGGCGTCTTCAGCTACGCCGCGCCCATGTTCGCGGAGGGCACGGCCGCGGGGCAAGTCAGCGCCAAACACCTGCGGCATCTCTATCGCGTCGAGAAGCTGGCGAAAACCGCGAAGATTTACGGCGTGATCGCCGACCCCATCCGGCATACGATTTCTCCCGCCGTCCACAATCGCGCGTTTCAATCGCGGCGCGTGGACGCCGTATACCTGCCCTTCCTGGTGACGCCCGCGTATCTGCGCGATTTTTTCTCGCTGGCGGAAAAACTGCCGCTGGCCGGCTTCAGCGTCACCATTCCGCACAAGCAAAAGATCATCCGCTATCTGGACGTGGTGGACCCGCTGGCGCGGCGCATCGGCGCGGTCAACACGGTGTGGCGCAAGGCCGGCAAGTGGCGCGGCACCAACACCGACGCCGCCGGCATCACCGGCCCCCTTTCGAAGCTGGTGCGTCTTCAGAAATCGAGCGTGCTGATCGTGGGCAACGGCGGCGCGGCGCGCGGAGCGGCCTTCGCGCTCACCGACGCCGGCGCCAAGATCTCGCTGGTGGGCCGCAATCCCGATCGCGTGCGCGCGCTCTCCAAAGTTTGCGGTGCGGAGGCTCTGATGCGCGACCAACTGGTGGCGCGTCATTTCGACGCCGTGGTGCACGCCACACCGCTCGGTATGTATCCGCACGTGAACGAGTGCTTCTTCAACGGCAGCATCCCGGCGGACGTGGTATTCGATATGGTGTACAACCCGATCGAGACGGTCCTGATCCAGCGCGCCCGGGAGCAAGGCAAGACGGTGCTGCCGGGGCTCGAGATGTTCATCGAACAAGCGGTACGCCAGTTCGAAATCTGGACGGGTGATTCCGCGCCGCGCTCCGTGATGCACAAGGCGGCGCTGGAGGCTCTGGAGCACAAATGCAAATGAATGACAGGATCACGCGGCGCCAACTGGCGGCAGTAGTGCTGGCGGCGGCGGCCGTGGGGCGTATCGAGGGACAGACCGCCGCCGGCCCGCAGCCCTCTGCCGGCGAAGACTTCAAAGCGGCCCAGCAGCGCATTCGCGACAACAGCACCTCGCTGGCCGCGGTGCCGCTGCCGATGGCCACCGAACCCGCCTTTCAGTTCAAAGCCTGAGGTGCGCCATGGCGACGATCGGCAACGATGTTTTCTTTGCCCCCATCCCCGAGCTGAACGCCAGGCTCAAGGACAAAGAGTTCTCCGCCGAAGATTTGGCGCGCGCGTTTGCCAATCGGCTGGAACAGCTCGGGCCGCGCTACAATGCGCTGGCGCTGCCGCTGCAGCAACAGGCGATCCGCCAGGCCAAGACTGTCGATAAGGACTTCAAGCTCGGGCGCCTGCGGGGGCCGCTGCAAGGCGTTCCCTACGGCGTGAAGGACCTGCTGAGCTACGCCGGCCAGCCGACTACCTGGGGCGCGAAACCGTATGCCGGCCAGGTCTTCGACTACAACGCCACGGTCATCGACAAGCTGGCGGGCGTGGGCGGCGTGATCGTCGGCAAGCTCTCGATGGTGGAGCTGGCGGGCGGCGGCGGATACCGTTATGCCTCGGCGTCGCTGACCGGTCCGGGGCTGAATCCGTGGGACCGTACGCGCTGGTCGGGTGGATCTTCCAGCGGCTCGGCGGCGGCTGTGGCCGCGGGCCTCGTGCCCTTTGCGATCGGCTCGGAGACTTCCGGATCGATCGTCACGCCGGCCTCATTCTGCGGCGTCACCGCGCTGCGCCCCACGTACGGCCTGGTCAGCCGGCACGGCGCCATGGCGCTCTCCTGGACGCTCGACAAGCTGGGCCCATTCGGGCGCAGCGCCGAAGATTGCGGTCTCATCTTGCAGGTAATCGCGGGCAAGGATGGCCAGGACCCGGGCTCCGCCGGCAAGAGTTTCTACTACACGCCGCAGTATTCGCGGCCCATGAAGGACCTCAAGATCGGCTATGCGCCGGTGGATTTCAGCGAGCGCGCCGAGGCCCCCCTGCGTCCCGCGTTGCAGACCGCGCTGGCCGTGCTGAAGGATGCGGGAGCGCAGTTGGTGGAAATGAAGCTCCCGCAATTTCCTTACGGTGCGGTGCTCTCGATGATCCTGGGGGGCGAGGAAGCGGCAATTTTCGAACCGCTGATCGCGAGCGGCAAAGTGAATGACCTGGCCGACCAATCGCAGATCGCAGGGTTGAAGGCGGCGCTCGAGGTGCCGGCGAAAGAGTACCTGAAGGCCATGCGCATCCGCCGCCTGATCCAGGAAGAGATCTCGAAAATGTTCGGGCAGGTGGATGCACTCATCGCACCGGGAAGAACTGGGACTGCGCCGAAAGCGGACCAGAACCTGGATGGCCCCACGCCCCCTCCGGCGCAGCCGCTCGATCCGGGATTCGGCGCGATCGTCCCCGCGGGCAACCTGGCGGGGCTGCCGGCGCTGGTGCTGCCCTGCGGGTTCGCGGAGAATCTGCCGGTGTCGCTGCAACTGGTAGGCGTGCCGTTTTCCGAAAACACGCTGCTCGCCATCGGCCGCGAATTTCAATCGCGGACCGACTGGCACAAGCGGCGTCCGCCGGGACTCTGATGTCTGCCCAACGCGTCACGGCCCGCCGCTGGTTCGTGCGCGGCCGCGTGCAGGGCGTGGGTTTCCGCTACTTCGCGCAGAACGCGGCAGCGGAAGTGGGAGTCACCGGCTATACTCGCAACCTGGACGACGGGCGCGTGGAAGTATACGCCGTCGGGAAAGAACCACAGCTTTCGAAGTTAGCCGCCATGCTACACCACGGGCCGCGATGGGCCGACGTACGCGGTGTGGATGAGCAGGAAGCGGCGGTGCAGGAATACGGCTCGTTTGTGATTCAAGGATAGCCCTAACTTTTCCCGCGTTTTTTGCAACATTTTCACTTCTCGTCCATCGCTTCCGCCGCGCGTTCGGTCCAGACTAACAAACATGCAACCGATGATCTGTTTCACTGACCAGCCCTTGAACGCGCGCCGGTTTGCCCGCCGTGCTCCCACCACGCAGAAGCTCGAGCAGGAGCGCGTCCGTCTCGAAGAGGAGGTCCGCCAGTTGCGCGCCGCGGTCCAGATCTACACCGAAGTGGCGCGGCGCCTGGCTTGCGGCGCCCAGGTCACTTGCCAGTGACTTCGCGCAGCACGCGCAGCGTGTTCCCGCCGAAGATCTTGCGGACGTCCGCTTCGCTGTACCCCTTCTTGCGCAGCGCCGCGGCCAGCGCCGGCATCTTCGAGATATCCTCCAGTCCCTGGGGCGGGGCCGAGATGCCGTCGAAGTCGCTGCCGATCCCCACGTGTTCGATCCCCGCGATCTTCACCGCATGATCGACGTGGGCCACGGCATCGTCGAGCGTGGCGAATGCATGCTGCGGAACCATCTCCCTCTGGTGCTCCTTCGCGGCATACTCGTCGAGCCCCTTCCCCGACAGCACCGGCTCTTTCGCAATCGCCTGGATGTCCCGCTTCAGCCGTTCCGCGTCCTTCGGATTCAGAAAGCCTTCCCCGAAATTGATCCCGATCGTGCCGCCGTTCTTCGCCAGCGCGCGGATCATGTCGTCCGTCATATTGCGCACCACGTCGGACAGCGCGCGGCAGGAGGAGTGCGACGCAATCACGGGCTTCGATGTCACCGCCAGCACGTCGTAGAACGTCTTGTCGGAAACATGCGAAATGTCCACGATCATGCCCAGCCGGTTCATCTCCCGCACCACCTGCCTGCCGAACTCCGTCAGTCCGTTGTGCGCCGGCTTGTCGGTCGAGGAATCCGCCCAGTCGGTATTGCGGAAATGCGTCAGCGTCATGCCGCGGATGCCGAGTTGGTGGTACATGCGCAGCACCGCCAGGTCATTGGCGATCTGGTGCCCGCCCTCCACCGTGAGGATGGCCGCGATCCTGCCCGAGCCCGCGATCCGTTCCACATCGGCCGCGTTGAGCGCCAGCGCAATCTGGTCGGGATGGGTGTCGAAGAGCCGCTGCATGGCGTCGCGGAAATCCAGCGTGCGCCGCACCGCCTCCGCGCCCTTGTAATAGGTCGGCACCCAGAGCGCGAAGAAGGGCGCGTTGACCCCGCCCTCCCGCAGGCGCACCAGATCGACGTGCCCATGCGACGAGCGCTCGGTCAGATCGTTCCGGTCGAAGAGGACGCCCTGCACGGTATCGATATGGCTGTCGATCCCGATGTTCTGCGCGTGCAGCGCGCCCATCGCCGGGAGAAGCGCCAGGAGAAGCGATAACGTACGCATGGGCCAAGAATACCGCGCCATGGGCTAGAATAAGCACTCAATGAAAGCACTTTGGATCGCCCCGCTTCTGGCAGCCCTCTGCCTGCCCGCCGCCCGTGCCGCCAGCCCGTTCGCCGGCCGCTGGGACATCACCGTGACCCGGCCCAACGGCGCCACCTACGCGCAATGGATGGAGATTGTCGAGAAGGACGGCAAAATCGCCGGCCGCATCCAGCCCGGCGGCGGAGCCGTCCGCGACATCGTGGACGCGCGCACCGAGGCCGGCAAGCTCATCCTCACCACCGCCGCCGCCAACGATCGCGGCCCCGCCACCACGTGGGAACTGACGCGCCAGGGCGACAAGTTCACGGGCGTCGAAAAGCGCGGCGACGTGGCCGGTCCCACGCTCTCCGGCGTGCCCGCGCCCGAGTTGAAGCGCCCCATGCCCAAGGCGTGGACCAATCCCGAGCCCATCTTCAACGGCAATGACCTGTCCGGCTGGGAGCCACTGAACAATCCGTCGAACAGCCAGTGGGTGGTGGACGGCGGAACGCTGTTCAACAAAGCGCGCGGCTCCAACATCAAAACCACGCGCAAGTTCGACGACTTCAAGCTGCACGTCGAAGTGAAGTGCGATGAGCATTGCAACAGCGGCATCTACCTGCGCGGCCGCTATGAGATCCAGGTGGGTACGGAAGGCGGCACGCAGCCGAGCCACGAAATGGGCGCCGTGTACGGCTACTTCGCGCCCAAGGTCGAAATGCCTCTCGGCTGGGGCGAGTGGCAGGTCTTCGACATCACCCTGGTGGGCCGCACGCTGAACGTGACGCGCAACGGAAAGGTGACGCACGAGAACCTGGAACTGCCCGGCATCACCGGCGGCGCGCTCGATTCGAACGAAGCCGAGCCGGGTCCCTTTTACCTCCAGGGCGACCACGAAGGCGGCATGCGGTACCGGAATATGACGGTGCAGGTGCCGAAGAAATAGGCGTGTCTATTGAAACGGTGCCGCCGCGATCCAGTTCGCCGAACACCAGCAACTTTCAGTCAAACGTTTTTTGCAAGACCTCCGTCCCACAGAACGGGTGCTTCGGCAGCCGGAAAAACCTCCCGCGGTTTTCGGTGAGCCCCGACGATCCCGCTTTCGGCCGGGAGCTACCGGAACCGAGTCGCGCCTTGGGGCGCCTTGCAACAGCGAACCGCGCCGATTATTCGACAACGTAAGGAGAGAAGCAACGGAGGACGCATTCGTTGTGCGAAGCACAGGGGCAATACGCCTCTTCCTGATTGCTACCCATTTTGCTTGAGTACTTCATAGGCGGCATTAATTTCCCTCATTCTCTGATCGGCGAGCGCCTGAAATTCCGGTGCCAAGCCTGCAACCTTGTCAGGGTGGTACATCTGCGCCAAATGGCGATACGCGGCTGAAATTTCGGCTGCCGATGCATGGTCGCCCACGCCGAGTATCTTTCGAGCCATCGTTGTTTGGCTAGAGGACGGTTCGGTCCGCTGCGGGTGCGGCGGGGAATGCTCCCGTTGTTCCTGGGATTCTCGGGAGCATTGAAATAGCGTCCGCCAGCAGTCTGCGAAAGCAAGACTCTGTTGCGGATTCGAAGTATTGAGCTGAATATGCAACCCCTTGGAAGACGTAAAATCCAAGACACCAAGTTGTAAAACGGGTAGTTGCCGGTTGTCGTTGAACCGCCTGTCAGGGCCGCCGTTCTTATTGACATAACGCCAAGTGTGATCGACGACGGTCGCGTCAGATGGAACCTCCTCGCTTTCGATGAACCGTGTAAACCCTTGCGCCACTCGGAAATCGCTATACGCGATTGCCCCGTATCCGCGGCCGTCCCGATAGAGGATTGTATCCGGGAGGAAGTACATCTGGCTCCGCCCCATATTGACGCAAGACACTGGAACATTCGTCTCTATCCGTGGAGGGCTGAGGTTACTAACAGCTATGATCGTCCGCCGCACCAGGGAAGAAGCTCCGGCATTGCGCTTCCAATCCGAGGTTGCCGACTCAGCTTCAATCCGCCATGTGCGGTGGCACTTTGACAATAAGCCAAGCGATTGTTGGACTACATTATGCTTTTGCTGCTCTGGTTCATCCAACTCATAAAATAAACGGGATTCTCGTTTTTCCGTGTTCTTCTTGTGTGCGATCACGCCCGCGATGAACAGTCCGAGCCCAGCCAACAGCAGAGCAGTTTTGGAATATAGCGTCCGCGTCTCGGCGCCTTTGATATCTCGCCTCATTTGTTCTGCTGCCAAGCGAGATTGATCATTTGATTTCATCTCGGGTCTCGTTTGGGGTTGTTTCTTGGTGAGTGTTCGTGAGCTTGGTTGCTGTTTATTTCCCGGATCGTTTCCAAGTTCTATCATCGGGGGCGCCGATTGCCTGACCGGGATCGCATCGAGTCGAACTGTGGCGATGTCAGCTGAAATAGCACTGTTCTCGGTAGAATCGATGTAGCCGACTATGCTCCATCCGGAATTGGGCGATGGGACACACTGAGTCACACGCTTCATCTCGCGCTTGGCCAAGGCGGCGTACCGTGATCTATCGGCAAGAATCCTTATGACCTGGCTGTAGGCATTAACGCACCCGTTCGGAACAAACACAACCTTAACGTGTACAGCGCTATAGTGTGCCGTGCCCACGGGAACGGGGGCCAGTGGGTCGGCCTCGGTAAAGAGGATTGAATTCGGTTCACCGTAGCGGGCTGTTAGTGCTGAGTATTCGTCAACGGTGTTGGCGCTACGCTCGGTGCTAAACGGTGGTGTCACCTCGGGCAAATTCGGCAAATTCGGTACATCCGGCAGCATCGCCAAGCCGGCGAGGGACATCACGGCAGCAACGTAGAGAATCCATGCTGGATTGGACATGTTCGCGCGTTCATTCAGCTGTTGGATCAGTCGCTCACTGGAACTTTCCACAAGGTCCAATGAGCCTGCGTTGGAGATTGTGTCTTCGGTCGAGCCGACTTGCGGCGGCTTAGTAGTTGGGACGGTAGGATGAACCCGGCGGATGTCATCACGGTTCGGCAGCGCCTCACGATAGTAAAACCCATGGCTGCCAACGGTGACGTAGGTTGTACCACGCGGCGTCATTGTGAGGCGAGCACCCTTAACTCCCACCGATGCGCCGATCCCGGATTTGGAAAAGTTCAACCGGAAGGGTCCGGCTCTTGTACTTCTGCGGAAGAAGAAGCCCATTCGTTATCGAACGAAGTATAGCCGCTGTCGGCGATTCGCGCTACTTGAAGCAGCCAAGCCAGAAGGCCCGTGCGACTGTCCTCAGGACTAAGATTGAGACCAGAAGGCTTAGGATGCCGCGTAGCCGTACCGAAGTCCCTACAACTGGGGCAGGTTTCATGGCTGTAGAGCAAACTCCTATGTCTTAAGCGCTTTAAGTAATCGCCGTCGGCTGCAAACGCCCGCGGCGTCATCGCCCAAGTCACGATTCCCGCCAGCAAACTGTCCGGCAATTCAAGCTACGTCGTTCAATTCCGGCAGGACATTCCGCATGTTCAAGTGAGAAGCAAAGTACGAAATCAGAAGGGAGATAGCAACCATGCCGAAATTCGTCATTGAAAGGAACATTCCGGAGGTTGGCAAACTGTCGCCCCATCAACTGCAAGGGATATCGCAGAAGTCGTGCGGCGTTCTGAAACAGATGGGTCCGCAGATTCAGTGGGTCCAGAGCGACGTCACGGACGACAGAGTCTACTGCATGTATATATCCCCGAATGAAGACACCATTCGCCAGCATGCCCAACAGGCCGGATTCCCGGCCAACCGGATCTCGCAAATTCGGTCGGTGATTGATCCGGCAACCGCCGAGTAGTTTGGTTTCTGGGAGCTGCCCGGCCACAGCCCCGCATTGGGGCCCGCACGAGGGGTATGCGGGGGTAAGGTATGGGGGGTCCCAGTACGGCCATATCGAAAAGGTTGCAGTCCCTGACTATCCGAATGGACTCTATCGTTAGTCTTCAGTCCCGAGGATACTGCCAATTGTGGATTGTACAGATCGCGACCGCCTGATTCTAGCGTTTGCCCTCGCTTTGAACGCGCAGAACGATGCCTGGGCCCGCTTTGAGCAGGCGCGAAGTGAAACCGAGCGTGAACGGGCGAAGAAGTCCATCCAGGAGTCGAAGGGGAACTGCCATCAGTTGCAATCGCAGCTCCTCGGACATTGCGCCGAGCACGGCTGTTAGCCAAGCTAAGCCAGGCCGACGGTACCAGGGGGGCCCAACCCCTGCCACGCCGGTAGTATGATCAGAGGTAGAGGGCGATGGTCGCCGATACTCCCCATCTCTTCATGCCGAGCCCCCACCTGGGCGACGCCGTGAATCGGCAGATCGTCCAGTCGGAGGTTGAGGGTGGAGTGCATCTGGGCGATGTTGCGCCCGGCACCGTCCTCGAAATCGAAACCCAGAACCGTGCCTATACCATTCTTTATCAGGGCATGGGCCGGGGCATGATTTCAGGCCATCCGGTGTTCTGTCCCGAACCGGTGGAAGTGACAATCCACGGTTCCACCTGGGGCGGTTCGATGCTCAAGGCCCGGTATATCGGCCGCGGCATGCGCCTCGAGTTCGCCCATCCCGATTTCGAACCCATCACCACTTCGGTCATCTTGAACGTACGCGCGGCGCAGGTCAGTTGATCGCCCGCGCTCATGGAGTTTCCACTTTATGAAATTACGCGATACACTGCGCTCCGCCCTCGCCCTGGCGGCGCTGGGTGCGCTCGGAACCGCCGCGCGCGCCGACGAGGGCATGTGGACATTCGACAATCTGCCCCTCAAGCTGCTGCAGCAGAAATACGGATTCACGCCCACGCAGGCATGGCTGGATCACGTCCGCCTCTCCAGCGTGCGCCTGAACGATGGAGGCTCGGGGGCGTTTGTCAGCCCGCACGGCCTGTTGCTGACCAATCACCACGTGGCGCGCGGCCAGCTCCAGAAGAACTCGACCAAGGAACACGATTACATCCGCGACGGCTTTTACGCAGCCACGCCCGGCGAGGAGATGAAGTCGCCGGATCTCGAAGTGAACGTGCTGCAGTCGATGGAAGACGTGACGGCGCGCGTCAATGCGGCGACGAAGGGCATCAAGACGTCGGAGGATGAGTTCGCCAAGCGCAACGCCGTCATCGCCGACATCGAGCGCGAGAGTCTACAGAAGACCGGGCTGCGCTCCGACGTCGTCACGCTCTACCACGGCGGCGAATACTGGCTCTACCGTTATAAGAAGTACACCGACGTGCGGCTGGTCTTCGCGCCCGAAGACCAGGCCGCCTTCTTCGGCGGCGATCCCGACAATTTCACTTTCCCGCGCCACGATATCGACATGGCGCTGTTCCGCGTTTATGAAGACGGCAAGCCGCTCGAGACCAAGGACTACCTGAAGTGGAACCCGCTGGGCGCGAAGGACGACGAGTTGGTTTTCGTGGCCGGCCACCCCGGCGCCACCTCGCGTCTCGACACCCTGGCACAGCTCGAATTCGAGCGCGACTTCAGCCTGCCGGTTTCGCTGCGGTCCCTCAAGAATCGCGTCGAAATGCTGCGGGCGTATTCCGCTCAGGGACCGGAGCAGGCGCGCCAGGCGGCCTCGCTGATCTTCAACCTGGAAAACAGCATTAAGGCCTTCGAGGGCAGCCAGCGCGGATTGCTCGACAAGAATATCCTGGAGAAAAAGCGTAAGGATGAAGAGGCATTCCAGGCCGCGGTGCTGGCCAACCCGCAGTGGAAGGGCGCGTACGGCAGCGCCTGGAATACTATCGCCGAGGCCCAGAAGAAAGCCGCCGGGCGCGTCAAGGAGCGCTATTTCCACGCACTGGATTCCCAGCTCGCCACGCTGGCGATGAACCTGGTGCAGTACGTGGCGGAGATCAAGAAACCCGACGCCAACCGCCTGCCCGGCTTTCACGAGGCGCAACTGGAATCGCTGCGTTACCGCATGCTCTCCCCCGCCCCCATTTATCCGGGTATGGAAATCGCCCGCATCGCGGGAGCGCTCGAGCAGGACGTTGCCGAAATGGGCGCCGCTGATCCGTTCCTGAAGATGGTGCTCGACAGCCGCACGCCTAAACAGGCGGCCACCGAGATCGTGAACGGCACCAGGCTGGCCGGCCCGGCGTTCCGCAAGCAGTTGCTGGATGGCGGTGCAGCCGCCATCGAAGCTTCCACCGATCCTATGATCGTGTTGGCGCGCCAGCTCGACCCCATGCGCCGCGAGCTGATCAAATGGCAGGAAGACAACGTCCAGAGCGTGGAGCAGCGCGCCGGCGAGCAACTCGGCAAGGCGCGCTTCGCGGTCTATGGCAAGTCCGCGTATCCGGACGCGACTTTCACTCTCCGCCTCTCGTACGGACAGGTGAAGGGCTATCCGATGAACGGCACGCAGGCGCCATCGAAGACCACGTTCTTCGGCCTCTACGACCGGGCCCAGAGCTTCGATTTTCAAGGACCGTGGTACCTGCCTTCGCGCTACAAAGAAGGCCGCGACAAGCTGGATCTGTCGACGCCGCTCGATTTCGTCAGCACCAACGACGTGGTCGGCGGCAACTCGGGATCGCCCGTGATCAACCGCGCGGGCGAGATCGTAGGCCTGGTCTTCGACGGCAATATCGAGTCGCTGGCCGGCGATTACGTGTACGACGCGGAGACCAACCGCACCGTGTCCGTGCATACCGCGGGCATGACCGAAGTGCTCAAGAAGCTATACAATACCCCGGCGCTGTTGAAGGAATTATTGGGCCAGTAACGGCCCGGCAGGCCTGCCGGACGGTACCGGGCGGAGCGTACTTTTCCGCCCGGCCATTCGTTAACTCAACCCCCCTAACCCAAGACAATCTATCGCTTTTGCCGCAATTTCGCTACGTTCTAGTACGAGAAGTACCGCCATGAACACCCGATCGATTTTCAGTTGGTTTTCCACCGATTTAGCCATCGATCTCGGCACCGCCAACACACTCGTGTTCGCGCAAGGCAAAGGGATACTGGTGAACGAACCGTCGATTGTCGCGATGCGCACGGACTCGGGCGAAGTCGAAGCTGTGGGCAGCGAAGCTCGCGCCATGCTGGGCCGCACGCCCGGACGCATCACCGCGGTCAAGCCCATGCGCGACGGCGTCATCGCCGATTACAAGGCCACCGCCCAGATGCTGCAGCATTTCGTACGCAAGGCGCAGAACCAACGGCGCATGGTGCACCCGCGGATCGTGATCGGCGTGCCCAGTGAGATCACGCCCGTCGAGCGGCGCGCGGTGCTCGATGCCGCGCACGGCGCCAAGGCGTCGGAAGTCTGCATGGTACAGCAGCCGGTGATGGCGGCGGTCGGCGCGGGCATGCCGGTGGGTGAGCCGGTGGGCAACATGGTGGTCGACATCGGCGGCGGCACCACCGACGTCGCCGTGATCTCGATGGCCGGCATCGTCTACTCGCACTCGGTGCGTGTGGCCGGGAACGCCATGGACGAGCGCATCATCGAGCACTGCAAACGCGCCCACAACCTGCTGATCGGCGAGCGCACGGCGGAAGCCATCAAGATCGAAGTCGGCTCGGCCTTTCCTCTCGCCAAGCCGCTCCAGATGGAAGTGCGGGGCCGTGACATGGTGCGCGGCATTCCCAAAGCCATCACCGTGGGTGACGCCGAAATCCGCCAGGCGCTTGGAGGCTGCGTCAGCGCCATCATCGACGCCATTCGCGTGGCGCTGGATCGCACCCCGCCTGAATTGAGCGGCGATATCGCCGACGGCGGCCTGGTCCTGACCGGCGGCGGCGCCCTGCTGCGCAGCCTGGACATGCGCATCCGCAAGGAGACCGGACTGCCCGTTTCGATCGCCGACGACCCGCTGACTTCAGTGGTCAACGGCGCCGGCCGCATGCTGGACGATTTCGAACTGTTGCGCCGCGTCTCGATGAACTGACCTTGCTATGCTGGGCGCATGGCAATATCGACGACTCCGATACCGCCGGGTTTTCATTCCCTAACGCCGCAACTTGCCGTGAAAAAGGGCGCGGCCGCCTACATCGACTTTCTGAAAAAAGCCTTCGGCGCGGTGGAGCTTTCGCGCTCGCCCGGACCGGGCGGCAAACTCATGCACGCCCTGGTGAAGATCGGCGATTCCATGATGATGTTCGCCGATGATTTCGCCGAGGAATTCCATATGCCGCCGCTGGCCGAGGGCCGCATGCCCTTCACGCTCAACCTATATGTACCCGACGCGGATGCGACCTACGCGCAGGCCGTCGCCGCCGGCTGCGAGGTCACGATGCCGCTCAGCGATCAGTTCTGGGGCGACCGCTACGGCCACGTGAAGGACCCCTTCGGTTTCATCTGGGCCATCGCCAGCAAGAAAGAAGACCTCACCCCGGAGGAGATCCAGCAGCGCGCGGCCAAGTTCATGGCCGGCGGGAGCCATCCGTAGATCGATGGCGACGCACGGCCTTGTCGAATACGCCGATGCCAGTCCGGAAGTGCGGGCGGTCTATGACGACATCATGGCCGTCCGCAAAGTCGACTGGATCAACAATTTCTGGAAAGCGCTGGCGCGCGATCCGGTGACGCTGCGCCGCACCTGGGAAAGCATCCGGCAGATCATGGCCGCAGGCGCGCTCGATCCGCTGCTCAAGGAGATGATCTACGTCGCCGTGAGCGCCACCAACCAGTGCGGCTACTGTATCGCGTCGCACACCGCCGCCGCCCGCAAGGCCGGGATGACGGATGCGATGTTCGCCGAGTTGATGGCGGTGGTGGGAATGGCCAACGAGACGAATCGCTTGGCCAGCGGCTACCAGGTAGAGATCGACGACCAATTCCGGTAATTCGGGGACAGGCTACACAACCTCGAAATTGCACCCCAAATTTCGAGGTTGTGTAGCCTGTCCCCGAATTACCGACCTATAGGCGTAGGCGGATGTAGATGGCGCCGGCCGTCGGATGTTCGGCGTACGCCCCGGTCCGTTCGAAGCCCTTCCGCTCGTACATCGCGAGCGCCTCCTGCATCACAGGCATCGTATCGCCCACGATCTCGCTGTACCCTGCGCGCCTGGCTTCCGCGATAATCCACTCGAGCAGCGCGCGGCCCAGCCCCATCCCGCGGAACTGCGGCCGCACGTACAGCCGCTTCGCCTCGCAGCGGGAATCGTCGAATCGGCGTAGCGCCGCGCATCCAGCGGGCTCGCCCTCGACCGTGGCCAGCGCCAAGCGGCCGGAGGGAGGCGCGTAATCCCCGGGCAACCCCGCCAACTCCTCGCCGAAATTCTGAAAGCACGGGGCGAAGCCAAATGAGGCCCAATACTCCTCGAAGAGGCTCCGGACCTGCGCCAGTTGGTCGCCGGTTCGGACGGCGAGAATGTCCGCCTCACTCATACTTCAGCGCGCGCACCGGATCGATGCGCGATGCCCGCCATCCGGGCACTAGCGCCGCTGCTGTTGCCACCAGCGCCAGCACCGCAGCCGCGCCCGTGAAGATCGCCGGGTCCGCCGGCTTCACGCCGAACAGTTGCGACTCGATGTACCGGCTCAATGCCCACGCCCCCAGCAGGCCGATCGCAATTCCCGCTGCGGCCATGCGGCCCGCGTCCCACAACACCATCCGCAGCATGGCGCCCGGCAGCGCGCCCAGCGCCATCCGGATTCCGATCTCCGCCGTCCGCCGCGCCACCGCGTACGACACCACGCCGTAGAGACCGATGGCGGCTAGCAGCGTCGCCAGCGCGCCGAACGCGATCGACAACATGGCGATCAGCCGGTCCGCGTAGATCGATTCGTCGATCCGCACCTGGATCGGCCGGATCTCGCCCACGGGAACGGAGGCGTCCATGGAACGCAGCAGGCGCCGGATGTCGGCGGAGACCGCGGTGTCGTCGCCCGTCAGTCGCGCGTAGAACGTCAGCCGGTCGGGCTTGCCCGGCCATTGCGCATACGGGAAATAGATCGTCTCTTTCTGCGGCTCGTGCGCATTGGCGTGGATGTCGGCCACCACGCCGACGATTTCGCGATCCAGCACCGGGTGGTTGCTGCCGCCGATCATCAGGCGCCGGCCGAGCGGGCTCGAACTGGCGAAATACCTTCTGGCGAAGGTCTCGTTGACGACCACCACCTTCTCGGACGCCAGAAAATCACGTTCGGAAAGCTCGCGTCCCGCACGCACCGGGATGCCGAGCGCGTGGAAATACCCGGGCCCGGTCGCCACCTGCGAGCCGCCGACGTATTCGTCCGCCTTCGGCGTGTACCCCTCGATCGTCAGGTTGCCGCCGCGCCCGCTGTTCGAGAACGGGCCGCAATCGGCGGCCGTCACCGCGCTCACGCCCGCAAGTCCCGCGAGGCGCTGCTCCAGGTCGCGGTAGAACGCCACTGCCGGCTGCAGTTGAGGGCGGCTCAGGGTGGCGTTGATCTTGAAGATCAGCAGCCGTTCCGTGTGGAATCCGAGGTCGACCTTCATCAGGTTCGCCAGGCTCGAGGCGAACAGGCCGGCGCCCACCATAAGTAGCAGCGAAAGCGCGACCTCGGCGATCACCAGCACCTGGCGGAATCGCGCCCCTCCACCCGCGACGCTGGCCGCCTGGTCCTTGAGCACGCCGGCGATATCGGCGCGCGAAGCCTGCAGGGCGGGGATCAGCGCGAACAGCAATCCGCTCGACACCGAGGCGGCCAGGTTGAACCCGAGGATGCGCAAATCGAGCAGCGCCGTCACCCAGTTGCCGGCGTAGTCGCGCGGCAGGACGTGGATCAGCGCGCTCATCGACCACACCGCCAGCACCAGGCCGAGCAATCCGCCGGCGAGAAACAGCAGCAACCCCTCCGCCAGCAGTTGCCGGATCAAGGCGCCGCGGCCCGCGCCCATGGCGAGCCGGATCGCGATCTCGCGCTGCCTCCCGGCGGCGCGCGCCAGCATCAGCCCAGCCACGTTGGCGCACGCGATGAGCAGCACCAGCCCCACCATGGCCATGAGGGCCACCAGCGGCTTCTCCCAATTCCGGCGCAGCGCGTTGATGCCCTGCGAGGCCGGGCGGACCTCGAGTTTGTGGCTGAGAAATTCGCCGCGGTCGCGCTGGTTCTGCCAACCCAGTTGCGCCATTTCCGATTCGTTCACCGAACGGTAAGCGATGCCGGTAGCGGCCTGCGCCCGCGGCAGGCTGAAGCCGGGCTTGAGGCGGCCGAGCATGCTCAGCCAACGAAAGTCCCAGGTCTCGAGGACGTCCCAGGTGGGTTTCACGACCTTCTGCATGGCGAGTGGCACGAAGAAGTCTGGCGTGTTGCCTGAGATCAGCCCGCTGAATTTCTGGTCCGCCACCCCGATGACGACCATCGGATGGCCGTTCACCGTGACCGTCTGGTTCAGGATCGACGGCTTCCGTCCGAACCGGCTCGACCAATAGCTGTGGCCGAGAACGACTACCGGGTGCGCGCCGGGCGCGCCGTCATCCTCGGGCTCGAGCACGCGCCCCATGGCGGCGCCGATGCCGAGCACCTGGAAATAATTCCCCGATACGACCTCGGCGGTGACCGGCTCCGCGCTACCCTGCCAGGCCAGAGTGACGCCGGCAGTCGAGCGCGCGAGCAGGCCGCTGAATGCCGCGTCGCGGTCGCGTAAGGCCCGGTATTCGGGGTAGGAAAAGACGCTCTCGAAGTTGTCGCTGGTGCTGGATCCGTGGCGCGAGAATTCGGTGTGAAGCACCACCAGGCGCTCGGGATCGCGCACCGGAAGCGAGCGCAGTACCATTTGGTCGAGCAGCGAGAAGATGGCGGTGTTGGCGCCGATCCCGAGCGCGAGCGAGAGCACGGCCATGGCGGTGAAGATGGGGCTGCGCCGCAGCGTGCGGAGAGAAAAGGCGAGGTCTTTCCACATATTGAAATATTAGACGCGTTTTCGAGGCCGAATGTGTAGGCACGTTGAACCTCGGCTCTCCAGCTCACGCGTTGATTTCTTGCCGGCCGTGCGACTACGATATCGAAGGGCCGGGAACCGGACGTGGTCTCAACGTCCGAGTGGCGCGTGATCCAGGAGCAATCCGGACTAAGCACAACACGACGTTGCGACCATCGGTCAACTCGCATTCGCAAATGCGCGCCGGCAGGGAGGATTATCCCTGCCGCGATTTTTCGCTTGACTGCCTCGCGCGTCACTGCTAGTGTACTAGCAGTTGCTAGTCGGATAGCATGCGAGAGAGGCCTTGGATGAATGGGGACATCGGAACTCAACTCGGCCGCCGGGAGCGCCAGATCGTGGAAGTTCTCTATCGGCTTGGAAAGGCGAGCGTAGCGGAGGTCCTGGCTGAATTGCCTGACCCGCCCAGCTATTCCGCCGTTCGCGGAATGCTGACCCTACTGGAGGAGAAGGGACACGTCCGCCACAAACGGGACGGGATGCGTTACGTCTATACGCCCGCGGTCGCTCCCGCAAAGGCGCGGCAGTCGGCTCTGCGGCAGCTCGTATCCACATTTTTCGCGGGGTCGCCAATGGCCGCCGCAGCTGCGCTTCTGGAGATGTCTGGCGAGGAGCTGTCTGCTGGGGAAAGAGATCAACTGTCGGCGCTGATTGCCCGGAGCGAAAAGGAGGGACGGTGACCACGCCGTTTGAATTCTCTGCCGCCTTGTTTGCGGTGTTCTGGAAATCCGGCATCGCACTGAGCGCTGCGCTTTGCATAAGCTGGATGCTAAGGACCAGATCGGCGGATCTGCGCCGGCTGGTGTTCTCCACCACCATCGTCGCCATGTTAGTCGCGGCGGCAGCGACGCCTATGCTGCCACGCTGGACAGCGGTGACGCCGCCCTGGCTCCATTTCCAACTCCCCGCGCCTGTCGCTGTGGCCGAGCCATCGCTGAGTCCGGCGCTGGCCGACGATGCTACGGAACTAACAGCGCCGGTTAACCGACCGATGCCGCCACCGACTTCAACTCGCCGAATCGACCTCACCGCCTGGCTGATTCCCTTGATCTGGTTCGCCGGCGCGGCGACGCTGCTGACGCGATTTGCCATCAATTTGCGCGGTCTGTACCGGTTACGAAAGGCGTCGGATGCGGTGACGGACGCCGGGCTACTCGCGAATATAGCGCTGTTCGGACGGCGTGTTCGGCTGTGGCGAAACGATGCGATTGGTGCGCCCGTGACTTGGGGAATCGTGCGGCCCATCATTCTGGTCCCGGTCGGTTTCGAAGAGTTGCCGGCGGAAAGCCGCGATGCTGTGATCCGCCACGAACTGGCACACATACAGGCGCACGACTTTCTGATGCGCGGCCTGGCGGAGATCGCACGCGCGTTGATTTGGTTTCAGCCTCTGGTGTGGATCGTGTGGCGGCAATTGCGCGAAGAGCAGGAACTGGCGTGCGATAACTGCGTTCTGGCGGCCGGTGGAAAGCCTTCGGCCTACGCGAAATTGTTGCTGGATTGGGATGCCCGCCGCGGAATGGACTCTTTGATTGCAGTTGGAATTGCGCATCAGAGTTGCCTGAAGCGGCGGCTATATGCGCTGCTCGATACGGATCTGCGACGCGACAAGATAGCGGGCTCGGGAGTAGCCGGCGCATTGTTTCTGGCGCTGGTAGCCGCGCTTCCTCTCGCGGCTGTCAGTTTTACGCGGGCCGTTCCCGTTCAGCCAGCGCCAGCGCAGGCGCTGCAATCGACCTCCCCGTCGCTGCTCCGGCCGCCGGCTCAGTTGGCGCAAGCGCAGACCGTACAAACTCCGGTCAGGGCGCCCGCACCGCAGCCAGCTGCGCAGTCCGCAGCGCGCCCCCGTTTCGACGTGGTCTCCATCAAGCCATGTAAGCCGGGCGTTACGAACGGCGTTCCGGTGGTCGGCGGCGACTCATCCCCGGGAAGGCTGAGCATCGGCTGTGGCATTCTGGCCGACACCGATAACGTCGGCCTGATTCAGCGCGCGTACAACAGGTATGCAAGCGGCCAATTGACTTCCGCAAAAGTGATCCCCATCGAGGGCGGCCCGGATTGGATCCATTCGGAAAGGTTCGAAATTGACGCTAAAGCGGACGGTCAACCGAGCATATTGATGATGGAAGGCCCCATGATGCAGACGATTCTCGAGGACCGGTTCAAGCTCAAGATTCATCGCGAGACCAGGCAAGGACCTGTTTATGAACTCGCTTTGGGCAAAGGCTCTCCAAAGTTGAAACCGCTGCAGGATGGAAGCTGCATACCCGTGGTCATAGGTCGTCCCTTACCCCTGCTGCCGGACGGCCAGCAACGTTGTAGGAACATGGTGTCTCCGCGAGGCTCGGTTGACTTCGAGGGTGGCACGCTTTCGATGTTCGCCGGCTCGCTGGGCATGGTTCTGGATCGACCCGTGATAGACAAGACCGGCATTACAAGTTACTTCGAGATACACCTCGTGTTTTCGCCCGATGATTCCGCGGCGCCTCGACCGGTCACGGCTGAACCTGGCGCGTCCGCCGCCGTTAGGGTCGCAGACGCTCCCAGCATATTTCAAGCCATTCAGGAACAACTCGGATTAAGACTTCTGCCGGCCAAGGGGCCCGTGGACGTGTTGGTGATCGACCATATAGAGAGGCCTTCCGAAAACTGAGACGACCGCCCTGCGCACTTGCTCCGCCTTGAGTTAGCGGTCTGGAGACTTTGAGACGGATTACACCCGAGTTCACAGCGGTCAGTGAAACGAAACGGAGGACGACATGAATCGACGGCGCTTTGTTATCTCAGCGTTCGCCTGCGTCACGGAACTCTCCACTCCTTCGCCGAGTCGCAGCCAAAGCGGAGCGATTCAACCAGATCTGGCGCAGCTTGCCGCAAGCAATCGGTTACGGAGTTTTAACCGGACCGCGGCCCCCTTGACAGATGCGGCCAGGACCGGAGCCCGCCTCAGCGAAGCCCCGGGCGACGGCGTTGCGTATCTGGAAGGAATCGAGTTTGCCAACGGGACGATAGAGCTTGATGTTAGAGGTAGGGACGTTCAGCAACAGAGCTTTCCCGGCGTCGCATTCCACGGCGTCGACGGGGCGACCTACGACGCGGTCTACTTCCGTCCGTTCAACTTCAGGGCGGAAGATCTCGACCGCCGAAAGCGCGCCGTGCAGTACATCTCGCATCCCGACTACCCGTGGCAGAAGCTCCGTGCGGAGCATCCGGGCAAGTACGAGCAGGCCGTTACGCCCGTACCGGATCCCAACGGCTGGTTTCGTGTGCGCATCGTGGTTGCCAGCCCCAAGGTGAGCGTGTTCGTGGAAGGCGCTAACGAGCCCAGCCTGATCGTCAGCCAGCTGAGCGCGCGAGGGAAGGGACTGATCGGTCTCTGGGCGGGAAACTATTCCGGCGGAGACTTCGCCAACCTCAAATTGATTCCGGCCTGACAGCGGAGCCATCGCTCCCGCGTGACAATGTATCGACCGCGGCGCTAACAATTGACTGCGCAGTGTTAACCGACAATTCCGGGATCGTCGGCAACCCGGACTTGATGTAGGAATTCTAGCTTTCGGGTTCGATGCCTATACGGTCGTTGACGGCGGCGCGAATGCGCTGCTTGCAGCCGAGGTAACGCTCGGTCGTTTGAATCGAAACGTGCCCCAGGAGGAATTGAATCTGCTCCAATTCGCCTCCCGCAGAATGGCACAGCCGAGCACATGTCCTCCTGAGGTCGTGAGGCGCGAGCCTCTCGATGCTCGCTTTGCGGGCGTGCTCGCGGACCACATGCCAGACCGCCTTCTCCGTCAAACCGTCACCCCATGCGCTCCCGTTTTTGTTTACCCGCCGGAACAGTTTGCCGGCGTTCAGGTTGGCAGCCTGAAGCCACTCATCTAGGACAGCCTTGACCCAGCCCGGCATCGGCACTGTCCTAGTGTGGCCGGCTTTGCCCCTCAAGTCGACGATGGACCAGTGGTCTTCCCGCTGCTGGATGTGGCCGAAGTTCAGGTTCACCGCTTCGTGCCGTCGAAGGCCGCAGGCGAGCAGAACCGCCAGGAGTGCCCGATCCCGTTTGCCCTTTAATGATTGACAGTCAGGTGTGTTCCAGAGTCGCTGAGACTGTTCCGGCGTAAGCCAATTCCCAAGGCGGACGCCGATCTTCTTGACTCCCTTCACGCGTCGTATCCCCGCGGCCAGGTCTGGGCTTAGCAGACCACAGTCGGACGCCTCGTAAGCGAGGCGGCGCACCGCGCCGAGGCGGAGATTGATGGTGCCGGGCGCCAGATGCCGAGATTCCAGGTGGATGCGATACCGGAGGACAACGGTCTTGCTGAACGAGAGCCGCGGCTCCGAGCAGTACCATTCGATGAATTCTTCAATCGCATGCCGGTATCCTCGTTGAGCGTCGATCGAACTGAGGCTGTTCAAGACCGCAGACTTGGCCTGGTCCAAGTCAGGCAGCCGCAGTACTGTTTTTGGAGCACGCCGCTTCGCTTTGCCCACTTGCTTATTTGCCATCCGCCACGGCCCTCCCAGACCGCAGAACGATGATGGTCCGGTCAAGGGACGAGTAGTGCGTGATCCGCTCCGAATGGCAAATTCGCGGCATCTTTCTGACCCAAGCCGTAGCGCGAGCAGGCCCAAGTCACAACTACCACGTTGAGTTGTTGTACCAACGCAGAACTCGGAGAGCGCGCAGTGTGTTCCAGCGGCTTGCCCTGCCGACATCGGTCTCCATCTCCAATGGAATATGTTCGGGATGAAGGAGGTTGAGCGGCCAGCGCCCGTTCTGGTGGCGGCGCTCAATCACGGTTTCGATGGCGTCACTGACGCGGCTGTCGGGTTTGATTCCTGCATTCCGCAGATAAT
>JBGPHT010000045.1:0-49610 GCA_041484525.1 Bryobacteraceae bacterium | reverse complement strand
TCTTCGCAGCAGCTTTCTTCGCAGCAGCTTTCTTCGCAGCAGCTTTCTTCGCAGCAGCTTTCTTCGCAGCAGCTTTCTTCGCAGCAGCTTTCTTCGCAGCAGCTTTCTTGCGGGCGGCGGATTTCTTCGCCCTCGGGGCGGGCCTGGATTTCGGCTTCGGCATCCGAATCGCCTCAGTTCAGGTTTACCAGACAGGGCGTGCGGCGTGAAGGGGGCTGCTACGCCTGGCCTGAGCCCAGCACACGCCGAAGCACTTCAATAATCGACGCCCGCGTAAAAGGTTTTTGCAAGTAAGCGACGGAACTTTCGATCAGCCCCGTATTACTCAGCACCTCGCCCGCGTAGCCTGACATAAAGACGATTTTCATGTCGGGTTGCGCGGCGCCGAGACGTTCGGCCAGTTCGCGGCCGTTCATGCCCGGCATGACGACATCGGTAAGAAGGAGGCGGATGGGTTTCTGTAGCGTCACGACCACGGCGAGAGCCTCCAGTCCGTCGCCGGCAGAGAGCACGTCGAAGCCCAGGTCTTGCACGAGCTGGCAGGTGATCCGGCGCACGTCATCCTGGTCTTCCACCACCAGCACCGTTCCGAAGCCGCGGTAACTGAGGTGAGGATCGGCTTTCGCCGCATCGCCCAGGGCCGCTCGCTCGATGCGCGGCAGGAAAACGCGGAAGCTCGAACCCTTACCTACCTCGCTCGACACACTGATGTGGCCGCCGGCCTGCATCACAATACCGAACACCGTCGCCAGGCCGAGTCCGGTGCCCTTGCTCTCCCTCTTGGTGGTGTAGAACGGCTCGAACAGGTGCTCCTTGGTCTTCTCGTCCATACCGGTTCCGGTATCGCGAATCTCCAGGAGAACGAACGCGCGGGAATCCTGTCCCAGCTCGAGGTTGCGCGTTCCGATAGTGAGCGAGCCTCCCTCGGGCATGGCCTCGCGGCCGTTAATGACCAGGTTCATGAGCACCTGGTGCATCTGGCTCCGATCGGCCTTTACGATTCCGAGGTCGGGCGCGAGCGAGAGGGTAAAGCGGATATCCTCGCCAATCACGCGGCGCAGCATGGTCTGGGATTCGAGGATGAGCGCGTTGAGATCGAGCGGACGATGCTGGGCCACCTGCTTGCGGCTGAAGGCCAACAGTTGCTGGGTCAGCTCGGCCCCGCGTTCGCCGGCGCTCTGGATTTCGAGCAGCGGGCCGCGCACCGGATTGTCCGGCGTCATCTCGCGCAGCAGCCATTCGCTGTAACCGTTGATCACGGTGAGCAGGTTGTTGAAGTCGTGCGCGATGCCGCCGGCCAGGCGCCCGAGGCTCTCCAGTTTGCGCGACTGCAGCACCTGATCCTCCACGCGGGTGCGCTCCGTGATGTCGAAGAAAGAGACGATCACGCGCGACCAGTCGGTCGCGGAGGTATCCATGATCGACACGGTCATGTCCACCAGCCGCTGTTCGCCGCGCAATGTGCGCACAGGGAACTCTACACGGTAAATCGAATTGTTTTCAGCCAGTGTGGCCAGCTCTTCGCGGAAGATTTCGTAGGCGGGTTCGTCGAAGAGCTGGGTGAAGCCAGAGAGAAGCTCCTGTTTATCGTGGGCGCCGTAGAATTCGCGCGCGGCACGATTGACGTCGAGAATGCGGACGCGGGAGAGACAGGCTTCGAGATCGGCGGTATTTTCGGCAAAGTGGTCGCGCAGGTCGGTGACGCCTGAGGCGCGGAGCTGGTCCAGATATTGCTTAGCGCCGGAGAAGTCTTCTTCCCACAGCGGGAAGGGGGAGCTTTCGAAAAGGGCGCGATAGCGATCGTCGTCGGCGTGCGCCACGGGCGCAGCGAGGCGAGTGGCGACGGTAGTGCGGAAGCGCGTCTTCTCATCCGGCGCGATGGGGGTGAAATCGACCTCCATGTCGTGGGCGAAGGCGCATATCCATTTCTGTTCGGCGGCCAGGCCCAGCCAGCAGAGTTTGTTCTCGATGGTTTCGAGAGGATCGAGATCGAAGGCCGCGACCCAGGTGGGCTGCAGGTGGGCAGCGGTGGGCACAAGGTCCGAGAGGAAACAGAAAGTCTCGCCGCAGCTTTCGGCGGTGACGATGGTCATGTGGCGCGTGTGCCCGGGGGCGTAGCGCATCCAGACGCCGGGAACGATTTCAGTATCGCCCTCGGTGAGAGTCATCTGCCCGGATTCCACCAGGGGGTCGTAATTGGAATGGATGTAGCTGATGCTGTCGCGGATGAGCCGGCGGTGCGCGTGCTCCCATTCGCCGCGCGGCGCGAAATACCGGGCGCGGGGGAAAGCGGCGATGGCAAGGCCGCGATCGAGGATGGTATTGCCGCCGCAGTGGTCCCAGTGCAGGTGGGTGTTGATGACGATGTCGATAGCCTCGGGATCGAAGCCGTGGCGCGCGATCGTGCTGCCCAGCACTTCAGACTGGGGCGGGAGTTTCATGCGCTCGCGGGCGCGCGCGTCCATCTTGTCGCCGCCGGCCGTGTCGATCAGAATGGTGTGCTCGCCGGTGCGAATGAGATAACAGTTGAAGGCGAGCGGGATGCGGTTGAGGTCGTCGGGCGGAATGCGCCGCGACCACAAAGCGCGCGGAACCACGCCGAAGACGGCGCCGCCGTCCCACCAATACGCTCCGGCGCGAATCAGCGAAATGTCGAAATTGCCGAGTTGGATGGCGATTAGCCCTTCACTAACTTGCGCCCGCGCTCGAAGAGTTCGGCGGCGTCTTCGACCAGCTTGCGTCCGCGCTCGAACATATCACGGCTCGCCTCGACGATGTTGTTGCTGGTTTCGGCGACGGCCTCGCGGCTCTGTTGCGCCTTGTCGCCGAGATAGCGGCGCGTATCTTTGCCGCTCTTCGGCGCATAGAGGATGGCGGCCGTGGCGCCGATGAGGGCGCCGGTCAGAAACCACGCAATCGTGCTCGATCCCTCTTGTGTGTTTTCCATCTCGTTCGTGCCTTGGTGAGACATTCTGGGTGTGCCTCCGGGAGTCTTCATCCACATTCTGCGATATCCTTGAGGTATGGCGCAAGATGACGGCCAAGTCGACACTTCGCCCGACTTCGACATGGTCACGCTGTACAGCTCGCAGACGGTCGATTCCGAGATTGAAGCTGACGTGATCCGGGGTGTGCTCGAAAGCAACGGGATTCCCACCATCGTCAGCAGCATGGCGGCGTGCCCTAACCTGGGGATCGAGGTCAAGGTGCCGCAGGCGCGCGTCGAA
Source organism: Bryobacteraceae bacterium (assembly GCA_041484525.1). GTDB lineage: Bacteria > Acidobacteriota > Terriglobia > Bryobacterales > Bryobacteraceae > JBGPHT01. Next base: position 46,383 of record JBGPHT010000045.1, on the reverse strand, counting down.
GAGGCGAAACGGCTCATCGGCGAAGCGCTGGCTGCCGGGCCGGAAGCGGCCGCCGAAGCGGAAGCGGCTTCGGAAGAGTAGCTACACGGCGTCCGAAATACTCGTGAACGGAAAATCCTTTACCACCAGCGGCGGCGCGATCATGCCAATTTCGCCGCCTCTGGTGCGGACCGGCTTTCCCATCGCAATCGTATTTTGCAGTAACCGGACCGGGCTTTCGTTGAAGCGGAAGTTCACCACCGGCGACGTTACTTTTCCCTCCTCGATCAGAAACAGGCCGTCGCGCGTCAACCCGGTGAGCTGAACCGTTTGCGGGTTCACCACGCGAATGTACCAGAAGCGCGTCACCAGCAGGCCGCGGTCCACCGAAGCGATCAACTCGTCTAGCGATTTGGAGCCGCCGTCCAGCACCAGCGCGCCGGGTGCGGGCGTCGCCTTCTTGCCGGCTTTACCGGCCCAATACCGATCGTAGAAGAGGTTCTTCACCACTCCGCCTTCGATCCACGGCACGGGTTCGAACGGAAGACCGCCGTTGCCCCACGGCACCATGGGATAAAGCGGATTGGCGGGGTCGGAGCGCAGCGTGATCGACTCAGGGAACATTTTTTCGCCGACCAGCGTGCCGCCACCCTTCTTGGCGTGGAAGCTTTGCCCCTGCTCGGCGCCGCGCGCCGACATGGAGAACGCCATCAGCGGAACCAGGTCGCCCACCGCCGTAGGTTCGAGCACCACGGTGTACTTGCCCGGATCGAGCCGCTTCGGATTCTTCCATGCCAGGCATTTGCCGACGGCAGTCTTGCCGATCTCCTCGCCCGAAATCTCCTCGATGCGCACCGCCGGCTTGGCGGCCCATCCCGAGCTGGTGCCCTCGGCGTTGCGCACGGTGGCGGCAAGATTGGAATCGGTGGTGCGCGCGAAACCGAAATTGCCGGCCTTGTTGGCGAGAGCGGAGATGCCCGCAGTGCGTTCGAAGTATCCGGCGGCCACCAGCGATTTCGCTTTGGCGGCTTCGATGATGGCGCGCACGTGCGGGATCATCACCGGGTTGCGCGCGCGCGCCGTCCCTTCGGCGAAATTGTCCAATGCCGGATATTTCTGCGCCGTGAGCGGCGGCACGTTTTCGGGATTGGCCGGCTGGATCAGCGCCAGTCGCTCGGCGCGCTTCACAGCGTCGCGCAGCGTGGCGTCATCGAACTCGTCCACGTTGGTGTTGCCGCTCTTGGCGTCCTTCGTCACCGAGACGGAGAGGAACTGCTGGGCCACGAAGCCCGAAGTGGTGATGCCGTTCAGGGCGAAGCGAATGAACGCCTGCTCCGAGTTGCCGATGTTGACCTGGCACTCCGGGAAGGTCGAAAACGAGATCACCTTTTCGGCGAGTTTCTGTGCCTGTTCTTTCGTCAGCATGCTTTCCCCCGCTTAGTCGGTCTGGATGACGTTGATCTGCCGGAAGCGCGCGGGCGAGCAGCCGTGGCTTACGGAGTTGCTCTGTGCAGGCTCGCCTTTACCGTCGTTAGGTGCGCCGTACTGCTGCCAGTAGGCGGGACCGGCGATGGCGTCGCAGGCCTGCCAGAAATCAGTGGTGCGCGCCTGGTAAGCGACGCGCGAAACCATCCCCTGCTTCTTGCCGCCCTTGATGCGGTAGAAAGCGTCGCCGCCAAACTGGAAGTTGTAGCGCTGCTGGTCGATCGAGAAACTGCCGTCGCCATCGATCAGAATTCCATCGTCGACGCCCGCGATCAGGTCGTCGAGCGTGGCGTCCGGCTTGCCCGGTTCGAGCCAAACGTTGGGCATGCGCTGGAAGGGTACGCTCGACCAGCTATCCGCATAGCAGCAGCCGCGCGATTCCTTTTCGCCGACGAGCGCGGCCTGGTCGCGGATGGTCTGATAGTGCTTGAAAATTCCCTTTTCGATGATGGGGAACTTGGTGGCCTTCACGCCATCATCGTCGTAGCCGGTGGTGGCAAGGCCCTTCTCCGTGGTGCGGTCGCCCCAAATGTTGATGAGGTCGCTGCCGATGCGCTCCTTGCCCAGCTTATCGGTGGTGAGGAAGCTGGTGCCGGCGTAATTGGCCTCGTAGCCGAGGGCGCGGTCAAGCTCGGTCGAGTGGCCGATGCTCTCGTGAATCGTCAGCCAGAGGTGGGTCGGAAGCAGAACCAGGTCCTTCTTTCCCGCCTCGATGGGCGGCGCTTTGAGATGCTCGACCACCTCCGCCCGGATGCGCTGCGCATTCTCCACCAGGTTCATCACAGGAACGAATTCGTACCCGGCGGTGACGGGCGGCGGCTGGTAACGGCGCGTCTTCGAGAGCCCTTTTTGCAGATCCACCGCGGTGGCGGACACGATGCCGTAGGTCTGCAGGTTGAGCTGTTGAATCGAGGAACCATCCGAAGAAGTGAAGTACTTGTCTTCCGAGCGAAAGACGAGTACGGCGTTAGCGGAGAAGACCTGCTGCTCTTTCTTGACCTCGGCCGCGGCTTTGCGGATGAGCTCCAGCTTCTCTTCGAGGGGCACCGAGAACGGATCGCGTTCGTGCGGCGTACGCCAGTAGTCGTGGTAGGCGGGGACGGGAGCCAGCACGACGGGCTTCGATTTCAACACCGCGTTAGCCTTGGCGACCTCGACGGCCTCGCCCGTGATGCGCGCGATTTCGTCCGCCTTCACGAGCGGCGATGCCGCGAAACCCCATGCGCCGTCCACGATGACGCGCACGCCGAAGCCGAACGATCCGCCATCGGAAACACCGGGAACCTCGAGCGTCTTCCCCGTGCCGCGCTCCGGATTCAGCCGGACTGAGACGAACTGGTTGCGCGCGCGGATGATGCGGATGTCGCAGTAAGTCGCCTTGAGCTTCTTGGCCTCGGCGATGGCGACCGCACCCAGATTCTCCAGCTCTTTGTTGGGTTTCTTCGCGTCCTGCGGCGCCGCGAACAGGCGGGCAGCCATGGCGGCGGCGCTGGTTTCCAGAAACGTGCGGCGGGAAAGCATAGGTACCCTCCGGAACTCCGTAGTATGACATGACGTGCCGAGCCCCGAATGGTTACGGGATGAGGGCTTCCGCAACCGCGGTAGCCTTGTCTACTGATCGCCTTCCGGAAGCCGAAATCCGCGCGCGATTGGATCGTTCTGCTGCTTGGCGCGGCTGCCGTTTACTTCAGCGGAGCGGCGCTGGTCATGGGCACGCTGAGTCTCTTCTGGCCGAAGGTTCCAGGGTCGATCGTTTACTTTTCGCCGGAGCAGGGATTCCGTAAATACCAGGTCGATGTCCGCTACAAGTATGCTTACCAGGGCAGCGAGTACAGGGGAAACCTGTACCGCTTTCAATTTGTGTTCAATCGGGTTCGGATCCGTAACTGGCTTGTGGATTCCATCCAGGCGCGCTATCCGGTGGGCGAGTCCGTGCAGGTGGCGGTGAATCCGTGGAATCCATCGGAGTCTGTGCTGGAACCAGGACCGGAACTGGATTCCCTCCTGGCGGTCGCCGTCGGACTTCTGCTCATGCTGGCTGGCCTCGCGGATGCCCGCAAAGAGCGCCCGAAACAGCCGAGGCGCTCCAAGACCGCGACGGCGCTGGTAGTGATCGGCAGCCTGGTCCTGTTATATGGATTGCCCACGCTATGCAGGGGATGGAGCAGCCTCAACTGGCCCACTGCCGACGGAAAGGTTCTCTCCTCGACCGCGCGCAGTACCGGGCGAAATCATCTGACTCTGCTTTGGTACGAATACTACGTTCAACAGACTCGCTACGTGGGATCAGAATATCGCGTGGGCGGCAACGGTACGCCGTTCAAGGATGTGGCGGTCGCCGCCGCCGCGCGGTATCCGGTGGGGCGCTCGGTGAATCGGACTCGCCATCCTGGCAATCGCGTGGGTCGCCAAAAAGTACACAGACGCCGTGACCGCCCGTCGCTAACCTGCATTTTGTGGTACCTATCATGTAATCGAATCGATTGAAAGGGATCTATGAGAAGCTTACTGGCTGCACTATTGATTTCAGTGTCTGCAGGGCCGCTGCTCGCCCAGGGCGCCCCGCCACAGGGTGCACCTGACCAGCCCTACACTTTGGAGTATTACTACAAGGTGCAGTGGGGCCGTCAACAGGAATTCCTGCAACTCTTCCTGAAAAACCACTATCCGTTGCTCCAGAAGAACGTCGAGAGCGGCCGCATGATCTCGGTGAAAATCGAGCAGCCTGCCAACCATATGACAGAGGATGGCCGCTGGGATTATCGCGTTACGATTCGGTTCAAGAATTCGACCTTGGCGACAACGGCCAGTCCTGACGAAGAGCGCACGATCAAGCAACTCTGGCCTGACCAGGCAACTTACAAGCGCGAGGAACAACGGCGATTCGAGATCCTGCTGGCCCACTGGGACCTTCCGGTGACCGATATTACGCCTGTGAAGAAATAGCCCGGCGTATCTGCATTAGATTCCCAAAACGTTTGGCTGGAGGCGGACGTAGCCCTGCTCCTGCGCCCAAAGGTCGAGAGCGATGGACGCGATGTCGTCCACTTCGGGGACGGCGAGGCCGTTGCGCGTGAGGTCGATCGTCTTCACGTACGTGTTGCAGGCGTCGCACGCATCGATGCGGATGTGCGGGAATTGTTCGGCGGTGTAGACGGGAAGTTTGGCGTAGTCCTGTTCGCCGCACGCGGGACAGAGCAGGCGATTGAAGGGCCATTCGCTAAAGCAGGCGGAGCAGAGCAGCGACCGGGCGCCCCCTTCCGCGGCCGGGCGGAGGACAGCGAGGAACGGACTGGCGGAGCAATTCGGGCAGGACGCCCCACCGCTCCTTAACGGCCGCGGCTCCGAGTCCACATCCCCCACCAGCTTCACGAACTCTTCTCGCGGGGCGTTGACCTTTTGCAACTCCGCGATGCGGACGTAAAATCGCAGCGCCTCCGCGGCCGCGGGATATTCCCGCGCCAGTTCTTCAGCGCGCTCGATGCGCCGGTCCCAAGTTGTCACGTTTAACGATTCTCTCGTACCAGAGGCGATGGTGGGTCTTCGCCCATGCGGCCGAGACTTCGCCGCGGATGATCGACGTGAAGCCGCCGCGCACCACGGCCGTCCCCATGTAGACGTGAATGATAAACGCGCCGATGGTGACCAGCGCTGAACCTACGTGCACCAGCACCGCGATGTAACGAACCGCGCGCAGGCTCCACGGGATCTTCTCGGGAAACCACAGCACCGCGCCCGAGACCAGCAGCGCAATCGACGCCCACAGCATCGCCCAGAAAAAGTATTTCTGGCCGAGGTTGAAGCGGTCGATGGGCGGCAGATCCTCGTCCTCGTTGCGGACATAATGGTTCATGGCCTTGCCCCACGCGCGGTCCGCGGCGGTGATGCGCATGTCGGCGATCCAAGCGCGCAGCATCCACGCGATCGACGCCAGAAACACCAGCGCCACCCACGGATGCCAGTAGCGCGATGTGGGTCCGCTGCCGAGCAGCGTGGCGATCCAGTAGAGGTGCGGTGAGTAGAACGCCAGCCCCGTCAGCAGCACGTACATGTACGAAATCGCGGCCAGCCAGTGGATGATGCGCTCGACGAGCGTATAGCGCAGGAGTTTCACTTGTCGCCCTCGACGTCCTTGGGACCGAACCGCAGGTAGTGCAGCGTCACGCCGATCAGCCCGCCGACGATCGCCAGATTGCCGAGCCACTTCAGCGGCCCCTTCCAGATGCGGACGCTCCACGGAATGCGCGGATTCGAGGGCAGGCCGCCGTACACCTCCGGGTTGGTAACGTCATGCAGCACGTAGATCACGCTGGTGCCGCCGACGCCCGGCGGATCGTAGACGCCTGCGTGCGCGAATCCGGAATGCTCGCGAAGCTGCTGGGCGCGCGTTTCAGCCAGCGCCTTCATATCGTCCTTAGTGCCGAAGTGCAGGCATCCGGTGGGGCACGCCTTGATGCAGGCGGGCTCGAGCCCCTGCGAAACGCGATCGGTGCACAGTGTGCACTTGAACATCTTCTTCGACTCCGGATTGAACCGCGGGATGTTGAATGGGCAACCGGTGACGCAATACTGGCAGCCGATGCAGTAGTCCTGCTGGAAATCGACGATGCCGTTCTGGTATTGCACGATGGCGCCGTCGGCGGGGCACGCCGCGAGGCACCCGGGGTCGGCGCAGTGCATGCACTGGTCCTTGCGCATGAGCCACTGGAACGTGCCGTCTTCGCGATTGTGCTCGGTGAACTTGATCAGGTTCCAGTAATTCCACGCCGTCTCGGGCATGGTCTGGTAGCTGTTCTGGAAAACCGTTTCCCGAAACGGCAGATCGTTCCATTCGAGGCAGGCAACTTCGCAGGCTTTGCACCCGATGCAGGTAGTGGTGTCGATGAGCTTGGCGACGGTCTGCTGCCGCTGTGCCCCGGCGCCCGGCACCGGCCCGGGATGCGCCGAGATTTTCTGAATCCTCAGGTTGGAACTCAAACCTTTTCCACTTTCACCAGGAATCCCTTGAACTCGGGCGTAAACGCATTCGGATCCGTCACCGCGGGCGAGAGCATGTTGGCCAGTGTCAACGCCGTCCGGCCGTCGTCTTCGACAATCCCGCGATAGCCCCAGTGGATCGGCAGGCCGATCTGGTACGTCTTCTTGCCGTCGATCGTCATCGGCTTGATGCGCCGCGTCACCATGGCTTTCGCGATGTAGTGGCCGCGCGCGCTCGTCACCTTGAGAGGCTCGCCTCCGCGGACACCCAGGTCGTCGGCCAGTTCCACCGGGATCTCGATGAATGGTTCGGGAACCAGTTGCACGTTCATCGGATTGTTCTTCGTCCAGTAATGGTAGTGCTCGGTCAGCCGATATGTGGTGCAAATGATGTTGTAGCCTTCGGCCGCCGTGCCGTACTTATCCAGCGCCGATTTGAATTTCTTCGCCATCGGACTAGATGACTGATTCGGATGCAGCGGATTGGCGACGGGACTCTCGGTCGGTTCGTAGTGCTCGGGGAACGGGCCATCCGCAAGCGGCGCGAAGAGGCGGCCCACGCCCTCGGGATTCATGATGAACGGGCCCATATGATCCTTGGGGGGCGAGTCGGCTTTGAAGTCCGGCACGTCGCTGCCCACCCAGCGCTGCAGCGATTCGTTCCACCAGATCTGCTTGCGCTCGGGGTCCCAGGGGCGGCCTTCGGGATCGCAGGACGCGCGGTTATACAGCACGCGCCGGTTGGCCGGCCACGACCACGCCCAGTTCGGATACACGCCGAGGCCCGATGGATCGTCGGTGCCGCGGCGTTGCATCTGCGCACCGGCTTCGGTCCAGGAGCCGCAATAGAGCCAGTTGCCGCTCGAGGTGGTGCCGTCGTCGCGCAGCAGGCCGAAGCCGGGAAGCTGCTGGCCCGCTTTCACGGGAGTCTCCGGAAGATCGGCCAACGCGCGCCCATTGATCTCCTTCGCCACTTCCGAGAGCGACGGATTGTGCGGGTCGGTGTAGTTCCACGCCGCGTGCAGGACCGGGTCGGGGAACTTGCCGCCGTCCTTTTGATACAGCTCGCGCACCCGCAGGAAAATGCGCGCCAGAATTTCCTGATCGAGCTTCGCCTGCCCGGGCGGCGGCACCGCCACGTTCTTCCATTGCAGCCAACGGGCGGAGTTGACGAACGTGCCGTCCTTCTCCGCGAACCCCGCGCCCGGCAGGCGGTAGACCGTGGTGCCGATCTGCTTCATCTGTTCGGGCGTGGTGCCGGGGGCCCGCCAAAACTCGCTGGTCTCGTCGGGATAAATCTCGCAGACCACCAGCCACTCGGCCTTTTTCAAGGCGTCGATATTCTTCTGCGCATTCGGGCCGATCGCCACGCCGTTCATGCCGAACGCCAGCAGACCCTTGATGTGGCCGGCGTACATGTCGTCCCAGATCTCGGCCCACGAGTACCGGCGGTCGATCTTCGGCAGGTAGTGGAAGGCCCAATCATTCTGTTTGGTGGCGGCGTCGCCGAACATCGCCTTGAGGAACGACACCGCGAATTTCGATGTATTCGACCAGTAGTTGAACGACTCCCATGGCGCGGGCTTGGAGGCCTTGGGCGTGATGCGATCCACGTAAGTTTTGAAATCCGCATCCGCCGGCACTGGCATCTTCAGATACCCAGGTAGGATGTCGAACACGCCGGCCATGTCGGTGGCGCCCTGAATGTTGGAATGCCCGCGCAGCGCGTTGACGCCGCCGCCGGCGCGCCCCACGTTACCCATGAGCAGTTGCAGGATCGCGGCCGTGCGGATGATCTGCGTGCCGAAGCTGTGCTGCGTCCAGCCGACGGCGTAGATGATCGTCGCCGCCTTCTTCATGTCACCGTCTTTGCGGATGGAGGTGAAGAGGTCGGCGGCTTTCAGGAACTGGTCGCGCGCGATCCCCGTGATGCGCTCTACCATCTCCGGCGTATAGCGCGAGAAGTGCTTCTTCAGGAGCTGAAAGACGCAGCGGGGATGCTCCAGCGTAAAATCGTAGGCAGGCGAATCGGCCCCGCCTTTGGTCTCGTAGACCCAAGTGGACTTATCGTAGGTCGTGCCATCCCAACCGGAGAAAAGGCCGTCTTCCGGAAGTTCGAATCCCTCGTGGATGATAAACGCCGCGTTGGTGTAGTGCAGCAGGTAATCCTTCGCGATGCGCCCGTTGTCGATGGCGTACTTGATGAACCCGCCCAGGAACACGATGTCGGCGCCGGAGCGGATTTGCAGAAACAGGTCGGCGGTGGCGGCGGTGCGCGTGAAGCGCGGGTCCACCACAATCATCTTGGCGTTGCGTTGGCGCTTCGCCTCGATGGGCCACTTGAAGCCGCACGGATGGTTTTCGGCCGGGTTGCCGCCCATGATCAGCATCATGTCGGTGTTCTTGATATCCACCCACCCGTTGGTCATGGCCCCTCTTCCGAACGTGGCCCCCAAACTGGAGACCGTGGGGCCGTGTCAAACACGAGCCTGGTTTTCCAGGTAGCAGACCCCCAGGCTGCGCATGGTCTTGACCACCAGGTAGTTGAACTCGTTGGTATCGGTGCAGCCGCCGTTCCACGCGATGCCTTCGCAGCGGTTCACGGTGCGCCCTTGCGCATCCTTCTCGACGAAAGTCTCATCGCGCGTCTTCTTGACCCGCTGTGCGATCTCTTCGATGGCCGTATCCCACGCGATGTCTTCCCAATGGTCCGAGCCCGGCCTCCGCACCTGCGGCTTCAGCAGGCGCCGGTCGTTTACGATGTCCTGCTGCAGCGACGAGCCCTTCGGACACAGAGTGCCGCGGTTGATGGGATGGTCCGGATCGCCCTCCACGTGGACCACCTGCGGAGTGACGTTCTTCGCCTTGTCGCCCAGCGTGTGGATGATGACGCCGCAGCTCACCGAGCAATACGGGCACGTGGATCGCGTCTCCGTGGTGCGCGAGATTTTCAGCTCGCGCGACTGCGCGTAAGCTGGCGCCAGATCCAACCGCAACGCCGAACCGAGCGCGCTTGCCTTCAGGAAAGTTCTGCGCGTTGGGGTCATTTCAGGCCCTTTTTGCGAGAATGCCGGTTTCGCGTTTGGGCAGCCGGTCCACGACCTCCTTCGAGAGGCCGAAGTTGTCCATGAGGATCGAAGTGGGGTTGCCGCCCAGCCAGTTGTTGAGCGAGATCTCCTGAAACTCGGGGCTGTTGAAGAGAATCAGAATCTCGGTTGGCTCGGTGCCGATCTGTTCGACGTAATGGCCGAAGCCCTGCTGGATGAACCCGACGTCGCCAGGGCCGAACTCTTCCGTGCGCACGCGTCCGTGGGACCCGAAGACGGTGACGCGCGAACGCCCGCGGACGTAATACTGCCACTCGTCGGCATGCGGGTGCCAGTGCATCTCGCGCAGTGCGCCGGGCTCCAAGTCCATGCGCACGGCGGTGAGCGTCGACTGGATGGGGAATTCCTTCTGCGAGACGATGAACTCCCGGCCGCCCGGGAAGACTTTGGGCGGCTGCTGGTCGAGCCGGTACTTGTGTTGGAACTGGCTGGACTGAAGCGCGCCGTCGCGCATGTTCTCGATGGCGTTCGCCGGCACCTTGCCGGGGCCGATGTAGATCTCTTTTTTCGGGAACTGCGCGATGACGTCGAGCGGCACGCCGAAGTTGTGCGCCAGCACTTCGGGGCGCGTGTTGGCGATCCAGTCCGTAATACCAAAGGTGCCGAACTCGGAGAAGTGCCCGTTATCGAACCCGAGCAGGAAGTGAGCCTCGCCTGGACCGAGTCCTTGCAGCAGGTGGCCGTGGCCTCTCGGGAAATACCACGTGTCGCCGACCTGGAAATCGGAGATCTCGGATTGCCCGTTGGGGCCGATCACGGTAGCGCGGACCCGGCCTTCCAGCATATAGGCCCACTCGGCCGCGAGCGAATGCCAGTGCAACTCGCGAATCGCGCCCGGCTTGAGCCGCATGGAAACGCCCGCGATGCTCTGCGAAATGGGAAACTCGGCGGCCGTCGCTTCCTTAGCGGAGCCGGCATCGCCGACCCAGCCCTTGCCGCTTTCGATGTTGTACTTGAAGGTCGGCAGCGGCTCGAATTTCACTTCGTGCTGCGGCGGCGGCGCCTCGGCATTGGCTGCGGCGGCCATGGCAAGCGACGCGGCGGACACGGTCTGAAAAATACTACGGCGGCTGATCCCTTCTTTCGTATCCTGCATTTGATTTCCTCCCCACGAACTGGAAGAAATCATATTACCTGAAATACCTGCGAGGCGGCGGACGGTTTGTTACAAGCATGGATAACCATTGCACCATGCTGGTTTCGATTGGCGAGTAGAACGCAAGCCTACTGTTGCGTGGGTGGTGGCTGCTGCTTGGTGGCCTTCTCTTCGAGGGCCTTGAGTCGGGCCAGCATGCTGTCAAAGGCGCGCTGCTGGGCGGCGAGCGTGGCGGCAGTGGCGCTGTCCAGACGCTCCGCGTCCGTGAGGGACTTGCCCATGCCGGCGGTCTGGAGCGTGAGTGTGTAGAGCTGGTTTTCTACACGTTCCAACCTGCGGTCGGTGGTGTCGAAGCGCTGGTCTACACGGTCGAAGCGGCCCTTGATTTCCTCGCGGAGGTCGGACAGGTTGGCAGTGGTGGCGTTGGTGATACGCTGCTCGGAGGCAGTGATGGCGATGACGACTTCCGTACGCACGATGGCGGCGACTTCCTCGCGCACGATAGCACGCATGACTGCCTGGTCATCTGGACTCATTGAGCGTTGGCGTCCTTTTATATCTGCCTCCATGGTACGTCACTCACCCACCGATAGATACCCCACTCAGATTTCGCCTTACCTGCGGCGGCCCCTTCGCCAAACGGGGTAATGTAATCATATGCGCGCTCTCATGCTCCAGCAGTACAACGATCTGCAACTGGTCGACATGCCCGAACCCCAGCCCGGCCCGGACGAAGTACTCATCCGCGTCCGCGCCTGCGGCATCTGCGGCTCCGACGTGCACGGCCTGGATGGTTCCACCGGACGGCGCATTCCGCCGCTGGTGATGGGGCATGAGGCCGCCGGCGAAATCGTCGGCACCGGCGAGCGCGTGACGTTCGATTCCACCATTTACTGCGGCCAGTGCGCGTTCTGCTTGCGCGGGCAGGTCAACCTTTGCGACAACCGGCAAGTGCTGGGCGTTTCGCCGGGGCCGTATCGCCGCCACGGCGCCTTCGCCGAGTATGTCACCGTCCCGCGCCGGATTATCTGCCCGCTGCCGGACAACCTGACCTACGAGCAGGCGGCGCTAATCGAAGCCGTTTCAGTTGCCGTCCACGCCGTGTCGCTCAGCGGGCCGCTCGACGGCACTTGCTGTGTGATCGGCGCCGGCATGATCGGCCTGCTGACGATTCAGGCGCTGCGCGCAAAAGGAGCGGCGCGCGTGCTGTCGATCGAGCCCGATCCGTCGCGCCTGGAACTGGCGCAGGGGTTCGGAGCCGAGCCGGTGGCCTCGGTCGTGGACGCGGATCTCACCATCGACTGCGTAGGCAACCAGGCCTCCGTGCGGACCGCGATCGACGGAGTACGCAAGGGCGGAACCGTCACGCTGGTGGGAAACATTGCGCCGTCAGTCGAGATTCCGCTGCAGGCCGTGGTGTCCCGGCAATTGCGCCTGCAAGGCTCGTGCGCCTCGAGCGGCGAGTATCCGGAGTGCATCCGCCTGATGGCCGAAGGCAAGATTCAGGTAGCCCCGCTGATCTCGGCCGTGGCGCCGCTGGAAGAGGGCGCGTCATGGTTCGCCCGCCTCCACCGCGGCGAGCGCGGCCTGATGAAGGTAGTGCTCAGACCGTAACTTTTGCTTCCACCTCTACGGGAAAGTTCATCGACCTCGCTAGTGCGCAAACGGAGTGCGCCCGGTCGTGAATCTGCTGGGCTTCGGCGGCGCGCGCCAGGTCGGTGATCTTCATCCGCGGACGCAGTCGTACGCGCGTGAATTCGCCTGAGCCATCCGCGTGTTCGACCATCTCGCCTTCGGCTTCATCCACATACTCGACGATGGTGATGCCTGCGTCGGCGCACAGGTGCAGCACCCAGAGCATGTGACAGGAGGAGAGCGCCCCCACCAGCAGATCCTCGGGGTTGTAGCGCGCCGCGTCGCCGCGGAAGACCGGGTCGGATGACCCGGCGACCGGCGCCGCCTTTCCCTCGGCGCTCAATTCAAAGTCGCGGCTGTAGGCGGTGTAGGCGGATGTCCCGGTCCCAAGGTTTCCGGTCCATCGATTCTGCATGCGGTAGCGGTGTATGCGAGTGGCGGACATAGGTCAACAATCCGACTATACCGGGATTGCCCCGTCAGGGACGGCACCCCCAAATGGGGTTGCCTGTACCCGCAAGATCCTGGCCGGATTCCCACGGATTAACCATCGGCAAGTCCGCGAGGAGTGTCAGGCTGGTATGCAGAGCGCCATGATGCAAGCCACTCTGAAATGTCCCGTCTGTCGCGAGTTGACATTGCTTGCCTGCGATGCCATCATCCGCTACCGGGAACTGTCCAAGTTCATCGTACAGACACCACAACTGCAAGGCTTTCTCGACCAGGCCGACCGGGAGCGCGACCGCGCGACGCGGCGGTATGAGGAGCACGGACTGGCCCACCGGCGTCGCCGGAAGGTGCCTGGGCAAACCGTTCCTGGCTGCGGTCGTGATGACGTCAGATCCCCCGGGCGGGCGCCGCAATGATCGCGCTGTTCACCGCGCTTCCTGCCTGCGTGGGTGCATGCGGCGTCGTCGCCTTCCGCATGGCGCGCCGGCAGCGGCACGCGCGCGATGAGCGGTCTGTCGCGGCGGGAGGGTGTGGCCCAGTTGATTCGCCTGGAACGGTCCCAAGAACCGGGAGCGGATGTCCTCCGATCATCCGCGCTCCGGCTCCCTCCGGCTTTCGAGCACCTTCCGGCATATCTCGTATGGCAAGTGCTGCGCCAAACTCGACCAGCTAGTAAGTCATTTTATTTCATCGTCTCCATGGTAAACGTGCTGTAAATTACGTTGCGGTCGGTCAACCGGCTTGGCAGCGTGTCTACTTCATGGACATGGAACCGCTAGTAAGCTAGACTAGCGGCCATGGGCGCTCTCTCCCAGCCCGAGCTGCATGAAAAGTTAAGCGCGATTCTCGCCATCTGCCGGAAGATGAACTCGGAGCGGGACCTCGGCGCGCTGCTCGACCTGATCGCCCACGAAGCTACCAACCTGCTGGAGTGCGACCGCGCCAGCATCTTCCTGCTCGATCGCGAACGGAACGAGCTGTGGTCGAAGGTGGCGTTGGGAAGCGAGGAGATCCTGCGGTTCGACGCGCGGCTGGGGATTGCGGGCCAAGCCGCGCTCACCGGCAACACGATTAACGTACGCGACGCCTACGGTGATTCCCGGTTCTACGATGCCATCGACGGCCAGACCGGATACCGCACGCAAAACCTGCTGGCGGTGGCGATGCGCAATCAGCAGGGCGAGATCATCGGCGCGTTCGAGGTGCTGAACAAGCGCACCGGCGCCTTCACCGCGCGCGACGAAGAGTCGCTTATCGCGCTGGCGTCGCACGCCGCGATTGCGATTGAGACCGCGCAGCTCATCGGCGAACTGCGCCGCAATCAGGACGAGCTGGTACAGCAGAACGCGCATCTTTGGCGCGAGGTCGAGAACCGCTATTCCACTCACGGGATCATCGGCACGGGCCAAAAGATCCAGCAGGTAGTGCGTCTCATCGAGCGCATCCGCGACAGCCTGGTGAACGTGCTGATCACGGGTGAGAGCGGCACCGGCAAGGAGCTGGTGGCGAAGGCGGTCCACTACACCAGTGCGCGTGCACGCAAGCCGTTCGTGGCCCTGAACTGCGCGGCGCTGCCGGAGACGCTGCTCGAGAGCGAGCTGTTCGGCATCGAAAAGGGTGTCGCTACCGGGGTGCAGCCGCGCGTGGGCCAGTTTCAAAAGGCGGACGGCGGCACGCTGTTTCTGGACGAGATCGGCGACCTTTCGATCGGCGCCCAGGCCAAGATCCTGCGCGTGCTGCAGGAGCGCGTAGTCGAGAGGGTGGGCGGGCGCACTTCGATCCCCGTGGATGTGCGGCTGTTGGCCGCGACCAACAAAGACCTCGAAGCCGAAATCACCAAGGGCGGGTTTCGCGAAGACCTGTACTACCGCATCAAGGTGATCCACATCCACATGCCGCCGTTGCGCGACATTCGCGAGGAGATCCCTCTGCTGGCGAACCAGTTCCTGCGTGACTATTGCCGCGAGACGGGCCAGCCGGCGATGGAGTTCTCGACCGGCGTGATGCGCAAGCTGGCGGCGGCGCCGTGGCCGGGAAACGTGCGCCAGCTCCGCAACGAGGTGATGCGGATGGCGGCCTGCGCGCGCCAGCCCGTGATCGGGGAGGACGACCTGCTGGAGGGCATCCCATCGCCGGCGCACGATCGGGCAAAGCCCGAAAAGGCGAAGGCGCAGTCGCTGAAGACGGCGATCGCGGACCTGGAGCAGCGCATGATTCAGGAGGCGCTGCAGACCACGCGCAACAATCAGCAGCAGGCCGCCCGCGTGCTGGGCCTGAGCCGCCAGGGCCTGATCAACAAGATGAAGCGCTACGCTCTGTGAGTTTCGGTGACAGGCTACACAACCTCGAAATTAATTTCGAGTTGCCTCTGGAAAGCGCGCCGATGCCGTGTCATATCGCACAAGCGGAAGAAGGGCGTTCGACTACCAGGCGAAAAGCTGTTGAGGTGACGAGCGAACGGGTTTATTCTTGCCGAGGCGGATTCGCGGGATAACGGGTCCCCGACCGTGGAGGTGAGCGATGCGGAAGGCGGCGCTGGGCTTTGGCCTGTTGCTCGGGTCGGCGGGGTTCGTGGTCTGGAGCCAGTCCTCGCACACCGATGATGCCGACAGCGAAGGTTTTTCGCGGCAGGAGTGGGCGATTATCAACACGCTATCCCCATTGCCGGGCCTGCCTCTGGACACCACGATAAGTATCGCGATTCGCCCGCTGCGGCGCTTCTGGGACAAACTCTTTTTCGAGCCGCGCCTCTCGGTCCGATTCAAACGGGCACCCGCCAGGAAGGGCAGCTCGGCGACATCGGCGAGGCCGGCAAGATCGCATGCCGCAATTGCCATATGCCGGAATCGAAGTGGCTCTTCGACATTCGGTCGAATAATGGCGGGGCTGTTCCGAACGCGACGGCACTGGGCTCGCTTTGGATGACTCGCAACGTGAGCAGCGTCGTCAATACCGTCTTTTACATCCACCCCAAGTCTGGGGCGCACTGGCGTGAGAACGATGGCTTCTCCGACTCCGAGTGGTTCGACGCTTAAAGCGAGCCGGAAGGCCCGCCTGTTCAAAATGGCAGCCGGCTGCAGCTTGCGCACGTTATGTTCGAACACTATCGCCGCGATTACAACGACGCGTTTCCGGAGTGGCCGCTCGATCCGGGCGTGGCTGACTACCGGCGATTTCCCGCGACGGGCTCACCCTACACCGACACGGCTAATTGGAACGGCTTGACCTCCGCTGACAAGGAGATCATCAACCGGATTCTGGTGAATTACGGCAAGGCCATTGAGGCATATCTCAGAAGGCTCGTTAGCCGCAATGCGCCGTTCGACCGCTATGTCGCCGGGCAGCGCAATGCCATTAGCCGCGATGCCAAGGCGGGTCTCAAGCTATTTATCGGAAAAGCGGAATGCGTCCATTGTCATTACACGCCGCTGCCTCTTGGAACAGGGTCAGGCCTGACGCAGCGTGAGGGTCAAGAAGAAAATGCGGATTTCGAGGAGGCTACGCGACCTTCTGAACCTTGTTCGACCGGATACAGGACGCGCACACGCGCATGCGCTTGCCGGCGCCGTTCACCAGGGCGCGCACCGACTGCAGGTTCAGGTTCCAACGGCGGTTGGTGACGTTGTGGGCGTGGCTGATCTTGTGGCCGAACTGGGGGCCGCGGCCACAAACTTCGCAAACTCGTGCCATAAGACGGAAATCTCCCTTTAACTCGAAGATCAATTATATCAATGGTCTCTATTCGAGGGCAACTCGGTGCACACTTTGGCAACCGTGTTGCATCCAGATTTTGGTCGGAGGATGTTGATTTTGGACCTTGTCGAGAATAGCCCGCCCGTCGAGACCATCCTGGTGGTGGACGATGTTGCCTCCATCCGCCAGATGGTTTGCACCCTGCTCACGCAAGCCGGCTATACCTGCCTCGAAGCCAAGGATGGAGGCGAGGCGTTGCGGCTCGTCGAACGCACCGGCGGAATCACCCTGGTCCTGACCGATCTGCTCATGCCCAACATGGACGGCTACGAAATGGCGCGCCACATCGCGCGGCTGCGCCCCGATCTCCGCATCGTTTTCATGTCGGGTTACACCGGCGACGCGGTGGTGCGGCAGTTGGAGCCCGGCCCTTCGATCTTCCTCGCCAAGCCATTCACTGGCGCCGCCCTGACGGACAAGATCCGCGAGGCCCTGGACGGCCCTTGGGCCGGCCTCCCCGAGATCCAGTATCCTGGCCCGGTAGCCGATCGACCGCCAGCCGATAGCTGACGGCTATTTCATCTTCTCCATCTTCTTGCGGATCTCGTCGGCATTCTTCGCGTCGGGAGAAACCTCGAGATACTTCGCGTAGGCGTCTTTCGCCGCCGGCTTGTCCTTGGCTTTTTCCTGCGCTTCGCCCAGCTTTAACCACGCTTCCGCGTTCGCCTGGTTCCACTGGGTAGCCTCGCGAAAGCGCATGGCGGCCGCGCGAAATTTGCCCTTGTGGAAGTAATAATTGCCCACCCGCACTTCCTTTTCGGCCTGCAACGGGTTGAAAGAATACTCTTTGGGCGCGCGATCCTTGTCCTCTTCGGGCGGCAATTCTTCCTTTTCGCCCTGCGGCTGGCCGCGGTCTTTTTTCAGTTCCTGCTGCCCTTTGGCGGGCGGCTGCGCAGGCTTCGTATCCTGCGCGTAAACCGGTGCGGCCAGCGCTGCCACCAGCGCCAAAACCCAGCATGCCATAATTGAATTATATAGCCGTCCCTCGATGGAACTCCGTGACAAGGCTGCCCAGCTTCCGCTTTTGCCCGGAGTGTATCTATACAAAGACGCGGCCGGCCGCGTAATTTACGTCGGCAAGGCCAAAAGCCTGCGCCTTCGCGTCCGCAGCTACTTCCTCGAAGATAAGCTGGCCGACATCAAGACCGGCACTCTCATCGCCGAAGCGCGCGACGTCGACTACATCCTGGTCGACAACGAAAAGGAAGCGCTGGCGCTCGAGAACAACCTGATCAAGCAGTACAAACCGCGCTTCAACATCCTGCTGCGCGATGACAAGACCTACCCATACATCAAGCTCACGCAGGAGCGCTATCCGCGGGTTTACGTCACGCGGCGGCTGCGCAAGGACGGCTCCACCTACTTCGGCCCCTACTTCCCCGCCAACCTCGCGCACCGCCTGGTGCACTTTATTCACCGTCACTTTCTGGTGCCGTCCTGCAAAGTGGACCTGACACGCTTCCATCCCAAGCCGTGTCTGCAGTACCACATTCACCGATGTCTGGGGCCGTGCGTCGAGGGTCTCACCACCGACGACGCCTATTCCGGCGCCGTGCGAAACATCAAACTGTTTCTCGAAGGACGGCACCTGGACCTGGCCCGCGCATTGCGCGCGCGCATGCAGACGGCGTCGGATGATACGCGCTTCGAGGAAGCCGCCGGCCTGCGCGACCTGCTCACCACCGTGGAAGAGATCGAGGAGCGCCAGAAGATGGCCGCGGCCAAAGGCGACGATGTCGATATCTTCGCCTGCTATGCCGAGCCGCCGCTGGTCGCCTGCAACCTGTTCCACCTGCGCAACGGCCAGATCGTCGACCGCCGCGAGTTTTTCTGGGAGGACCAGGCGGAATTCGACGAGCCCCTGTTCTTCTCCGCGCTGCTGAAGCAGATCTACCTTGACCAGCAATTCATTCCCGCCGAAATCCATGTGCCGGTGGAATTCGAAGACTGCGAGGCGTTGGAAGAGCTGCTCAGCGAAAAGCGCAACCGCAAGGTCGAGATCCGCACCCCGCAGCGCGGCCAGAAAAAGGCGCTCCTGCACCTGGTCGAGACCAATGCGAAACACAGCTTCGACGGCCGTTTCCGCGTTTTGAAACCCTCGTCCCGCGCCATTCAGGAAGCCCTGCAGGATTCGCTCAACCTGCCCAACGCGCCTTCGCGCATCGAGTGCTTCGACATCTCCCACATCCAGGGCACCGACAAGGTGGCCAGCATGGTGGTGTGGGAGGACGGCAAGATGAAGAAGTCGGACTACCGCAAGTTCATCATCCGCACCGTGATCGGCAACGACGATTTCGCGAGCATGCGCGAGGTGGTGACGCGCCGCTACAGCCGCTTGCAGGAAGAGAAGCAGCCGATGCCCGGGCTGATCTTGATCGATGGCGGCCTCGGCCAGTTGCACGCCGCGGCGGACGCGCTCGAAGCCATCGGCATCATCGACCAGCCGCTGGCCTCTATCGCCAAGCGCGAGGAGATCATCTACGTCTACGGCCAGGAAGACGAGCCCATAGTCCTCGACCGGTTCTCCCCGATTCTGCACCTGGTGCAGTCGATTCGCGACGAAGCGCACCGCTTCGCCGTGACGTTCCACCGCTCGCTGCGCAACAGCCGGCAGCTCACCAGCGAGTTGGACGCGATCCCCGGCGTGGGCGAGAAGACCGTCCGCAAGCTTCTCAAAGAATTCGGCAGCTCGGAGCGGGTGCGCACCGCTACTGAGGACCAGTTGGCCGCTGTCGCTGGCCGTGCCGCGGCTCGCAAAGTCAAAGCACATTACGCGGCGGATGCGGTGGTGCCGCCCTTCCAGATCGTGTAACCAGGAAAACCGGGGGACAGGCTTCGAAACCTTCCGCGCCGCCTTTGCGCGGAATTTCGTTGCCTGTCCCCCGCTTTTCCGGCTCGACCCGCCTCGCCTGCGACGTGTAACCAGGAAGCCCCCCGCTGCGTCGTGGGAAGATATAGCTATATGCAGTACCGCCTCGTGCCGGCCGCATTCCTTGCCTTTTGCCTCGCTCTGACGGCGCAGCAGTCCCTCACGCTGGACGAGCTGGTGGCCTTCGTGAAGTCGTCCAAAGAACTGAAGCAGAGCGATCGCGAGGTGGCGGGCTTCCTCTCCAAGGTCAAGCTGAAGGAGCGGCTGGACGACCGCACCATCGAGACCATGCAAGGCTTCGGCATCGGTGAGAAGACGCTCCAGGCTCTCGAAGCCCTGCGCGACCGGTCCAAGCCATTGGCCTCGGCCGCCCCCGTATTGCCCG
Organism: Bryobacteraceae bacterium; assembly: GCA_041484525.1. Lineage (GTDB taxonomy): Bacteria > Acidobacteriota > Terriglobia > Bryobacterales > Bryobacteraceae > JBGPHT01. The sequence goes on along the minus strand of JBGPHT010000045.1, from coordinate 26,647 downwards.
AACCGAAGGGCAGGCCCAAGCCGCCGCCTTCTTCGGAAGAACAGGCCGCTGCCATCTCCGACGCCCGCGAGTATGCGCTCGGCTTCAGCAAGAATCTCCCCAATTTTCTGTGCACCCAGGTAGTGCGCCGCAAAGTGGCCCCTCCCATCGGCGGCCGGTACGACCGCGGTAACCGAAGCGGCGAGCCGAGCTATCAGACGCAGGACACCCTCACGTTGCGGCTGAGCTATTTCGACCAGAAGGAAGACTACAAGTTGATCCTGGTGAACGGCTCGATGGCGCGGCAGGATTACAACACGGTCGGCGGCGCCACGTCACGCGGCGAGTTCGGCAGCATGTTGAAAGAGCTGTTCGAACCCTCTACTGAGGCGCACTTTGAATTCGACCACTGGGCCAGGCTGGGCGGCAAGCTCGTCATGTCGTTCCGCTATTTTGTCGAGCAGTCTCACTCGAAATACGAGGTCGAATACGAGCATCGGCTTCACCTGGTCCCGGCTTACAGCGGCTACGTGCTGCTGGACCCGGCCACGCACGTCGTGATGCGCATCACGCAGCAGGCTGAAAATGTCCCGGCGGATTTTCCCGTGCAGGACATCAGCTCACGCCTCGACTACGATTACCAGGACATCGGCGGTAGCCAGTTCCTGCTGCCGTTGGCGACGCAGCTTACGTCGCGCGTGGACGGCTACATGACGCAGAACGACACCGAGTTCACCCACTACAAGAAGTACTCGGCCGATGCCGCCATCACTTACGACGTCTCCCCTGATTCAATCCCGGACGAGAAGACGAAGGAGACGCCGGTTACTCCGCCGCCGCCCGCAACTAAGAAGAAGTAGTAATCCTACTTCTTCGCGTACGTTTTCTCGAACTTGTTTCGCTGATTCGACACCGTGAATCCGCCGTCGGGCCGGACTTCGAGTTTCAGCCGCTTGCCTTCGCAGATCTCGTCCACGTTGGCGATCAGGGTGTCGGACGAATTGTGCTCCTTGCCGCCCGCCACTGCGAAATGAATCTGCCACAGGTCCTCGAGTCCAGCGGTACCGTGGATGGTGTCCCAGACCGGCGCCACGCCGCCCTTTTTCGCGCCGTTGTCCATGATGGCCACGCGCGGCGCGATGGCATGCACGAATTGCGGCGAGCCCGACGCATCCATCCCATGGTGCGACACCACGTAGATGTCCACCGGCCCGATCTTATTCGCCGGGCACACCAGGCCGTACTCCTTGTTCCACGTCAGGTCGCCCAGGTCGAGGATCCGAACCCCGGCGAACGTCACCAGCAAACCGAGCGACCGTGCATTTTCGGTGGCATCGGGCGCTTGCTCTTTGAAGGAACCGCACTCCGCATTCGGCTGCCCCGCGCCCGCGAGCGGCGATGCGATCGCATCGCCCGCCGACGAAATCACTTTCACGTCCAGCCCCTTGACCGGCACCGTATCCCCCGCCTTCACCTGGATGTGGGTGCCCTTATCGCGAAACGTCTGGTAGGCGTTAAAAAGGACGTTGGCATCGCGGCCCGTCTCGACCGAGGCGCCATGGTCCACGAAATTGCGGATCGGCAGCTTCTCGGCGAGCTGCGGCACTCCGCCCACGTGGTCGGCGTGGTAGTGCGTGATCACCAGGTAATCGATCTTCTTGATGCCCGCCGCCTTGGCCGCCGCCGCAATCCGTTCCGCGTCGCGGTGGTTGTTCCCGGCCCAACCGGTGTCGATCAGCATCGATTCGCCCGACGGCGATACGAACAGCGTGGCCTGCCCGCCCTCGACATCGATGAAGTAGACTTCCAGATTTTTCGCCGCCGGCAGAAACGCGGCCGAAATCAGCAGAAGAATGCACGTCCGCCAAGTCCGCATGATCCGCATCCTACCATGGGAGGCCCCTCTCCCCTCTTGCCGGAACACACCGCAGTCGCATAACGTATGTAAGGATAGATGCCATTTTGCAGCCAGTGCGGAACCGAGGTCGGCGCGGCGGATGTCTTTTGTGCCAAGTGCGGTTCGCGCCAACCTTCGGGAGCGGTTCCACCGCCGGGGCCGCACGACCCCCTGGCTGGCCTGAACCCGCGCACCGCGTCCATCCTCTGCTATATCCCTGGGGTGGGGTGGATCGCATCGATTGTGGTGCTGGCGTCGGACAAGTTCCGGCAGGACCGCACCGTCCGCTTCCACGCCTTTCAGGGTCTCTACCTGTTCGTGGCCTGGCTGATGGATGATTGGGTGCTGCGCCCGCTATTCCTGATGGCGCCGAACTTCCACGCATACCGGCTCATCGAGGCCGTGCTGTTGGGAATGTCGATTTTTATGATGGTGAAAGCGGCGCACCAGGAGGCGTACGCCCTGCCCGTCTTCGGAGAACTGGCGCAACGCTCGGTGGCCGAGCATTAATTCCGGACGGGGAAAAACGACGGTTCCGGCTGGGAACCGGCTTGCCTTTTAGCTACTGGAGCACGCCGACTTTGGCTTGCGAAGCCTCCGAAGCTTCGAGATCGCGGGCACGCATCGGATCCGGCTGCTGGTTAGGCTTTGACTGGAAGGTCCGGCTCAACCATTCCCCGGCGCGCCGCAGGTAAAACACCAGTCCTAATCCCATGGCCGCCAAAATCTGCCAGAGCATAGCCCCGCTCCCCGGGTCCACGTAGGTAGACGCCGGCCGTGGAACGGCAAGCAGAAGGGCAAAAAGACTCAGACCAGCAAATACCCGATGAATGTGATGATTGCACACTAATCTCCAGTCTAAAGAGTGCTGGAAAGGACGTAAAAGGCCCATAAGGGCTAGTGCAGGTGTGTCGAGTACTGGTACTGTGGAGATCGCCTCGTTGGTTGAGCTCAGCAGGTTAACTCCTGTAGATATAGGGCCTTTGGGGGAGAGGGCGCGACGGAACGAAGGGGCTGCCGGGAGCCCCCCGAAGCGGATTGCGCGCGATAGAATTCGACAGCTCTCGGGTAGCCATCCGGACTCTATGAAGCCTGGCTGTTGGCAGCCTCAAGTTGGCTATTTGTAACAGTCCAAATTCCCTTAATGCTGCCGCCGGCCCCGATGAAGAGGGCGGCAGAAGCCAGGGCCACGAACGCCATAAGCAGGGTGTATTCGATCAAATCCTGACCGGATTCGTCGACAAGGAAGGCCCGAAGTAGATGTTTCATGGAGCGATCCTAGGCTCAAAACGCTCCCATGGGAAGTTGTCACCAGATAACTATTGCAAAATCCGTTAGCGGGATAGTATTACCGGGGGTAAGCAGTACCCCGGCCCGCCGTTACAAAAGAAAATGCATCCGATGAGCTTTGTGCGTGTCTATCCGGGCGTGGCCGAACCGCAGCGTGCGAAACCGTACGAGCAACTGGAGACGGAACTCCTACAAGCCTTGGAGGGTGCTCGTCAGGAGTTTCTGAGTGCCGAGGGGAATCCGGAAGAGATGGACAAGGTGCGCCTGAAGTATGTGAACGCGCTGAATACTTTCAAGGATTTAGTGCTTCACGGCAAGCGGCCGGACGTCAGCTAGGCTGTGCGCTGGCACGCCACTTGAAGCGATCGAGATCTCTGTGACGCTTGCAACGATGGGTGCCACCCGCCGTACACGGCTAGTCGGGGTAGTCGCCTTTGGAGCGCACGATGCGGATCCAGTGGTCGGGGAAAGCGTGGTGGGACTCGGCCGGCTCCACACGCGGCATGTGGCACGAAGTGCACGCCTCTTCGCCCACCTTACAGGTCCGCTTTTTGATCGCGAGATTCGCCTGGTTATGGCATGCCGCGCATTTCGAGTCGTAATACTTGTCGTCGCTGACCAGTCCTTCATGCGGGTTGTGGCACGCCGTGCAGGCAATGCGGCGGTCCGTCACTGAGAAACAGGGACTGTTGGTGAGGCGGTACGGCGGGAAGCGCGCGTTGTTGATACCCTTCAGCCCCATCATCATGACCGCCTCCCAGGTGCGATGGCACACGCCGCACATCTCGTTGGTCTCCTGGGCGTCCATGCCTTTCAACGCGCGGATCGAGTTCGGCCGGGGCTTGCCATCTTGAATGCCGTCCACGTGCGCGCCGCCGGGGCCGTGGCAGCTCTCGCATTGCACGCCGCTCTCGAACGCCTTTAACTGGAGAACATTTCCGATGCGCGCACCCGTGGTGTGGCAGCCGAAGCAGGCGCGCGCCTCGGTGGCGTCCATGATCCGGCCTGCGGCGGCGCGCATGTTAGCAGGTTTGCTATTGACGGCGCCCACGGTGAGGTCCAGGCCATTCAGCTTGCTGTAATAGCTCACGCGGCTTTCATAGAACCGCCCCTCGACGTCGAATACGTAGGTTTGGCCCGCCTTACCCTGGCCGAACGCATATAGCAGCGGGGTTTGGAAAGTCTCCCTGCCGTCCGTCACCTGATACAGCACTCGCTCGCCGGAGCGCACGATCGAGTACGTGTAATGGCCGTCCGTCCAGGTGAGGTTGATATCGCCCTTCAAGATGGCGCACGTTTCGATTGGTTCGAGCGCGCGGGACATGCTGTTCCGATGGAAGTTCCTGGCTTGGGCGGGATGGCACCCGGCGCATTGCTTCGAGCCGATGAAACGCCCGTTGACGGCCCAGTAGTTCGCGCTGTTCGGGGGCGTCATCAAGGGCGCTTGAGCGAAGGTCGCGAGCCGCAGAACGGCGACGAGGAGAACCAGCCGCACCGAACCTGGGATGATTTGCACCGGTCTCGGCCCCTTGTCCTTACAGCCTACCACCGCCCAAAGAGAAAGAGGCCGTCCCTTTCGAGACGGCCTCTTGCCACAGTTGGATGTTCCGCCGGACGCGATCAGAAGAAGAACTTGACCGCGAGTTGAACCACGCGATGGCCCTGCTTCGTCGTCACGGTTCCGAATAGCGGAGTGTTCACCTTCCCGGTAGCCGCATCGAAGCCGAGGCCCAGGTTGCTTCCGTTGAACGACCACAGCGGGTGGTTCAGGAAGTTGTAGCCGTTGAACCGAACCTGGAACTTCTTGGATTCGGAGATCTGGAAATTCTTGAATAATCCCAGATCCATGTTGAAGAAGCCCGGTCCGTAGATCGCCGGCAGGACGCTCGGGCCATTCTGTCCGACCTTGGTTGGCATGGCGAAGCAGTTCGGGTTGATGAACTGGTTCGGTCCCAGATTCGAGGTCGGATTACAGGTCAATATCGGGCTGAGCTGGATGTCGTTCGTTCCCAGGATTGAGACATTGCTGATGTTATAGTCGGTACCGGGAATCTTGGCGCCGTTGAGGTTCATGCCGAAGTATTGGTTGCTGTTGCCGGTGAGATTCGCGCCACTCTGGGCTTGGATGATACCCGAGAGCTGCCACCCATTGACGAAGCCGCCCGCGATCTTGTCCTTGACGAAGTTCCCCATTTCGATCGAGTAGGCAATGTTGAAGATGTGGGTCCGGTTGCCAGCCTGCACACCGTAATCGTTGTTTAGGTTGAATTGATCCAGAGGTGCGTTGTTGTTACTGACGATACCCATCGCCTTGCCGAACGTATAGTTCATATTGATGTTATAGCGGCCCTTGGATCGCATCCACGTCATCTGCAGGGCATTGTAGTTAGCGTAACCCTTGTTAGTGGCGAGGTTCAGGTCCGAGAAGCCCTTCAGCGGACGGAAGGTGTCCGCCGTAAGGCTGTTGGGATCGACACCTTGATTCAGCATGGCGCCCACCGGCACCAGGTTGATGTTCGAGCCCGCGCCCGAAGTAAGACCGAGATCCCTGCTCTGGTTGCCGACGTAGGCGACTTCGAGCAGGCTCGACCACGGTAAGCGCTGGGATACGGTGAAGCTGTAACTATCGGTATACGGTTGCCGGTCGTCGGTGCGGTCAACAGCCGATGGACTGGATGCCTGGTCGGCAACATTCAGCGTGTCGAGACTCTTTGCCAGTACAGGTACGCTGTTGACATTGTTGCCAAGACTGCGAGATACCACTCCGGCTGACACGTCCAACCCGTTGGTGAACTGCCCGGAGTGGTAGTAATACCGGCCCCAGCCGCCGCGAAGAACCGTCTTACCCTTTCCTGCGAGATCGTAGGCAAGGCCAAAGCGCGGCTGCCAGAAAAGAGCCCTGGTCGGGAAGCCGCCCATCGGCACGGACTGGTCGCGCTTGTTCCAAGCAAAACCGCAGTACTGCAGCGGCGTGCAACTCGAGCTGTACTTCGAGTAGTCGAAAATCGAATAACCGTAGCCCAGGCGATCGATCCAAGGCTGGAAGTGTGTCGCGCGTACTCCGAACTCGAGTGTCAATCGGCGCGAAACTTTCCAGGAATCCTGGACAAAGAACTCATACTGCTTGTAAGCGATGTCGTTAATCCGGTTGAAGGATGTCTCCTGATATGAGTTCAAGACACCCATGGCCAGATCGGCATAAGCGTTACCCAGAGAGTTGGAATTACCGACGTTCGCCTCCAGGAACCCGTTCGTATTGTTGTTGGCGGGCTGGGCGTTCCGGATCCACTCCCAGAAGGCGCCGGCTTTAATGGTATGCGTGCTCCATACCTTGGTCACCGTGTCGCTAAAGCTCGGCATGTACTTGTTGGCATACAGACCGGACGTGGGGCCTCCAGCCTCGAAGCCGCCGGGGTTGAACACCAGCGCCGCTTCACCGCCGCCCCATCCACCAAAAGACGGGATCTGGGACACGCCGTTCTTGAACAGGCCCTTGTAGTTGTAACCTACCTTGGAACGATCGACCTTCGAAGGATCCTCGAACACATTGGGGAAGCCGATGAACGTGTAGCCGAACACGAACTCATTGGTCATGGTCGGATTGAAGACGTGGGTCAGCGATGCCGAAACAGAGTCGGAGCGGTTCTTACCTTCGACCGGGGTCGGATACGGAACCTGTCCGCCATTACGCCACCACAACCCCACCGGGAACTGCTGTGTCTCGCGCTGCAGATTGTAGCGTAGGTATAGCTTCGTGTTGTCGCTGATGGCGTAGTCGATACGCGACATCCACTGCGTGTTGTTCTGGTTGAAGGTTTCCGCCTGTACGTAGTTGAACCCGCCGGTGGCATTAGCGTTGGCATTGGGGCCCGGAAACAACTTCATCAGGGCGACCATGTTGGGATCGAGTTGCCCTTGTGGGATGATCCCGCCCGGAAACTGCGCCAGAGCAGCCGCGTTCATCTGTCCAGGGGGCCCGCCCGATGCCGTAATGTTGCCTTCCTTGGCTACCTCGGCCGGGGAAAAATTGCCGGTCATTTCGCCCGGTGTGGGCACCGTGGCTCGCAGCAAGCCTGTGTCGAGAACCTGATAGTAGTATTCGAATCCAGTGAAGAAAAACAGCTTGTTCCGATTCTTGTTGAGTCTCGTGCCCGGAATCAGGATCGGGCCGCCGATGGTGCCACCAGGGAAGTAATACTTGTTTTGTGGCTGTGTCTGGCCGCTCGCATTGAACAGCGCGTCATTCGCATTCAGGTTGTAGTTGCGGGCATAGAAAAACCCGGAGCCGTGGAAATCCTTGCCGCCGGACTTCGCCACCGAACTGATCACTGCCGGCCCCTTCTGGTTTTCAGCGCTGAAATTTGAAGTCAGCACCTTCATCTCGGCAATCATGTCCGAATTAGGATTCACCGGCGTGTCGCAGTTGCAGCCCGGGTCGGAAACGTGCGCGCCATCCGCCGTAATGTCCAGCGAGTTGCCCGGCAGCCCGTTGTAGGAGTACGCGTTGTTCAGGGGGCTCTGGCTTCCGGCGTCGCCGTTGGCGTTGATCCCGATGGTCTCACCGGTATAGTTCGCTTTGTTCGACGTGCCGTTTTGGATGCCGAATCCCGGCATGATCTTGATGAACTCAGCCGCGTTGCTGCCTACCTGCACGTAGTTCTGCAATTCCTTGGTGGTCAGCGTGGCGGATTTTTCACCCGAATCCACCGTGGTCAGCGCATCGGCGGCGCCGGTGACTTCAACCGTTTCCGCAGTGCTGCCGATACTCAAGGTGACGTTGATGTTGTGCTTTTCGCCGCCGCCTAATACGACCCCGGACGCCTTATAGGTAACGAAGCCTTTCGCTTCCACCGTCAGTTCGTACGTAAAATCACCGGCCGACACCGACGCGAAGGTGTAGTAGCCATCATTGTTAGTGACGGTCTCGCGCAGGGAGCCCGACTGCACGTTCTTCAGCTTCACTTTCGCCTGCGGCACCACCGCCTGGGAGGGATCCGATACCACCCCGGTCAGGGTTGCAAAAATGGACTGCGCCCGGAGGCTCACGGCCGGCAACATCATGAGCGCGATTGCCACGAGGAATTTCGCTCTGTTCGTCATAACCGGTTATTCACCCTTTTTACCCGCGTACGGTCGTACAGGAATTGGAATTGCCACACCGAATGGGGCCGATTGGGGAAACGCAGACGTGAAATCTCCCTCAGACCCCTCTTCTAATCAGCACTCGGAGTAGTATGATCGTATTACTCAACATTTGATAAAAGAAGGCTAAAGGGGTTAAGGAGCCGTTACCGGGCCCCATTGTTCTTTAGTTTCAAGATATGTTACGGCAGCGGTTGGTGGCGTTAACGTCGAGAATGGCCCTCCGATAACGCGGAACGGTGGGGTCTGAGATCGTCAAGCTGAGGATACCGTATGCTTGATCACAAACCGCCTAGGTTCACGTCGGCTGGCTTCGAGCGGGAGAAGTCCGAGCTCCAGGCGCTCCTGACATCGGGACTGTTTAGCCGGGCCCCGAGTCTGGAGCACCTGCTCACCTACGTCTGCGAAAAATACTTCGAAGGCCAGAGCGAGAACGTCAAGGAGTACAACATCGGAGTGGAGGCTTTGGGGCGTCCACCTGATTTCGACCAGAAAAGGGATTCAATCGTTCGCGTCGAGGCGCATCGGCTGCGGCGAAGATTGAGCGAATACTATGCAGGCGAGGGCGCGAGCCATGCCGTGCATATCCTGGTCCCCCAAGGTCAATATGCGCCGAAGTTCGTCATTCAAAGTCCCCTGGAGACAGCCTCCATTTTGGAGCCTGTGCCAGCGGCGGCGTACCCTCCAGCGGTCCTCGATCCGCATATCTCGACGTTGATTCTCGAACCTTCACGGTCCGGACGGAGGTGGCAGACTTGGATTGCGTTGGCGGTCGCCCTGGCGGCCACCACATTCTCCGCGTACGCACTGTACTCGGCCAAGCATCGGAGAATCGGGATTGCGCCGAAGGCGGATTCTCCAGTAACAGTGCAAGGGTCTGGCGAAGTGCGGATTTTGGCGGGCCTGGCGGACGGGACTTACGTCGATTCTCTCGGCCGGACCTGGCTGGGCGATCGTTATTTCCGTGGCGGAACCGTCTTCCATGTGTCGAATCACCGCATCCTTGGCGCCCTCGATCCGCTGATCTACCAGGGCCGCCGTCAGGGCGCCTTCGGCTACGACATACCGCTCCAGCCGGGCCTCTACGAACTACGCCTGCATTTCGCGGAGATGTTATACGGGTACCTGAACCTTGCCGGTGGCGGTGAGACCAGCCGCGTTTTTCACATTACGGCGAATGGAAAGCCGTTGCTGCGCGAGTTCGACGTCATCGCGGATGCCGGCCCGAGCACCGCGGATGTCAAGCTGTTTAAGGACATTTCGCCGGCGGCAGATGGCAAGCTGCATCTGGACTTCGAAGAGATGACCAATGAGCCGTTCCTGAACGCCATCGAGATTCTGCCCGCCGTTAGAGGCAGGTCGAAGCCGGTCTGGATGGTGGCGCGGGACCGCGGGTACACTGACAAACAGGGTCGATACTGGGAACCCGATCATTACTCCCGGGGCGGCCTGTTGGTGGTGCGGACGGAAGAGATCGCGGGCGTCGAGGATCCGGAACTCTACCGTGGCGAGCGATTTGGAAACCTGACCTACAGCATTCCCGTGGCGCCCGGGCGCTACGGTGTCACCCTAAGATTTGCCGAAGCATGGTTTGGGCCAGGCAAGCCGGCCGGCGGCGGAGTGGGGAGCAGGGTGTTCGACATTCTCTGCAACGGAATTGCGCTGGTGAGGAACTTCGACATTTACAAAGAAGCGGGCGGCGCCGACCGGCCCGTTACCCGCACTTTCCACGGACTGGAAGCGAACCACCAGGGGAAACTGATCGTGTCACTGGTGCCCGTGACGAACTACGCCTGCATCAACGCCATCGAAGTCACGGACGAATCGAAGTAACCTCGCCCGGGCCCACCGGAGAGCGCCCCCCGTTTCCTGTGGCGATTTCGACGGCGAAGGAGTAACATCAGGCCAGACCCACCTATGCCTGGTCCAATCGTGGCTATCCTGATGTTAGTGTCGTCCACGAGCGACCAACAGGTCACTCGTCCGAATGCCGCACCTTCTTTCGACACGCTCTCGCGGCAGGCTGAACAGGCGCGCGATGGCAACCGGTTGGACGAGGCGCTGGCGCTCTATCAGAAAGCATTGAAGCTCAAACCGGACTGGGATGAGGGCTGGTGGAACGCCGGTTCGATTGCCTATGACCAGGACAAGTATGCCGAATGCGCTCCTGCCTTCCGGAATCTTGCAACCCTGAAACCGGACGCCGCCCCTGCCTGGACGATGCTGGCGTTGTGCGAATACCGTCTGCGGCAGTACGATTCCGCGCTGACGGCGCTGCTTCGCGTCAAGAGCCTGGGCTTCCAGGAGCCGCCCGAACTCGCGCGCGCGGCGCGGCTTCACCTGGCTCTGCTCCTCTCCAGGAGTGGCAGTTTTGAAACCGCGATTGTCGAGCTGACCGCACTCACCCGGATGGAACAGAAGACGCCCGAGATTATCGCGGCCGCGGGCATTGCCGGGTTGAGGCGTCCGTGGTTGCCCGCCGAAGTGCCCGAAGCCGACCGCGAAAAGGTCTTCAAGCTCGGCGACGCGATCGCCCAGGCAATGGAACGCGACCCCAAGGGAGCGATCGAGAAGTTTGAAGCGGCGGTTCAGGCCTATCCCGCGGAACCCAATGTCCACTTCCGCTTCGGCGCCTTTCTGATGGCGGAGAGCGACGCTTCGGATCGCGGTATCGGCGAGATCAAGAAGGCTCTCGAACTGGACCCGGCGCATGTCCCCGCCATGGTGGGCCTGGCCGCGATCTACATGAAGCGCGGAGAGCCCGAGGCCGCCCGCGAATATGCCTCGAAAGCAGTGAAAGCGAGTCCCGGAGATTTCGCAACGCACATCGTCCTCGGCCGTGCGTTACTCGAGACTGGAGACGCTACGGGGGCCGCCCGTGAACTCGAACTGGCTGTCAAACTCGCGCCGGACAACCCCGAGGCGCGTTTCAGTCTGGCATCCGCTTACTCCCGGCTTGGCCGGAAGGCAGACGCGGAACGTGAACACGAGGAGTTCAAGCGCCTCAAGAAAGTGACTGACATCGGTCATCCGCAGTTCTGAAGAAAGAGCCGTCATGAATCATCGGAATCATTCGTTCGCCGTGCTGGTGATCGCGGGTATCGCCGCCGCTCAGGTGCCAACGGTCAAGACCACTGTCGACGAAGTCTTGCTCGACATCGTCGTCCGCGATAAGAAGGGCAAGCCCATCGCAGACCTCAAGCCTGAAGATGTCACGGTCGTCGACAACGACGTCAAACAGCATCTCACTAGTTTCCGCCTCGTCCGGGGAGTTGAGGCGATAACCGAGAGTGGCGCCAAGACTACGCTCGATCCGCTTAGGCAGGTGCGCCTAGTGACGCTTGCCTTCGATGCCTTGGGCGAAGCCGATCAGCGGAAGACGGCGCGCACCGCCGCGGCCGACCTCATCAAGGGCGCGCAGGGCACCAACGTCTTCTACTCGGTGGTGGTCATCAACCAACAGCTTTTGGTCTTGCAGCCGTTCACCGCGGATAGGGCCGCTCTCACCAAGGCTATCGATAGCGCCACCGCTGGACTCGCCACGGCCCGGCTCGCTTCCGAGTCCGAAACCATCAAGGGCGAACTCAGGCGAAACCTGAATGGCCAAACGGTCAATGGCGCCGATCAGGACGTCAACCTGCTGTCCGCCGCCACCGCGACCGCGGGGCAACCGGTCGCCAACGGCTCGCAAGCTCTCCAAGCGAAGCTCGCTTCCGTTCTGCTCGACATGTTGCGCATGGATGCGTCGATTGCGAGCGATGGTACCCGTCTTTCGATTTCCGCGCTCCAATCCCTGGTGCGAGGGCTGCAGGCGATGCCGGGCCGCAAATCCGTCTTGTACTTCACTGCGGGTATGAACAGGCCTCCGGAATTGGATGAGCCGTTTCGTAACTTGAAGGGGATGGCAAACCGCGCCAACGTGACGTTCTACTCGCTGGATACGCGCGGCGTGATGACCGCTGCGCAAAACTCCGAAGCCATGGGTCAATTGAACAGTGCCGCAGCGGCCAGCCATACCACTGTCAATCGACTGGAAGGCGCCCCCAGCAAGGAGGAGATCCGGTCGTCGGATAACGCCGAGAACTCCATCCGGGCCAACCCGCAGCTTGCGATTCGCGACCTCGCCGAATCGACGGGCGGCTTCCTGATCGGCGACAGTAACGACTTGCGCACGCCGCTCCGCCAGGTGAACGAAGAGATTGCCAGTTACTACGAGGTCTCGTACCGTCCAGGCATCAAGACCTACGACGGCAGCTTTCGCAAGGTCAAGGTGGATAGCAGCCGCAAGGACCTGGTCATCCACTCCCGAAACGGCTACTTTGCGATGCCGCCCGAAGCTCGTTCTTCCGGCCTCGAGGCCTTTGAGGTGCCGCTGCTGACGGCGATCTCCGATGGCAGGATTTCGGATGACGTTCCGTACCGCGCGGGCGCCCTCCGTCTGCGGCCGAAAAATGAAGGGACCGATTTTTCGGTGCTGGTGGAAGTGCCTCTCCGCGGACTGCAATCGCGGACCGACGCGGCGAAGAAGACCCTCAACGTTCACTTCTCCGTCGCCGCGCTGGTGAAGGACCCCAACGGCGAAGTGGTACAAAAGCTGACTCGCGACCGTTCCTTGCAGGTGACCGCCGATCAGTTGAAGATGGGCAACTTCGTGGAGAAGATGGCGGTCACGGTTCCCTCTGGGAAATACACCTTGGAAAGCGCGGTGATGGATCGTGAGAGTAGCAAGACCGGCGTGCAGCGTTCGGAATTTGTGGTCGAGCCCAAGGGCAAAGGCGTCGGTATCTCCTCGCTCGTGGAAGTGCGCTCCTACGCGCCCAACGTGAAGGGCCTGGACCCCGACGAGCCCTTCCAGTTTCAGGGTGGAAGCATTACACCGACCCTGAACACCAGCGTCGCCCAGTCGCCGGACGCGGCGCTGCGACTGTTCTTCGTGGTCTACAAGGATGTGTCGATCGCTGCCCAGCCAACTGTCGAAATCGAATTCCTGCAGAATGGCAAGAGCCTCACCAAGGTGCCGATGGCGCTGCCCCCTGCCGACCCGCAGGGCCGAATTCCGTACGTGATGACGATCCCCGCCGCCAGCATTCCGCCAGGCAGTTATGAAGTTCGCGCCACAGCCCGGCAGGGCGACAGCGTGGCGGAGACGAAGACGGTGGTGAAGATCGAGGCCTTGTGACAATGGCGCGTCACGTCACCTCGCGCCTGCAGAAATCCAGACAACCGGCCGCAGCGACGGCAACGCCTAACGCGCTGCTTATGAAGAGCGCTGCTTCGATGTTGTGAGGCCGTTTCGCCAATACCAGCATGGGAAGCGCCCATGGAAAGTATTGCGGCCAGCCACCGTCCTGTTGCGACGCCGCGACGGCGAACCCGCCGGCCACTGTCGCCACGATGCCGGTGCCGATCGCGACCGAAAATGAGCGCCATCGCAGACTCACCCAGTGCTGGATCGTGAGTGCCAGGAACGCCAGGCCCATGATCTGCGCACCGTCTCGCAAGATCGCGGTCCACGGAACTGGAAATCCGAAGACTGCCTCGGATTGAACTCGTGCCAGAATCGCCCCGTCGATCAGGATGCCGCACAGCAGCACCAAGGTGCTGGCAGCAGTCATGGCCGTGACGACCACCAACTTCGCCACATACAGCGTCCATCGAGGCACCGGCCGCGCCAGCAGGCTCTTCCACTGATTCTCGGAATGGTCGAGTCCAGCTATGAGGGCGGTCTCAAGCGTAATGTATAGCGGCATCATCAGGGCCGCCCAGACCCTCAAGGTCAAATTTGCTAATACTGTCCACTTATTCCTGGTGCCGCTAAGATTCAACGTCGAATATGGCGCCTGGGAGGCCAGGAAGAGAATCAGTAGCACGATGACGGCAGGAGAAAGCACCACCATCTTCAACGCGATGGTCCTTTTCATCTTCAGCACTTCGGCGTGTAGAACCCGCAAGAGGATCATCGGCTGGTCAGTTCCAGAAAGCGCTCTTCCAGTGTCAGGTGCTGCGTCGCAAGATGCGATACCGCGACTCCGGCCTGCACAAGCATCGCGTTGATCTGCGCCGATCCGCATTGACTGTTCGGTGCGATCAGGATGCGGTTACCTTCACGGGTCACCGCGAAGCCAATGCCCATGAGGAGCGCATGGGCCCGTTCGGGCTGATCGACCTCTACAACGATCGCTTGCTTGCCTCGAGTTTGAAGTGCGTCTCGCGTCCCTTCAAACTTCAGTTCGCCTTGCGAGATGATCGCCAGGTGCGTCGCCACTTGTTCCACTTCGGCAAGCAGATGGCTGGAGAGGAATACTGTTACGCCGCAGCGCTTGGGTAAGTCCCGAACCAGGGTACGTACTTCGTGAATGCCGGCGGGGTCGAGGCCGTTGGTTGGCTCATCGAGCAATAGCAACTCCGGATTGCCGAGCAGCGCCTGCGCGAGTCCGAGCCGTTGCTTCATGCCGGAAGAATAATTCCGTACGAGACGGCCGGCCGCGGGGATCAGATCCACGGTTTTCAGCGCCTCGTCTATGGCGCCCTTCGACAGGCCAAGTAGCCGCCGATGGACTTCCAGGTTTTCACGACCGGTCAAATGCAGGTACAGAGAAGGGGACTCGACCAGTGAGCCGATCCGCCGAAGTAAGGCAATTCGTTCACGCTCCAAAGGGCGCCCGAACAGAGATATTGTGCCTCGGCTGGGACGCTGGAGACCGAGCAGCATCCGAATGGTTGTCGACTTACCCGCTCCGTTCGGTCCCAGGAACCCGTACACACTTTGCGGAGGCACGCTCAAACTAAGCCCGCGTACGGCCGCCGCCGTTCCGTATGTCTTCCAGACTTCTTCGACGCGAACCGGAGTTTCCATTGTGATCGAATCATTCGTAACGCAGCGCCGAAGCCGGGTCGATTCGCAGCGCTCGCCGTACAGGTGTGATGGAGGCGGCTAACGCGACCGCCGCGAATAACAGCAGGCCAGCACCGAAGCTCAAGATGTCCAACGGGAGGAAGCCGAAGAGAATGTTGCGCATCACCTTGGCAGCCGCGGCAGCCATGGCAACTCCGAGCACAGCGCCGATCCCGAATGGGAGCGCGTACTGGCCGAGCACGCATTGCAAGACATCAAAGCTGCGCGCCCCCAGTGCCATCCGGACCCCGATTTCGCGCGTCCTCTGCGCAACCGTAAATGCCAGCAGCCCGAAGATGCCGAGCAGGGCGAGCAAACTGGCGATTGCTCCCAGCGAGCCTACCACTGTGACGGTCTTCCGCATGGTATCCATTCGCATGGCGATGGAACTCTGAAGAGTGGAGACGACGGGGGTGAGGCCGGGGAGGGTCGCCGCGGACCGGATCGCTGCTGCCATTAGCGCCGGATTGCCAGTCGCATGGACCAGTATCGTCGCGTAAACGGCGTTTCGATCGTCGATCGGCGTGTAAGCCTCGACGGATTCCGGATGACTCATGAGGTTCGCACCGCTGTCCTTCACTACGCCGGTAACGGTGCGCTTGCGTCCGCCGATGAGGCAGCTTTTCCCCAGGGGCGCTTCGTTAGGCCACAGCTTTCGGGCGGCGGATTCGCTGACTACGGCGGCGTCCTTTTCGCCCGTCCCAAATATTCGGCCCTGCAAAAGAGGCAGGCGCATCATCGGGAAGTAGGATGGATCGACGGCATTCAAATAAAGCTGCTGAGCGGAAAGGTGTTCGATCCAGGAACGCCTCAGCGGCGGAATGGTCGCGATCGAGGCCGCGTCGATGCCGGGCAATTGTCGCAGGCGCGCGGCAATTTCGAGCGCCGCCTGCGCTGCCTCCGCCTGCGAGTAGCGATGAAGATAGAAGGTGGGGTCCACCACCGCCATCCCCGCGTAGTCGAAGGTGACTTCGGTGCGAAGCGTCTGCTGAATCGCGCGCGTGAGGAAGCTGCTCAAGATCAGCAGGACACAACTCACGGCCACTTGGACCGAGACCAGGATCTTGCGCATGCGAGTGGCCTGGGGCCCGCGCTTCACGGCCTGGAACGCCGGAGCCAGCCCGAATGCGAAAGTTGCGCCCAGGCCGAGGGCCGCGCATGTCAGCACAATCCTCCAATCGGTTACGATCCGCACGTGCGAAGGGGCCTCTACGATTCGCAGCAGAATATGCGCTGCCAGCTTTCCGACGAGCAAGGCCGCAATCGAAGCCAATACCGCCAGCAGCAGATTCTCCGTCATCAACTGCCGGATCAACCGCCACCGCCCGGCGCCGACGGCGAGCCGGATTTCGATTTCGCGCTGGCGGGCGAGGCCTCGCGCGAGCAGCACGTTTCCCAGGTTGGCGCAGGCCGCGAGCAGCACCAGAAGCACCAGCAGCATGCAGGTAGTCATGACCAGCAGCAACTCAGGCTTGGCTGTCAGTGTCGTTTCGACCGGCTCGACTTTCAACCATTCGCTCCGATCCACGTACTGCGGTTGTTGGTTCCGCAACTCGGCGCTTAAAGAGCGAAATTGCGCTTCAGCGGCTTCGAAGGAAACCCCTGGCTTGAGCCGGCCGGCGATGGAGGTCCGCGCAATCCCGTAATCCACCAGCACGCGACCGTCTCCGGTGAGATACGGAAACTGCGAGATCGGCATCCAGACGAGTGTTGGCTGCCGCATGAGCCCGCCGAATTGGGACGAGGCAACACCCACCACTTGCACCGGCTTGCCGTCCAATCGGATGGTCTTCAGGACAATTCCAGGATCGCCGCCGAAGCGCCTTTGCCAGTAGTCGTAGCCGAGCACCGCCACGGCCGGCGAGCCGGGCTTGTCGTCCTGCTCATCCAGCAGGCGGCCGTAAGCGGGAGTGACTCCCAGCTCTCCGAAGAAATTTCCACTCACCAGGCTACAGCGCAAGTCCTCGGAATCCTCCGTATGGAATACTCCTGGAACGTCGGCCTCGGCAATGACCGCGGAAAGTACAGTGTTGTGGCGCCGGTAGAATTCGATCGCCGGAACGGAAAAGCTGCCCGTCGTCCCTTCCCTGGTCACCCGGTAGAGCCGGCAGAGCGAATCGAGATCGCGGACGTGCAGGCGATGAAGGAGTGCGTTGAACAGGTGCACCTCCGCCAGGTTCACTCCGATCCCAAGCGATAAGACCGCGATCGCCGTCAGTGCGAAACCCGGAGAGCGTCCGATCGACCGCATTCCATACACAATGTCCTGGCGTAAATGGTCGAGCCATGTCCAGCCCCATTGGTCGCCCGCCTCTTCCTGAAGACGCAATGTGCTTCCGAAGTGCTGCTGGCGGCCTGCGGGCATCATCTCGCGATGCGCGGCCATCTCTTCTTCCAGCTCCCGTTGCAGCCTTCGGCGATGGAACAGGGCGGAGAGGCGACGGAAAAGTTTGCGCATATCAGGCAGTCCTCAGGATGGCTTGGATGGCGGCGGTCGCCTGTTCGTATTCCGCAATCTCCCGCTTGAGTTGCTTCACCCCATCGCGGGTAAGCGTGTAGAAGCGGACTCGCCGTCCGCTCTCGGAAACGCCCGCTTCGGCGGTCACCCAGCCTTCGAGCAGCATTCGTTGGAGGGTCGGATAGAGAGACCCTTCCTCCGCCTCCAGCACGGAATCAGAGAGGGCGCGGATCCGTTGGGCGATGGCATAACCGTGCAGCGGTCCGCTGCGGAGCACGCGCAGCACCAGCATCGCGAGCGCCCCTGGAGGCATTGGTAGCCTAGGCATGGTCTATTTATATATGGAAGCCTCCATGTCTGTCAATCGCGATCGGTCCCATTGAGTCTGCCTGGTTTAGAATGGGTCAGGTATTCTGCCGAATATCCACTCTTATGCGCGCCTGCTGGTACATCATGCTGCTATTGGCAACGCTGCTCGGCGCACAGCCGGACGTAGCGGAGCGCAGTTTCCAGCGCGCCCTGGAGCTTCACCGCAGCGGAGATTTTGAGGCCGCCATCCAGCAGTACCTCGATTGCCTGAAGGCGAATCCCCGGAAAATCGAGGCGCGCTCCAATCTGGGCGCCGTGCTGGTACGGGTGGGACGATACAGCGAAGCCATCGAGCAATACCGCATCGCGCTCGACGGCGCACCGCCGCAGATGACGAATCCTCTGCGGATGAACCTCGCCCTGGCTTATTACAAAACAGGCGAAATCCCGGAAGCGGCGCGCGAGCTGATTGCCGTCCGAGCCGCCGATCCCGGCAATCTTCAGGTCACGCTGCTGCTCGCGGATTGTCATCTCCGCATGGGTGAGTTTGCCAAGGTGATCGAGTTGCTCAAACCGATCGAGGGCAGCGATTCTCCGGATTCCCTCGCGATCCGCTATATGCTCGGGACAGCCCTGATCCGCGGCGGACAGGTGCGGGAGGGTCAAACCACGATCGACCCCATCCTGCGCAATGCCGATTCCGCCGAGGCCAAGCTCCTGGTTGGCATGGGTATGTTCATGGCCGGCGATTATCCGGCGGCGATTGGCCAATTCCGGCGCGTCATCGAAACCAACTCGAGCCTGCCCTCGGTGTATTCGTATTACGGGCAGGCGCTGCTTTACACCGGCGATGCCGACGGTGCACAGGAGGCGTTTCGGAAGGCTCTCGCGCAGGACCCGAATGATTTCGAAGCGAATCTGAGGTTGGGCCAAATTCTCGAGGCCCGCCAGCGATATCAGGACTCGCTGCCGCTGCTCGATCGGGCGTTGCGGTCCCGGCCGGGATCGCTCGAGGTGCATGAAGACCTGGCGACCGTCTACGACAAGCTGGGACGCGGCGATGATGCCAGCCGCGAGGCGGCCATTGTGAAGCAGGCAGGCCCACGCGAACAAACGGCGAAAACTACGCAAGGGCCTGCGATCGGACAGATGGCGCCGGATTTCAAACTGACGGCGGTCGGGTCCGGCGCGCCGATTGAGCTGCGCGAACTGCGAAAGTCGAAACCCGTCCTGATCGTCTTTGGCAGCTACACCTGTCCGAAGCTGCGCGCATCGGCTCCGGCCCTCGAAGAACTCTATAACCGGTACGGCCGGAAAATTGGGTTCGTTCTTGTATATATCCGAGAGGCGCACGCGGGCGTGAACTGGCAAAGTACCATCAACGAACGGGAAGGCGTTCAACTGGCGGAAGCCCGTACCCTCGAGGAAAAACAGGAGCACGCCGCCCTTTGCATTCGCAAGGTCAAGTTCAGTTTCCCGGCTGCCATCGATGGACTGGATAACCGGGTGGAGGCCTTGTATGGAGCCTGGCCGAGCCGCGCCTTTCTGGTCGGCACCGATGGCAAGGTCCTGTGGAGCAGCCCGCTGGGCGAACTGGACTTCAAGCCGGGCGAACTGGAGGCTGCGATTTCCGCCACACTGCGAGTAGCGTCACGGGGCCGCTAATCCACTCGGCATGAATGTATATTGGGAATCAGATGCGGCGTCTGTTCCTGACCTTCGCCCTGTTCGCTGGTTTCGCCGGCGCCCAGCCTGCCGAGGAAAAGCACCTTCAGGAAGCCATCGCTCTCCATCAATCCGGGAATCTCGAGGGGGCCATCCGGGAGTATCGGGAATACCTCAAAGTCCGTCCCGATTCGATGCCGGCTCGCTCCAACCTGGGCGCGGCGCTGGCCCGGATCGGCCGCTATGATGAAGCCATCGACGAATACAAACTCGCCTTGCGCGCGGAACCCCGCAACGCGGCCGTGCTGCTCAACCTGGGTCTGACCTACTACAAGACGAACCGGATTCCCGAGGCGGCGCAGCAACTGGAATCGGTGATGTCGCTCGGGCCGCCGAGCCGGCAGGTCGTCCTCTTGTTGGCGGATTGCGATGTCCGGCTGGGCGAGAACAAGAAGGCGATCGCCCTGTTGTCTCCTCTCGCAGAGGACAACGCCGGCGACCCGGGATTCAATTACCTGCTGGGCATGGCACTGCTTCGCGACGGTCAACCGGACCGCGGCGGCGTGCTGATCGACCGCATTCTCCGCAACGGCGATTCCGCCGAGGCCCGGCTGCTGCTCGGCACCACCAAACTGTTCGCCATGGATTATGCCGGCGCGCTGCCCGAGTTGAAGAAGGCCGTCGAGTTGAATCCGCGTTTGCCCGAAGTCCATTCCTACTACGGACAAGCTCTTCTGCGGACCGGTGACCCGGCGGGTGCCGGAGCCGAATTCCGCGCGGAGCTGGCGATCAATCCGTCGGACTTCATGTCGAATCTGCAAATGGGGGTTCTGGCAAAGGAGGATCAGAATTATGCCGAGGCGAGCAGCTTTTTCGACCGCGCGCTGCGTGGCCGTCCTGGCGACCCCGGAGTGCGCTACCAGATCGCAACCGTGAATCTCGCTTTGGAAAAAGTGGAGGACGCCCGCAGTGAGTTGGAAAAGCTGGTGAAGGAATCGCCCCAATTTACGGAGGCGCACGTCAGCCTGGCAACCGTCTATTACCGGTTGAAGCGCAAGCCGGAAGGCGATCGCGAGCGCGCCATCGTCCAGAAGTTGCTCGCCGAGCAGCAGGCCAAGCAGCCGGGCGTGAGCGCGAAATGAGCGCATCGGATGTTTAGCCGGCGCACCTTTTTGAAATGCTCGGCAGCGGGTGTCTGCGGTTATGCGCTGCGCGGTGCGGGCTCCGCTCCGCCGTTCGAGGCGGTCCCGCCATCGGCCAGCGGCATCACGTGGGTCCACGATAATGCAATGTCCGAGAGCCGCTTTCTGCCCGAGACACTTGGCCCGGGATGCGCATTTCTGGATTACGACAGCGATGGCTGGATGGACATTTATCTGGTCAACAGCGGGCCGTCGGATTTCTTCCAGCCGAAAACGCCGCTTCGCAATGCGCTGTACAAGAACAACCGCGACGGCACCTTCACGGATGTCACGGAAAAGGCCGGCGTGGCGGGCGGCACCTTTGGCATGGGCATCGCCGTCGGCGACTATAACAACGACGGCTATCCCGACCTTTTCGTCACCTCATATGGACGGTCGATACTGTATCGCAATAACGGCGACGGCACGTTTGCCGATGTCACCGCGAAATCCGGCCTGCCGCTCTCCGGCTGGACCACCAGCGCGGTCTGGTTCGACTATGACGGCGATGGCAGGCCGGACCTCTTCGTGTGCAGCTTCGTGGACTACGGCACGACTCAGCATCTTTCCTGTGGCGACAACAAGCTGGGCCGCCAGTATTACTGCATCCCGCGCGTATTCAAGCCGACCTCGAGCTTCCTGTTCCATAACAACGGCGACGGAACTTTCACCGAGGTGGGCCGCGGTACCGACATCGAGAAGTCGCTCGGCAAGGCGCTGGGGGTGGTGGCAACCGACATCAACAACGACGGCCGCATGGATCTCTTCGTGGCCAACGATACCGTGCAGAATTTCCTGTTCGTGAATCGGGGAGCCGTGAACGGCAAGACGAAATGGGAAGAGATCGCGCTGGCCGCGGAAGTAGGTTATAGCGATAACGGCCAGGCGCGCTCCGGTATGGGCGTGGATGCCGCCGACTTCGACGGCGATGGCTGGCAGGATCTGTTCGTCGCCAACGTGGACCAGGAGATGTTCTCGCTCTACAAGAATAACGGGAACGAAACCTTCACCGACGTCGCGCACAAACAAAACGTGGCGCAGGCGACCCGTTTGCTCAGCGGCTGGGGTCTCAAGTTCTTCGACTACGACAATGACGGCGCGATGGATCTCTTTCTGGCCAGCGGCCACCCGGACGACATGATCGAGAAGTACTCGAACCAGGTGAAATACAAAGAGCCGCTTCTGCTTTTCCACCAGGAAGGCGGCAAGCTGCGCAATGTCAGCGCGGAGGCCGGGCCGGCGTTCTCGCAAATGTACGCGGCGCGCGGCCTGGCGGTGGGCGATTACCTCAACAATGGGCGGCTGGGTGTGTTGATCGGCAACAACGGCGGGGCTCCGCTTCTGCTGCGCAACAATGCCGGCGAGCGGAACCACTGGACCGGCGTCAAACTGCAAGGCGTGAAATGCAACCGCGACGCGATCGGTGCGCGGCTGACGTGGTCCGCCGGCGGCGTGAAGAAATCGCGCTTGAAGAATAACGGCGGCAGCTATCTTTCCTCACACGACCCGCGTGAAGTCTTAGGCCTGGGTGCGGCCACCAAGCTGGATTGGCTAGAGGTCCGTTGGCCCGCGCCCAGCACGCGCGTCGAACGTTTCGCCGGGCTTCCGATCGACAAGTACACCACAGTGGTCGAGGGCTCCGGGAATTGAACGTGGCACGACGCGCCTCACACCTTCAAGTCGACTTGCTGGAGCGCGCCCGCCGTCCCGTCTTCGCGCAGGTAGACGCCGCTCTTTCGGACCTGGCCCAATAGTTCCGATCCCTCCTTGAGGGCGAACGGCGTGGAAGCCACGGCCACCGAGATCGCGCCGATACCGGCGTCGCGCAGGGACGAAAACTTGCCGTCGCTCCATACGCCGAGCCGGCCGTAGCCGGCATCGCCTTCGTCGATCCATCCGTTGTGGTCCTGATCGAGCGCTGCCAACTCGCCGAATCCATCGCCGGAGCGCGGCCCGAATAACTCCCGGCCGCTGTCCACCTTTCCGTTGCCGTTCACGTCCTGCGCCAGCCAGGCACTGCCTGCCGCGAGCGTTGCGATCGTCTCGTCCATGCCGTCGCCGTTGAGGTCGAATGCCTGCCGGTGCGAGGTCAGCCGGACCCCGGCGCCATCCAGATTCACCGCAATCGGATCGCTCGCCTTGCCGTCCCCGAGCGTAACCGTATTGATTTCGGTCAGTTCCCGATTCATGTCCAATTTCAGAGAGAACTCGACCGTCTTCCCGGATTGGAGCGTCACCTTGCCTTCCGCGGAAAACGACGTGGATTCGGCCTCGTGATGGACGTCCCGGCGAGTATAGGAAACCTTCCACGGGGCAGGGGTGACGGCCGCCGGGGCGCCAGACACCTGTGTCGCTGCAGTAGCCGCACCTCCTGCAGGGCCTCGTTGCGGCACTCGCACCAGAGGAAGATCGCGACCGGTGAAGTACCTGTAAAGCCACTGGGCCAGCACCATCTTCGGGTCGAAGATCTCGAACCCGTCCATCGGCGTCGCCGTGCCGGATACCGCAGGCGCAGACGCTGCCGCAGTTGCAGGCGCGGACGCCGCGGCACGACGGAATACCAGCCGCTCTTGGACCTCGACTGAGTCAGCCGCCGTATGCGTCGCTGCCTCGACCAACGATGAGGAGTTGATCTTCATGTACGCCTTATCGTCAATAACCGGAGAACTTACAGCACTAATACGGAGGAACCGATTGCCGAGAGGCTGAACAATCGATCGAGACGTTGAACCGCGGCCCGCGCCTGTAAAAAGGATGAGCCAGTTCTGCCTTCCACTCCGCGTTGAGAGATGTGGAGGAATAGGATGAGACTCAATCGCACTGTAGCTGCGCTTCTCGGAACAGCGCTCTGGGCGAGCGCACAAATTCCGGATTTCACGCCGCCCACCCCGTTGTTCGGGGCGACGATGCGCAATGATACCGAAGAGGTAAAGCGGCTTCTGAATGCCGGGGCGAACCCGAATGAAGGACGATTCATCGGCGGCGGTACCCCGATCTTCCTGGCACTGATGCTGCACAACCGCGCGACGGTAGAAGCCATGATCGCGAAGGGGGCCGACGTCAAGGCGACGGACGGGTCGGGTGCGACGACACTCATGTGGGCGGCGTACGACGACGCGGCCGATCCCCTGCTCGTGAGAAAGCTGATCGAGCTTGGTGTCGATCCCAATGCGAAAAGCAAGAACGGCGACACGGCTTTAAGATGGGCGCTCCGGCGTGGGTACACGCCGGTTGTGGAGGCGCTCAAGAAGGCCGGCGCATCCGATACGGAGATGGTGAAGCAGTCGGTGGAGAAGGCGATTGCGCTGCTTCAAAAGAGCGGTCCGGAGTTCGTGAAAGTGTCCGGCTGTTCATCGTGCCACCATCAGTCGCTGCCTCAGTTGGCTTACTCCGCGGCGCGGGCGCGCGGATTCGCGGTGGATACGCCGATCGCGGAATACCAGGTGAAGGCGGTCATGGCGATGTTCAAGCCGGCTGCGGCGGACATGGCTGCCGGCAAACCGAACCTGCCGGATCCGGCGATCACCGTCAGCTACGCGCTTATGGGGCTGGCGGCGGAGGGCTATGCGCCGGACGCCACCACAGATGCAATGGCGCACCTGGTGTCGCTGCAGCAGCGCGCCGACGGGAGTTTCCTGGTGTTCCCGGCGCGGCCGCCAATCGAATCCAGCACCTTCACCGCGACCGCACTGAGCCTGAGGGCGCTTCAGGTCTATGGAAAGGACCCGTCGTCCCAAGTGAAGCGTGCGCGCGAGTGGCTCGGGACGGCGAAACCGCGCACCACCGAAGATCGGGCCATGCAGTTGCTCGGGTTGATCTGGTCGAAGGCGGACTCCGAGCCTCTACACAAAGCGGCTGAAGGGCTGCTTGCGGAACAGCGGCCGGACGGCGGATGGGGGCAGCTTCCGGCCATCGAAAGCGACGCCTATGCGACCGGCCAGGCGATGGTCGCGCTGAAGACCTCTGGCCTGGTGGCGATCCCGGATACGGCCTGGCAGCGCGGGATGGCATTTCTGTTGCGGACGCAGCTCGAGGACGGATCGTGGCTGGTCCGGTCGCGGACAGTCCCGTTCCAGCCGTACAAGGAGAGCGGGTTTCCGCATGGCAAAAACCAGTGGATCTCGGCGAGCGGTACGAGCTGGGCAGCGTGGGCCCTCTGCCTGACAGAATCGGTCAACGGACCTCCGCTTTCGGGCGCCAGCAGGTCATCGGCGCAGCACTAAAGAACTCGGGCGGGGTGCCGGCGCGGATATGGCCCCTGTTGGGCCGAGGCCGCACGAAGTAGAATGTTCGGTGCCCGGCTCGAAGTTCTGCATCGGTGACTTGGGAGATGAATAGCATGCGATCGCGGTTTCTCATTCTGGCCTTGAGTTCGACCGTTACCTGGTTCAGCGTCTCCGTTCACGCCCAACCAAGTTCGCCCGCCGCTGCATCGGGGTACGCCCTCTCGGCGGAGCGGCTGAAACGGCTGGATCGCGTCCTGCAGAAATATGTAGATGACAATCAGATCGCGGGCGCAGTGGCCCTCGTGCTCCAAGGCGGTAAGCCGATGTACGAGCGCGCCGTCGGTTGGAGCGATAAGGAAGCCGGCCGCAAGATGGCGGCTGGCACCATTTTCCGCATCGCTTCGCAAACCAAAGCCATTACCAGTGTCGCAATTTTGTCTCTCGTCGAGGAAGGCAAGATCGGCATCGCCGAACCGGTGAGCCATTTCGTTCCATCCTTTGCCGGGACCACGGTGGCTGTGAAGACGGATAGCGGCGTCAGCACGGTTCCGGCCAAGCGTCCCATCACAATTCAGGATCTGCTGACGCACACGGCCGGCATCTCTTACGGAACGGAAGCCCTGGTAGCATCGCTCTACGAACCGAAGGGTTTGGGCCCGGCGGCCGGGAATGGCTGGTACACCGCCGACAAGATCGAGCCAATCTGCGAGACCGTGGAGCGGTTGGGCTCGCTGCCTTTTGTCGCTCAACCCGGAGAGGCTTACATTTACGGCTATAACACGGACGTTCTGGGCTGCGTTGTCGAGAAGGCCTCCGGCATGCCGCTGGACGAGTTTATCCGCACGCGCATCACCGAACCATTGGGCATGAAGGACACGCAATTCTTCCTGCCCGCCGGGCAACGCGAGCGCCTGGCAGCCGTCTACTCCAGCGGCAATGATGGAAAAATCGTGCGGGCGCCGGAAGGGCCGAAGGGACAGGGACAATATGTGGACGGTCCAAAGAAGAGCTTCGCCGGCGGCGCCGGATTGCTGTCCACTGCCCATGATTACGCGCGCTTCCTCGAGATGATCCGCAATGGCGGCGCGCTCGACGGCATCCGCATCCTGGCACCGCGCACGGTGGAGTTGATGACCACCAATCAAGTGGGGACGCTGCACTCCGCTACCGGACTGGGCTTCGGCTTCGGGACCGTGGACCGCTACGGCGCCAAGGGCATGGCTGGTATTGGCGCATTCGGCTGGGGCGGCGCCTATGGCACCACGTACGAAGTGGACCGGATCGGCCGTTTGGTCCTGATGATTCAATTGATGCCCAATCGAACCGACATCCAGCAGAAGTTCTCGAACGGCGTCTACCAGGCGATGGCTAACTAGTATAGCGTTTCAATAAAACATAGCCTGACAGAATTGTGCCCTGCTATGCTGAGGCATGGCAGGAAAGACCCGGCTTCCCAAGTTGGCCCTGAGTGCCGAGCAGTTGTCGGAGTTACAGCAGTTGAGCCAGTCGCGAACTGCGTCTCTGCGAGAAGTTCAGCGTGCTCGGATTCTGTGCCGTTATCACGAAGGCGAGACCATCAGCGGAATTGCGCGGGCGATGGAGATC
>JBGPHT010000044.1:0-49743 GCA_041484525.1 Bryobacteraceae bacterium | reverse complement strand
GCTGCTCGGATGAACCTCCACTTGGTCGTATCACGACCAAGCCTGCCTTGTGGCTCCTATTGCGGCACGGCGAATCAGGAACGTGAGGATGTGATCTGACGAAACACCGGCAAGAAGGCTTCCACACACACCAGGCGCCAAGTGAACAGTATTGCGACTACTACGGAGTAATTCAATTCCCTCCCTGTTTGCTGAGCTCCGCGCGAAACGCACGCTCCCTCTCCGACACGTACCGCTGATATCCCTCCGTATCCAGGAATGGATTCGGAGCGCCCGGCTTCACTTGCGCGAACTTGGCCGCCATGCCGTAGTAATCGCCGTGCGCGCCCAGAAACAGGTCGCACGCCAGTGACTTCAGGACGCGAAAGGTGCGCTCGTAATCGCTCGCGATCTGCGGGTAAGCGGCATTCTTCACCAGCTTATAGCCGGCATTCACGTTGGGGCTCCCCACGATCGTCATGTTGTAGCTCTTGCCGCCGTCCGCCACCTTCATGGTCCACGTGGTGCACCCTTTGGTGTGCCCCGGCGTGAGATGCGCCACGAGCGTCGCGTCCCCGAGTTTCACTTCATCGCCGTCATGGAGCGTGCGATCGACCTTGGCGACGGGGAACAGGCTCCCCGACGAATTGCCGTACTGGAAATCAGTCTTGCCGCCGGATTCGACCACGGGCACGTCGGCATCCATCACCATGTAGCGCGCCCCCGTCAGTTCCTTCACGCGCGCGCTGCCCGCGCAGTGGTCCCAATGGGCGTGGCTGATCAGGAGAATCTTCACGTCGCTGAAACGGAATCCGAGCTTCTCGACGCTCTCCCGGATCATCGGCACGGAACTCTCGAGGCTGCTATTGATGAGAATGTTGCCTTGCGACGTGACGATCAGGTAGGAGGCAAGCCCCTTCGTCCCGACGTAGTAGACATTACCCGCCACGCGATGCGGCGGAAAGGGCTGGCTCCACTCGGGACTGCCTTGAGCAGCCAGACAACTGGCGAAACCAAATGCGGCGATACACAAGCGCACAAGCATGGTAACCAGTATTCCACTACCGGGCCTTCCGAATTTCGGGGACAGGCTACACAACCTCGAAATTGACCCCCATATTTCGAGGTTGTGTAGCCTGTCCCCGAAATTCGGAATCACTTCTTATTCAATTTGAGATTGATGATGGCTTCTTTGCGCGCGTCGAAGGAGCTCAGCGTCTTCGTCCCGCTGGACGCGCCGCTGTAGCTGGCGTTCAACTCGAAGTCGACGTCGGGATTCAGCCCGTGGAAATAGTACTGGCCGTTCTCTTTCGTGATGAACGACCGGATTTGCAGGCTCTTCATGTTCTTCAACTGCACGACCGCGCCGTTGACCGCAACCTCATCGGCCGACGTGACCGTTCCGGACACGCTACGCGTGGGCTCTTCTTTCTTCTTCCCGCCCTGCGCTAACCCCGCGGAAGCACACAGGATGAGGACCGCCACCGCCACCAGCCAGCTTTTACTCATTTGGATCCTCCACTTGTTCGACGCAGTACACTCATGGCACGTTTCACCCCGGC
The DNA here is from genome assembly GCA_041484525.1 of Bryobacteraceae bacterium. Classification (GTDB taxonomy): domain Bacteria; phylum Acidobacteriota; class Terriglobia; order Bryobacterales; family Bryobacteraceae; genus JBGPHT01. The sequence goes on along the minus strand of JBGPHT010000044.1, from coordinate 48,202 downwards.
GCCGGCGCTAGTGCCAGTCCTCTTCGGGCTCCTCTTCCTCATCCTCGACAAACCCTTCTTCGTCCTCTTCCTCTTCGTCGGCTTCCTCCGCCGATTCCAATTCCAGAGGCTCGGTGCTCACGATTTTCAGCGCGGCGCCACACTCATCGCAACTGAGCGTGTCGCCTTCGTCGATATCTTCTTCGTCCACGTCAATTGGGCCTTGGCATACCGGACACGTGACCATCAAATTCCTCCCGAAATTACTGTTATACGACAGTTGTGCGCATTTGCAAGCTGCTCTATTTTCCCCGTCAGCCGCAGGTACACGAACAACTGCGCACGTTGCGTCAGCTCATGCTCTTCGATCGACTGGATCATCTCCAGGCGCGTTACTTTTTGCCCGTCGAAGCGGATCACCATTCGGCCGAAGAAGTCGTCAGGCTGAGCCGCCAGCTCAGGGGTGGGCCGAAACTGGAATTCCGCGGCCGGAAAATCCTCCACCGCTGCCACCGTGTCCTGCGGTATGGCTTTCCAGGAATCCAGGACATGCTCCGCTCTCACCATGCCCACATTGTAGCCGGATTCCGCGATTCCCCGGCGCACTGCGGGCCCGCTGTACCCTTCGCTACAATATAAATTATCCATGCACCAGAAATTGAATGAGAGGGTTGTGGACCTGGACCCGCAGGAGACTGCCGAGTGGGTCGAAGCGCTCGACCAGGTGATCGAAGACGCCGGTCCCGACCGCGCCGCTTACCTCTTGGACCAGCTCACTGAGCGCGCCCGCACCAACGGCGCCGAGCTACCCATCCACCTGAATACGCCGTACGTCAACACCATCCGCCCCGCAGACGAGCTGCCCTATCCCGGCGACCGCGCCATGGAGCGCCGCATCAAGAGCCTGGTCCGCTGGAACGCCATGGCCATGGTGGTTCGCCAGAACAAATATGATCCCGGCATCGGCGGCCACATCTCCACGTACGCGTCGCTGGCCACGCTGCTCGAAGTCGGTTTCAACCATTTTTTCCATGCGTCCTATGGCGATCAGCCTGGCGACCTGGTTTACTTTCAGGGACACGCCTCCCCCGGCGTTTACGGCCGCGCTTTTCTGGAAGGCCGACTCACCGAAGAGCACCTGAAGAATTTCCGCCACGAGCTGCGCGGTACCCCCGGCCTCTCCTCCTACCCGCATCCCTGGCTGATGCCGGATTTCTGGAGCTTCCCCACGGTCTCGATGGGTCTCGGCCCAATTAACGCGATCTACCAGGCGCGCTTCATGCGCTACATGGAAAACCGCGGCATGATCGCGCCCACTCCGCGCCACGTCTGGGCTTTCCTGGGCGACGGCGAAATGGACGAGCCCGAATCCATGGGCTCCATCACCCTGGCTTCGCGTGAAAAGCTGGACAATCTCATCTTCGTCATCAACTGCAATCTGCAGCGCCTCGACGGCCCCGTGCGCGGCAACGGCAAAGTCATCCAGGAACTCGAGGCCGCTTTCCGCGGCGCCGGCTGGAACGTCCTCAAGGTGATCTGGGGCTGCGATTGGGATTCGCTGCTGGCGCGCGATACCACCGGCCTGCTGCAAAAACGCATGGGCGAAGTGGTGGACGGCGAATTCCAGACCTACACCACCAAGGACGGCGCTTACGTCCGCCAGAACTTCTTCGGCAAGTACCCGGAGCTGCTCGAACTGGTGGCGCACCTCAGCGATGACGAGCTTCTGCGGCTGCGCCGCGGCGGCCACGATCCGCGCAAAGTCTACAACGCGTACCGTGCCGCCGTCGAGAATAAGACGACGCCAACCCTGATCCTGGCCCACACCATCAAGGGCTACGGGCTGGGCGAAGCCGGCGAGGGCCGTAACATCACGCACCAGCAGAAAAAGCTGAACGAGCAGGAGATCGCCCACTTCCGCTCGCGCTTCGAAATTCCTATTCCCGAGGATGCGGCGCGCAACGCCGCCTTCTACCGGCCGCCGCAGGACAGTCCGGAAATGTCTTACCTGCACGAGCGCCGTCGCCTGCTCGGCGGCTATATGCCGGCCCGGCGCGTGCCCGCGACCTCGATCCAGGCGCCGCCGCTCGGGTACCTCAAGGAATCGCTCGAAGGCTCCGCCGGCCGCGAAGTCTCGAGCACCATGGCCTTCGTGCGCGCTCTCACCGCCCTCATGAAGCACCCGCAGATCGGCAAGCGGGTGGTACCCATCATTCCCGACGAAGCCCGTACCTTCGGCATGGAATCGCTCTTCCGGCAGTTCGGCATCTACGCCAGCCAGGGGCAGCTCTACAAACCGCATGATGCCGAGATGTTCTTGTATTACAAGGAATCGCAGCAGGGGCAGATTCTCGAAGAGGGCATTACCGAGGCCGGATCGATGGCGTCTTTCGGCGCCGCCGGCACGGCCTACGTGAACTACGGGGTGGAGATGATCCCGTTCTTCATCTACTATTCGATGTTCGGATTCCAGCGCGTGGGCGACATGATCTGGGCCTTCGCCGACGCCCGCGGCAAGGGCTTCCTGTGCGGCGGCACCGCCGGCCGCACCACTCTCGCGGGCGAAGGATTGCAGCACCAGGACGGCCACAGCATCGTGCTCGCGAGCACCATCCCCACCTGCTCCACCTACGATCCGGCGTATGCCCACGAGATCGCCATCATCATGCAGGACGGCATCCGCCGCATGTATCAGGAGCAGGAGGACCGCTTCTACTACATCACGCTCTACAACGAAAACTACGCCATGCCGCCCATGCCGGAGGGCCTGAACCCGGACGACGTCATCAAGGGAATCTACCGTTTCAAGGCCGCGGAAAACGGCAAGGGAGTAGTGCAACTTTTCGGCAGCGGCCCCATCCTCAACGAAGCCCTGCGCGCGCGCCAGATCCTGGCCGAAAAGTACGAAGTGCAAGCCGAAGTTTGGAGCGTCACCAGCTACAACGAGCTGCGCCGCGAGGCCCTGGCCGCCGAGCGTTGGAATCGCCTGCACCCCGACCGGCCGGCAAGAACGCCGCACATCGTCGAAGTCCTGAAGGGCGCCGGCGGCCCCATCATCGCGGCCACGGATTACATGAAGGTGGTTCCCGACCAGCTCGCGCCCTGGCTCTCCGGGCGCCTCGAAACGCTCGGCACCGATGGATTCGGCCGCAGCGACAACCGGGAGCATCTGCGCAAACATTTCGAAATCAACGCGGAATCGATCGTGGCCGCGGCGCTCTCGCGTCTCGCCCGCGACGGCAAGTTCGACGCGAAGCGAGCCGTCGCGGCCTTCGCCGACCTGGGTGTCGATACCGAAGGCATCGACCCCGCCCGCGCCTGATCGGATGCACACAGGCCAGCGAGTCGCGGCCGCCGGCATGGCGGTCAGCGGTGCTCTTGCCATCACAAAGCTCTTTGCCGGAATCTGGGGCCACTCGACCGCTGTCGTCGCCGACGGCCTCGAATCGGCGGCCGACGTCTTCGCCTCGGGCTTCGTCCTGCTGGGCCTGACACTCGCCGCCAAGCCGGCCGATTCCAACCACCCTTACGGCCACGGCCGCGCCGAAATCCTCACCGGCCTTATCATCGGCCTGGTGCTCACCGCCGGCGGCGCCCTCATCAGTTACGGTTCCGCGCATCGGCTCGGCCAACCTCGCGAGGCCATGGCCGGCTACGTGGTCTGGCCGCTGGTGGCCTCTGCCATTGCCAAGACCGCCCTTGCGACCACCAAGTTTCGCTATGGCCGCAAGCTGCGCAGTAGCTCGCTCGTTGCCGACGCGTGGAACGACACCATGGACATCCTGTCGGCCACGGTGGCGCTGGTCGCCGTGGGATTCTCACTCTCCGATCCGGTTCGCTTCCTGGATGCCGACCGCTACGGCGCCTTCATAGTCGGCCTGATCGTCGTTTTCACCGGGATCCGTGTTACGCGCGACACAGCCTCGCAGCTCATGGACACCATGCCCGACGATGACCTGGTGGCTCAGATCCGCGTCGTCGCGGCTACGGTTCCGGGCGTGGCAGGCGTGGAGAAATGTTTCGCCCGCAAGACGGGGCTACGCTGGCACGTCGATCTTCACATCGAAGTCGACCCCGAGTTGACGGTGCGGCAGTCGCACAACATCGCGCATGAAGCGCGGCTGAAGATCCTGCAGACGCTGGATTGGGTGGCCGATGTGTTGGTACACGTCGAGCCGGCGCCGTAGAGGGAGCGGCTCTGCGGGTATAGCGAGCAACCGCTCCCTGTTGGATCAGTCTTGCGAAGTCTGACGACTTACCCTTTCTCGGATCTCAGGTTGATTTGAGAGCTCATCAAGTAACCGCCCGTCTCGATTTGCTGGATGTCCGCGCAGAATGAAATTGAATTTGAGCAAATAGCCGCAAAGCCGGTCGTTGGCATCGATGATGGATACAAAGTCTGGTGCTCTGTACACGTAGACTACCTAACGGTCTAGTTGATCGGCAATGCACGACTTGGGATCCACCAGCAAGATAGCGTCTGGAATGTTTTGGCTGTCGCCCCATTGCCAATGGGCAAGCCTATTGCGATCCTTCTCGTTCGTCTTTATTATTGTCATTATTGCTTTCAGGACATGTAACTCACTCTGTCGATCCTTCAGTGCTGTGGATGCGGCCGCCTTGATGCCGCGGTCTTTGCTGATTGACCCTCCAGCGCTAGGAATATTGAGGCGGCAATAGAGTCATTGCCACCTAGCAATTTGATAAATAATTTGAGCATAAACCCCTCCACGTTTGCCCATGACGCAATGGCCTCCAGCGCCTTCACCGCCAAATCTGGATGTCGCGCCAATAGTCTATCGCCTGCATTGCCGAGGATAATGTTGGCATTGGCGTTAACGGCGGAGATAGGATTTGGCATTGTATCCTATGGTACAGAGCACTCTTAAGGTGCGTCAAATCAATTGTTACTCTCCTTTACGGTCGCGGCTGCGTATGCGAACGCCCGACAACAGAGCCGCGACCGTGAGGGAGCGGTTGGTCGCATACGTTACCGTAACTCCGAACGGTAGCTAACTCGGGTAGTAGCCTTCGCGAGTCTGGACAATGAGACCCCTGTGCTTCGCCGTCAGGTGCACCGAGCGATAGCCCGAAGTGTTCGTGCCGTCGGGCGTGTAGCCGATGCTGTACTGATTCCGCAGGTCCTCTTCGATGGCGGCGAAGACTTTCTCGATGGGCTGCCTTTTCGAGACCTCAAAAAATCGGCCGCCGGTTTCGCGCGAGATCTTGTCCAGAACCTTCTTACCGTCACCCTGGCCCATGGGGATGCGGCCCCTGCCGCCGAAGACCATGCCGCCGCCATAGGCGTCAGTGTCGGCGAAGAGCACGCCGTACACCAGCGTGTCGGATCTCTGCGCCGATTCCACCGCGTGCGAAAGCGAAACCTTGCTGCCGGTATCGACGCCATCGGTGAGCAGGATGAGCGCCTTGCGGCCGGTCTGCTTTTTCATGAGCTCGTCGGACGCAAGCAGGACGGCATCGTAGAGAATCGTGCCGCCGCCGCGCATGCCGCCGCCACCGCCGCCCGGGTATCCGCCGCGGCCTCGCCCGCGACTGCCGGGATAGCCGCCGCCACCTCCCGGATAGCCGCCGCTGTTTTGCTGCCTCCGGCCGGAAGCGACCTCCAACTGATCCAGCGCCTTCTCAAGCTTCAAGCGTGAGTCGGTAAGATCCTGGAGCAGCTCGACTTCGAAATCGAAATGGATCACAAACGCCAGGTCGCGGTCTTCGCGGAGCACCTGCCGGAGAAAGCGGAAGCTGGCGAGGCGCTCGTCGGCCAGCACGCGCCGCTGGCTGCCGCTGGTATCCACCAGCAGACCCAGCGTCAGCGGAAGGTTGCTCTCCTGGGAAAAGTACTTGATGGTCTGCGGCCGGCCGTCTTCATCCAACAGGAAATCGTTCTGTGTGAGATCCTTCACGATCTGGCCCTGTTTATTGCGGACGGTGGCGAAGAGATTTACCACCTTGACGCCGGCGGAAAACGTGGGCCGCTGCTCCTGGGCGCGCAGCCGGCGCGCCGCCGCAAACACAGGCAGGGCGGACAGCAAAGTACGGCGCGAAATCACCATTCGCATAGAACAGATGCGCTCGAAGGGCGCGAGGTTACCGCCAAAAGTGCCACCAGGGCCGCGGCACAGGGTACCCCTCCAGCAGCCAGAGATCGGCCTGGGAACTGACGGCCGAGGCGATCAGGGCTTTCCCGTCCGGCGCCAGGCTCAGGCGGGCTTGGAATTTCAGCCCGCCGCCGATCGCGAACTCGCTCGCATATTGCGCCACCGTGCGGACGGCTCCGGTAGGCACATCGACCGCCTTCACGAAATTCTGCCGGTTCTCGCGCCCCACGGCATAGAGGGTCCGGCCATCGCGCGCGAAGGCGAGCAGCGAAGCGTTCAACCTTGGAAGCAGCCTCGACCGGCTGCCGTCGCGCGCGAACAACGCCACACCTTCACGCGACTCGCAGGCGATCCAGTCGCCGGCGGGCGACCAGTCGAGAGGCGTCAGACACGTCGGCGCCCCCGGAATCACATGCGGCGACATATCGGCTCCCACGCCGACTACGGCCGGCTGCCACGGATGATCCTTCTGCATCAGGCCCGCGATGGATGTGCCGTCGGGCGACCATGCCGGCGACATCATGAGCTCGGACGTCAGCCGTATGGGAGCGCCGCCTACCGTGGGTGCGATCCAGACGGTGGCCGGCTGGCCCGCGGCGTAGCGCACAAAAGCGAAGCGATTGCCGTCAGGCGAAAAGACGGGCTGCACCAGGCCCTGCGTGGTGCCCGGCGGGAAATCTTCCGGCGTGACCACGGGGCGGTCGATGCCGGCCTTGACGTTATGAATCCAGATTTCGCGCCGGCCGGCGCGGTCGGTCGAGTAGATGATCTGGTCGCCCGAGGGCGACCACGAAGGCGAGTAGCTGTTCCGGCTGTTCGCCAGCAACATCCGCGGCGTCGAGCCATCCAGCGGAAATTCGAGCAGGTCGTAATCCTCGCTGAGGGACGTAAAGACCAGCCGCTTGCCGTCGGGCGCGATCGAAGGGCTGTCTTCGATGGACGTGGTGGCGGTGAGCTTGCGCATTCGCTCGCGCTTCATGTCGGCGAGCCAGAGCGCCCTCTGCTGGCTGCTGTCCTGAAGGGAGACGGCCAGAACGGCGTGGCGGCTGTCCGGCATCCAGCTTGCCCGAAGAGAGCTGAAGTCGAATCCCGCGAAGATGCGGCGTGGCGCCTCGCGGCCGGCCGGAAATGGAAGCACCACAACTCCATCGAAGACTTAAGAGTGCACGCGAGAATCTTCGAGCCGTCGGGGGAGAACCACAGACGGTTGAAAGGGCTGTCGATGAGGGCTTCGAAGGGAGCCGGCCGGTAAGGTTTGGCCGGCGCTCCGGGAGGCGACGAGATCCACACGGAAGCGCGCAACTGGTTGTCCCGCACCTCGGTGCGCCAGATGGCGAGGCTCTTGCCGTCGGGCGAAATTGCCGCCGAGCGAAGGTCGTCCAGGATGCGCGTGGCAGCGCCCCCCGCAGGGCTGATGGCCCACAGCTCGCCGCAGCCGGCGGGGACGCTGTAGTAGAGAACGCTCGAATCGGGCGCCCAGAACGGCTGCGAAACCGCGTCCGTCTCGTGCGTGAGCTGGATGGGCGTGGCGCTGTTCAACGCGCGCACCATCAGTTGCGGCACGCCATCGACGGTCCTGAGGTAGGCGATGCTCTTGCCGTCGGGCGACCGGGCGGCGTCGGTTTCGGGATCGTGCTCGTTGGCGAACGGCTGGAACCGGTAGGTGGCGAGATCGATGGGGTCGATCTGGAGCCAGTATGGAACGGCGGAAAGCAGTATGACCAGCAGCAGCGCGCCGCAGATCGCCGGCCAGAGCCACTTGCGCGAGCGTGGGGCGGCGACGGGTGGGAGGGACCCGCTGGGGCGCGAGGCGGTCGGGGTGGTGACCGTGCGCAGCGCGAAAGCCAGGTCGCGCGCGGAATGGAAGCGCCGCTCGGGCTCCTTTTCGAGGCAGTGCGCGACGATCTGGCGCAGCAAGGGCGCGACGGTATCGGGCAGCTCCGGCGGATCTTCCCGCAGGATGGCGGTCATGACCTCGGCGGCGGTGGAGCGCTCGAAGGGCTGTTTGCCGGTGACGCATTCATGCAGGATCAGGCCGAAGCTGAAGATGTCGGAACGCTAGTCGGTGGCGTCGCCGCGCACCTGCTCGGGCGACATGTAGGCGGCGGTGCCGAGCACGGCGCCGGGCGACGTGCGAGTCAGGATTTCAGAGGGGGCCGTGCCAGCCGCAACCGGGGAGACCTGCTTGGCAAGGCCGAAATCGAGGATCTTGGCGCGGCCCTCGCGATTCACCATGAGGTTCTCGGGCTTCAGATCGCGGTGCACGATGCCGGCGTTGTGCGCCGCGGCCAGAGCGTCGGCCACCTGCCCGGCGATGTCGATAAGCCGGGATTGCGGAAAGGGGCCGCGGACGATCGTGTCACGCAGCGATTCGCCCTCGATCGACTCGGAGACGATGTAATCGACACCATCCTGCGAGCCGGCGTCGAAGATGGCGATGATGTTGGGATGGTTGAGAGCACTGGCGGCGCGTGCTTCCTGCTCGAATCGCTGGCGGCGGTTGGAGTCGGCAGCGACCTCGGGCGGCAGAACTTTGAGCGCGACGTTTCGGCCGAGTCGCGTATCGCGCGCGCGGTAGACCTCGCCCATGCCTCCCACGCCAAGTACAGAGAGGATTTCGTAGGGACCGATAAGCTTTCCGGGGGAGAGCATGCCGTGGGTATCAATGATACCGGAACCAGTCCGTTACGGTGCGAACAAAGCGCGAAGGCTGCACGGAAATAGCAGCGACGTGGACCGCTCCGGCGACTTCCCAAAGCTGTGTGGCGGCCGGGTTGGCCGCGTGGAGCTCGCGCGAATGTTCCGGCGGAATGTTGACATCGCGGCTTCCATGAATCAGCAGGATGGGAGTGCGGACGGATCGAATGGCGGCGGCCGGCGAGGCTTGGCGGAGGTCGATGCCGTAGCGGAGGCGGCCGTAGACGAACGCGGTCCGGACCACTGGCCAGGTGAACGGAAGGGCGAGGTGGCTGGCGTGCTCCAAGCGATAATTGGCCACCTCCTCAAACGTGGCGAAGGGGCACTCGGCAACCACGGCGCGGAAGCGCGGCTCGCGCGGCAACGACTGCAGCAGAATAGCCGCGCCGAGAGATTCGCCCATGCCGTAGAGGCGCTGGATGCCCCGCTCGCGGAACAACCAGTCGGCCCAGGCGTGGACGTCGCCGGATTCGCGGATGCCGTAAGTGGTGATGTCGCCGCCGCTCGATCCGTGGCCGCGGATGTCGGGGACGAGCACAATAAAACCGGCGCCGAGTAGATAATGAGCGTGCTCCATCATCCCCAGGCGCGAGTCTCCCACGCCGTGCAGGAGGATCACGGCCGATCCGCCGGCATCCGACGGGCGGAAGAGCCAACCTTCGAGCGGAATACCATCGGCGGCCGTGATGCGTGCCGGCTTCCACGTGGAATTGGTGACGCGGGCCAGATTGTTGGCGGCTAAAGGGCTGGGTGCGGCGCGGCCGGGGATGTGCAGCGCGCCCTCGGTCAGGACGACGGCCAGCAGCAGCGACCCGACAAAAACTCCGATCAGCGCGGCGCGAAGAAGCAGCGCGAGCTTGAGCATAGAACTCTCTTTACTATGACGAATGAGACCGCACCGTGTTTAGCAGACAACTGTTGCAAGTTTGCACAGGTGTCTGCGGGCTTCACTGACGAGCGATGCGCAAACCGGGGGAAAACCAGCCGTTGCGGAGTGGCGTCAGATTTGCATGCAGCAGCGCACGGAGGTCAGCGCGTATGACTGGTTCGCCCAAACGCTCCGGGCTTGTTTCGATGGCGCTGCACGGCGGCGCGATTGTGCTGGTGCTGCTGGTAACCGGCAGGAACAGTCCCTTAATTCCGAAACTGCATGAAACCTGGATCACCCCTCGCGACATCATTTCGGATGTCATCACGCCGCATCGCATGACGGGGGGCGGCGGAGGCGGGCAGTCTTCCCCGACACCCGCCACTTTCGGCAAACTGCCGCCCGCCAATGTCAGACAGTTTACTCCGCCCATGGTGGTGATCCTGAACGAAGATCCGAAGCTGCCGATGCCCCCCACGCTCGCCATCGATCCTGCGGCCGTGCTGCCGCAGATCGACGCTCCGAACTACGGCGCTCCCCACGGCGCGGAGGGACCGCCATCGGGCGGTCCGGGGACAGGCGGCGGCGTTGGCAAGGGCAATCACGGAGGGGTCGGCGATCGCCGTGGACCGGGCCTGGGCAATGACGGTGATGACGGCGGCGTGTCCGGCGACAGCAGCATTCGCGGCGTGACTACACAGCCCGCATTGGTCTGGAAGACCGAGCCCGTGTATTCCGACGAAGCGCGGAAGGCCAAGCTGCAAGGTGTAGTAGTGCTGCAGATCGAAGTGGACGCGCGCGGCCAGGCGCGGAATATCCGCGTAATCCAGAGCCTCGGACTGGGGCTCGACGATCGCGCCATGGAAGCGGTGCGCATGTGGAAGTTCCGGCCGGCAACGCGCAACGGGAAGCCCGTCGCAAGTCCGGCGCAAGTGCAGGTGACGTTTCGCCTGCTGTAGCCGCTCTCAAATTACATAGCGTTCGGCCGCCAGCAGGCGCTGCGCAATTCCGCGGCGCAGTCCGATCGCGTCCACCGGCTCGTACTTGGCAAACCGGCGCAACACCGCCATGTTGGTGCGCAGCGCGTCGCCTTCGGAACACGCGGCCAGCACCGTCCGGGCGATAATTTCCACGCGCGCCATCGAATCGCGCAGCAGCACGGCACAGAGGTCGCGCGCGCCGCCGGTCTTGCATGCGCGCAGCAGCGCCGACTCCATCGAGTACACTTCCATCGTCAGGTCGGCCAGGCCCATCAGGACTTCCTGCTGCTTCTCCAAATCCATCAGGTACCGCTGATACGCGGCGCCCATACACAACAGCGTGATCTTGCGCGCGTTGCGGACGAGCCGGCTCTCCTCATCGCCAGTGTCCGGCTGCGGGCTGAGGATCTCGCCCGCCAGTTTCTGCGCCGCCTGCACCAGTCCGAGCTGGCCGCGCGCGGCGCGCTTCAACAGCATGCCGGCGATCAGGAGTCGGTTGATCTCGTTGGTGCCTTCGAAGATGCGGTTGATGCGCGAATCGCGGTAAGCGCGCTCCACCGCGTAGTCCTGGTGGTAGCCGTAGCCGCCGTGGATTTGCACGCCCTCGTCCACTACGAAATCCAGCATCTCGGACGCATGCACTTTCACGATCGAGCACTCGACGGCAAATTCCTCGATGGTCTTCAGCGATTCCTCCGGTGCGATCAGCCCCACTGTTCGCCAAATCAGCGATTCAGCTCCGTAAATGCGAATCGCCATCTCCGCCAGCTTGTGCTGGATGGCGCCGAACTCCGCGATGGAGCTGCCGAACGCCTTACGCTCCTTGGCATAGCGCAGGCTGGCCGCCAGCACCTTCTTGGCGGCGCCGAGCGCGAACGGACCGAGCTTCAGGCGGCCGATATTCAGAATGTTGAACGCGATGATGTGGCCGCGGCCGATTTCGCCGAGCACGTTCCCGACCGGCACCGGCACGTTGTCGAAGTAGACGGCGGTGGTCGAGCTGCCCTTGATCCCCATCTTCTTTTCTTCGGCGCCGCTCGTGACGCCGCCGAACGCCCGCTCCACCAGGAACGCGGTGAACTGCTCGCCCCCGATCTTGGCGAACACGGTGAAGAGATCGGCCGCGCCGCCGTTCGTGATCCACGCCTTCTGGCCGTTCAGGATGTAGTGGCTGCCATCCGGCGAAAGATCGGCGCGGGTGCGCGCGGCCAGTGCGTCCGAGCCGGCGTGAGGCTCGGTCAGCGCATACGCCGCGAGCATTTCTACGCTGGCGAGTTTGGGCAGGTACTTGCGCTTCTGCTCCTCCGTGCCGAAGAAGACCAGGGGCAGCGTGCCGATGCCCGAGTGTGCGCCGTGCCAGCCGGCATAGGAACCATCGCGCGCCAGGTGCTCCGCGACCACCATGGCGGAGGCGATATCCAGCTCCATGCCGCCGTAAGCCTCCGGCACCGTGATAGCGGTGAGCCCCAACTCGGCCGACTTGCGCAGCACGCGGACCGCAACGCCCGGCTCGTGGTGCTGGATCGCCTCGAGGTTCGGCTCGACTTCCTTGGTCCAGAATTCGTCGGCGGTGCGGGCGATGGCGCGGTGCTCTTCGGTGAGATCTTCGGGCGTGAAAATCTCGCCCGGCGCTCGTTCCTCGATCAGAAAGGACCCGCCTTTTATTGCAGCCATTCGAAAACTCCCGCGGCTCCCTGGCCGCCGCCCACGCACATCGTGACCATGCCGTAGCGCGCGCCGCGCCGCTCCATTTCGCGCAGAATCGTGGCGGTCAGCTTGGCCCCGGTGCATCCCAGAGGATGGCCGAGCGCCAGCGCGCCGCCGTTCACGTTGACCTTTTCGGGATCCAGCCCAACCTGCCGCATCACCGCCAGCGCCTGCACCGCGAACGCTTCGTTCAACTCGATGACGCCGATCTGCTCGAGCTTCACCCCCGCCATGGCAAGCGCTTTGGGAATGGCCACCACGGGTCCGATTCCCATGATCTCGGGCGGCACCCCGCCGGTCGCAAAACTGAGCAGCCGCGCCTTGGGTTTCAGGCCCAACTCGCGCGCCTTCGATTCCGACATCAGCAGCGCGGCCGCGGCGCCATCGCTGGTCTGCGACGAATTCCCGGCGGTCACCGTCCCCTGCGCATGAAACACCGGCCGCAGCTTGGCCAGCGCTTCGAGGCTGGTGTCGGCACGCGGCCCTTCGTCCTTGGTGAACGCGCTTTTCTGCGTGCCCTCGGGCGTGGTGGTCTCTACTTCCACGGGCACCAGCTCGCTGTCGAACCAGCCCTTTTCTTGAGCGCGCGTCGCGTTCTGGTGGCTGCGCAGCGCGAAGGCATCGGACTCCTCGCGCGAGATCCCGTACTTCTTCGTGAGGCGCTCGGCGGTCAGCCCCATGTTCATGTAGACCTCGGGCCAGTGGTCGACGAACCAGGGATTGGGCGCGGGTTTGAGACCGCCGCGCGGGATCAGGCTCATGGATTCCGCGCCGCCCGCGATCATGGCGTACGCGCCGCCCCCGCGGATGCGATCGTTGGCCAGCGCGATGGCCTGCAGGCCGGAGCTGCAGAAGCGGTTGATGGTCATGCCGGTGACCGAGTCCGGCAGTCCGGCGCGCAGCCCGCACTGGCGCGCCATGTTGTTGCCTGACTCGCCTTCGGGCATGGCGCAGCCGATGATGACGTCCTCCACAAACTCCGCGGCCTCCGGGTAGCGGGCGATCAGCGCCCGGATCACGGTAGCGCCCAGGTCGTCCGGCCGCGTATTGCGCAGCGTCCCTCGCGGTGCTTTACCGACAGGCGTCCGCAAACAATCGATGATGACGGGGTCGTTCACTTCGTTCGCTCCTCAGTTTCTCAACGCCTTGCCGTTCTTGAGCATATACTGCATTCTTTCCTGAGTCTTCGGCTGCCCGCACAGGCTCAAAAACGCTTCGCGCTCCAAGTCCAGCAGATATTGTTCGGACACCGTTTGTACGCCGGTCAGCCGGCCTCCACTCAAAACGTACGCCAGCTTTTCGCCGATCGTCGTATCGTAATCGCTGATGTAGCCGCCCTCGTGGGCCATGTAAATTCCCATCTTCAGCAGCGCGTACCCAGGGTCGCCTTCGACAGCGATGTCCTGCCGCGGAGCACCCGGCGCATAGGTCCCGACCAAAGCGAGCGCGGCAGCCTTAGCGTCGGCCACCAGGCGTTCGGGATTCATCGAAATGGCATCCTGCGGGCGCAGCAGCCCCAGGTCACGCGCGTGCGCGCCGCTCGTCGAAACCTTGGCGTAGCCGATCAGCTCGAAGGCCTGCTTGGCGCTGCCGAGGCGCAGCAGCATCTCCTTACAGCCGCCCGCCCCGGGGATCAATCCCACCCCGACTTCCACCAGGCCCATGTAGGTTTCGGCCGAAGCCTGCGCGCGCGCCGCGTGCAGCGCCACTTCGCAGCCGCCGCCGAGCGTCATGCCGAACGGCGCGGACACTACCGGCTTGGGCGCGTACTTGACCGCCATCATGGCTTGTTGAGCGCGGCTGACGTCGGACTGGAGCTGGTCCCACTCGCCGTCCTGGGCCGCCAGCAGCACCATCATCAGGTTGGCTCCCACGCAGAAATGCTCGCCCTGGTTGGCGATCACCATCGCCTCGAAATTGCGGCCGGTCTCCTCAATCGCGGCGAGCATCATCTCCACCGTGTCGCCGCCCAGCGCATTCATCTTGCTGTGAAATTCCAGGCACAGGACGCCGTCGCCGAGATCCACCAGCGATGCCCCCGCGTTCTTCTTCACCACACCCCGCGCGCGTTTCAGGTCGCGCAGCACCAGCACGCCGGGACGGTGCTCCAGGTCTTCGTAGACAGCCGCGCCGAGGTCGAAGTAGCGCGTGCCGGGCGTGCCCTTCGAGTCGGCGGTCTGGTAGAACGAGAGGGCGCCCGAGTAGAGCATACGCTCCACGTTCCCGGGCAGCGCGCAGCCATCTTTCCGCATGCGCGCGGCGGTCTCGACGAAGCCCAGCGCGTCCCAGGTCTCGAACGGTCCCAGGGTGAAGGCGAAGCCCCAGCGGATAGCGCGGTCGATCTCGACGATGCGGTCCGAGATCTCCGGCACCATCTGCGCCGAGTAGAGGCAGAAGTCGCGGAAGAGCGGCCAGAGGAAGCGGCCCACGCGATCGTCGCCCGCCACCAGCGCGCGCAGGCGCTGCGGCAGGTCCTCGATCGGCTTCACGGCTTCGGCCGCGGGGAACTTCACCTTCTGCGCCGGATGGTATTCCAGGGTCTTGCGGTCGATGGCCCAGATCTCTTTCTCCGCGCCCTTGCCGACGCGCTTGTAGAAACCCTGTCCGCGCTTCTCCCCCAGCCAGCCGCGCTCGATCATGCGATCCATGTAATCCGGGACCAGATAGCGGTCGCGCGCCGGATCGTGCGGCACCAGCTCATACAGGTTGCGCAGCACGTGCGCCCAAACGTCCAGCCCGATGATGTCGATCAAGCGATAACTCGCGCTCCGCGGCAGGCCGATCAGCGAGCCGGTGATAGCGTCCACCTCTTCCACCGTGTAGTCGCCCTCGACCGCCAGCCGGCTGACGGTAGCGCCGAAAAAGCAGCCGATGCGGTTGGCGATGAAGTTGGGCGTGTCCTTGCACGGCACCACGCCCTTGCCCAGGTGCAGGTCGCAGAAGGCGGTGACCCACGCCAGCACATCGGGCGCGGTCTCCGGACCGCGGATGACCTCGACCAGGTGCAGGTAGCGCGGCGGATTGAAGAAGTGCGTGCCCAGGAAATTGCGCCGGAATTCCGCGGGGAAGCCTTCCACGATGCCGGCCAGCGGAATTCCGCTGGTATTGGTCGAGACAATGGTGCCGGGCGCGCAGATCGCGGCCACACGATCCAGCAGCGTGCGCTTGATGGCGAGGTTTTCCGAAACCGCTTCGATGATCCAGTCGCACTCACGCACGCGCTGCAGGTGGTCGGCAAAATTGCCGGCCGCGATCAGGCTGCGGGCCGCGTCGGTGAAGAAGGCGGCGGGTTTCTGCTTGGCGGCGGATTCGAGGCCCGCGAGCGCGGCGGCGTTGCGGGTGGGCCCGCCGGGCAGAACAATATCCAGCAGGTCCACCGGAAATCCGGCGTTGGCGAAGTGGGCGGCAATGCGCGACCCCATGGTCCCTGCTCCGAGAACGGCAACCCGGCGAAGTGGCTTCATCAGTAGCTAGGGTAACGCAGGTGCCCGGGCCAAACACCGATGGCGGCGGCACGCCACGTTATCATGGGATGTGACCGCCCGCCGCGAAACCACCGATCGGTTCTTCTAGACTATGGGTGCCCCACGCCGCAAGTTTCCCGCCTGGCTTCCCCAGGTGCTCGGATATTGCCTTTCGGTGGCGTGCCTCGTCTGGGTGCTGCGCGGCTACAAGATCCGGGAAGAGTTGATTCCGTCCATCCGCCAGTTGGATTACAAATGGCTGGTACTGGCGGTGGCTTCCGATCTCGCCGTGTACGTGGTGCACGCGTGGCGCTGGAATACGCTGCTCAGCCCCGTGATCCGGCTGGGTCTCTGGCGCACCGCGCAGGCCATCTACATCGGGCTCTTCGCCAATGAAGTGCTGCCGCTGCGCACCGGCGAGATCATCCGCGTCTATCTGCTGTGTCATTGGAACAACCTGCGTCTCTCGCTCGGGTTCGCCTCGGCGGCCGTGGAACGCCTGATCGACGGCTTTTGGATGGTGGCCGCCTTTCTGATCACCGCCAGCTTCGTGAAAGGGATTCCGAAGGACCTGGCCATCCTGGTGCAACTTCTGGGCGTGCTGCTGCTGCTCGGCGCCGTGGCGCTGCTCTTCATCGTGCGCCGCAAGCACGAGGCGCACGCCGTGATCGGGGAGAGCCGGTGGACCGCGACGCTGCGCCACGTCGTCGAGGGCCTGCACCTGATGGGAAACCCGCGCACCATGGGGCTCACCGCGCTCATCAGCCTGCTCTACCTGGTGCTGCAGATGGTCACGATGTACGCCGTGATGAAGGCCTACGGCCTCGACCTCTCGATCTGGGCGGCGGGCGGCGTCCTGACGGTGGTGAGGTTTGGAACGGTGATTCCAAATATGCCGGGCAACCTCGGGGTGTTCCAGTTGGCCTGTGTGCTGGCCTTGAAATTGTTCGAAGTGAATGAGAGCGACGCGAAAACATTTTCCTTCATCATGTTTTTCGCTCTAACGCTGCCGCTGCTGGTAGGCGGGGCGATCGCGACGGCACTGACCGGCTCGGGCATCGCGGAATTACGCGATCGCGCCCGTCGAGGAATGTCGCGGACGCCGGAGTAGGGCGGGCGGATGATTAGGTCCGGCTGATGCGCCATCATCAGGGCCACCACTCCGCACCGCACGCTCGTGGCGGCGTAGCTTGGGGCACGCTTCCCGCCCACTGCAAAACACGCCGAACATGGCGGAACGCTTCCCAACAGATCCGTGGCTACGAGAGCCAACGGCACCAACTTTTCGCTTGACTCGTTGGGGGCCTGCGAGGGCTTCTTGCAGGTGTTTCGTCAGATCACAAAGCCCACGAATCCTCAGACCCTGTGCCGCACGCGCAGTATCGTCACACGTGCTCAAGAGGTGCTGGCCCTACCGGCGGTTTCGCGCATGGCATGACGTTCGCGACCCTGCACGTAAGATCTGCTAAACAGATTTGCTTAAAGCCGGGGATCGAATCGGAACGGCTGCGAGGCCCGGAATTCGATGTACTGGAAATCGGCGTGCGCAGGGCTCAGGATGAAATTGAACTCGTGCGGAATGATGGCCGAGGGCACCGCCAAAACGGCCTTATAGTTGAGCCATTCGGAGCCTAGCCTCTGGGCCTCAGTAATGATGTTATTCGGAGCAGGCAGGTTCCAATCTTTAGGGAATAACCCAATCAGCGGGGTGAAGACCGATATACGGTCCGGTATGCGAATTGTCGTGAGCACGAAGTCTCTAGGCAGGATGGAATAGTGGGCTAAGATTTCGAGCGCCGCCAGCGAAACGGATTGCGAGGTGTAGATAGCCTCCGTCCCCGGCCGGTTCCAGCGTCCGCCATGTTTTGCTGCGCCCTTGCCGCTGTTCGCCGGGTATCGGCCAGAGTGCAGCCGATAAACAATGGTCACAGAACGCCATGCTGCAGCTTATCGAGCACGGCCAAAACCTTGGCGCGGCCTTCCGCGGTGTTGAGAGATGAAATCGGTGTGGAGTAATCGAGAGCGCGCACTGGTGTGCCAAGCCAGCGCATAGCCTCTTGTTCATCGCCGATGACTTCAATTGCGTGGCTTATCAACGTCTCCCGTTGAAAGCACACCTCGCGTTCGCTTGAGGCCAGCCGGGTCTCACCTTCGGGCTCTGCCTGCGATTTTACTTTTTTCTCTGCCACTAGCTGCTTTAATTATAGGCGCAATCATTGCGCCGCGCTTCGGGCTGGGTGCGCAACGCGTCCGTTTCTGCGGCGGTTGCTGCGTGGGACCGCACCGTCGTTCGCCGGGAGGGCACTGCAACGCGTGCACGACTGAAGGTCCCTGGCGAGTGACGATTTACTGGAGTACTCCGCCGGTAGTGAATGCGATTACCACAGGCGTCGCTACGCTCGCAAGACTCAGTCGAGGGAAGCCGCCACGTTCGCGAGTGCCGCTCGCCAGAAAGAAACTCGCGCACGAGTTCCGCCTCGAAGCCCGGCGCGGTAAGCGCTTCGGCTCCGATCGTGTCCAGCAACATCTGGGCACCTCGATCTAAACGTCTGTGTTCCTCTCCCATTCTGATTCCGCCCCGCCATCCTTTATGATGAAAGTTTCCAATTCATTCTCCAAGGAGTCTTAATGGTCCCGAAGCGTATCGGCATCCTCACCGGCGGCGGCGATGTTCCCGGCCTCAATTCCGTCATCAAGACCGTCGTCTACCGCGGCAGCGAAATCGGCTGCGAGGTGATCGGCATTCGCCGCGGCTGGGAAGGCCTGACCCACGTCAATCTGCAGGACCCGGCCAGCCGCGCCCGTTATGTGCTGCTGCTGAATCGCGAGAACACGCGCACCATCGACCGCACGGGCGGCACCTACCTGCACAGTTCGCGGACCAACCCCTCGAAGATGAAGAAGCTGCCGCCGGTGCTCGAGGGACAGACGTTCCCCACCAGGCAGTCGACCAAGAAGGGTGAGACCACCACCGTCTACGACGTCACCAGCGCAGTCAAGAAAAACATCGAGACACTCGACCTGGATTACCTGATCGCCATCGGCGGCGACGACACCTTGAGCTATGCGGCCGAGCTCGATCGCCAGGGCATGCGCGTCATGGCGGTGCCCAAGACCATGGATAACGACGTGCGAAATACCGAGTACTGCATCGGCTTTTCCACCGCCATCACCCGCGCCATGGACGCCATCGAGCGGCAGCGTACCACGGTCGGCTCCCACGAGCGCGTCGGCCTGTTCCGCGTCTTCGGGCGCGATGCCGGCTACACCGCGCTCTACACGGCGTACGTCACTTCGATACGCTGCTGCATTCCGGAATATCGCGTGAACCTGCCCAAGCTGATCGACCTCCTGGAGAACGACAAACGCAACAATCCCAGCAATTATTCACTCTGCATCCTCTCGGAGGGCGCGGAGTGGGAGGGGTATGCCGTGAAGGAGTACGGCGAGCCGGATGCTTTCGGCCACCGGAAAAAGATGAGCGTGGCCGAGGATCTCTCGACCGAGATCCGGAAGGCCACCGGCGACGAGACCATCGTCAGCGACCTGACATACGACCTGCGCTCCGGCAGCCCCGATTTCGTGGATCGCATGGTCGCCGCCACTTTCGCCGGCATGGCCATGGACGCGATCGAGGCAGGCAAACACGGTCTGATGACGGCCATCAGCAACGGCTGCTTCACCATGGCGGCGATCCCCGACCCCAAGCTCGGACCGCGGCACGTCGAAGTGGAAACCATGTACAACACCGACCGCTACCGGCCCTTCTACGACCACAAGCTGGGTCTTCCCATCTTCCTCACGCGGGCATAGCGTGGATTGGAAGCATCTGTTTTCGAAGCCCGCGCGCGCGCAGCTCACCCCCGAGCTGCGCGCGCGCATCCAGGCCTCCTTCGACGCCGCCGCGCGCGACGAAGAGCATTTCCCCTCCACCATCGATCCGCGCATCTACCACGTCAAGCTGATTCGCGAGCACCTGGGCGACCTGCGCTCGAAACGCGTGCTCGACGTCGGTTGCGGCAAGGGCCGCTTCGCGCGCATCTTCCACCAGCAGGAGCCCGACGCCGAGATCTGGGGCCTGGACATTTCCGAAGAGATGCTGCGGCACGTGCCGCCTGAGATCCGCACTCGGGCCGGTTCCATGACCGACCTCCCGTTCGAAAGCGAGTGGTTCGACGGCGCCTACGCCACCGAGTCGCTGGAGCACGCCGTCGAAATCGACCGGGCCGTGAGCGAGATGTGCCGCGTCGTGAAGCCCGGCGGCCGGATCGCCATCATTGATAAGAACGCCGAGCAGTGGGGCCGTCTGGAGACGCCGGAGTGGGAAAAGTGGTTCACCCGGAAAGAACTGGAACGCCTCCTCGGCCGCCACTGCCGCGAAGTGTCGAGCCGGTTGATCTCGTATTGGGAAGATGTGGAGCCGGACGGCCTGTTTCTGGCGTGGCTGGCGGTCAAATAGAGACCGCTTCTGCCTTAGCCGCGGCTTTGCCAAGCCCTAAAGTGCGCCCCCAAACCTGCCGATATGCACCATGAGTGGGCGGAGGCGTGTAACACCGGTCCGTGCCCTCAGGTACAAGCCAATGATCGTATACAATCCGTTTCGCACGTGGCGCGGGCTTGGCATCCTCGTCGTTACGGTCGCGGTCTCATGGGGGCAGAACAGGCTCGGCGAAGCCAGCCTCGAACAGCTCCTCAACGTGCAGGTAACCTCGGTGTCGAAGAAGGAGCAGAGGCTGTCGCGCGTGGCGGCGGCTGTCTTTGTTCTGAATCAGGAGGATATCCGGCGGTCGGGAGCGGCCAACATTCCGGATCTGCTGCGCATGGTGCCGGGACTAAACATTGCGCAGATCGACGCCAACGCGTGGGCCATCAGCATTCGGGGATTCTCATCGCGGTATGCCAATAAGGTGCTGGTGCTGGTCGACGGGCGCACCGTGTACACTCCCACTTTTTCCGGCGTCTTTTGGGAGCACCTCGACCAGCCGCTCGAAAACATCGAGCGTATTGAGATAATCCGCGGTCCCGGCGCCACACTATGGGGCGGCAATGCGGTGAATGGCGTGATCGACATCATCACCAAGTCCGCGAAGTCCACGCAGGGCGGGCTGGTATCGGTGGCCAGCGGCTCCCAGGTGCATGCCAGCGATACCGTACAGTATGGCGGCAAAGCAGGCAGTAAAGGGAGCTATCGCCTCTTCGGCAAATACTCCAACTTCGCCAGTTCCAAGCTCGTCGACGGCCCGGATGCCGCGGATGGCTGGAACCGTGCGCACGCAGGGTTCCGCTCCGATTGGGACGTGTCCCGGCGCGATTCGCTCACCGTCGAGGGCGACCTGTTTTCCAATCGGGAAGGCCAGACTCTGCGGCCGGGATTCATTCCCGCTCCGGGCGATCGCCTCTTCAGCCAAAAGCTGGATGCCACCGGGGGCAATCTGGTGGCGCGCTGGAGCCACACGTTAATGGGCGGGTCGGACACGGCGATTCAGGTCTCTGCGGACACCTATCGGCGGACCGATCAGCAAGTGCCCGAAAAGGTGAAGACGCTCGATTTCGACTTCCAGCATCATGTGGCGCTGGGCGGCCGCCACGACCTGGTCTGGGGCGGCGGATTCCGGAGCACCTACTCCGGACTGGCGCCCGGCTACCCGTTGTCGTTTTCCCAACCCTTCCGCACGGATCGTTTATTCAGCATATTCGTCCAGGACGAAATGCGGGTGGCGGAGAATCTCTGGCTCACGCTTGGTTCCAAGTTCGAGCGCAACTCCTACACGGGGTTCGAATACGAACCCAGCGCGCGACTGGTGTGGACGCCGTCGATCCGCCACGCGCTCTGGGCCGCGGCGTCGCGGGCGATCCGTCAGCCCGCAAGAATCGATACGGATCTCAACGCTGACCTGGCTTCGATCCCCCAGGGTCCGTACGTGACGACTACCATCCGGCTGATAGGAAACCGGGGTCTGCAGCCAGAGGAATCAAGGGATTACGAAGTCGGGTATCGCGCCCAACTGTCCCCTAAGACTTCACTCGACCTCACCGGCTACCTGACGTTTTACCGGCACCTTATGACCATGGATCCGGGCCAGCCGCAAATCGTCCTGGGGCCCCCGCCAATCCAGGTCATCGTGCCGGTCGAGTTCGGAAACGGGGCGGCCGCCGTGAGCTACGGAGGCGAGCTCTTTGGAAACTGGAATGTGACGGGGCGGTGGCGCGTCAGTCCCGGGTACTCGTACGCGCAGACGAATCCGCGCATTGGTGCAAATGCCGTCCCCGGCGCGACGTACACCTTTCCGATTCTGATACCCAAACACACCATCCAAATCCGCTCCTTCTGGAACGTGACGCGCAAGCTGGAGTTCGATCAGACACTCAGTTGGACGCTGCCTACGGTGCAGTATCCACCTTGGACTGGGTCGAACCTGCCGGGCACCGAGCTCCCGGCCCACGCGAGGCTCGACGCCAGGGTCTCCCGCAAGATTGGCGAGTCGGCGGAAGCGAGCCTGGTAGGCCAAAACCTGCTGCGGCCGGGGATTGTCGAGGTGACGGACGCATTTCGGGTGATCGGTTCCCAGGCACGGCGGAGCGTGTACGGGAAGCTGACATGGACTTTCTGAACAGGCGCCGGCTGGCCCCAGGGCTCGGCCTGGCGCTGGCGATCGGATGGCCCGTGATCTTGCCGGCGCAACCGGCAGCAGAGTACGAAGTGAAGGCTGCATTTCTTTACAAGTTCGCCAGTTTTGTTACCTGGCCTGACGATGCGGCCGGCGGGCCGCTGTGCATCGGGGTGGCCGGGCAGGACCCCTTTGGGATGGCCCTGGAAGAAGCCGTAAAGGGGAAATCGATCGGAGGGCGGCCCTTCGTCGTCAAGCGCTTCAAGCCCGGCCAGGAGTCGCCGGATTGCCACATCGTGTTCATCAGCGCGTCGGAGAGAAAGAGGCTACCCGCGATTCTCGAACGCCTGCGCGCCGGGACCGTTTTGACCGCGGGCGACATGCCCGGATTTTGTGAGAGTGGAGGAGTAGTCAACTTCGAGGTCTCGGAGGATCGCGTCCGGCTGCAGATCAACCTCCAGGCCGCCCAGCGGGCCCGCCTGCTGGTCAGTTCCAAGCTCCTGATGGTGGCCAAGATCGTAGGCCAGGGATCCCGGTGACAGGCACATCCATGCGGCTCCTGCGCAAACTCCCGTTGAAACAGAAACTGCAGGCAGTCATCATGCTGACCGTGGCTGCCGCACTGCTGCTGGCCTGCGGTGCGCTTCTGGCGTGCGACATTGCGGCCCTCAGGGAATCCATACAGACCGAGACGCAGACCCTGGCGAGGATGGTCGGCGAGAACAGCACGGCGGCCCTCTCCTTCAACGACCCGCGCGCCGCCTCGGAACTTCTGGAAGGCCTCAGGGCGCAGCCCAGCATAGTGGCCGCCTGCATCTATGGCAAAGATGGCCGCATTTTCGCCAGTTACGGGCGCCAGGGCGTGCCGCCACCGTTTGCGCCGTCCAAGGCTGGGGACGTCCAGAGCGGTTTTGCCGACGGGCGGCTGAGACTTCTTCATCCGGTCGCGCTTGACGACCAGCACCTGGGATACGTCTACCTGGAGTCGGATCTCTCGGCGCTTCGTGAGCGTATGGCGCGCGCCATTGGAATCATCGCGGCCGTCCTGGCCCTTTCATTGCTCTTCGCCTTCCTTCTCGCCGCACGGCTCCAGAACCTGATCTCCGGTCCCGTACTTCACCTGGCCCAGACCGCCAAAGCCGTCACCCATCTCAAGAATTACGGCATTCGCGCGGTCAAACAGACCGACGACGAGCTCGGCATGCTGACCGACCACTTTAATGAGATGCTCGCCGAAATCCAGCGCCGCGACCACGACCTAGAGCAGCATCGCGACAGCCTCGAGGACCAGGTCTGCGCGCGCACGGCGGAACTCCGCACGATGAATGCGCAGCTCACCGGCGCCAAGAACCGGGCGGAGGAAGCGAGCCAGGCCAAGAGCGAGTTCCTGGCCAACATGAGCCACGAGATCCGCACCCCCATGAACGGCGTCCTCGGCATGACCGAGCTGGCGCTCGATACCGCCCTGACACCCGAACAGCGCGAGTATCTGGTCACGGTGAAGAAGTCGGCCGACGCCCTGCTTACGATCCTGAACGACATCTTGGACTTTTCGAAAATCGAGGCGGGGAAACTGGATCTGGAGCGGATCCCTTTCGACCTCCGCCAGTGTATAGAGGGAACCACCAAGCTGCTGGCAGTCCAGGCACGCGGGAAAGGTCTCGCCCTGCGATCTGAAATACGGCCCGGCGTCCCGGAATTCATTTCCGGCGACCCCATGCGCCTGCGGCAGATCCTTCTGAACCTGGCGGGTAACGCCGTCAAGTTCACCAACCGCGGACTGGTGACGATAGAAGTCACGCTCCGCTCGCTCGAAGACGAGCAGGTCGAGCTGGAATTCGCGGTGCGCGATACAGGAATGGGAATCCCGCTGGAAAAGCAGCGCACCATCTTCGAAGCGTTCCAGCAAGCCGATGGATCGATGAGCCGCCGGTTTGGCGGCACGGGTCTGGGCCTGACGATTTCTTCGCGCCTGGTAGGGCTCATGGGCGGAACCATCTGGCTCGAGAGCCGGCCGGGAGAAGGCAGTTGTTTCTACTTCACGGTTCGTGCTGCGCTTGCCAGCGGCGCCGAACCGCTCCGGTCCGGCGAGTCTTTGAACCTCCTCGCCGCACCCGCGTCCGGCCGCTCGCTTCACATCCTCCTGGCCGAGGATCACGAGGTGAATCAGCATCTCGTCGTGCGCCTGCTCGAGAAACGGGGCCACCACGTCACCGTTGCCGGCAACGGAAAAGTGGCGCTTGAGGCCGTAGCACGGGAAGACTTCGATGTGATCCTGATGGACGTCCAGATGCCGCAGATGACCGGAATCGAAGCCACCGAAGCCATCCGGCGCGGCGAAACCGGCAATAGCCGCCACATCCCCATCATCGCCATGACCGCTCACGCTATGCAGGGCGACCGCGAGCGATGTCTCTCGAGCGGGATGGACGGCTACATTTCCAAGCCCATCCGGCCCCGGGAGCTGTTCGAAGCACTGGAACGTATTTCCGAAACCGTCCACGCCTGACCCTCCCGCCCCGTTACAATAGAATTTCCTATGCCATTTCAGGAAGTGGTCGAAGCCGAAGGCCACTTGATCGATTCCCACGTCATGGAGAACATCTTCGACAAGGTCGTGGAGTATCACGGCCGGTTCGAAGTCGAGCAGTTCCGCATCGGACGCACCAATAGCGACCCCTCATACCTGCGGCTGAAAGTCGAAACGCCGGACGGCGACAACCTGGAGCGCCTCTTGCAGGCGCTGCTCGAACTGGGCTGCGGGCCCGTCGATACCGGCGACGCCCAACTGCGCGAAGTGGAGCGCGACCGCTGTGCGCCCGAGGATTTCTACTCCACCACCAACCACCGCACGCATGTGCGCCACGGCCAGAAGTGGATTGAGGTGGAAAACCAGCGGATGGACGCCATGATCGTGGTCCGCGAAGGCCGCGCTTTCTGCCGCCGGCTGCGCGACTTGAGGTGCGGTGACGCCATCGTCACCGGGCTGCGCGGCATCCGCGTGACGCCGGAATCGAAGGAGCGCGACCGGCTCTCGTTCGCCTTCATGGCCAACGGCATCTCCTCGGAACGCCAGGTGGAGACCGCGGTGCGCCAGACCGCCGCCCTCGTACGGCACGCCGTCGAGCAGAAGCAAAAAGTCATCGTGGTGGCCGGACCGGTAGTGGTCCACACCGGCGGAGTCGGCGGACTCTCGGCCCTGATTCGCGGCGGATGGGTGCACGCCCTGCTCAGCGGCAACGCGCTCGGCGTGCACGATATTGAAGCCGCGTTCTTCGGAACCTCGCTCGGCGTACGCCTCTCCGACGGCCGCCAGGAGGATCACGGCCACCGCAATCACATGCGCGCCATCAACGCCGTCTACCATGCCGGCTCGATTCGGCAGGCGGTGGAAACGGGCCGGCTGCGCTCCGGCATTCTCTACGAGTGCGTCCAGTGCGGCATTCCCTTCGTACTCGCCGGCAGCCTGCGCGACGACGGCCCGCTGCCCGACGCCATCACCGACATGAATGCCGCGCAGGACGCCTACGCGGAACAGCTCCGCGGCGCCGGCCTGGTGATCTGTCTCGGCTCCATGCTGCACTCGATAGCCACCGGAAACATGCTGCCGAGCTGGGTCAAAATCGTTTGCGTGGATATCAATCCCGCGGTCGCGACCAAAGTCAGCGACCGCGGCACCGGGCAGGCCGTCGGCGTGGTGGCCGATGTCGGCCTGTTCCTCGATCTCCTTTCGAAGGCCTTAGCATGAAACGCGCCTATACCGGCGATCACGCCCAGTCCGGCGTCCGCGCCCCGCTGCCCGAAATCGAAACCTGGCCCAACCAGTATGCCGACTATGAAATCGAAATCGTGATGCCGGAATTCACTTCGGTCTGCCCCAAGACCGGCCTGCCGGATTTCGGCAAAGTCGTCCTGCGCTATGTTCCGGACAAGCGCTGCCTGGAGCTGAAGTCGTACAAGATGTACCTGCTGGCGTACCGCGAACTGGGAATCTTTCAGGAGAACGTGGTCAACCGCGTGCTCCGCGACGTGGTCCGGACCGCCAAACCCGTGTCCGCCACCGTGATCGGCGACTTCTCGCCGCGCGGCGGCCTGAGCACCCTGGTCACGGCCTCCTGGAGCCGCCAACGTGGAAAGCGCTGAACTGATCGCTATCCTTCGCGAGGTGCGCGACCGCGTGCGCGCGCGCCACCCCGAGACCTCCGCCGGTCCGGTCGACATTCCGCTGGCCGACCTTATGCCGCTGGTGCACGCGCGCGATGCCGCCCTGGGTAAGGTGGCGGCCATTGGTACCGTGAATCCGCGGGCCGGGGGCGTCGTCAATTCGCTGGTTCAGGGGTGGAAGCGCTTCGTGGCCCGGGTACTCGACTGGCACGTGCGCGAGCAGGTGGAGTTCAACCGCAAGATCGTGGCCTGCGTGGACGCGGCCATTGAAGCGCAGAACGACAGCAACCGCGCCCTAACCGAGATCGTCAGCCGTCTGGCCGTCGCCGAGGAGCTGAAGGACCTCCGCAACCACTGGGCCGACTGGCACCTCGAATGGGAACACAAGCTGCAGACCAATGAAATGCAGTTCCTGCGCAGCGTGGCCGATCTGCAGGGCGCCTTCCAGTATCGCGCCGGCCTGATGGACGCCAATTACCGCGACCTGGTCCGCTCCCAGCACGCCGATTTCACGGGCGCGCTCGAGCGTAGCGGGCTCGACATTCAGAAGCGTCTGTGGGCCGACTTGGAACGCATCCGCCTGGAGTACGATCGCCTGATTCACTCGGAGCTGCGCCTCATCCGGCAGCGAGGTATGCTCAACGCGCCCCCGGCAATGGCGGCTTCCGAGCCCGCGCCGGCGGGGACGTCCGTCCCGGTAGCATTCGACTACGGCCGCTTCGCCGAACGCTTCCGTGGTTCGGAAGACTACGTCAAGGCCGGCCAGCAGTTCTATCTGCCCTACTTCGCGACCTGCCGCAACGTGCTCGATATCGGCTGCGGCCGCGGCGAGTTTTTGGAGATGATGCTTTCGGCCGGCGTCCCCGCGCGCGGCATCGATCTCAGCCAGGAATCGATCGCGCTCTGCCGCCACAAGGGTCTCGCCGCCGATGCCGCCGACCTCTTCCCGTACCTCGCCGATCTGCCTGAAGCGTCGCTCGATGGCATCTTCTGCTCGCAGGTCGTGGAACACCTGCCGCCTGAACGTCTGCCCGAGATGATCAAGCTCTGCGCGAGCCGCCTTGCACGCAACGGCGTCATCGCCATCGAGACCCCCAACCCCGAGTGCCTGGCGATCTTCGCCACCCACTTCTATCTCGATCCCACGCACCAGCGCCCGGTGCCGCATGCGTTGCTGGCGTTCTACTTTGAGGAATTCGGGATCGGGAGCATCGAAGTGCGGCGCCTCTCCCCAGCCGTGGAATCCATGCCGTCGCTGAAGACGCTCCCCGACGAGTTCCGCGAGTCGTTCTTCGGCGCGCTGGATTACGCGATTCTCGGAAAGAAGCTATAAAGGCTTTTGGCCGCAGATGGATGCAGATGAACACGGATAAGACAAGAACAAACTTGTTCTGAGATTCTTATCCGTGTTCATCTTTATTCCGCCTTCGAATAGTAGTAAGTGTACTTGCTGTACAGCTCTGACGCCCTGGCGCCGTTAGCCACGATTCCCAGCACATTATTTTCACAGAGCGACTGCATCGCGCGGGTCACGTTATCGAACGTCGTCGAGCCGATTTTGACCACCAGGATGGCGCCGTCCGCCATCGTCGCCAGCAGGTTCGCGTCGGCCGAGAACAGGAGCGGCGGTGTGTCGAAGATAGCCCAGTTGAAGCTGCGCGGCAGTTCGTCGAACAGCGCTTTTGCCTGCCGCATGTTGAGCAGTTCGAGCGGATTCTTCACCGGCGAACCGGCAGGCAGGAGGTACAGGTTCATGCCCTCGACACGGCGCAGCGCCTGCGGAAACGTGCAGTTACCCATCAGGTAGTCCGAAAGCCCCGGCGCGCGGTCCACCTGGAACAGGTTATGGATGATGGGACGGCGCAGATCGAAGTCGCCCAGCAGCACCGAACTCTCCGCCAGGTGCGCCTCCGCCAGCGCCAGGTTCACTGCTGTGAAGGTCTTGCCTTCGGCCGGCGACGGACTCGTGACCACCACCGTGTGTAGCGGCTGCAGCGTTTGCAGGTGGTTCAGCCGGGTGCGCAGCGTGCGGAATTCTTCCGCCGGAGTTTCGTGCGAGTTGTTGAGGTCGAGCAGGTGCGATTCGGGGGCCGGTGAAAAGGGCACCAGCGCCACTTCGCCGAGGAGGCCGGGATGGATGTTCAACTTCACGGGCGGCAGTCCGATCCCCGATCCATTGAGAGGCGCGTACACTGCCTCCACGACGGCCGCCGCAGCAGTCGATGCGGAGGGTACCCCGGCGGCTGCGGCCGCCGCCATTACGGGCGATTCTTCGGTAGCGGTAGGAGAGCCCTCCTGTTCCGCCCGGCGTAAAGCATCGTGTACTCGACTCATGATCTCTCCATTGGCGCTCTTTAGTTCGCTCGCTCTTTTATTGATGCCCGAAATAGTAGTAGTACATCGATCCGCTCATCGCGATCGAGCCCACGATCACCGCGCTCGACCAGGCCAGCCAGAATAATCGCCGTTTCCTCCGGACCAACAGCGCATTTTCCAGCAGCGGGATGCTGCTCAATACCGGAAGGTTGGTGTAAGCCCGAACGTCCTTCAGGTTCTTGAGCGACGTGTTCTTTACTTCTTTCGCGCCCGCCAGCACGATGCCTGCGACCAGCCCCATCGCCGTGCCGATGCCGGCAATCGCCAGCCGGTTCGGCTCCGCCGGCTGTTCGGGCAGCGACGCCGCATCCAGCAGCTCCAGATTCTCGCCCGCTTTGTGTTCTTCGATGTTGGCCGCGGTCTGCGCCGTATCCCCGCGTTTCTTCATCTCCTCGAATGTCTGGCGCGCCATGCCGTAATCGCGCATCAGCGCGGCATACTGCTGCTCGTTCTGCGGCGAGGATTCGATGCGCGCCTGGTAGAGCGCCAGTTGCCGGTTCAATTCGTCGCGCGACTTCATGCGTTCTTCGATATCCGCCTGCTTCACCTGGATCGCCACCTGCGTGGATGCCTGCTGGCCTTTCAGGTCCTCCAGGCTCTTCGCCACGTTGGGGTTGATCACCCGCGTCGGCGGCGCGGATGCCGTATTCGCCTGCGCTTCCAGCTCCTGCTTCTGCAGTTCGTCGCGTTCCTTTTCGAGCACCGTGATCGACGCCTCGATGGATCGCAGGCTCGGATACTTGTCGCCGTAGACCTGGCGGAATGCCGCCAGTTGCGATTTCTGACTCACGATCTGCTGGTTCAGCGACGACAGCCGCTCGTTCTTCGCGCTCTGGCCTTGAATCGTGTCTTCGATGTTCGACATGTAGAAGTTCTGCTGGTTGCGCAGCGTCGAGAGCGTGGTTTCGAGCATCAGCTTGTCCTGCTGGTCGCGATTCATCGCCTCGTTCACCGCCAGGAGCTGCATCTGGATCGAGTTCACCATCTGGATGTTGGCCTGCAACTGCTCCGGCAGGCGGCCCTGGTTTTCCTGCTTGAACTTCGTTACCTGCGACTCCAAAGCGTCCATCTTGTCGCGCGCGCCCTTGGTCTCATCGTCCAGGAAGGTCTTCGTCAGACTCGTCTGGTTGCGCTGCACGGTTACGTTCTGCTCGGTGAACTTGGTGACCAGCTCGCGCACCACTGCCTGCGCCATGTACCGGTCCGTGTAGGAGAACGTGATGACGAAGGCGGACGCCATCCGGCCCCCTCCTCCCCCGCCGGGCACATCCAGCATCTGGATCTTGATGGCCTTGTTCTTCATGTCCTGGATGATATCTTCGAGCGGCAGACGCGCGCGTTCTTTCTTATACAGATTGAGCGAGGGCTTCTGGATGATTTCCGACAGGCTCGTGCGGCTCAGAATCTCCTGCTCCATCTGCTGCAGCCGCTCCGCCATCTGGTTGTTGATCATCGATGGCACCAGCCGCTCCGACACCTGCTGCGGCGTAATTCGCATCACAGCCGTCGAGATATACGTGTCCGGCCACATGAAGGCAACCACCACCGAAACCACCAGGCCGGCGAACATCGGCCCGATGATCCAGGAGCGGTAGCGCCGCAACATATCGATGTAATCTTCGATATCGGGCGGACGCCGCGATACGTTTAGGAAACTCTGTGGGGCACTCATTTAACTGCGACTCCTCCGTATTTCTCTCACCAGTCCGGTTTCGTACCCGTGCTTCACCGCGCCACGCCTCGCTGGCGCACGTTTTATGCTCGTGCGCTCGAGCTCAACGCCTCAGCTCGCTACTTGATAATGATGAAGTCTCCGGGTTCCAGCAGAATGTTCTGCTCCGGCTTCTTGCCCTTGATCACTTCCTTGTAGTTAAAGTGCAGACGCTGGCTGCCGCGCAGGATCACGATGTCCTTCTGATTGGCAAAATCCCGGAACCCACCGGAATTCGAGATAGCCTCCATGATCCGCGTCGGGACCACCAGCGCAACCGGTCCCGGCTTATTCACTTCACCATTGATGTAATACTTCTTGCTGAGAACCTGCAGCACCGACACATTTACCATAGGCGCCACTACGTATCCATTCTTTAGGGCGTCGGTGACTTCCGTCCTGAGCTGTTCCGGCGTCTTGCCGGACGCCTGAATCTCACCGATCAGCGGCATCGAAATCTTGCCGTCCGGGCGCACCGAAAACGAGCCCGAGAGTTGACCGTTGTCCCACACCGAAATGCCGATTACGTCCTCCACCCCGATCATGTAGGACTTCGCGTCCACGGCCGCGCCGGCGGGCAATTTCGGATCGATCCCCCGCGCCGCCGCCATCTTCAGAGGGTCTGTGCCGGGAAGCGCTGCCTCCGGCTTGGGCGATGTGGACGGCCCCGGCGGAACCTCACCCGCTTTGGGCGGCATGGGGGGTTGCGCCACTATCTTTTCCGGCTTGTCCGTCGCGTCCTTGGGCTGCGTGCCGTTGGGGGGAGGCGGCGGCTGCTGTTGCTGCCGGGTCGCCTGAGCTGCCGCCTGTTCCGGCACGAAATCGCCGGCTGCGAGACAGAACCCGGACGCCACCGCCAGGAATGCGAGCCAAAACGCCATTTTCATCTTTTTCCCCTGAGACTATTGTGTTCACCCACCAGCGCGAGCCCCCTCTGTAAGTACTTATCGGCTGCGCTACGCGGGGCTTTATACCTGATCATAATAGTGTACAGCAATGAGGATTCACCGGAATGGTACAGGACTACTACATGCCTAGGTTACCCCACACCACTCCAAACCCGTCTCATATTGTGCCAGACAAGCACTTGATTCACTAGTACCGTCCGCAGGGGAGGACCGCTCTTAGGGTCATCCCAACGCAGACTGGCGACAGCCCGATACACTTCCGCATAGTGTATTTCTCCCAAAAACCGGAGCACGTGTTTCGACGTGCTTGTAAGTGATAGATAATTCGGCTACTCTGATTATGGATTCTCAGATTAGGCGCGGCACGAAACGTGCTCATTGCGCGTGTGGAAGATTGTCTCGCTAGACGGTGAGCGGCGGCTACTCATGTTTCAGGAACTCAAGTTCCAATTGTCCACGGCGATACTGACTATACTCACACTCGCCGCGGGTGTCGCTGCCGTCATCAATTTCGATCAGCAGCAGCGCTTCCGGCTTCCCGACGACGGCGTAATTTGGGTGGAGCGGTCGGGTGGCGTCGAGGCGCTCTATGTCGGCCCCAAGAGTCCCGCCGCCAACGCTGGAATCCATGCCGGCGACCGGCTGCTGACCATCCAGAACGTCGAGGTCAAGAAGGCCATCGATGTCACCAAACTGCTGGTCGGCGTCGGCACTTACCAATGGGCGCGGTACCACCTGCTCAGCCACGGCGTCGAGGTGGAGCCGCGAGTGCTCGTGGGCGAAGCGCCGCTCGACCGCGCCGTGGTTTACCAGTACGGAGTGGGCGCGGCCTACCTGATCATCGGCCTGTTCGTATATTTCCGGCGCGGCAGCGCGCACCGGGCGCGGCACTTCTACGTCCTCTGTCTCTCGTCGTTCATCTTTTTCTGTTTCCACTACACCGGCAAATTCAATACGTTCGACGAAATCATCTATTACGGGAATCTCGCCGCGGGCCTGCTGGCCCCCACCGTCTTTCTGCACTTCTGCGTCACCTTCCCCGAGCCCCGTCCCTGGTTCCACAGCCGCTCGCGGCTGGGGCTGCTGTACCTGCCGGGCGCCGTGCTGCTGCTGACCTGCGTCGGCGTCGCCACCGGCGTGTTGAACGTGCTGATGCCGGCCATCGAGCTGCGCTGGATGCTCGACCGCATCTGGATGATCTTCTCCACCGTGCCCTACATCCTGGGCGGCATTCTGCTCAGCCTGGAACACCGCAAGGCCGAGGATCCGATCGTGCGCCAGCAGCTCAAGTGGCTGCGCAACGGCACCTTCTGCGGCATCCTGCCATTTGCCCTGCTGTACGTGCTGCCGTATTCGCTGGGCGCCGTGCCGAGCGCCTACCAGAAAATGGTGGTGTTCTCCCTGCCGCTGATTCCGCTGACGTTGGCTTACGCCATCGTGCGCTACCGGCTGATGGACGTGGACATTATCTTCCGCCGCGGCTATGCCTACACGCTGGCCACGCTGTGCGTCCTGGCGGCGTTCTACGCCATCGTCTTCTCGCTGGGCAGCACGGTGCAGAAGTACTTCAAGGATCTGGGCAACACTGGCCTCATCACCGTGATGCTGATCACCGCCTTCCTGTTCCAGCCCATCCGCAACTGGATTCAGGAGCGGCTGGACCGCTACTTCTATCGCGACCGCTACGATTACCGCCGAACCCTGATCGAATTCGGCCGCGAGCTGAGCTCGGAGACGGACCTCGATACCATGCTGGCGTCGGCGGGCGAGCGCCTGCTGCAGACTCTGTCCATCAATCACCTGGCCTTTTTCCTGGCGGAAGACGGCGCGCTTTCCGTGACTGGCGAAACGGTTTTCCGCCTTAAGAAGGCGATGGGGCCGAATGCCCGTCTGGCCGCCGCCGCTTATGACGAGCTCGACCTCACTTTCCTCAACTGGAAGCTGCCCGAACCGTATCTCTTCTTTGAGCGGACCCGCCACCAGCTCGACGCCGTCTCGCGCTCCTGGCCGGCCACCGTGCGACGCACCATCGCCGAGCTCGACCTCACCTACTACCTGCCCTGCACCGTGCGCGGCCGGACCATCGCCTATATGGGCGTGAGCCGCACCACCGATGGCGACTACCTTTCGAGCGTCGACGTCGAGCTGCTGGTGACGCTCGCGGGCTACGTCGGAATCGCCATCGAAAACGCCAGTCTCTATCGCTCGCTGCAACGCAAGGTCGAGGAGTACGAACGGCTGAAGGAGTTCAGCGAGAACATCGTCGAATCCATCAACGTGGGCATCCTGGCGGCCGATCTCGAAGACCGCGTCGAGAGCTGGAACACGCAGATCGAGCAGCTCAGCGGCATCCCGCGCGATCGCGCCGTGGGCCGCAAGCTCTCCGAGTTGTTCCCCGCCGGCCTGTCGGAGCAGTTCGACCGGGTGCGCGGCGAAACCGGCATCCACCACATCTACAAGTTCGTGCTCAAGCCCGCCGCTACGCTTGCCGCCTCGAACGGCGCGGTGGTCACAAACGGCTCGAACGGTCACAGCATGGGAAGTGGCAATGGTCATGGCGCCCCGGCGCGCTTCCGCGAAGCCACCCTGAATATCGCCATCGCGCCGCTGGTCTCGAAAGACCAGGAGCAGATCGGCCGCCTGATTATTTTCGACGACGTAACGGACCGCGCCGAGCTCGAGCAGCGCCTGGTGCAGGCGGACAAGCTGAGCAGCATCGGCCTGCTGGCCGCGGGCGTGGCGCATGAAGTGAATACGCCGCTCGCCGTCATCTCCACCTATGCCCAGATGCTGGCCAAGCAGGTGGCCGACGATTCCCAGAAATCGCTCATCCTCGACAAGATTGCGAAGCAGACCTTCCGCGCCAGCGAGATCGTCAACTCGCTGCTGAACTTCTCGCGTACGTCCTCCACCTCGTTCGGCGACGTGAATTTGAACCGCACGATCCAGGAGACGCTCTCGCTGATCGAACACCAGTTGCTGAAGGCCGGAGTCCAGATCAATACCGATTTCGACCCGGACCTGCTGCCGGTGCATGGCAACGCCGGCAAGCTCCAGCAGGTGTTTCTCAACCTGTTCCTGAACGCGCGCGACGCTATGTCCTCTGGCGGCACGCTCGAAGTGCGCACCTGGGCCGAAGGCAGCGGCATCCGCATCGAAGTGTCCGACACCGGCACCGGCATTGCGCCCGAGCACCTCCTCCGCATCTATGACCCGTTCTTCACCACCAAGGCCGCGCGCAAAGGCACTGGTCTCGGCCTCTCGGTGAGCTACGGTATCATTCAAGAGCATGGTGGCTCCATCGAAGTGTCGAACCGCCGGAACGGCGGCGCGCGTTTCCGCCTCGAACTTCCCCTGGCCCGCAAGGGCGAGGCGAGGAAGCCGGTAAGTGCCGCGTGAAATGACCGCTCCGCAGTCACCTCCTCCGGGCAGCAAAGGCCAAATCCTGGTGGTGGACGACGAGGTCGACATCCGTGAAGGCCTCGAGATGCTCCTTGTGTCGGAAGGCTACGGCGTCGAGACCGCACACAACGGCACCGAGGGGATCCAGAAGATGGAATCGCACGGCTACGACCTCGTGCTGCTCGATCTCATGATGCCCGACCGCTCCGGCATGGAGGTTCTCGAAGAGGTCCGCACGCGCGACCGCGAGACCCCGATCTTCATGATCACCGCCTACGGCTCTGTCGAGGCCGCGGTGAACGCGCTCAAGCTCGGCGCCAACGACTATTTCTCGAAGCCCTGGGACAACGAGAAGCTGATCATCGAGATCGACCGCATGATCGCGCGGCGGCGTCTCGAGTACGAGAACACCCACCTCAAGCGCGCGCTCAAACAGCGCTACAGCTTTCCCAACATCATCGGCAAGAGCGAGCGCATGGTGCGCATGCTCGATCTCGTCGGCCAGGTGGCGCCCAGCCGCTCCACGATCCTGATCACCGGCGAGACCGGCACCGGCAAGGAACTGGTCGCCAAGGCCATTCACGCCAACTCGCCGCGCGCCGACCAGATGTTCGTCGCCGTCAACAGCGGCTCGCTGCCGCCCGATCTGCTCGAATCCACGCTGTTCGGCCACGTGAAAGGCGCCTTCACCAGCGCCATTCAATCCAAGAAGGGCTACTTCGAAGTCGCCGACCGCGGCACCATCTTCTTCGATGAGATCGGCACCATCGGTCCCGAGACGCAGATCAAGCTGCTGCGCGTCATTCAGGAGCGGGAGTTCACGCCGCTCGGTTCAACCGATCCCGTCAAGGTGGATGTCCGCATCCTGGCGGCCACCAACGCCGACCTGCTCCAGATGGTCAAGGAAGGCAAGTTTCGCGAAGATCTCTATTACCGTTTGAACGTCATCAATATCGCGCTGCCGCCCTTGCGCGAGCGCCGCGAAGACATTCCGGCGCTGGTCGAGCATTTCTTCACGTACTACTGCCGCGACAACAACAAGTTTCTCGATTCTTCCAGCCGCTCCGTGCTGCACTTTCTGCCGGAAGCCGTGCAGGTGCTGATGGAGCACGCCTGGCCGGGCAACGTCCGCGAGCTGGAGAATGTCGTCGAGCGCGCCGTGGTGCTGGCCTCCGACGCCGCCGTTCCCATCGAAGTCCTGCCCGACGCTCTGCTCCAGGCCAACGGCATCCGCCTGCATCGCAGCGACGGCGGCCCGCTGCCGGCGGACGCGTCGCTCTTTGAAATCGTGAATGATTTCGAGCGCCGCATCATCATGGAGCGCCTGGAGCAATCCAGTTGGAGCCAGACCGAGGCTGCCGAAAGCCTGCACGTTCCGCTCTCCACCCTGAACCAGAAGATCAAACGGCTGGATATCAAGATCCGCAAAAAATCCGAAGGGTAGGCTTTTCGCTCCCCGCCGGTTCCGTACTCGCTCCCCGCCGGTTCCGCACCCGCTCCCCGCCGGTTCCGCACCCGCTCCCCGCCGGTTCCACATTCGCTATCCGCCGGTGGCGGTCCCGTGTTGCGCGCGGCCGAGAATCTCGTCGGCGAGCTTTTGCGGATCGTCCACATTAAATAAGGTGAGGCGGCTCGATTCTCCCGCCGTCTCGATCGAAAGGTTGCCGACGCCGAACACGCGCTGCATCAACCGCTGGTCTACGCGCACGTCCTGAATCTTGGAAAGCTGGATATTGCGCGTCGACTTCGCCACCGTCCCCAGCTCGTACCGCAGCCGGTCCCCGGCGATCGTCGTCCGCGTGAAATTGCGGCGGATGGCGCGCACGCCCGGCCAGAGGAACGCCAGCGGCGGCACCGCCAGCAAGGCCCTCGGCTGGTCGCTCCAATATACAAAGTAGGCTATCTCCAGCCCCAGAAAGATAACGGCAGCTACAATGGCTCCGGCCTTGATAAACTTAGCCGTGGGCCGTATTGTGAGATCGGTCACGATGCTGTCCTCCCGCCGGAGTATATTTTAGCGCGGCGGCTCTATTATCCTGAACCTGGGAACCCATAGGAGGATTATGTTTCGCAGAATCGTAGTCGCAACGGCCCTGATGTCTCTCGGCGCCTCGACCATGCTGGCCGACTTCAGCTATCAGGAGACCAGCACCATCACCGGCGGAATGATCGCGGGAATGATGAAGATGGCCGCCGTGTTTTCGAAGGCCGCACGCGAGCCTGCCAAGTCCACGATTTCCGTGAAGGGCGACAAGATGATGCACCGCTCTTCCACCCACGCCAGCATCATCGATATCAACGCTCAGACCATCACATCCATCGATCTCCAGAAGAAGACCTACTCCGTGATGACCTTCGAGGAGATGAAGAAGGCGCTCGATGACATGGCGCAAAAGATGAAGGAAAAACAAAAGGATGGCCAGGCCGAAATGGCCTTCAAGGTCTCTGCCAACGCCACCGGCAACACCAAAACCATCGACGGCATGGACACCAAAGAGATGATCGTCAAGATGGAGATGGAGGGCACCGACAAGAAGAGCGGCCAGACCGGCGGCATGGCGATCGTCATGGACTCATGGCTGGCTGCGGGCGTCCCCGGCTATCAGGAAGTGCGGAAGTTCCAGGAACGCATGGCCCAGAAACTGAGCTGGACGCCTGGCGGCAGCATGTTCATGCAGCGTCCCGACGTGGCCAAGGGAATGGCCGAGGCCTCCAAGGAAATGGCCAAGATGGACGGCATCCCGGTGTATCAGACGATGGTGATGAACGCCGCCGGCCAGCCCGCCGCCGACGGATCCGCCCCGCCCCCGCCCCAGCAGCAACAGCAGCCACAACAACAGGTAGAGCGGCCGTCGGTTGGCGGCGCGCTCGGCGGCGCCTTGGGCGGCAAGTTCGGCCTCGGCCGCAAGAAGACACCGCCCGCGAACAATGATGCTGGTAACAGCGCTCCCGCGCAGGGCGGATCGCAGAACGCCGGCTCGCTGCTCGAGATGACCATCCAGCTCAGCACTTTTTCCTCGGCTCCGCTGGCGGATTCGGATTTTGCCGTGCCCGCCGGATTCAAGCAGGTTGAACCCGAAATGAAGCGCGCGGCCCGGTAGGTGGTGTGGGGCAGACCCTCCGGTCTGCTCCCCGGTCTGCGCCCAGCCCCCAGGCTGGCCTGTCCGGCGACGACAAACCGGCGGGGCAGGCCGGTCGAGGGTGCCGGCAGCAGACTAGGGCCTGCCCCTCTACTTCTTCTTCGGAGCCGCCTTCTTCGGACCCAGCGGTTCCAGAGTCTTCAGCACAGTCTCGACATTCGTCTTCAACTCGTCATACACGGGGTTTGGCTGCTCCATCACCGCCACCGCTCTCCGGTACAGCGCCTTCGCCGCGTCGGCATTGTTCTGCGCAATCTGCTCCGTGGCCGCAACTGAAAGCCCGCTCGCCAGGAAATGAGTGCGGATCGCCGTGGCACGCTCCATCGCCTCATTCGCCTGGTCGTACTTCTTCTGATCGGCATAGAAGACTCCCACTTTGTCGAGCGCGATCGCCAGCATCGGATGGTCCTCTCCCAACGAAGTCACCCACAGCGAAATCAGCCGCTGGTAGATCGGCTCCGCCACGTCATACTTCTTCTGCCCAAAGCACGCATACGCCAGCCCGTCCAGCGTAGCGATCAGATCGGCGTGGTTCTTGCCGTACAGCGTCTCGCGGATCACCAGCGCGCGACGGTAGGCCGCCTCAGCCTTGGCATAATCCCGCGTCACCACGGCCGCCTCGCCCAGGCGATCGAAGTCGTACACCAGCGAAGGATGCAGGGGTCCTGACACCTTCGTCCGCACCGCCAGCGCATTGTTGAGCGCGCCGATGGCGAGATCGGGCTTCTTCTGCTCCATGTAGATCTGGGCCATGCGGCTGTAATCGTCGGCCACCTCCGTGCTCTCGTAGCCCGCCGCCTTGGAGTGCATGCCGAGCACGCGGTTCAACACCGTCAGCGCGCGCGAGAAATCCTTCATGCCGCGGCAATACGTCACTGACTGCAGATAGTCGTCGGCCAGCTTGGGATCATTCTGCCCCAGCGTGTTCTCGCGCCACGTGATCGCCATCTGCAGGAAGTTGTCGGCGTCGGCGAAATCGCCCGCCGCGGCGCGCACGCTGCTCAGGCGCCGGAAGAGGTCGTACCGCACCGGGTCGTCCGCCGGCTTCTGCTCCGCCAACTGACGCGCCTGCTCGAGCGCCTGGCGCGCCGCCTCGTAGTCGCCCTTGAGGTAGGCGGCATCGCCCGTCTGCATCAATTGCGGAATATCGGGCGCCGGTACGTCCTGCCCCGCCGCCGCCCAGATCCCAAATCCGGCCAACCACAGCATGCGCATCTGCATGCTACATCTTGTAGTACTAATTCTTTAGCAAGTCAATAGGCGGGCGGCTACTCATACCGCAAACAGACAATCGGGTCCAGTTTCGCCGCGCGGTCCGCCGGGTAGTAGCCGAAGAACAGCCCCACTCCCACCGATATCGACACCCCCGCGGCAATCCAGAACAACGAAAGTGTCGCGGGAATCGAAGGCACCAGCGCTCGAACGGTCATCGCGATCGCCCCGCCCAGCACGATCCCGATCGCGCCTCCGATCCCTGAGAGCGTTACCGCTTCGAGTAGAAACTGCACCCGGATGTCGCTCTTGCGCGCGCCGATCGCTTTGCGAATACCGATCTCCGCCGTGCGCTCCGTCACCGAGATCAGCATGATGTTCATCACCCCGATCCCTCCCACCAGCAGGCCGATCGAGCTGATCACGCCCGTGAGAATCGCCATCGCTCCCGTGAGTTGGTCCCACAGGTTCTTGAAAAAGTCCGCATCCGTGATCTCAAAATCGTTGTCCGCGTTGTGCTTCACCTTGCGTTTCCGGCGCATCGCTTCGACTACGTCGTTGCGCGCCGCCGTCAAATCCGCGTCCGCGCGAATCGACACCAGGATGAACAACTCCTTGATCTCGGGAAAGTTCTTGTGAAAATTCGACAGCGGGATACACGCGAACTGGTCCACACCGCCGGCGCCGAACAGACCGGGGTCCTTCTCGAATATGCCGATCACCTCGTACTCGCGTCCGTTCAGGCGCACCGTCTTTCCCACCGGGTCGATATGCGGGAACAGCGAATCCGAGATGGCGTTTCCGATCACCACCACGTTGCGCGCATGCTCCAGATCGTACGGCGAAATGAACCGTCCCTGCGCCACCGCGAACAGGGGAAGCGCGTACGTGTAGTCCGGCTCGACCCCGCGAAGAATCATTCGCTCCACGTGCGCATCGCCGTAGCGGATCGAATCCGACTGCTGGCCGAAATTGATGCGGTTGGCGAGGGAGGTCGCGAACTCGAGCGACGGCACCGTTTCCCGCAGGTACGCCGCGTCGTCGTATTGCAGGTACTTGCGGATGCGGATGGCCTGCGGCATCCGCCCGAAATTGAACCCCGTCGGAATGCGCGAGATGAAAACCGACCGCGAGCCCAACGTCTGGATGCGGCCCTTCACGTATCCGTTCAGCCCGTCGATAATCGCCGACACGGTGATCACCGACGTCACGCCGATCACGATCCCAAGGATCGTCAAACCCGACCGCACCTTGCGCGCGCGCAGGGTATCGAGCGCCACCAGCAGGTTCTCTCGTACTTCGATTCGCGTCATTTCACTCCGTCCGCAGCGCCACCACCGGATCCAGTTTCGCGGCCTTGACCGCCGGGTAGATACCGAAGAAGAGCCCCAGCACCGAACTCAAGATCACGCCCAACATCGCCACCCACGTTTGCACGGCCGCCGGAAAACTGGTGAGGCTGCGCAGCGCGAGCGCGGACCCGAACCCAATGCCGACGCCGATGATGCCGCCCACGATGCACTGCGCCACGCTCTCCGCCAGAAACTGCCGCAGCACGTCGGATTGCGTCGCGCCCACCGCGCGCCTGATCCCGATCTCCTTGGTCCGCTCCGTCACGCTCACCAGCATCACGTTCATGATCACGATGCCGCCCACTACCGCCGAAATCGAGCTCACCATCACGAACACCGCGAAGAACGCCGAGCTGATGCTCTGCCAGAGCGAGATGTAGCTCTCGGCCGTGCCGATGAAGAAATCCTCGTCGTGCCCGGGCGCGATGTGCCGTCTCGCCCGCAGAATCGATCGCACCTCGTCCTGCGCCGTCTGGAAGAGTTCGCCGCCGCCCGCCGCCTTCACCTGCAGCGTCAGGCTGTTCCGCAGGCCGCGAAAGTGGCGGTACGTCATCAACGGAATCACCAGGAAATTGTCCTGGTCCTGCCCCAGCACCGAGCCGATTTTTTCAAACGTGCCGATCACCGTGAACTCCTGGTTCTCCGCCCGGAGGACGCGGCCGATCGGGTCCCCGCCCTGGAACAACTCCTGCACCACCTTGTCGCCGATCAGGCAAACCGTCGCCGCGTGCTTGTCCTCCTGGCCCGTGAAGTAGCGGCCAAGCAACACCGTTCGCGTGTCGATGTCGAACATCTCCGGTGTGTGGCCGTAGAGCGACGCGTCCTCCATCTCGCGATCGCGGTAGTGCATCGTGACCACTGAATTCACCGACGCCCCCACCGGCTGGCAGTGGGAGCACTCCGCCCTCACCGCCTCCAGGTCCTCCAGCACCAGAAACTTGTTCTTCTGCGCCTTGGTGATCACGGAGAAATCGGTCACGGCAAACGGCAGCCGCGCGATGCGGAACACGTTGGTCCCCAGGTTGGCCACCTTCTGCTCTACATAAAGGTTGGCGCCCTGCACCACGGTCATGACCGTGATGATGGTGGCGACCCCCATGGTCAGCCCGAGAACGGTCAGCGCCGCCCGCAGTTTATGCGCGCGAAAGGCGTCGATCGCCAGAAAGACATTGTCGGTCGGAAGGAGCATGGCGCGTATTCTCTAGCGTGCCCCAACGCAAGGGTCAAACGCAATTCACCGGGCAAACAGGATCGCAGGCTGCCCCTTGTAAGTAGTCCGCTGAGATTCCCGATACCCGCATTTCTCCGCAACACGAATTGATGAAAGATTCTCCGGATGGATCAGACATACCGTCCGCACCGATCCGAAATGCTTCTCGCCCCAGGCAACGGCCGCACGCACGGCCTCCGTCGCATAGCCCTTGCCGTGCACCCGGCAAGGAAGCACCCAGCCAATCTCCGGCGTGCCTTTGAGGGATGGCTCGATGTCCCGCTTGTAATCGGCGAATCCAAGCTCGCCGGCAAAAGTACCTGTAGCCTTTTCCTCGATCGCCCAAAAACCGAAGCCCAGCAGCGACCAGTGTCCGATGTAACGCAGGAACCTCGCCCACGCCTCCTCCTCGGAGAGCGGCTTGCCGCCTATGTGGCGAGTGACGCCGGGATCAGCCCACATCGCCGCGCTATCGCTGAAATCCTCCAGCCGATGGCAGCGCATTCTGAGGCGCTCGGTTTCGATGACTGGAACTTCCCGCCCGGGATGAAGAATACTGGACATGATGCACCTGACCTGTTTCAACAGTATGGCACCCGCCATCCTCCTCGCCTGCGCCCTGACGGTGCCGGCTGCTGCCGACGAGGGCATGTGGCTCTTCAACCAGTTCCCCAAGGACCAGGTCAAGCAGAAATACAACGTCGAGGTCACGCCGCAGTTTCTCGACGATCTCCGCCTCGCCTCCCTCCGCATCGGCGGCGGCTCCGGCTCGCTCGTCTCACCCGAAGGGCTCATCTTCACGAACCATCACATCGCCTCCGACTGCATCTCGAAAGCCAGCTCCGCAGCGCACGACTATATAAAGGATGGCTTCTACGCCTCCGCCCGCCAGGAGGAACTCGCTTGTCCCGGCCTCGAGGCTAACGTTCTCCTCTCGATTGAGGACGTCACTAAAGCGGTGAAGGACGCGGCCGCCGCCGGTGCCCGGCCTGCCGACGTGCTCCAGAAACGCAACGCCGCCATCGCCCGGATCGAGAAGGCCTGCGTCGAGAAGGGCACCAACATCTGCACCGTCGTCAAGCTCTTCTCTGGCGAGCGCTACGACCTCTATCAGTACAAGGCGTACACCGACCTCCGCCTCGTCTTCGCGCCCGAGTTCGGCATCGCCTTCTTCGGCGGCGACCCGGATAACTTCACCTACCCGCGCTACGATCTCGACGTCGCCTTCGTGCGCGCCTACGACAATGGCAAGCCTGCCGCCACGCCCCACTACCTGCGGTGGAATGCCGAGGGCGCGAAGGAAAACGAACTCGTCTTCGCGGCCGGCAATCCCGGCGCCACATCGCGACTCGCGACCGGCGCGCAACTCGCCTTCTATCGCGACACTTCCCTGCCCCTGACGATTGCGCGCCTCCAGACCCGCATCCAGGCGCTGCGCGCGTTCGGCGCCAAGAGCCCCGAAAACGAGCGCCTCGCCCAACGCACGCTCTTCGCCTTCGCGAATTCCTACAAATCTTCCGCCGGCCAATTGATCGGACTACGCGACAGCCGCCTCATGGCGCGTAAGCAGAACTTCGAAAAGAAGCTGCGCAAGGGCGTAGAAAACGACCCCAAACTGGGCGCCGCGGCCGCCAAGGTCTGGGACGAAGTGGCCGCCGCCTATCGCATCTGGGCCCCGCTGGAACGGCCCTACCAGGTTCTGGAACGCCCCGCCGCTCAGGGCTCCGCGCTGTTCCGCATCGCGCGCCAGATCGTGCGCCTCACCGACGGCAGACCCGACGATCGGGACGGCTCCCTCTACTCGCCCGCTCCCATCGATGACTCCCTCGAAATCGTACTCCTCACGCAATACCTCGAGGACCTGAAGGCGCTCGGCGACAAGGACGCCCCCGTCAAAGCCGTCCTCGGCAGCCGCACGCCACAGCAGGCCGCCGAAGAATTCGTGCACTCGACCAAGCTGAAGGACGTCTCGGAACGAAGACGGCTGACGGCCAACGCTGCCGCCGTATCGAAGTCGGAGGATGGCATGATCCGCCTGGCGCGCCTGCTCGACGAACCGGCACGCAAGATCGCGAAGAAGCACGGGGACATGATCGAATCGCTCGAAGCCTCGAGCGTCGAAAAGATCGGGCAATATCGCTTCCGGGTACTCGGTGCGTCCGACTACCCGGATACGACCTTCACACCCCGCGTGACCTTCGGCGCGGTCAAGGCGTACAAGGACAAGACCGAAGCCCCCGTCCCCTACGCCACCACTTTTGGCGGCCTCTACCACCGCGCCGGCAAGATTGACCCCTACCGGATTCCGCAGCGCTGGCTAGACGCCAAGCCATACCTGGACCTTGTGATCCCTTTCAATTTCGTGAGCACCTGC
Organism: Bryobacteraceae bacterium; assembly: GCA_041484525.1. GTDB lineage: Bacteria > Acidobacteriota > Terriglobia > Bryobacterales > Bryobacteraceae > JBGPHT01. Next base: position 3,937 of record JBGPHT010000044.1, on the reverse strand, counting down.
GACATCACCGGCGGTAACTCCGGCAGCCCCACGGTAAATGCCAAAGGCGAAGTCGTGGGTATCATCTTCGACGGAAATCTGGAGGCGCTTCCGCTCACTTACCTCTATAGCGATGAGCAGGCCCGTGCCGTCCACGTAGCTACGGCGGGAATCATTGAAGCGTTAACAAAGGTCTATAAGACAACGGCGCTTTTGCAAGAACTCGGCATACCTCGAATCGCGGCCTCAGCTAGCTCTGCGCTGGACGAGCCGTAGGAAGTAAAGAGTGCGAGGAATTGTTAAGCTCTACCGGTGCTCAGAGCCCTCACCTCGTCGCCTCATTGCTAGTTCCGGATGTGCCGGACAGGCTGTATCCCTATTTCCGGGAAAAATTGCCAGATATTTCGTTTACAACCAATCCGGTCACGTTCCCATGCACCGGAAGTTTCTGCTCGGTGAAGCGCAGTTCCCCACGAATGTAGCGATTCTTGCGACTGCGTGCACAGACCCCTATTTAAAGGTTTTCTATATGCCATCGCAGACGAAGGGAACCTCTGGGACCTCATTCGTTATGCTTACTCTTGGCGTCCACTTGATGGTCTTTACGGATTCGATCCCGCTCATTCTGCACCAGATGTGCGGCGTGAAATCGACGGCAAAACTGGTATTCCAACGTGATTGCAGCCAAAAAACGCTAGAAGCCTTTGCCCAACTTATGAGCAAGCGCCCCATTCCCGTCATAGGAGGCAACTGATCGTTCCTGTGGGTTGTGAAACACGTCAAGCTGGCGATCTACGGGCCGCTCGCCGGTGAATCGAAGCCCAGCCTTTGAAACGCCGAGAAACTCGGACTATTACTCATCGCCCGGCCGCAATTGGCAGCGGCTGCCACGGCATTAGGAACGGTTGACGGCGTACTCGGAAAGTGACCTACTACCCGCCGCCGGGATCCTGGAGAAGCACTGTGCGGCATGACGTGCCACCTTGCACTACGTCCTCGTAACCCAACAATGAGGGTATGACGCCGCACCCGAAGACATCCCCTCAGAGCGGCGCAAGGCTCCCCCGCGGCAACCCAACCAAGCAGAGGGTCCTCGAACTCCTCGCTGAGTTCTTCTGCCTCCGCGCGAAGGATGCGGCCGAACTCTTGAAGAACCGCACCATCACGGAGAGCGATGCACGCTCCGTCCGCCGCACGTTGTCAATCCTGCATCGGGACGGGTTCCTTTACCGGGCGCCGCGCCTTGATGTCGGTAACGAGCGGGCGGCGTCGCGTATGTGTATGGCCTCTCCGCGAAGGGCGTCGGTCACGCCCTGCGGAACGGGTATTCCACCCTGGCGACGAAGACCCTTGACGAACATTCCGTCCGAACCCTGGATCACGAGTTGGAGCTGACGTCGTTCCACATCGCGCTCCACCGGCTTTGCGTGCGCAACGGGCTCCGCTATGCGTGGCAACAAACAAATCTCAAGCACACGGTCCATCCGGACGCGGCATTCAACGTAGCGGACCCGGCGCACCCCGGCAAGGCGTTCTGCTGTTTCCTGGAGATCGAACGCTCGAAGCTCGGCAATTACCGGAATGGCCAGCCGCAGATCCTCCGCAAGCTCCGGGCATACTACGACTACTTCAATTCCACTGGTTGCGAAAAGGAATGGGGGTTCCGCCAGTACCGCGTCGTCGTGGTCCAGCGGACGGATGCCAGGCGCCAGGGACTCCTCACGGCGTTGCGCGAAACGTGCAGCCACCGGATGTGCTGGCTCACGACGGAGGCGGCGTACCGCGAGGACGTCGGCGGCGCGATCTTCATGACGCCGAAAGATGACGCACCGGTGGCATTCTCCTTTCTTACGCGATGATCCCCGACGAGGTGCGATTCACCCAATCGCCCGAAAGGGCGGGATTAACCGTCCCGTGTCCCGCCGTCTCTGGGAGTGATCCTCCTGTCGATGGCGGCCGGGACGCCGGACTATGAACATCCCTATCGGAACCTACGGAGACCCGCTCTCCATCGAAAAGGACCTCGTCATCGACACCTTCAACCACACCTTCGTGGATGGGGTGTCGGGCGTCGGAAAATCGACGCTCTTGGAGGATCTCGCCATCCAGCTCATCCGGGCCGGCAGGCCGCTCCTCTATATGGACCCGCACGGCACGAGCGCACGTCGCATCGTGAACCATATCCCGAAGCGGTACAGTGAGCGGGTCGTGTACATCACCCCGCTCGCGAAGAAAGTACCGGGGATATCGGTCTTCTGCAGCAAGACGAAGGAGGAGAAGGAACTCGACATCGCGTCATTGAGTAGCATGCTCAAATCGACGGCCGGGGACGCATGGGGATTCGAGACCGCAAACGTCATCGACGGCGACGCGACCGCCGCCGTCGAATCGATGGAGCACCCCACGATGGCCCACGTCTATATGTTCATCGTCCGCAAGCTCGTGCGGGAACGAATGATCGCGAAGACCGGCAATCCCTTGCTGACCGACTTCGCCCTTGAGTACGACACCGGCCTCCGGGCATCGGAACGCATGTCGAAGTTCGCGCCGTCCATCAACAAACTGAAGCCGTTCGTCCGGCCCGTCATCCGGACCATCTTTAATCAGACGGCGAATCTCCCCCTGATCGAGCTCATGAATGATGCCATCATCATCGTCGACCTCGACAAGGGCAAGATCGGCGACGTGAACGCCGCCCTCATCGGCTCCGCGATCCTGAACCACATCGGCATTTACGCCTTCCGCCGTCCCGCGCACCACCGCAAGGAATTCACCGTAATCGTGGACGAGTTCCAGACGTTTTCGCACGGCATAAACTGGACTGCTTTCTTCGCCGAGCTCCGCAAGTTCGACATCCGCTGCTGGCTCGCCACGCAGTCCGTCACGCAAGTGCCCGAGCAGTGGATGGGCTCGATCCTGGGGAACGTGAACAATCTGATCTGCTTCGCCGTGGGCGGCAAGGACGCCGAACGGATCGCTGATGCCTACGGAGACCCTTCTCTTGCGCCCGACCTCATTTGGCTCGACGACCACGAGTTCTACGCGAAAGTGAAAATCGGCAAACAGCGCCACCTCTTCCGACACGTCCGGGCCTTCGAGCCGTTCCCGAAACAGGGCGACGAGTCGAAATACCGGGACGTGCTGAAGACCTCGCGCATGCGATGGGGAAAGAACCGGAGGGACGTGGACGCCGGGATCGTGAGACTGCTGGAGCGCGGCCTGGAAGAGGCGGCGTAACCGCGCGTCGGCCAACATTTGACTACCAGCCCCTGCCGCCCTACACTGATAGCGAAATCACATTTCGAGCGTATTGCCTATCATGACCGTCACCGTCAAGAACAAAACACCGCTTGTGGTCCCTCCGGCCGTACGCCGGCAGGCCGGTTTTAAGAGCGGCCAAGAGATCGAGTTCAAGGTCTCCGGCGGCGTCATCAGCATCCGTCAGAAGCTCTCGACCGCGGACGACGAATACACGCCCGAGCAGCGCCGCATCATCGATGCCCGCCTGGCCAAGGCTGACGCCGATATCAAGGCCGGCCGCGTGTCCAAGGCCTTTTCGGACCACAGCGAATTTATCGCCGAGTTGAACAAGGCAGCCGCTAAGCTCTCCGCGAGGAAAACCAGACGCCCGGTCAAATGAAGCTCCGGCGGACTTCCCATTTCACGCGAGCCTACAGCAAAGCGCCTGAAGATATCCAGACGGCGTTTGGCAAGGGGCGTTGCTCTTGCTCCAGAACCTCCGCCATCCCTCCCTCCGCGCCAAGAAGTATGACGAAGGCAAAGAGCGGTGGCAGGCTCGCGTCAACAAGGATTGGCGCTTCTAAACACTGCGACATAAGTAATTGCGCATGTTGTGGCGATGTGTTCTCATCGAAACATGAGACCTCTCACCATTGCAGACTCGGCTACGATCATCCTCGGATTGCAGGATGAGATTCGCCGGTCGGAAGAATCCCGC
>JBGPHT010000043.1:0-49808 GCA_041484525.1 Bryobacteraceae bacterium | reverse complement strand
TCAAACCCCTGGAGATCCAATGCGTGAGCCTGTGACCAAGGTTTTCAGGAGAGCCGGATGCGGGAAATCCGCACGTCCGGTTCGACGAGGGGACGGTGAGTAACGGATTACTCCGTTGCTCTCCGTCCTACTCTACCGGCTAAACTCTTTTCGATGTGAAGAGCCCGCCGATCAGCCACAAGTTGCGGAGTTGCCGATAACCGAGACTCTCGGGGATGGTCGTCAGGAACAAGAGCGCGAGTTTTCCGGGATCGGAGCCGTGGTAGGACGAGAGCTCGCGGAGGGCCACGGCGCCCATCGAAAGCACGATCCCCAGTCCGGCGGTGGCAATCAAGACCACTCCGGCCAGCCAGAGATCGATCCAGCCGAGAGCCAGTCCGGCGGCGGCCATGATCCAGGCGGCGGTTTCCAGCAGCGGGCGAAGGAAGCGGACCGATACCAGGCCGGGCATGCCCCAGCGGATCGCGTCTTCGCCCTGGGCAATGGACTTCCGGTTGCGCCAGGCGAGGACGAGGTCGCGCTGGTCGCGGGCAGCCTGGGCGCGCAGGTCGGACAGCGAACGCGGCGCGCGCGGACAACTGACGGGTTCAGGGACCAGTTCGATACGGTAGGGCTTGCCGGATTTCCGCGCGGTGCCGTGGAGGTCAAGGATCAGCTCTACAGGTCCCGCGCAGAAACCGCCGGCGTGGATGATGGCGCGGCGCTGCACCAGGACGGTCGATCCGGGAACGGGGAGCAGAATGTTCCAGCCTGAGAAAGCGGCGCAGCGGGCGAGCCAGATGCGCAGCCATTCGAGAGCCCCGATGCGGCCGGCCAGGGTTGCGGCGGCCGGCGGAGGCGCCACGCCGCAGACGGCGAGCGTTTGCTCCGGATCTTCGAGCAGCGGCCGGATGAGGCGAAGCAGAATGGTCGGTTCGAATTCGCTATCGGGATCGAACAGCGCGATCACGGGCGAGCCGGCCACATTGACGCCGGCATTGAGCGCATCGGCTTCGCCGCCCGGCTCCTTGTTGACCACCACCAGATGTATGGGATCGCGCGATTCGTAGATGCCGCGGATTTCGGCGCAGGGCAGCGCGCCCGACGATCCGCGCACCGATGGAGAAAGATGGAAGTCGATCACCCAGCGCTGAAAATCGTCCGAGGTCACGCCATCCAGAACCAGCACCACTTCGTGGCTGCCGAAGTGCAGTTCGATCAGCCGCCGCACGAACTGGCGCGCCTCGGGTTTGAATTGGTTCGCCACCACCACCACGGAGACGGCGGGGACAAGGGGCGACTTCAACAGGATGGCGCCGTCTTCAAACGCGGTGGTGCGGGAAAAGCGCCGCAGCACCATGCAGCCTTTGACCAGCGAGATGAAGGAGAAGCCGCCCAGCACAAACAGGATCAGCGAAACGGCGGAGATGGCGAGCGAGAGGAACAGCGGGGCGTTCGACATCATACCTCCTGTTTGCGGGCCAACTCGAGGGCGTCACGCGCGATGCCGGCGATGCCGGCGCTTTCGGCGCCGCTGAGCTCTTCGAGGGCGGTCCAGCCCTGCGGCGGCATTCCCGCCATGGCGGCGGCCGCGGCGCGCGCCAGTGAGGACGGGCCGCGGCGCAATCCGCGGGCCAGCGCGGGAAGGGCGTCGACTAGCTGGATGCGGTGCGCCGTGCTGGCGGCGACGGAAGAGATTCCCGGATCGGCATCGTCGAGCGCCGAGAGGATGGCGGCGCGCTCGGGGGCTTCGACCGGCACGAGGGGCGCCAGGCGCAGCGCCTGGATGCGGATCTGGTGATCCGGGTGGTCCATCAGATCGGCCAGGTGCGGCAGAGGCAGGGCGCGTTCCCAGGCCACCAGTATTTCGAGCGCGGGAAGGATGCGCTGGAGGTCGCCCGAGCGCAGGATCCCGGGAATGGCGCTGCCGCAGAACTCCATGGCGTAGCGCCTGAGGTCCTCGGCGAGCAGGATGCGAATGTAGAGATTCCCGCTAAGCGCAAAACCGAAAACGTGCTCCACGTCCACGAAGTCGCCGGACTGCACCAGCGCGCGCGAAGCCGCCATGAGCACTTCCTGATCGCGATCTTCCAGACCGCGTAGGAGGAGGTCTCCGGCGACGCGGCGGCAGGGCTCGTAGGAGCAAACGAACGAAAGGCGGGTGAAGGCGAGCCGGCGGCGCACCACATCGCGGGAGCCGGCATCCTCAACCCATTCGTGGACCAGCCCGAGATCGAGCGCCAGTGTGCAAAGCCGGTCGCGGGTTTCGCCGGCGACGGTGGCGCGGAATTCAAGCAAACCGTCGGCGACATTGCGGCGGTTCTGGCGGATGAACGCCCGCAGGCGGGTGGTATCGTTGCTGCCGGCGAGGTAATCCACGAGCGCTTCCCGGATCTTGGGGCGCAGGCTGGCGGAAGTCCTGGCGCGGTGCCGCCAGACGATGCCGCGCACCAGCGCAATCGCGAAAAGGCCGCACATCAGGACCGTGTACCAGCCGATCACGGCGGCCGCCACGTTGAATTCGAAGCGGCTCATCGGGGAAGCAGCCGCTTGAGGCGCGCGACCAGTTCCATGGGGCTGAACGGCTTGACGACGTAGTCGTCGGCGCCCAGTTTGAAGCCGCGGATCACGTCGCTTTCCTGCTGTCGCGCGGTGAGAAGCAGAACGCGGGTGGGCAGCTCTTCGGAGCGGATGGCGGCCAGCACTTCATACCCGTCCAGGCCGGGCATGTTGACGTCGAGCACGGCGGCGTGGGGACGCGACCGGCGGATGGTGTCGATGGCGGTGCGCCCGTCGGCGGCGGTCTGGCAGTCCATGCCGAAATTCTGCAGAGCGGTGCGGACGAGAGCGAGCACGGTGGGATCGTCGTCGGCGATGACCACCTGGATGCGCGTCGCCGGCCCGGATGGGGGCGCGGCGGGACGCTGCACGGGAGCGGCATCGGCCAGCGGAGCGGGCGCGGGTGCGCGATGCGCCACCGCCAGACTGAGGCGTACGAGCGCCTCCTCCGGCTGCCACGAATCCATGAGGAAGCCGCGGGCGATGGATTGCAGGCGCTGATCGAGCTCCAGAAGATCGTCGCGGGCGCCGACCAGGATGATGGGGCGGTCCTCGGCGATGGCGCCGGGAACCAGCCAGGCGGAGTGCAGCGCCTCGGAGCGGACGTGAACCACGACCAGATCGCACTGCCGGGTCACCACGACTTCCGGGGAGTCCGAGTGCCGCAGGAATGCGGGAACTGCCTGCGCGCGCTCGAGGCCGACGCACAGACGCTGCGTCTCATTGGCGGGCAGTCCGACGAGGGCGACCTTTTTCCCGGCGAGAGCGCGGATGATGGAGTCGGCGACGGGAACATCGCGGGCCTCGCGCGGCGTGGTGAAGGCCAACACGAGGTTGGTGAGCGACTCGCGAAGCTGGGCGCCATCGAGCGGGCGTTCGAGCAGAATGGCTTCGACCTCGCGCGAGAGGCGGCTGATGGCGGAGTAGCCCAGCAGGCCGGCGGCGCCGATCCACTGGTGCGCGGCCTTGGCAGCCTCGGCGGCGTCGAACTGGCTGTCGAGATCGAGCAGCATCTGGCGCGCTCGCTCTTGTCCCTCCTGCAGGAATTGGCGGCGTAGCGCATGCAGCTCGGCGGGAGCCATGCCGGATTCGGCGGCGGGCGAAAGCGAGGCCGGCGGACCGAACTGACGCTCCGGACGGCGGTCGAGAAATTCGCGAATGCGCGACCCCAAGGCCCGGGTGTCGATAGGCTTCGTAATGTATCCGTCGCAGCCGGCTTCGATGGCCTTCTGCTCATCGCCGTTCATGGCAAACGCGGTCAAAGCGATAACGCAGATATCGCGCGTGATTTCGTTCTGCTTGATGCGACGGGTCAGCTCCAGACCGTCCATGCCAGGCAACTGGATGTCTGCCAGAACCATCTCGGGATGGTAGCTGCGCAGGAGCTCGAGCGCCTCCTCCCCGGTGGACGCAGTCAGGACTTTGTAGCCCTCGTTCACCAGAAGAATCCGAGTGAGCTTCAGATTTACGGGCGTATCGTCGACGATAAGGATCGGCTCGCCAGCCATTGGTTCGTATTGTAGCGTACGGGCCAGAATTTGCCGAGTGCTAGAACACACCGGACTCACTATTGATAGGAAAAGGGTTAACTGTTTAGTTAGGGTAACATAGGTACTATAAGGTTCAAACCCTATGTACCAGCGTTCATAACGCTATGCAGCGGCAGGACGGCGGAGAAAATGCTTCCCTCTCCGGGGATGCTGTGAACGCCGACGTAACCGCCCTGCGCCTCCGCGATGAGGCGGGTGAGGGCGAGTCCCAGGCCGGTCCCCTGACCGGCTTTCCGGTTGGACGGCAGTTGCTGGAATTCCTGGAAGAGCTGCGGGATCTCGTTGGCGGGGATGCCGATGCCGGTGTCTTCCACCTCCAGGCGGAACAGATTTTCGTCCTCCACGGTGATGCGGATGGCGATGCGGCCGCCATCGGGAGTGAACTTCACGGCGTTCGAAAGATAGTTGTATAGAACCTGCTTAAACCGCGCCGGATCGATCATGGCGGAGAGATCCGCGGGCATGTCGGTATTGAGCGCGAGATTTTTCTGCTGGGCCAGGGGGCGGATGACGTCGCGCACCTCCGCCACGAGTTGGGGGATGTCCGTTTGCTCGGGGCGAAACTCCATCTTGCCGGCCTCGATCTTGGATAGGTCGAGCACGTCGTTGATGAGCCGCAGAAGGTGGCGGGCGCTGGTGAGAATGTCGTCCAGGCATTCGCGATGCTCGTCGCTGACGGGGCCGAGCTTGGCGTCGTGCATCAGTTCGGAGAAGCCGATGATCCCGTTGAGCGGGGTGCGCAGCTCGTGGGAGACGCCGGCCAGGAAACGGCTCTTGGCCTCGGTGGCGGAGCGTGCGGCCTTGAGGGCACGAGCGAGCTGCTCGTTGCGGTTGCGCAGCTCGAAGGCATACTCCTCCACTTTGCGCGCGGCCAAGGCGGCCACGTTACGCTCCGAGACATCGAGCAGCGAGCGCAGGACGCCGACCACTTCGCCGCGGTCATTACGAATCAGGTTCTCGCGGATTTCGACGGTGATGCGGGAGCCGACTTCGAGCATGTAATCGCACACGAAGGGACCGGCCTCGACGCCGGTGACGATGCGGTCGATCATGGCGGCGCGGAAGTTCTCCTGCTGGTCGGGAGCGACGAAATCCCAGGCGCGGCGTCCCAGAACCTGCGCCGGCGTGCATTTCAGGAGGGCGCAAAGGGCCTGGTTGAAACGCCGGATGACGCCCTGGGTATCCGTCTCCTCGTAGGGGATGGGGGCCTGATCGAAGAGGTCGCGATAGCGGCGCTCGCTCTCCCACAACTCACGCTCACGGGCGCGCAGAAGGTAGGCGGCGTTCTGAATCTGCTGGCCGAGCTCGGCGATTTCATCGTGGCCGCGCGGCGCCGGCTCGAGGGGCAGGCCATGCGCCAGGCGGCGGGCGTTCTCCTGCGCCACTTGCAGGCGGCGCACCAGCCGGCCGGTGATCAGGAGGTGGAGGAAGAGACCGCCGAGAGGGCCCAGAATGCCGCATGCCACCACCACGCGAAAAAGGCGCTGGCGCGCGGTGTCGCGATGCTCCCGGGCGCTGTAGAGGCGAAGATCCTGCGCCTGGTTGACGAGTGCGAGCCGCCGCGCCACCTCCGAGGAGAGAGCGTTGCCGCGGGCCAGCGCGGTGCGGGCGGCAGCGGCCTCATCGGGGCGGCGGACACCGTCGAGAACGGCGAGCTCCTCGCCGACGGCGCGGCGGATCTCAAGGAGATTGTCCGTGGTGAGCGCGTCGCCGCCCGCCACCGTGACGAGCCGGTCGAGCGACCGCTCGACCGCGCGGCGGGCGATATCGAAGGCAGCGAGGAACCGCTCCTCGCCGGTAGCGGCAAATCCAATGGCGGCCGATTCGGCGTTGAGCATGACAATCTGGAACCGCAGCAACTCGGCGCGCGTGTCGTAGGCGAGGGAGACGTGGAGATCGGCGTCACGGACTTCGACTTCCACCCAGTAGATGGAAAAGAGGGCGACGAAGAGGGCCGCCATCGGTAGGAAAAGGACGGCGACGCCCTTGGCACGCAGGGAGAGGCGGGACCAGTGTGAGAATATGTTGTCGCTGCGGCCCTTCACCATTGAACGACTATTGTATGCTGCGGCGCGCGCACCGGTTTGCGATATCACTCCTACGAAGTCGGGAGGCTGCCTCCGATCTGCGCATAGGCGTTGAATTAAGGGCCCTCTGGCAATCAGTCTCAGGCTTAGGCTGGGTTGTTCGGTGGCTAGGTCCTCGAACCGGACTTGGGCCCACGTCGCTAGCGTGCCGCCACGAATCGGGCCGTTGTGTCCAACATGGTTCGTGCCGCCCCAGTAGGACAACGAAGCAACTGCCCATCGCGGCCGACGTCTGGATTTGAGTTCATTCATGATGGAGCCGGTAGCAACGGGAATATTTAACGTTTATACTCGGATATACTCGGAGGTTCATTTCACTGATATGAATTGGCCGACTATGGGACGTTTTGCGCGCGATGTGCGCGTCGATTTGTCGACTAACTAAGTGTACGAGAGTCACGCAGACCGGGATGCTTCACAAGGCTCCGGCTGAGATGTGGAGCGAAGATGCACCAACTATTGAATTCCAAAAATGTAGAGGATCTTGAAGTCTCGATCGAAGAAGCTACTCGCTCCACAGAAGAAGGCGTCAAACGTTTCATCGAACCGGCGCAGGGCACGCTGCGGCGGGCGCTCGCGAAACGGCCTCATATTGTGTTTGGCCGGCGAGGTTCAGGCAAGTCTAGCTTGCTTCGGAAAGCTGTTGCCGACCTGACCGTGGACCGCCGGCCAATCGCGTTTGTGGACCTCGAATCGTTTAAGGGTCACAGCTATCCTGATGTTTTGATAAGCATCCTAATTCAGACGCTTGAGCGGTTTTCACATTGGCTGGATACCGCCGCCGTCAATCCTGCCAACAAGACTTCTTTTTGGCAGAAATTTTTTGGGACGGCACCAAAGCGGCCACCGTTCGATAAGGTGCAGACGAAAGCACTCTCGCAACGTTTGGAGACTGAAATCGCCGATCTAAGGCGAGTTCTCCTTGAGGAGGATGGGATCGCGACGGAGACAAGCAACATCATTTCAGGGAGTGCTGAGGGATCTATCGGGGTATCTGCAAAGGCTCCCGGGGTGCCTGGCGGACTCGGGGCTGAGGCAAGCCGTAAAGCCAAGAACTCCACAGAAGGGAAGGTAAGCGAAAAGTTTACTCGCAATAAGCTCGATCTCCTCCACCGGAGGATTATCGAATATCAGAAGATTTTCCGTGATCTATCGTCGTTATCGAGCGGCGATTCATACCTGGTCCTCGACGACCTCTACCATATTCGAAGATCCGACCAACCGCGGGTAATCGACTATTTTCATCGCTTGGGAAAGAGCGCGAACCTTTGGATCAAGATTGGCACGATCCGCCACCGATCATCTTGGTACGTCAATGGTGACCCTCCCCAAGGCATGAAGATCGGCGACGACGGTGATGAAATTGACCTCGACCTGACACTCGAAAAATATCAGCAGGCGAAGGACTTTTTGTCTCGAATCCTGAAGACCTTCTTCGAGGCTGCACAACTGAAGGTAGACGACATTCTCACCGATGGAGCGCTCGACCGTCTGGTTCTGGCATCAGGAGGCGTTGCGCGGGATTTTCTCGGGATTTTCAGACGTTCGATCGGAATTGCGCGAAATCGTGATCCCGGTGCGAGAGGCCCCAAGATCGGTGTAGAAGATGTGAATGCAGCAGCTGGGGAATACGACCAATACAAAAGAGAAGAGTTGAGTCGAGACACGTTCAAGGAGGACGAGCAGCCCATCGAGGCGGAGTTTGCGAAGATCCGTGAGTTTTGTTTGAACTCCGCCAACGCCAATTGCTTTCTGATCGATAAGGATTCCCAGTATAGGCTCTCGGATCGAGTCGAGGAGTTAACGGATTTGCGGCTTGTCCACAAGGTGCGCTCGCGGGTGACCATTTCTAGCCGCCCGGGCAAACTTTTCGAAGCCTATATGCTTGACGTCAGCCAATACACCGCTTCGCGCAAGAAACGCAAGCTTGAAGTCATAGAGTTCTGGAGGGCGGATTCAACGGAGCGCCTGAGACGCGTCAGCCTTATTTACCCGTCCGCGGCGTCTGGCGCTCACCAATGACCCTTCGTATCAGCGGTTACTTTCCCAGCAGACAAAGTCATAAGTCGTCGGTCTAGTCATTAGGTTCCGACGGCACCGATAAGGGTCGAACGCGGAAACATCGTTCTGGGATGTGGATGCTGTCAGGGACACGTTTTATCGCGTGAGTTCGGCCTTGTCTTGACGCCCACGCCCGATCTGCGCGGGTCCCCGGAACCCGCTGGTCGTCCGACGGCCGCGGATTCGTCCAACGGCTAGAGGCCGGCGATGGGCCGGCCGCAGACCTGGTGGTTTGCCCCAAACCGAGGCGGCGGGATGCCACTGTGCTATCACTAGACTGAATGGACCGCATCGGGCGATACAAGATCGTCAGAGAGCTGGGGCGCGGTGCGATGGGAGTGGTGTATCACGCCATCGACCCGAATATCGGCCGCCCCGTAGCCATCAAGACGATTCAGCTCGGCGTTGGACGGAAGCCGGAAGAGCAGGAACGCATGCGCGAACGCCTGTTCCGCGAGGCGCGCTCGGCGGGCATACTCTCGCATCCGGGAATCGTCACCGTGTACGACGTGGAGCAGCAGGGCGACCTGGCGTACATCGCGATGGAGTACGTGGACGGTCCAACGCTCGACCAGGTTCTTTCCGGGGAGCCGCCGATCGGGGGCGACCGCATGTTCAGCATCCTGGGACAGACGGCGGTGGCGCTCGACTACGCGCACCAGAAGGGAATCGTACACCGCGACATCAAGCCGGCCAACATCATGATCACGGTGGATGGCACGGCGAAGATCACGGATTTCGGGATCGCCAAGATCACGGCATCGGAGCATTTGACGATGACCGGATCGATCGTGGGCACGCCGCACTACATGTCGCCCGAGCAGGTGCAGGGTCACGCCGTGGACGGGCGCAGCGATCAGTTCTCGCTGGCCGTGATCGCGTACGAAATGCTGACCGGGGAGAAGCCGTACACGGGCGAGCATCTGACGACGGTGGTCTACAAGATCGTGGCGGAAGAGCCGGTGGCGCCGCATCGGTTGAATCCGACAGTGGGCGGGCCGATCGAGGTAGCGCTGCGCAAAGCGCTGGCGAAGAAGCCGGACGCGCGGTATCGAACCTGCCAGGAAATGACGGACGCGCTGGAGAAGGCCTGCGCCGCGACCAAAGGCTGGAAGACCATGCCGCGAGGCGGGAGCCTGAATGAGCCGACGGTGGCGGATGCCGGCCGGAGCGCGGCGGCGCCGGCCATGAATCTGCCGCCGGCGCGGCGCGCGCGGGGCGGAGACACGACCGCCACCTCGCAGCGGGCGGCGCAACGAAAGCTGGGATTCTTTCCGTTCCTGCTGGCCATCCTGATGGCGGCGGGGCTGCTGGCGCTGATCGGCTACCAGGCGGCGCCGTGGTTTTCACCGGGCGGAAATCTGGCGAAAGGAACGCCGCCCGAGCCCGCTGCACCGCAGACCGCGAAGGCGGAGACACCGGCCGCTCCCGCGCCGCAGACGCCGATTCCCGTGAGCGCTGCTGGGCCGCCTGCGGCTGCGGAGGAGAAGCCGAGCCCGATGCCGCCGGCCAAACCGGAGGACACAAAACCGCCGCCTGAACCGTTGGAGGAGAAGCCTCAGACTAAAGTGGACCAACCGCTCACTGACGGTCGCGGCTCGGTGGCGGCACGGGGTCCACGGATTCCGCCGAACTCGCTGGTGCAGCCCGTGACGATCATCAGCAGCCCGGGCGGCGCCACCGCAACGCTGGATGGGCGGCTGGACGCAACCTGCACCACGCCCTGCACCATGGACTCGACGACGGGGCGGCACTCGATCGCGGTCAGCATGCCCGGCTACCAGGTGGAGCGCCGCGAGATCACCGTGGGGACGGGCCCGATGGAGGCGCCGGCGATCATCTTGCGGCCGCAGGGCGGAACTCTGATGTTGACGTCGACGCCGGCGGGCGCGGCGGTGCTGGTCAACGGCAGGCGGGTCGACCAGGTGACGCCCGCGCAGATTGCGCTGGCGCCGGGAACTTACATGGTGACGATCGAGAAGGACGGAAGGCAGAGCACTCAGAAGGTGGAGATCCGGAACGGGGCGATGACGTACCAGAAACTTGTTCTGGAGCAGTAAGAGGGGGCTGCCGATCGGTGTGATAAAAGTGTAAGGTGTGGATGCTGTTTTGGGCGCTGTCGGCACCCTGGGACCGCGGCGAATCCGTTTTGTTCGAGAATCCGGCAAACCTCCGAGCCCGAAAGAACTCGAAGCCTACCCAACCGGTACCTCAACCTGCGTCACAAAGACTTCGCTGTGAAAGCGTCTTGCGACTTCGGAAGGGGCAGCCGTCTCGAAGAACAGCGTGAGCGCCTTAATGAGGTTGGCTCGCGCTTCCTCAATCGACGCACCCTCACTCGCAATATCGAACTCTGGGCACAACGCCACAAAACCGCCGTCCTCGCGTTCGATAATCGCGGTTAGGCGCCGCGCTGGCTTCATGTTCGGAGTCTATACCAATCTCAGGCCGACGCCCGCGGACGCGGCCAGCCGAAGCACAGCCCACGCAGCATCTGCAGCCCCACCGAGAGCGCGCGCATATTGTTGATGTTCCCGCCCTTGCTCACGCCCACGCGCGGATGAAATGTGATGGGACACTCCACCATTCTTTCGCCGGTGAGCAGCGCCGTATCCAGAAAGTGCGCATTGAAGGACAGATTGATCGCCGGATTCAGCACCGGCATGAGGCGCTCGAGACTGCTGCGGCGCAAGAGCTTGTAAGTGGTGCCGACGTCGGTGAACGTGCCGCGGCCGAGGTGCTTGCACTCGAGCAGTTTGCCAACAAAGAAATTGCCGTAGTACATGAACGTCGAGAGCTGCGTCGAGTACGCGCGCAACTGCTCGGCGATGCGCGTCCCGTTGACGATATCGGCATCGTCGATGTAGGCCAGCAGCTTTTCCAGGTCCTTGGCGCGGAAGGTCATGTCGCCCTCGCACAGCACGATCAGCTCTTCGTCGCTTTGCGCCAGCGCCTCTTGAAAGCAGCGGTAGACACACCTGCCGTAGCCGGGCTGGGTTTCGAGAACCACGAAGGCGCCGGCGCTCCGTGCCACCTCGGACGTCTTGTCGCGGCTGTTATTGTCCACCACGATCACGCGGCTGACCAGCGGCTGTTTCTGGAAATCGGCGACCGCCTCGCCGATGCTCTTCTCGTCGTTGTAGGCGGTGAGAGCGACCACGACCTTGCGGCTCGCAACCGGCTCGAGCACCTGACGGCGCGAGAGTCTGCGCTTGTTGGGAAGCAGGAACGCGAGGTCCAGGGCGCCCAGCAGCAGGCCCGCGGTGACCGGCGTGCCGCTGTACCAGACAACGGCCTCGTTCCACATGAGGAAGCGTTGGTCCAGGGCCAGCAACAGGCGCACCACGGAAAAGAGAATTCCGGCGAGGTACATCGCCAGTCCCACCAGGACAAGCAGGGTTCCGAAAAACAGAAAGGGAACCTCGCGGCTGCGTACGGTTGCCACGCTGCCGGCTTTGGATTGAGCGGCTGAACTCATTCGCTCTTGCAGTGTAACCTAGGGCGCGGCCCGCGGTTCGAGACAGGGTGAGCCAACGCACGCTACCGGCTGGCCTTTCGTGATGGGCGGCGTTGCCACGACATAAAGCACGACGCCATCGAAGGGCGCGCGCACCTCCGCGATCTGCTCTCCGAAGAAGTCGGTGATGCGCGCCAGCACGGTATCGCGCGAGACCGTTTGGCCGCGCTCGACGCACGGATAGAGGATACCGGTCTCGGGGCTGGTCAGCACCGCGGACGGGTCGAGGTAAATGGGATGGGTAAGCGGCGGCGGACCATCGGGCAGCATGCCGAGTTCGCGCAACACGCCGCGGACGCCCGCGACGATGAGGTCGACCGATTCGTCGTCAGTGCCGCCGAGGAAACCGCTCTCGATCGTCATAGCGGGCTTGCCGCGCGTGATGGCGGTGTTCGAGCAGTACATCGAGCGCGCGGGGTCCGTGGGACGGCTGCGGTCGAGCAGGATGTGATCGATCCCGAATGCCAGCGCCAGCCGCGCCATGGCGGCGTCCATTTCCGGCTGGCCCACGATCGTCTGGTAGACATAGGGTCGCAGCGATTCGTTGCCGTCGCCGCAGTGGAGATCGAGCAGGTAATCGCACAGCTCGATAACTTCAGTGGTGATGGCGTAGGCGATGCGCTCGGAGACGGTGCCGTCCTTCCGGCCGGGATAAACGCGATTCAGGTTCTTGCCATCGACCGGGCTGAAGTAGACAGTGCGGCCGAGGAAGGACGGTATGTTGGCGACATGCACCATGATGACCGTGCCCGCGAGTTGCGCGGGATCGATGCGCGAGCGGAGCTGCTGCAGCGCCAGAATCGGCGGATACTCATAGCCGTGATTGCCCGCCACCAGCGCCAGTACGGGACCGGGCCGCGCCCCTTGAATCGTGGTGACGGGGATCAGGGTGCCGGCATCATCCGCCGCGGGGATTTCGATGAGGCGCGATTGGATCACGGCTTCGGCTCCTAAACAGTCTCGCCGCGCACCAGATCTTCGTAGGTTTCGCGGCGGCGCACCACGCGGTAGGCGGCGCCCTCGACTAGGATCTCGGGGGCGCGCGGGCGCGAATTGTAGTTCGACGATTGCACGAAGCCGTAGGCGCCGGCGGTGCAGACGGCGAGAAAATCGCCGGGCATGACGTTGGCCATCTCGCGGTCGCGGGCCAGGAAATCGCCGGTTTCACAGACGGGACCGACGACGTCGGCGACGATCGGAGGCAGCGCGTTCTTCCTTACGGGGACGATCTCGTGGTGCGCGCGGTAGAGCGCGGGGCGGATGAGATCGTTCATGGCGGCATCCACTACGACAAACTTCTTGTCGCCGTTCTGCTTGCGGTAGAGCACGCGGGTGAGCAGCGCGCCGGCAGGGCCGACGATGGAGCGCCCGGGCTCGATCATCACGTTGAGGCCGGATGCCCGCAGCCGCAATTGCAGGCACTGTATGAAATCGCCGATGGGCGGCGCCGTTTCCCCGGCATGGTAGGCCACACCCAGGCCCCCGCCGAGATCGAGATGGCGGATGGGAAAGCCCTCCGCCCGCAGAACGGCGGCAAGCGCCAGCACCTTATCCACGGCTTCGAAGAGAGGACTGGTGTCGAGGATCTGCGATCCGATGTGGCAACTCACGCCTTCGGCCGAGAGGTTCGAAAAACGGCGCGCGCGCCGGTACACGTCGAGGGCGAGGGCGATAGCGATGCCGAACTTGTGCTGCGTGAGGCCGGTCGAAATGTACGGGTGCGTGGAGGCGTCGACGTCGGGGTTGACGCGGATGGAAAATCCGGCTTGGACGCCGCGGCGCGCGGCCATGGCGTCGACCAGCGCGAGCTCGGCTTCGGATTCGCAATTGAAGCTGTGGATGCCCTGGGCGAGCGCGTACTCCACTTCGCCCACTGTCTTGCCGACGCCGGAGAAAACGACGCGGGAGGGATCGCCCCCGGCCTGGAGGACGCGGAACAGTTCGCCGCCGGAGACGATGTCGAACCCCGCGCCGGCCCTGGCGAGCAGCGCCAGAATCGCGAGGTTCGAGTTGGCCTTGACGGCGTAGCAGACGCGGTGGGGCAGGTCGCCGAAAGCCTCGTCATAGGCGCGGTAATTGGCGAGGATGGCGGCGGCGGAGTACACGTACGCGGGCGTGCCCACGCGGGCGGCGAGGTCGGCCAGCGGGACCTGTTCGCAATAGAAGTCGTTCGCGGAGTAGGAAAACATTCGGGAAATGCCAGTATGGCACGGGCCGCGGTGCGGAGCAGCAGGTTCCGGCCCCCGCATCACAGCCGGACTGCGATGCGGGTTGGCAAGTTAGCTCGCTAAACAGCGAAGGTGGACAATTGCACGTCCAGATCCGCGAGGGCTTTGTTGAGCATTGCCTTGTAACGCGGATTCTGCGCGGACTCCAAATCCCGAACAATTCTGGTACGGGAGAGAAGGACCGTTTCTCTTTTGCGAATCAGGTCCAATTTTTCGGGAGAGGGTGTCAATTTTCGAATGGCGCTGCGGTTTTCTTCGGCCATCTCGATCTGCGCCTCGACCGACTTGCTTTCCCAACCTCTGGCCATACCTCTATTCTAGCGGGGAATGGAAGGTAACGTACAAGTCAATGTCAAAAATACTGCATCTGCGGCAGGCAGGCTAGTACCCGCTGGACCGCCGCACGGCGGGAAAAAGGCGGCGGGAAAGCGGTCAGGCGGTAACCTCCATCCGGTGCAAGTCCGTCGTTAGTTTGTTAAGCTCACAACTTCAGCCTATGCTACGAAAAACCATTCTTGCCGTCGTGTTTCTGCTGCTCGTTTCGCTGCTGGTCTTCGGACAAGTGCAGTCGGAGCGGGTGGACCTTCCCATGATGCGCCGCATCCGCGCCGAGGAGTTCCAGAACTCCAAAGTGATGGATACCATGTACAATCTCACGGATCGCTATGGCCCGCGGCTGACCAATTCACCCCAGTTCCGGGCCGCCGGCGATTGGGCGGCCGGCCAACTCAAGGAGTGGGGTCTGAGCAACGTCCACCTGGAAAAGTGGTCGTCCGACATCCCCGGCTGGCAGTACACGTCGTTCAACGCCGCGATGGTCGAGCCGACTTACATGCCGATCATCGGCATCCCCGTGGCCTGGACCAAGGGCACCGATGGTCCCGTGACAGGCGAGGCCGTGCTGGCGCCGATCGCGACGCCGGCCGATCTGGAAAAGTGGCACGGCAAGCTGGCGGGCAAGATTGTGTTGACGGTTGCGGCGCCGGATCTTTCCTTCCCCACGAATGCTCTGGCGCGCCGGTACACGGATACGGAACTAAATGATCTGTCGATGGACATCGTACCCATCGGCGGTGGACGGGGCGGGTTCCCGGGCGCCGGCGGGCGCGGCGGCCGCGGAGGCGCCAATCTGCCGCAGATGACGCCGGAAGAGCGGCAGGCCTTCACGCAAAAGCTGCGGTCCTTCTATAAGGATGAGAAAGTTCTGGTATCGGTTCAGGCCTCGGCGCGCGGCGAGAGCGGGACGCTATTTGGCGGCGGCGCGGTGCGGACGGAGCGCGACAACATCCCCCAGGTCTCGATCACGGCCGAGCACTACAACCGGATTGTGCGTCTGCTCGATCACAACGTTCCGGTCAAGCTCTCGTTCGACATCAAGACGCAGTTCGACAACAACACCGATTCGTTCAACGTGGTCGCAGAGATCCCGGGCACATCGAAGGCGGATGAACTGGTGATGGTCGGCGGACACTTCGATTCGTGGCACTATGGCACCGGCGCCACCGACAATGCCGCCGGCAGCGCGGTCGCCATGGAAGTGATGCGCATTCTGAAGACTCTCAACGTGAAGCCGGAGCGCACCATTCGCATGGGTCTGTGGAGCGGCGAAGAAGAGGGACTCCTCGGCTCGCGCGCCTACGTGAAGGAGCACTTTGCCGATCCCACGACGATGAAGCCCACTACGGAGCACAACAACTTCGCCGGGTACTTCAACATCGATAACGGGACCGGAAAAATCCGCGGCGTTTACCTGCAGGGCAACGAGATGATGCGGCCGATTTTCGAGGCCTGGTTCGTGCCCTTCAAGGATCTGGCGCCCGGCACGATCTCGGTGCGCAACACGGGCGGGACCGACCACCAGTCGTTCGACGGCGTGGGTCTGCCCGGCTTCCAGTTCATTCAGGACCCGATGGACTACGACACGCGCACGCACCATTCGAACATGGACGTGTATGACCGCATCCAGCCAGCCGACATGAAGCAGATGGCGGTGATCGAAGCGGCGTTCGTGTACAACGCAGCCACGCGCGCCGAGAAGCTGCCGCGCAAGGATCTGCCTCCGCCGCAGGCGGGTCGTGGCGGTCGCGGTGGACGCGGGGGTGCTGCGGGCGGTCGCGGACAGTAGTAGGTAATTGCTGGTGACCAGCCGTTCCCCGCGAAGGAGCGCCTGGTCACTGGTACATGCGCGCTCGCAATCTCGTGAGACCCTCCCGAAACGCTCCCTCCTCCGTCAACAGGCTCACTACCAGGAACGCATCCGACTCGAAATCGTAGAAGAATCCCGGCTGGACTAGCACGTTTTCGCGCTCAAGCAGATCGAGCGTCCATTCCTCTTCGCTCTGCACGCGCGGCATCTGAAGCACGATCGACCAGCCACCCTCCACCGCCAGAATGCTTGCAGGCGATCCGGCCAGCGTCTGACGCGCGAAGGCCAGGTTCGCGGCGGTGCGCGTTCGAATCTGCCGCTGCACGATCTCTCCCGCCGCCAGCAGGCGCGCGGCGGCGCACTGCACGGGAGTGCTCACCGAGAGGTACGTGTCGGCGATCCATTCGAGCTTCTCCATCGCCCCCGCGCTGTTGGCGACGATCCACCCCAGCTTCATCTGTGGCAGCCCCGCGACCTTCGACAGACCGCTCATGGAGAACGCGTCATCGACGCCGGCGAGTGTCGCAACTCGCTCGGGGTCGGGCGCAAAAGCGTAGTCGGAGAACACTTCGTCCGAGATCAGCGGCACGTTCAGGCGAGTCAGGAAGTCGAGCTCCGCCCGCTTGACGTAGGACCCTGTGGGGTTGTTGGGATTGACGAGCACGATGGCGCGAGAGCGCGAATCGACCGCGGCCGCGAGCGCCTCGCAATCGATCGACCAGCCGCCGTGATACGACAGCGGATACTGCCGCACTTCGATCGATTCCATGTTCGCCAGGAACTCGAACAGCGGGTACGAGGGCCGCGGCACCAGCACGTGGTCCCCCGGATTGGCGAGCAGTTTGAAGAGGTACGCGTAGCCTTCGCTGGTGGACGCGGTGAGCAGAATTCGGTTGGGATCGACCGCCACACCGCGCGCCGCATAATAAGCCGCGACGGCTTCGCGAGCTTCGGCGGATCCGGCCGGCGTCGGCTCGTAGGTGAGGATGCGCGGATCGTCGAAGACGTGCGCCAGCTCCGGCGGGTACGCCAGACCGGCACGAGTGGGATTGGATTCCGTGAGGTCGAGAATGGGCGCGCCGGCGCGACGTTTTTCGTGGAGGAGCCGTGTGATCCGATTGGGCGCCGTGTCCCAATGAAAGCGGGCGGAGAACATCCAGCTACCGATTGTAGCCGCGAGTCGGGCGACAATAGGGGCTTGACCGCTCCCGTCCCTCTCATCGAATTCCACAATGTCACGGTGCAGCGCGGCGACCGCACCGTGCTCGACGGCCTGACGCTCTCGATCGCGCCCGGCGAGCATGTCGCCATTCTGGGGCCGAATGGCTGCGGAAAATCCACATTGATCAAATTGATCTCGCGTGAGCTCTACCCGCGGCACAAGCCCGAGCCGTGGTCGCTGCGCATCCTCGGCCGCGACCGCTGGCATCTATTCGATCTCCGCAATCATCTCGGCCTGGTGTCGAACGACTGGATGCAGATGTGCACGCGCGACTACTCGGGCTACGAAATCGTGCTTTCCGGCTTCTTCGGCAGCGTGGGGATCTGGCCGAACCACGAAGTCACGCCGGCCATGGAGCAGAAGGCGTGCGAGGTGATGGCGCTCCTCGAAATCCCGCACCTGGCCGATCGCAACACCAACGAGATGTCGAGCGGCGAAGCCCGCCGCATCCTGATCGCCCGCGCGCTGGTCCACGACCCGCAGGCCCTCGTGCTGGACGAACCGACGACGAGCCTCGACCTCCACGCCACCTATGAACTGCGCGAGATCCTGCGCAAACTGGCCGCCGGAGGCATCAGCATCGTAATGGTGACGCACCACCTCCCCGACATCATCCCCGAAATCTCGCGGGTGATCGTGCTCCGCGAAGGCCGCGTCTTCCGCGACGGTCCGAAAGACGAAGTGCTGCGCGCGGAGCCTCTGTCCGCCTTGTTCGGCATACCTGTCGAGGTGTTGGAACGGTCGGGGTATTATCACGTGCTGTAAAGGATTGTTCACCGCCGAGACGCCGAGATCGCCGAGGAAGACGAAATGAAAACCTGAGATTTCCGCTTTTCTTCTCGGCGGTCTCGGCGTCTCGGCGGTGAATATAGGCCTTCTGTTTTCACTCCTCCAGCAAGTGAGCGTATTCTCCTGGGTCCAACCCGAACCGCTCCATCTGGCGCGGCAAGTCGACACGCAAGGTCTCGGGCGTACTCCGCACCCAGGCGACGATCACGGTCTCCACGCCGACGCGGTTCTTTCCGTCCTCTTCGGCCAGCGCCTCGGCCAATCCGCGGAGCTGCGCTTCCGTCTGTTCGCGAACCGGCCGGGGCGTCTGCGCCAGCACCTGGTTCAACAAATCCTCTGCTGCGTCATTCCAGTTCATTCGTACTATTATCATTTTTTGCCAACGTTCTTGCGCCCCCTGGCGTCCTATTGACAAACACGGAGGCCCCGATGCTCAGAGACGTCCGATTTGCGTTCCGCATGCTGCGCCAGAACCGGGCGTTCGCGGCCGTGGCCATCTTGTCGCTGGCGCTCGGCATCGGCGCCAACACCGCCATCTTCACTTTGATCGACACCGTCATCCTGCGCTCGCTGCCGGTGCAGAAGCCGGAGCAGTTGGTGGTGCTGGCGCGCTATCCGGAAAAGCCGTCCACGGGTTTCAACTACCCGGATTACGTCTACCTCCGCGACCACAACCAATCGTTCGCGGGCCTCATCGCCTCGAGCGGCGGCGGCAGTCCGGTCGCCTTCCGTGTGCCCCAGGAGGGCGCCAATGCCAACTCTGAACTGGTGGCGCTCACCATGGTCTCCGGCAATTACTTCGAGGTCCTCGGAGTCGGTTCCGCCGTCGGACGGCTCTTCACTCCGGCGGACAACCAGACCGAGGGTGCGAGTCCATACGCCGTGCTCAGTCACGATTTTTGGCAGCGGCGCTTCGCGGGCAACCCCAACGTGCTCGGCCGCGGCATCACCATCAACGGCTCGCCGTTCACCATCATTGGAGTCGCGCAGGCCGGATTCACCGGGACCGCCGTCGGCAACTCGCCCGAGGTTTACGTGCCCATCATGATGATCCGGCAAGTGAACCGCAACGTCCGTCAGTGGAACACGCGCCATTACTGGTGGCTCACGCTGCTGGCGCGTCTTAAGCCCGGCTTCACGCTGCAAGCGGCGACGCCCGAAATGGAAGTGCTCTGCCGCCAGATCGATGTCAACGACCCCGAGCGCCGGCCCGCGCCAGCCTACGACAAAGACGCTGAGAAGCGCGACCGCGGCACACTGCTGCCGGGCAGCGGCGGGTATTCCGGTTTCCGAAACCAGGTGCAGAAGCCGCTCACGGTCCTGATGGTGGTGGTCGGCCTGGTGCTCCTCATCGGCTGCGCCAATGTCGCCAACCTGCTGCTGGCGCGGGCTGCGGCGCGGCGAAAAGAGATCGCCATCCGCCTGGCCGTAGGCGCCGGACGCGGCCGCCTCATCGGCCAACTGGTGGTCGAAACCGTCGTGGTCTCGGTGCTGGGCGGTATCGCCGGCTTGGTCTTCTCCTGGTGGGGCGCGCGCATCCTGCTCAACCTCATGCCGCGCCGCGTGCTCCCGCTCGCGGTGGACGTGACCCCCGATTGGCGCGTCCTCAGCTTCGCGTTCGCCGTGTCGCTGCTCACCGGTCTGATCTGCGGCCTGCTGCCTGCCATCGCGGCGAGCCGCCCCAATCTGGTCTCCGCGCTCAAGAACGAAACTGCCGCCGCCGCGCGCCATCGCTTCGACGTGCGCCGCGCGCTGGTGGCCGGCCAGGTGGCAATCTCGCTGCTGCTGTTGATCGGCGCCGGCCTGTTCGTGCGCAGCCTGCGCAACCTCGAAACGCTCAACCCGGGTTTCCTGCGGGAGAACGTCCTGATCGTCAGTCTCGATCCCGCGCGCAGCGGCTACAAGGGCCAGCGCCTGCGCGATTATTATGACCGCCTGCTCGACCGCGTCCAGGCCATGCCTGAAGTGCGCGCCGCGAGCCTGGCCGAAATCACGCCGCTCGCCGGCTCGCGCTGGAACGGCGATGTGAGCTTCGAAGGCTACCAGTGGAAGCCCAAGGAGAGGCCCTACGTGGACCTCAACGTGGTCTCGTCGCGCTACTTCGAGACGCTGGGCATTCCGCTCGTCCTGGGCCGCGATTTTCGCGCCGAAGACAACCCGCCCTTCACGCCCGACCCCGTGGACAAGCCGCGTGGCAATGAGGAACCGATGCCCCCGCCGCGCCCCGTGGCTATCGTCAACGAGACCGTCGCCAAACATTTCTACCCCAACGAGTCGCCGCTCGGGAAGCGTTTCACCATGGGCGACAAATTCAAAATGGAAAACACCTTCGAGATTATCGGGGTGGTGAAGGACGTGAAATATTTCGGTATCCGCGCCGCCACCGAATCCATGATCTACCTGCCCAACTGGCGCCTGGGCGCGGAGAGCCGCACGCTGTGCGTCCGCACCGCGGCCAATCCCGAGCGGCTGACGACCGCGATCCGGCGCGAGGCGGGAGCCCTCGACCCCACCATCCCGGTGATCCAAACCCTCACGCTAGCCCAGCAGTACGACAACAACATTTCGCAGGAGCGCATCGTGACCACGCTGTGCGGCTTCTTCGGCGTGCTGGCGCTGCTGCTGGCGGCCATCGGCCTCTACGGCGTGATGGCGCAATCCGTGTCGCGCCGTGTGCGCGAGATCGGCATCCGCATGGCCCTCGGCGCGCAGCGCGGCGAAATCCTGCGGCTCATTCTGCGGGAAACCGCCCTGGTGATCGCGATCGGCGCCCTCATCGGACTGCCCGCCGCCATCGCCGCCACACGCCTGGTCGCGAGCTTCCTCTACGGCCTGACGCCGCAAGACCCGCTGAGCATCGCCGCATCCACGGTCGTACTGATCGCCATCACCGCGCTCGCGGGATATGTGCCGGCGCGGCGTGCGACCAAGGTGGATCCGATGGTTGCGCTGCGGTACGAGTAGTGGAGAGTTCGCAACAGCTTATTCACCGCCGAGACGCCGAGACCGCTGAGAAGCAAATACGAAGGGCAAAAAACAAGTGCTTTGTGTTTGTCTTTTTCTCAGCGGTCTCGGCGTCTCGGCGGTGAATAAGCTGTTGCGCTACTCCCACCGCAGCGCTTTCATCGCGTCCATTCGCGCCGCCCTCCGTGCTGGGATCCATGCGGCCAAGAGTGCGACGGCGCCGAGCACTGCGGCGGCTGCGGCGGCACTGATCGGGTCGGCCGGCTGGATGCCGTACAACATGCCGCCGACCAGCCGGCTCGCTGCAAACGCCGCGGGCAGGCCGACGGAAACTCCAACCACCACGAGCACTGCCGCCTCTTTCAACACCATTCGCGCCAGACCGCCTCCCGAAATCGCGCCTTTGAGCGCCGGCATTACGCTCGCCCGCGTCGATTGCAGCGCCGGCGCCAGTCCGAAAAGCACACCCGTCGCGACGCCCAGCAACAGGCTGAAGCCGAGCACTTGCCCATCGAGGGTCACTGCGACCCCCGATGCTTGCGGCAGGAACCGCAGCACCAGATCGCGCACCCAACGCGAGAGCACCAGCCCCAGCCCCGACCCGGCCAGCGCGAGCAACAGGCTCTCCGTCAATAACTGCGCCATCAGCCGCCCGCGTGTGGCGCCCAGTGCCAGGCGGACCGCGATCTCCCGCTGCCGGCCGGCGGCGCGCGTCAGCAGCAGGTTGGCGACGTTGGCGCACGCGATCAGCAGGACGAAGCCGGCGACCGCCATCAGAATCGTCAACGGCTGCGAAAAGGTCCGGCGCAGGCCCGACGTCCCGGTGCTCCCCGGCAGTAGGGCGATCCGCTGCTCCCGCATGGCCCGGCGCCGCTCCGGAGAAGCGCCGGTCATTCGCGCCAGATCCTCCTCGTTGAAGCGCCGCAGCAGCACTGTGAGTTCCGCTTCCGCCGGCGCAGGTGAAGCGCCCGGCCGCAGCCGTCCCCTGATCCGCAGCCACTGGTTGCGCCGCTGATCGAGCGCGTTGGGGTTCTCCGGCATCAGGGCCGTCTGCAGCATCATGGGCGCGAACACGTCGGGCCGGTCGCCGACTTCGGTACCCGTGAAACCCGCCGGCGCCACTCCCACGATCAGGAATGGCGCTCCGTTCAACTCGATTCGCTTTCCCACGACTGCAGGATCGCCCGCGAACCGGCGCAGCCAGTACCCGTACGACAGCACGGTCACCGGACCACGCAGCCCGCCCGAGCCGGGTTTGGTGTCGTCATCCGGAACAATCGTGGAGCCCACCGCGGCCCCCACGCCCAGGACGGAAAAATAGTTTCCCGAGACGATCGCTCCCCGAATTCGCTCCGTCTGGCCATCCAGCGAGGCGTTCAGATTGAGCGTGCGATACGCGATGGCCGCCTCCATCGTCTGCGTGCGGTCGCGCAACTCGCGGTACATCGGATACGGAAAGCTCTGGCCATTCAGAATCCTCCCCTTCACCATCGCGGGACGCGTGACCACCACAAGCTGCGCCGGGTTCTCCACCGGCAGCAGCCGCAGATAGACCGCGTTCAGAATACTGTAGAGCGCCGTATTGGCCCCGACTCCCAAGGCCAGCGCGAGTACCGCCATCGCCGTGAACCCCGGGCTCTTGCGCAGGGTTCGGACTCCGTACCGCAGGTCCTGGACGAACCGCTCGAGCGGCATCCACGGCGACTTCTTGTGAACATCCTCGCGCAGCCGGCCCAGGTTCCCCAGCCGCCGTGCCTGATCCCGCGCTTCATCCACCGAAAGGCCGCGCGCCTGCAGATCCTCCGCCTCGTGTTTGAGGTAGCGCCGTCTCCGCCGCCAACGCATCGGAAATCCTCCTCACCGCTAGACGTTCAAGAGGAAGCGTCGGTTAGGCTGCTTCCTAGCCGTTCCATACTACGCGCAATGCCAGACCGTACGTGACTATCGTGTAGCACCAGAGCATCGAAAAGAGCACATGCATGACGGTGAAGAAGCGCCGCCCGCGCCAGATCGAAGGATCGTACACGGCGAACTGGACCGCCAGCCGGCAGACCCAGAACACCACAAAACCCGCCAGCACTACCCGGTTCAACGGTCCGGGCGTCAGCAAAGCGTCCGCATAGAACAGTGAGCAGACGCCGAGCAGTACCAGCAACAACGCGATGAAGAAACAGTGTACGAAGAAGATCTGACGGGTCAGGAGGGAAACTCGCCGCAGCTCGTTTTTCCATCCGAAATAGCGGTCGAAACAAGCATGCGCGACTCCCAGAGACAGCAACAGCGCACCCACAATCTGCAAGTGAAGCCGGATCATGATTCCCTCCTGCGCAGCACCAGAACATCTACAAACGGCGTGACCTGAGCGCGCCGTGCGACCGTGAGGCCCGACTGTTCCGCCGCGCGGCGCCAAGTCCGCCACGAAAAGAAATGCAGAAACCCGGGGCCAAATGCCAGAAAGTTCGCCCAACCGCGCAGGTGCTCCACCAGGACGATCTCCCCGCCGGCGCCGAGCACGCGGCGCACCTCCCGCAACAGCGCCACCCGCGCCGAATGCCGCCTGAGCTCATGGGCCGCGAAGATGAGAAAGACGGCGTCGAAGGTCGCGTCGAGGAGCGGCAGCGCCCGCCAGTCTGCGCGTGGTGAACGTGACCGTGAGGGTCCTGATTCCGTCAACTCCCTCGCCCTCAGGATGGAGGGCTCCGTCATCTCGCGAGCGTCGAAAACGTCGAGCGTCAAACACTCCGCCCCGGGGAACAAGGCCCGCAGGCGTTCGGTGCTTTCATCCAATCCCGCGTGCAGATTCAGCCAGCGCCGGGGTACACGCGTCAGGCAAGCTGCGAGCCAGTCGAACGTATAAAGAGGACTGCGATCGTAAACGTAGCAGGACACTACAAGCGACGCGCTCAGCCAAAACGTGGTGGCGCCCACCGCGAGGGCGAGCAGCGGCCGCATCGCCGCCGGCGTCCACGGCATCAGCGTCAACGCGGCGAAAATCCCGGCCAGTGCCCGCACGTAGGCGGCGCGATTGAATTGAACGATCTGCCACACGCCGCGGTAACGGTCCGGCATTGCTACCTCCCCAACGGCACGCGCGTGCCCCGCATCCAGCGATACGGCACATCGTGCAGATAAAACGCATTCGCCAGCCGAGGCTCCACGCCCCGGAACGGCGCCCGATCGAGAAACGTGTTGCGGCGAACTTCCACTTCCACCGCGCGTGGATTCCAGTTGGAACGAACGGCCAGGACGCGGACGATGGAATGCGTTTCCGCCTCGTAGTCGAAGGTGTACGGCAGCGGGCCGGCAAAGCGCCGCGCATCCTTCTCGCTCTCGAATGGCGACCCCGGCGGCAGCGGCGCGGGCTCGTTCGCGAGGCGGACCGAAACATCCAGGTCCGCCTCCGCGCGCGGTGTGCGAACACACCAGGCGATTTCCTCCGGTCCTTCCCGAAGCTCCGCCCGGCACAGGCGGTAGTGATAGTGCGTCAGCAGATTACCCGCGCACAGCATCACGCGCCGGTCCGTATCGCTGCGCAGAATCCGCAGGCCGCGCAGCTCGCCTGCACCGCTCGCCAGCCGTGTGAAGATACGGTATCCGCTAAGAAAAAAGCTCTGTCCGAAGGCCGCAGGCAGGAAGCTCGGGCGCAGGTTTTCGGTCTGGACCAGCGCGATGGCGAAAAACCCGCACCCGCGGTACGTATCCAAAACCAGTCCCGGCGGCAGCAGTGGCTCGAGCACACGCTGCGGGAAGGCGTAAGTCAACACGAGCGAATGGCGGAAGAATGCCGAGACCGCGAATGGATGCCTGCGCAGCAGGTGCAGCATGGTCAGATCTCCTCGACGCGGCGCACGTCGACGGTGCCCCAGAGGAGCGACCGGTCGTCCGCCGCGTGGTTGTGCGAGTTGTCTGCCGACGGCTCGGCGAAGCTGCGGGCCACGACGATCGCGCCCGGGGCCGCCGCGTGCCGCACGGCCGCGTGCAATCGCGCGACGTACGAGGCCGGCGCGCCGTCCCCAAAATTCGAGAGCGAGAATCCTTGGAAGCTGCCTGGCGCAGATGTCTCGAGGAACCGGGCCGCGTCGGCGCACGCGAATCGGATGGGGACGACGGGCATCCCCGGCTCCGCCTCCAAGTCCGGCCGCGCTTCGCCCAGCAGCAGCCGCCACGCCCAGGGATTGCTCCGATTCGGATGCGTGGCCCAACCGCGTTCGAGCCGCGCTCGCATCAGCGCACCCAGGCCGCGCGGTGTCCAGGCCACGAATGCGCCGCGGTACCGGAGCCGCAGCAGCCATCGGGAGAACAGAACATCCGTGGCTGCACGCCAGCGGAGCGTATCGAAATCGCGCCGCCACATCGCCGCCTGCTCCGATGTATCCGACAATTCCAGGAACGCTCGCCGACGCCGCTCGCTCCAGCCGATGGCGGGCAGCATCCGCCGGCCGGCGCCGAACATCCGGTCCACGCTGCCCTCCCGTTCCCGCATGCCGGCGGCGCGCCCCCGGGCGTACGCGATCTGCCGCGGGTTGATATCCACGGCCGTGACCGCATGCCCGGCGGCCGCCAGGATGCGCGCCGTGCCGCCCGCGCCGGCAATAGAGAAGATGCGGCTCCGCGGCGGAAACGCTCGCAGCTCGACAGCGGAGTCCACGTAGGTATATCCGAAACACAGCTCACCCGCGGAGCCGTGCAGGCAGCCTTCCGCCCACGGAGTCGAAATCGAATCAACCGTGCACGACATAAGGACCAACCTTCCCGCCGGCGACCCACGCCAGCACCAAGAACGCAAAGTTGTGAATCAGCATGCCCGCCGGATCGGGTATCGCGCGGCGCGCCCACACCAGTCCGCCGGCATTCATCGACGCCAGCAGCGCCGTCTGCGCCAGCGCCGCGCCCGCCGGCCGCCATCCCGCGAGCACCCATCCCGCCAGCACGCATTCGAGCCATCCCAGAACCAGCAGGCATACCCGCGCCTGGCGATGGCTGAGGAACGGCGCGCATCGGACCACGTCGCCGTGCCGCGGCGCTCGTCCCAGCACTTTGCACCACAGCCCCTGGTACAGCCACACCGCCGCCACTCCGGCGCGAATCAGCCACAGCCCCGGCATCACGCGCCTTCCACCGTCGCGATCAGGTCCACGATCCGCTTCCGCAGCGGCCGCAGCAGAGGAAACGAAATCATCTTCAGCCCCGTCACCACCAGCCCCAGACTCTTCTCCCGCAACTGCGCGGTGCGCTTCTGCTCGTCGCTGCGATCGTAGATCCAGAACAGGATCAGCCCCATCTGGTATAGCCAGAGGAGCTTCGGCAGGTGCGGCGCCAGGTCTTTCGGCACGGCCGTCCCGCTGCCTTCGAGGGCGCTCGCAAAGTGCGCCAGGTCGCGCTCGCGAATGGCGCTGGTCTCGCGGCTGAACGGAGAAAGTGGATTCTGCGGATCCGCCGCATGCCCGAACAGCGCGCCCAGGAAGCGGCGGTTGGGCGCGAAATATTCAAACTTTACGTCGAGGATGCTGCGCAGCCGCTTGTCGATCCCCTTGGCCTTGGGGAGGGCGGCCGCGATGCGCTCGGACATCTCCTCAGCGGCCAGCTCGTAGAAGGCCATGACCAGGGCCTCCTTCGATTCGAAGTAATAATAGGCCGCTCCCTGCGCCACGTCCGCTTCCTGCGCGATCTCCCGCATGGTGGTGCGGTCGAACCCCTGCCTTCGAAACAACTCGAGCGCCGCTTCCAGGATTCGCTTTCTGGTTTCTGCCGATTTCGCCGCCATCCCGCCTCCCCA
Source organism: Bryobacteraceae bacterium (assembly GCA_041484525.1). Taxonomy (GTDB): domain Bacteria; phylum Acidobacteriota; class Terriglobia; order Bryobacterales; family Bryobacteraceae; genus JBGPHT01. Next base: position 22,930 of record JBGPHT010000043.1, on the reverse strand, counting down.
ACACATCTTTGAACGTGTTCAAAAACAGTATCGGGCAGAGGAGTGCCGGAGTCAAGCAGTTTTTGAACCTGTTCAAATATGCGGGGGAGGGGAGGAGGACACGGGCGTCCCTACGATGCGTGCGCCAATCGCCGGTGATCCTTCAGAATGCAGCGGTCCATCACCACCGCGAGACCGGCTTGCCCGGCGCGGGCGGCTGCCTGCTCGTGGTAGACGCCTTCCTGCATCCAGACGGCCTTGGCGCCGATGCGGATCGCGGCCTCGACAATGTCAGGTACGTACTCCGAACGCCGGAATATGTCGACGATGTCGATTGCCTCGGGCACGGAATCCAGGTCGGGGTACGCCTTTTCACCCAGCACTTCCCGCTCTTGGGGGTTCACCGGGATGATGCGGTATCCGGCTTTTTTCAGGTACTCGGCCACTCCGTAGCTCGGGCGGTAGCGCTTGCCCGACAGACCCACCACGGCGATGGTCCGGGCGGAATCGAGAATCTCGGTAATTCGTTTCATACTGCTTCTCTCTGCTTACGCTCGATGGCGCGCTTCAGCTTCTCGACTTCCGGCCCCGCCAGATAGCGAAACTGGCCGGTCTTCAACGGACCCAGTGCGAGGGGCCCGATCGACACCCTCTTCAACTTTTCGACCAACCGGCCGAAATGTTTGAACATCAATCGTATCTGGTTATTGCGGCCTTCGTACAGCTTAACCTCGTACCAGGGGTTTTCTGCGTCCCGTACTACCTTGAGGCCAGCCGGCTGGGTACGCCGCCCCGACAGGGGAACCCCGTCGCGAAATTTCTGCTCCTGCTCCGGGGTCAGGCGGCCATTTACCTTTACTACGTACGTCTTAGGCAGGTGGGTGGCGGCCGACATGACGGCGTTGGCGATCTCGCCGTCGTTGGTCAACAGCAGCAGCCCTTCGCTGTGATAGTCCAGGCGTCCCACGGGGTACACGCGCTCCTTAACTCCTTCTAGCAATTCCATGACCGTAGCGCGGCGCTGCGGGTCGGCGACGGTGGTGACGGTGTTATTCGGTTTATTCAGCGCGATGTATACCATGCGCCGGGGAGCGCGGATCAGGCGGCCATCCACCCGGATATGGTCGCGCTCCAGATCGGCCTTTGAGCCGAGTTCCGTGATCGTCTTTCCATTGACGACCACCCGGCCCTCCTGGATGATCTGCTCCGCCTGACGCCGCGAGGCGACGCCGGCATGAGACAGGATTTTCTGGAGGCGCTCTTCCGGCATCAGGTGTCCTGCGGTGTGGGGCCGGGCGCTGCCGCGGGTTCGGCGGCAACCGGCTCGGCGGCAACGGTCTCGGCCGGCTCGTCAGACATCGACATGCGGCGAATCTCTTCGAATTCCTTCAACGACGGCAGCTCGCTCAGGTCTTTCAACCCGAACTGGATCATGAACTCCTTGGTGGTCTTGTACAGGTGCGGCTTGCCGATCACGTCCTTGCGGCCGGCGATCGCGATCAGCTTGCGGTCGAGCAGCGTCTTCAACACACCAGTACCCTGGACGCCGCGGATCTCGATGATCTCGGGCGCGGTCACGGGTTGTTTGTAGGCGATCACGGCCAGCGTTTCGAGCGCCGGCAGCGAAAGCTTCAACGGCGGCTTCAGGCTCTTGACGAAGCTTCGGACAGCCTCATGGTGCTCGGGCTTGGTCGCCATCTTGTAGCCGCCCGCGACTTCGCGGATGGAGACGCCGTGCCCGGGCTTGTCGAACTCGGCCACCAGCAGATCCATCAGCGCGCGAATGCGTTCGGCCGGCTGTTGCAGCGCGGCTGCCAGTTGCGCCAGCGTGAGCGGCTCCTCGGCTACATAAACGATGGCCTCGAGCACGGCGCTGAGCTGGGCGTCTTCGACAGAGACGGCAGGTGCTTCGGCTGCCGGTTCATTCGCGGCCAGCAGCTCCTCCATGGTGATGGTGGTTTCGGGGTTTTGCGATTCGTCCATTTCCGGTTAGATGTAATCTTTTTCGATGGCCGCGATGGGCTGATCGGACGCAAACACGGCGTCGAAACTGGCATGCCGCTGCAGCGCGATCTCGCCGAACAGATCTTTTTGCGCGACCACTACGGCCTGCATACGCACCATTTCGAGCACCGCGAGGAACATGGCGATCATAGCGCGGCGCGAACGCTGCGCCTCGAAAACGCGCAGGATGAAGAGCGGCTGGTCTTCGCCCAGTTGGAGAAACTGGTCGCGCAGATAGCGGATCATATCGGCCACGGTGATGTCGGCCGATTCCACTTCATAAACCGGGCGGTTCTTGACGCGCTCCAGGATTTCGCCGAAGGACTTCACCAGGTCGAAGAGGCTGACCGCGAGACCGGGATCGTCGTCCGCCGAAATGAACGCTTTGATCTGCGGATGGGACCAGACGTTCTCCTCGATCATGCGTTTCTGCTGCAACATTTCAGCGGCGTTTTTGAACCGCTCGTGCTCGAGCAGGCGGTCGACCAGTTCCTGCCGGGGGTCGTCAGCGTCGTTTTCTCTCTTGAGCGCCGGGTCGCGCGGCAGCAGCATTTTGGACTTGATGTGGATGAGGGTCGCCGCCATGTACACGAATTCCGCGCCGAGGTCGATATCCATCTCGCGCGCCTTCTCCATATATTCCAAATACTGGGATGTAATGGTGGCGATCGGGATGTCTTTAATGTCGATCTGCTGTCTGCGGATCAGGTCCAGCAGCAGATCGAGCGGGCCATCGTACTGCTCCAGATGGATATTAAGAGGCGACGGCACGTTATTCAACATAACACGGGGAAAAAGCCGGGCCGGGCGCCGCCTTCTTTCTGTTGTACAATCAACCATCGGAGACCACTAAACATGCGCTTGTCGACCGCTCTGCTTGCCCTTCTCGCCACTCTGCCTGCCTTTTCCCAAACCGAAGATGCCTTGAAACGGCCGGGTTCCGTGCTGGTCGTAGACCGCGGACTGCCGCGGGTGAATGTCAACAACGCTTCCGGCGCGGCGCGCAGCAACGTACGGTGGGGATGGCACGACCAGGGATTTCTGGGCGATGATTTCTCGATCGGCGCTCCCGGCGAGCATTGGACGATCGATTCCATCCGGACCTGGGCGGTCCCGGGCAACGGCAGCACGCAGCCGGAGCATTTGGGCGACTTCTACCAGGACTTGCGGTTGTACGCCGGCGGCGCGGATGCCGACCTGTCGCCGGTGGCCACTGCCCAACTATCGGCTGGAACCAATGGCGCCAGTAGCCCCTCGGTGCGGATTTCCGATGTGTCGACGGCGGACGGCCTGATGTATGACGACTTCGGCGCCAGTCTGCGGATCTGGCAGGTCGAGTTCGCCAATCTCGGGATTCCTGTGGACGGCGGGGCCAAATACCGGTTCGGCGTCTGGGGAATGGGGCGCGCGATTCCCGGGACCGATGGGAAAACCTACATGTGGTTCAACCACGCTTCGAACGCCCAGTTGGGCGGCGGCCGGCAGGACGGCGCCGACGGCCAGATGCTGCTGTTCGATGCCGGCGGGCGGGCGAAGGGCGGCTTCAACGCCGATGGCAACGGCTGGGACAAGCCGGCCGATATTAATGTGCAGGTGTTCGCGCACAAGGTCGGGTCGGCGGTGGTTTCATCCAAGTAAACAGCAGAAAATAATAGATTTAGCAGATCAATTAGGTGCCGGTGCCAATGTCGGCCACGGCAGGCACGACGGCCGCGTCACAGGCTAGTTCCAAAAAAACTGGACACCCCCGCGCACGGGGGATAACCTTTGCAATTCGAATAGCGTCATTTCGTTGACACGACCACGCATGTAACGGGTCCCGCAACTTTGGCCTGAACTGGAAGGATTGAAATGCAAGCGTCTTCGAATATGCCCGCTCCGGAACCGGGTGGCGGACGGCAAGTACCTTTAACGGGTCCGGCGATCGTTCCGTTCCAGCCCCCGCAGAAGCCCAGATCCCGCATGGTGATATGGGGGGTTCTGGCGGCTGTCGTTCTGGTCGCCGGCTACGCAGCCTATCGCAGCCAGTCGAACGCCAGGACCTCGGACAAGGGTAGCTTCGCCAGCGTTCCTACGATTGTAGTTTCGATGGGCAGCGTGCAGAGGACAGTGCGCGTGAACGGCACCGTGGCGGCGCAGAACTCGGCGGCGCTGCTGGCTCCCCGGATCATGGGAAGCCGCGGCGATTTCAACCGCGGCGGCGATGGCGGCGGCCGGCAGGGTGGCGGCGGCGGCAATGCGGGCGGTGGCGGCGGGCCGGGTGGTCCGGGCGGCGGCGGCCCAGGCGCCGACTTCACCCTGGTTTTGCTGCACTTGGCCAAACCGGGTATCCACATCAAAGCGGGAGACGTGGTGGCGGAATTCGACCCCACCAACCAGTTGCAGCGACTCGACGATTACAAAGACACTGTGGTGCAACTCGATAACACCATCCAGAAGATGATGGCCAACCTGGCGGCGACCAAAGAGGCGCACAACCAGTCCGTGCGCACCGCCAAGGCCGATTGGGACAAGGCGCTGCTGGATCTTAAGACGGCGGCGATCCGTTCCCAGATCGACGCCGAGAAGTACAAGCTGTCGGTGGAAGAGGCGGAATCCAAGTCCAAGCAGTTGGTGGCCGAGTCAGCGCTGGTGGATGAATCGCAGCGCGCGGCCATCCGCAGTTCGGAGCTGAACCGGGAACAGTCCAAGATCGAGCTATCGCGCGCCGAAATGAACGTGCAGCGTATGACCATCAAGGCGCCGATGGACGGCATCGTGGTGATGGGCAACCTGGTGCTGAACGGCGAGCTGCGGCAGATTCGGGAAGGCGACCAGATCTCGGCGGGGCAGCCTTTCATGTACATCGTGGACCCGCGTTCGATGGTGCTGAACGCCACCGTCAACCAGGTGGATGCCGAGCGGATGCGATTGGGCATGAAGTCCACCGTGCGGCTGGATGCGTACAGCGAAGTGCAGCTTCCGGGGACGCTGATCGGGATCGGCGCCATGTCGAAGACGAGCACGTTCCGCTCCAGCTACGTCGGCGAGATTCCGATCCGCATGAAGATCGACCAGATGGATCCGCGCGTGATTCCCGACCTGACGGGCAGCGCGGAGGTCGTGCTCAATTCCGAGGAAAACACGCTAGTGGCGCCGCGCGCCGCGGTCTTTGAGGAAGAGGGCGGGCAGTTCGTATACGTGCAGGGGCAGGAGGGCTGGGTGCGCAAGAAAGTGGACCTGGGCCTGACGAGTTTCACGCACGTTTCCATCCGCTCCGGTTTGCAGAAAGGGGAGGTCATCGCAGCCCAGCGGCCGGCGATCTGATCGGCCGGGCGAGCCTGATCTCACCACCCACAGGGAAGTACTATGGCATCTAAGGACGTAAAACCATCGCAGCGCCTTGGGCGCTCACACCCTCGACGGGCGAAGTTCATCACCTGGACCATTGGTCTCCTGCTGTGTGCAGGCGGCGGCTACGCGGGGTACCGCTACACCGGGACCACCGAAGTGGAAGTGGCGACGGTGCATGTGCGGCGGGCCGATTTCGTGGTCAGCGTGCGCACCCGCGGCGACATCAAGAGCGCCCGGTCCACCATCCTTAAGGCGCCGCAAGTGCCGGGCTTGCGCATCACCCATCTGGCCACCAGCGGCCGCCCCGTCCGGAAGGGCGACGCGGTGGTGGAGTTCGACGGCGTTCAGCAGGAGCAGAACGTGATCAGCCGCACCACCAACGTGCGCGCGGCGGATGGCGATATCGTGCAGACCAAGGCCAGCCAGAAGATGGACGACGAAGCCGACGCCATGAGCAAGATGTCGTCCGAATACGACCTGGAGCGCGCCAAGCTGGATGCCAGCAAGGCGGAAGTGCTCTCGCAGATTGAAGGCGAGAAGAACCGCATCCAGGTGGGCGTGACGGAAGGCTCGCTGCAGCAGGTGAAGGCTTCGATCAACGCGCACCAGGTAGGCCACGAAGCCGACCTGAGCCGGTTGGGCCAGCGCCGCGATAAAGCCGTGCGCGACCTGGAGACGGCGCAGAAGTACCTGGGGCTGATGCAACTGCGCGCGCCCACCGACGGCCTGGTGAATGTGCTGCCGAACTTCCGCTCGCAGGGCACATTCGGCCAGTCGCAGCCGCCGTTCAAAGAAGGCGACATGGCGTGGACCGGCGCCGAGATCGTCGAGATCCCCGACCTTTCGGAGATGTTTATCGATCTCAAGCTGGAGGAAGTGGACCGGGGCCGGGTGCAGATCGGTCAGGTCGTGAAGGTCCGCGTGGATGCGATTCCCGACAAGGAGTTCACCGCCAAGCTGGATTGGGTGAGCCCGATCGCCGCGCTGGTGTACAAGGGCGGCAGTACGCCCGAGAAGACGTTCCCCACGCGCGCCACGCTGCTGGCTCTTGACGACCGGCTGCGGCCGGGCATGAGCGCCAGTGCCGAGATCATCATCGAGCGCGAGCCCAGCCAGTTGCTGATTCCCTCGCGCGCCAGCTTCGACAGAGATGGCAAGCCCTCGGTGTACGTGCAGGTGGGCAAGGATTTCACCTTGCGGCACATCCAGGTGGGCAAGCGCAACGACGAGGATTTGATTGTGACCGGGGGGCTGCGCGAAGGCGAGACGGTGACGCTCGAGAGCCCGGCGGACGCGGCCAAGAGAGCTAAGAAGAAGTTTTAGGAAGGGGCCGCCGGCCCCCTGGAAAGATTCATGAAGAAAGCAATTTATCGGTTAATAGGTCTCGCGTTGCTGGCGGGCATTGGTTGGGGCGGCTACCGCTTCTACAAGCAGATCCAGAGTGAGCGGACGGAGCAGATTCCTACCACCAAAGTGCAGCAGAGCGATGTGGTGATTCGCGCCTATTCGCGCGGCGAGCTGCACGCCATCGGGGCGGTGACGCTGTTCGCTCCCAATCTGAACGGCACGGTACAGGTGACGCGGCTGGCTCCGGTGGGCGCGCTGGGGCACGAGAAGGACCTGATCGTCGAGTATGACGACTCGGAACGGCTGGCGGCGCTCGAAGAGCAGCAACTCTCCGTGCAGTCGGTGGACGAGCAGATCAAGAAGGCCAAGGCGGACCTGGCCATCCAACAGAGCCAGGACCAGGTGACGCTGCTGAAAACGAAATACAACGTGCGGCGCGCCGACCTCGACGTGCAGAAGAACCCGATTCTGGCGGCCATCGACGGCAAGAAGAACGTCCTGATGGAAGAACAGAGCAAGCGCGCACTGGAGCAACTGGCGGCCGACATCGAGGCGCGGCAGGAGCAGGCGGACTCGCAACTGGCCGTATTGCAGGAGCAGCGCAACCGCAGCTTGATCGACGTAAACCGGGAATTGCAGCGCATCGCCAACACCAAGTCCCTGGCGCCGATCACGGGCCTGGTGGCGATCCGGCAGAACCGCGGCGGGTTCATCAACTTCGGCCAGGCGGTGCCGGATATCCGCGAGGGCGACACGCTGCAGCCGGGCATGCCGGTGGCGGACGTGCTGGATCTTTCCGAGCTCGAAGTGTGGACCAAGGTCGGGGAGTTGGACCGGGCCAATCTGAAGGAAGGCCAGCCGGCGACGCTGCAGTTGGATGCCATACCGGACAAGCAGTTTCACGGCAAGATCAAGGCAATGAGCGGCACGGCCACGGCGGATGTTTTCTCGGGCGACCCCTCGAAAAAGTTCGACGTGATTTTTTCGATCGACATGCGGGAACTGCTGACGGGCCTGGGAATGAAGCCGGCCGATATCGAACGCATCATGGTGACGGCGGCGGAGAATGCGAAGAAGAATGTCCGCGGCTCGGGTGCGAATTTCTTCGCCAGCCTGCAGAGCGGCATGGCGGGCGGGACGCCGGGAGCGCCCGGGATTCCGGGAATGCCCGGGATTCCGGGAATGCCCGGGATGCCGGGAATGCAGGACCAGGGTGGCGCGCAGGACAACCAGGACCAGGGCGGTGGCGGCGGGCGCCGGGCTCGCGGAGGCCAGGGCGGCGGCGGGCAGAACCGCGGGCAGGGCCGGGGTGGCGATGCTGCGGCCAGCGGTCGTGGTGGTAATGCTGCGGGCGGCGGCGGTGGCGATGCTGCGGCCGGCGGCCGTGGTGGCGATGCGGCGAGCGGCCGGGGCGGGAACGGTGCACCGGGCGGACGCGGCGGGTTCGCCAACTTGTCCGAAGAGGACCGCAAGAAAATGGCGGACCTCCGGCAGAAAATGCAGACCGCGACCGGCGACGAACGCGAGAAGCTGCAACAGCAGATGCAGGAAATGATGCAGAAGCTCGGACTCGGCCGCGGCCGCGGGCAAGGCGGCGATCAAGCGGCAGGCGGTCGCGGTGGCGATGCTGCGGCGGCCGGCGGCGGGTTCGGCGGCGGCCAGGGACGCAGCGGGCGCGGCGATCCTGCGGCAGGCGGTCGCGGTGGCGATGCTGCGGCGGCCGGCGGCGGGTTCGGCGGCGGCCAGGGACGCAGCGGGCGCGGCGGACGCGGCGCCGGAGCGGGCACCGGGCTCGAGGCGCTGCTGCAGCGGCCCCGATCGCTTTACACCGAAGAGGAGCGCAACAACGCCAAACTGCCGCGGCCTCCCGAGGAGGATTCGCAGGTGCAGGTGCTGTTGCGGCCGGGCCTGCTGGCGGATGTGCAGATCGAAGTGGAAAAGATCTCGAACGCGCTGCACGTTCCGGCGCAGGCGGTTTTCAACCGCAACGGCAAGTATATGGTCTTCGTGCTGCAGAAGAACGGCAAGTTCGATCCGCGCGAAGTGCAGCTCATCAAGCAGAGCGAATCGACGATGGTGCTGTCAGGCGGGGTGAAGCCGGGCGAGACCATCGCCCTGGCCGATCCCACCGCCGAAAAGAAGAGCAAAGCCGACAAGAAGGCCCCGGGCGGCAATCCGATGGGCGGTCTGCCGGGAGGGAAATCGTAATGGGCCTCTCCAACATTGTTCCCGAACTGATGATGGGGATGGCAAGCCTTTTTGCGCACAAGCTGCGCAGCTTGCTGACGATGCTGGGCATGATCTTCGGCGTGGGCGCGGTGGTGGCGATGCTTTCGATCACCGCCGGCGCGCAGAAGGAAATGATGAGCTTCATCGACCAGTTGGGCGTGAACAACATCATCATAGAGGCGCGCGAGTCGCTCGACCGCAACGAGCTGCAGACCGTGCGCACGATTTCTCCGGGGCTGACGTTCCGCGACTACCGCGCCATTTCGGAGAACGTTTCCGGCCTGGTCGCCATCACGCCGCGCAAGCGGTTCAAGCCGCAAAAACTGCTGCCCAAGACCGCGCAGGAGCCGCCGCAACTCATCGGAGTGCTGCCCAACTTCGTCGAGATCAACAGCCTGAAGCTGATTTCCGGCCGCTTCTTCACGGACGAAGAGAACCGCAGCTCGGCGCCGGTGTGCGTGCTGGGGGAGAACGCCAAGGTCAACCTGCTGGGTTACGACAATGCGGTCGGCAAGTACGTCAAGGTGAACGACACCTGGCTGCAGGTGATCGGAGTGCTGACGCCGCAGGCCGGCGGCGATGACGTGGAAGGCGTGCAGGCGTCGGACCGCAACAACCTGGTGATCGCGCCGCTGAACAGCGTGATGCGCCGATTCGAGGACAACACCAGCTACCTGAAGGACGAGATCGACGCGATCTACATGAAAGTGGGCCCTAACATCGATTCGATCGAAACGTCCAACGTGGTGCGCGCCATTCTGGCCGCGACCCATAAGGACGCCGGCGATTTCACCGTGATCGTGCCCGCCGGCCTGCTCGAACAGAAGAAGCAGACGCAGTTGATTTTCAGCATCGTTATGATTTGCATCGCCGGCATTTCGCTACTGGTGGGCGGCATCGGCATCATGAATATCATGCTGGCCACGGTGCTCGAGCGCACCCGCGAAATCGGCATCCGGCGCGCCATCGGTGCACGCCAGGGCGATATCGTGCGTCAGTTCCTGACGGAGGCCGTGCTGATCTCGATCGTGGGCGGTTTGATCGGGATTGCGTTCGGTGTCACGCTGTCGAAGCTGATTGCGTCGGCCGCCGGCTGGTCCACCCTGGTTACGGGGTCGTCGATCGGCGTGGCCTTCGGCGTGTCCGTATTCATCGGTTTGTTGTTTGGAATTTATCCGGCCGTGCAGGCGGCCAAATTGGATCCTATCGAAGCCATTCGTTACGAGTAAGAACTTATGCTGCGAAGAACTCTTATTACAGGTGCGCTACTTACGTGGGGCGCGTTCGCCCAGATGAGCTCATTTCCCAAGCCATCGTATTTCCGCGAGACGTTTCAACAGACCCAGACCAAGGTCGTACTGAAGGATCCGGTCCGGCTGAAGGACTTTGTGGTGGGCGGAAACATCGAGCTGTCGCTCAAGGACTACCTGGCGCTGACGATGGCGAACAACACCGGCATCCAGCTCCAGATGCTGAGCGTGGAACAGCCGAAAAACGCGATCCAGCGGGCATTCGACGTGTGGGATCCGAGGCTCACGGCGACCTTCAACAGCCAGCGCTCGACTTCGCTGCCGACCAGTCTTCTGGAAGGCGCCGGCGCCTCCGGGACCTTGACCACGCTGTCCCAGCCCTTCAGCTCCAACTACACGCAGACGCTGGACACGGGCACGCAATTGCAGGTGCAGTACGCGGCGCAAAAGATCTCGTCGAGCAACAGCTTCTCCACCTTCAATCCGTCGCTGACTTCGAATCTTTCGGTCAATTTCACGCAGCCTTTGATTCAAAACCGCGGGCGTTACGTGAACCGGCTGAACCTGATGATGGCGCGCAGCAGCTACCGGATCTCGGATTACAACCTGCGCTCGCAATTGCTCACGCTGGTGAACGGAGCGGAAACGGCTTACTGGAACGTGATTCAGGCACGCGAGAGCGTGAAGGTGGCGGAGAAGGCGCGGGAGACGTCGCAGAGCAACCTCAACTACGTGCAGCAGCAGCTCGACCTGGGCGCGATTTCGCCGCTCGATATCTACAACCCGCAACAGCAGCTCGCCTCCACCGTGCTGCAGGTTTCGCAGGCGAAGTTCGCGCTGGCGCAGGCGGAAGACGCGCTTCGCCTGCAGATTGCCGTGGACCTCGACGCGGACCTGCGCAAGCTGCCCATCAACCTGACCGAGACGGTGGATCTGCCCAACGTGGATGCGATCGTATTCGACCGCGAAGAGTCGATCAACAAGGCGCTGGCCGGCCGCCCCGATGTGAAATCGGCGCTGCAGTCGCTCGACCGCGACGATCTGGCGATCCAACAGGCGAAGAACGGGATGCTGCCCAACCTGGCGCTGCTCGGGACGTACCAGTCGCAAGGCCGGGGCGGCGTTTTCTACCAGCGCTCGAACGTGTCCATCGACGGTGTGCAGTCGTCCGGCATCATCTCGACGCCGGGTGGATTCGGCGATGCCCTGGACCAGATGTTCCATTTCGGTTTCCCGGTCTATTCGTTCGGGCTGCGCTTGAACCTGCCGGTCCGCTCGCACGCCGCGGCGGCGAACATGGCGGACGCGCTGATCGGCAAGAAGACCGATGCCCTCCGCCTGCGCAATACGCAGGAGGGCGTGCGGCTCTCCATTCTGAACGCCATCACGGCGCTCGAAGGCAGCAAGGAGCAGTTGAAACTGGCCAAGATCCAGCAGGATTTCGCGCAGAAGAACCTGGACGCGATGAAGGAGAAGTATCAGCTCGGCGCCGAGATTCTGCAGAACGTAATCACTGCCGAGGTCAACCTATCGACGGCGGAATCGAACGTGGTGCAGCAGCAGGTGGCGGTGCGGCGCAACATCCTCAACCTGCTGACGCAGACGGGCGAGTTGCTGGACGAGCGCGGCATCGTGGTCCAATAGGAGTGTGGCGCGGCCGCTGATCCTGGCATTCCTGCTGGCGGCCGTCTTCAGCTTTTTCGTACCTGCGGCCCAGCATCGAATCCGGGAGCTGTTCAGACGGCATCCGGAGGCGATCTGGGCCGTTCCTTTTTTGCTGACTGCGATCTTCTCGGGCGCGGCGGCGATGGAAGGCGCGCTGTCGGTGAAGCTGGCGCTGCTGGTGCTGGGATATACGACGGCCCCGGCGATCTGTGCGCGGGTGCATGCGGACTTCCTGGCGATCATGCTGCTCTGGCTGCCGCTCGAATTCGCGGCGGGTGCAGGTCTGGTGCCGCGGCCGTCGCAAGGCTTCCTGCACAGCGTGGCCTACGGGATCGCGATCCTGCTGGGCCTGGCGGTGTTTCTCGGATTCCGCGCGATTTCCGGCATGAAGTACAACCTGCCCCGGAACGCGCGCGACTTGTGGCTGCCATTGGCGGCCTTCGCCGTGACGGCCCCGCTGCTGGCGGCGCTAGGTGTCGCGATCGGCTTCATCCCGCCGCCCCATTGGCCGGTCCAAACGGGCGGGCGGATGCTGTCCGCGGTGGGGATCATCTTCGCCGCGACGGCTCTTCCCGAGGAGATCCTCTTCCGCGCATTAATCCAGAATCTGATGATGCAGCGCTTCGGCGCGACCACGCGGACGCTGGTGGCTGCCAGCGTGATTTTCGGACTGGCGCACCTGGACAACGGTCCGCAGCCGGCGCCCAACTGGCGGTACGCGATCCTGGCAACCATCGCGGGGATGGCGTACGGGAAGGTCTTTCAGAAGGCGTCGAGCATCACTTCGTCTGCGCTGCTGCATACGATGGTGGATTGGACCAAGCACTTCTTCTTTTAGTACGCCTATGGCGCCGGGAGAGTCTGCCCGCGGGATCGACTATCATGAAGGAGCGTATCGACGAAGCGCGACGATGATTGACGTCAAAGAGGCAGTGCAGATCGCGAAAGGGCGGGCAGCAGAGATGCTCGGCCCAAGCAGCTTCGGTCTGGAAGAGATCGAAAGGGAGGGCTACAAGGGTCACGAGGTCTGGAGCATAACGCTCAGCTATCCGCGAGATCTGAGTGAATTGCCTCATATCCTTCGCGTGGGAACTCCCCCGCTACACTACAAACGTTTTCTGATTGATGGGGAGACCGGCGAGTTGGTCGCCATGAAGATACGCGAGCCCGCCTCCCAGTGAATCCAGCCGCTGCCTGGTTCGGCATCAACAACTCCGCGGGACTGTCGATCGATACGAACCTTCTTGTGCTTTTTGTTGTGGGTGGTGTCAACCAGGATCGCATCGAAAGCTTCAAGAGAACTCGCAGTTACGGGAGGGCCGACTACCAACTGTTGCGTCGCGTGCTCGCCGCATTTGATCCCCTGTACACCCTGGCTCATGTAATGGCCGAAGTGAGCAATCTGACCGACCTGGCCGGTCCCGAGCGGCTACGAGCCAGGCTCTTGCTGAAGGAGACGCTTTCCATTCTCCGGGAACCTGAGATGGCAAGCGCCCGGGCTGCGCAAAGTGCATCTTACGAGCGTCTCGGACTCGTCGATGCGGCGATTGCGGCAGTAGCCCGCGAGCATAAATGCGCCGTACTCACCGACGACCTCGACCTGTACCTGGCGCTGAACAGGGAGGGTATCGTGGCTCTCAATTTCACGCACTTGCGCGAGCGAAATTGGGGAGCGTGAGACTCCCCGGCTCAACCTTGACTCCCAGAACCATTTGACAAAGTGGTGCCCCTACAATCGAAGCTTCGGTTTGGGTGGCCTTTGTGTCTACCGGTAGTGTCGCGTGAACGCTTTGTCCTTAAATTCAACAGCTTACCCTCCCATCCTCCCGGCCCTCGATCGCCCACAAGCCTTATGCCACGGGCGGACAAGGTGTCCCAGATCCGGACACATCAATTTTCTGGCTATCCGTTTTTTCTCCTGTAACGTCATACCTTTACAATGGATAATAGAGTGGCAGGAGCCGTGCGGTTCCAGTCCCGGTAACTCACATGGACGTAATCCGCAAAGACGCCAAGAAGAAGAAGATTATCCGCTGGACCATCATGGGGCTGGTGGTCGCCATCAGTATTCCTGCCATCACCATCGGACTCGCCAAGCTCAAGCCGGCGGCGCCCGGCGTCGAAATGTCCACCCTGTGGCCGGACGTCGTCAAGCGCGGCCCTATGCTGCGCGAAGTGCGCGGCCTCGGCACCCTGGTACCCGAAGAGACCATGTTGATCCCGGCCACCACCGAGGGACGCGTCGACCGCATCCTGGTCTATCCGGGCACTTCCGTGAGAGCGGATACCGTCGTCATGGAATTGACCAGTCCGGAACTCGAGACGGGCTTGCTGGACGCGCAGTTTGCGCTCAAGGCCGCCGAAGCGGACTACGAGAATCTCAAGGTCACGCTATCCAAGTCGCTGCTCGATATGCAGGTCACCGCCGCGCAGGTGGGGGCTGATTTCAATACGGCCAAACTACAGGCCGACCGCGATTCCAACCTCGCGAAGGAGAGCCTGCTCTCGCGCGTGGACGCGCAGATTTCGCAGATGAAGGCCGACCAGTTGGGAGAGCGCTTCAAGCTGGAAGAGAAGCGCATGGCGACGTACGGCGCCCAGGAACAGGCGCAGTTAAATTCTCAACAGGTGAAGGTGGAGCAGTTTCGCGGCCAGTATAATCTCAAGAAGAGCCAGGTGGAGCACCTCAAAGTGAGGGCCGGCTTCGACGGGACGCTGCAGCAGTTGCCCACGCCGGTCGAGGTGGGGCAGAAAGTGGCCGCCGGAACTCCCCTAGGTAAAGTGGCGCAACCGACGAGGCTGAAGGCCGAGTTGAAGATCGCCGAAACACAAGTTAAAGATATCGTAATCGGGCAGCCCGCGGTCGTCGACACGCGTAATGGACTGATTGAGGGCAAGGTTTCCAGAATCGATCCATCTATTCTCAACGGAACGGTCACGGTGGACGTCAAATTGGAGGGCGCGCTGCCGGCGGGCGCGAAACCGGATTTGAGCGTGGATGGAACCATCCAGCTCGAAAAACTGACTGATGTAGTATTCGTGGGACGGCCCGTATTCGGACAGCAGGACAGCACCGTGCAGCTTTTCAAGGTGGACCCGGACGGCAAGTACGCGTCCAAGGTGAAGGTGACGTTCGGGCGCAGCTCGGTCAACACCATCGAAGTGAAGGACGGGCTGAAGGTAGGCGACCGGGTGATTCTCTCGGACATGTCGGCCTACGATAATTACGATCGAATTCGACTGAACTAAGGCAGCTATACTCTCGTATAAGGGGTACATGAACATGGACAACGGCTCGCAGGCGTTGATTCGGCTGGATGGCGTAAGCAAGGTTTTCGTAACGGACGAGGTGGAGACGCACGCACTTTCCAGCATTCACTTTGAGGTGAAGAAGGGGGAGTATCTTTCCATCGCGGGACCGTCGGGCTGCGGTAAGTCGACGCTGCTGGCGATCCTGGGGCTGTTGGACACGCCCACCGATGGCACTTACTTCTTGAACGGCAAAGCGGTGACGGGGCTGAAGCTGAGCGAGCGGGCGCGCATTCGCAACCGCGAGATCGGGTTCATCTTTCAGGCGTTCAACCTGATCGGCGATCTCACCGTGTACGAGAACGTGGAACTGCCGCTGACGTACCGCGGCATGCCGTCGGCGGAGCGCAAGCGGCGGGTACAGGAGGCGCTCGAGCGGGTGGGGATGTCGCACCGCATGAAGCACTACCCCTCGCAGCTATCGGGCGGCCAACAGCAGCGTGTGGCCGTGGCGCGCGCGCTCAGCGGGGATCCGGTGATCCTGCTGGCCGACGAGCCGACGGGAAATTTGGATTCGGCGAATGGCGAGGCCGTGATGAACCTGCTGCGGGAATTGCACGCCGCCGGTTCCACCATCTGCATGGTGACACACGATCCGCGCTACGCCCTGTTCGCGGACCGCACCATCCGGCTCTTCGACGGCAGGATCGTGGAAGAGAGCCAGATGGAGACCGCGAAGCACTAAGAACGGAGCCTGTCCGCGGCGCCATGGTGGCGGAGCGTGGAGGGTAGGGACCAGAATCGGGAAGACACTGCGCGACACGAGGGGGGAGCGCGATGGTTGGACTGGCGAAGGGAACCTGGGTAGTGTTGCTGGCCTTGTGTGCCGGCATGACTCTCAACGCAAGTATCGTGGTGACGCCGCAGGCGTTGTTCCGGCAGAGCTACGCGCTCGGCCCGAACGGCCGCGTGGTCATCCAGAATTTCTACGGCGATGTGCGCATCACGGCATGGGACCGGGACGAGGTGCTGGTGGAAGCGGTGAAGCGGTCGTCCGATCCGCGCCGCTTGGGCGAGGCGCAGATTGTGGTGGACTCGTCGTCGGAACTGGTTTCCATCCGCACGCAGTACGCGGGCCTGGACACCGACCATCCGGCCAGCGTCGAATACCGGATCACGGTTCCGCGCAATGCCAACCTGGAGAACGTCAAGCTGGTGAACGGCGGGCTGTCGATCGTGGGCGTGACGGGACCGGTGAAGGCTTCGGCCATCAACGGGAATATCAAAGTGGAACGCCTCGAAGGGACGGCGGACCTTTCCACGGTCAACGGGCGGCTGGACGCCGATTTCGAACGGGTGAGCCCGTCGAATCCGATTTCACTTAGCTCGATCAATGGGGCTATCCGGCTTTCGCTGCCGGCCGGTGCGGGCGCGAGCCTGATCGCGAACAACGCGAGCGGCGGCATCGAGTCGGTGTTCGGACATGTGTGCCGGGTCTCGAGCGGGCACCGGCTGCGCACCAACGTAGGCCGCGGCGGCGCGCCGATCCGCATGCGCAACGTCAACGGCGGGATTTCGATTCAGTCGAGTTGGACGCGGCGGCCCGCCCATCCCATGAGTTAGTTGTTAGTAGCGCAAGTACGAGTCTCGCGCCACGGGTTTGAGACGTGTTAACCTGACTAACCATGTACTTGGTCGGTCAGGATCTGCGATACGGGGCGCGGCTCCTCACAAAGGCTCCAGGGTTCACTCTAGTAGCATTACTGGCGCTGGCGCTGGGAACGGGCGCGACTACTTCCATCTTCAGCGTGGTGGATGCGGTGTTACTCAAGCCGCTGCCGTACCGCGATCCGGGGCGCCTGTTGGTGATTTACGAAAAGAATCCCGCACAAAAGAAATACAAGCTTCTTGTCTCACCGACTAACTTCCTGGAATGGCAGCAAGCCAGCCGCTGGATGGAGCGCATGGCGGCGGTTCACCACGCAATTCACATCAATCTGACGGGCGGTCCGAACGGACATCTGGAGCCCGAAGAACTGCGGCTCGAGCGCGTGACCGCGGACCTGTTTCCTCTGCTGGGCGTGCAGGCGGCGTTGGGCCGGGTGTTCGGTCCGGATGAGGATAAGCCGGGACGCGCGAATTTCGTGCTGCTGAGCGACGCCCTCTGGAAGCGGCGGTTCGGCGGCGACCCGGCGATCGCGAGCAAAGCGATCCGCCTACGCGACCAGAGCTACACCGTGCTGGGCGTGATGCCCAAGGGTTTCCAGATCGTCGATCCCAATGTGGATGTGTGGATTCCGCTGGCCGTCAACGCCAGCGATGCGCGGATCGGCGCCTCCCGCTTTCTCGTAGTGATGGCGCGTCTCAAGCCGGGGGCGACGCCGGAGCAGGCGAAGGCCGAGCTCGAATCCATCGGCAACCGGCTGGAACAGGCGAACCCGGCGCTGAACAAAGGCTGGCGGCCGTCCGTGTTTACGCTCGAGGACGAGCGTGTGGGCGAGGTCCGGCAGCCGCTCGTGGTGCTGGCGGGCGCGGTCGGTTTGCTGCTTCTAATGGCGTGTGTGAATGTGGCGAACCTGCTGCTGGCGCGCGGCGGCGGCCGGCGCAGGGAACTGGCGATCCGCACCGCGCTGGGGGCGACGCGCGGCCGCGTGGTGGCGCAACTGATTTCGGAAAGCATGCTGCTGGCGCTGGCGGGCGGTGCACTCGGGGTGGCGCTGGCACGCGGCGCCATGGCGCTGGTTCGTTGGCTGGGGCCGGCGAGCATCCCGCGCCTGGCGGAAGCACACTTGGACGGACGTGTGCTGCTGTTTGCGCTGGCGGTGTCGATCGTAACGGGCGTGCTGTTCGGCGTCGCGCCGGCTCTCCAGGTGGCGGGCCGCAGTCTGAACGGCGCACTGATCGATGGCGGACGCGGCGGCACCATGGGGCGCAAGGCGCGGCTGTTGCGCAGCGGGCTGGTGGTGTCCGAAGTAGCGCTGGCGGTGGTGGTGACGATCGGCGCCGGGCTGTTGATCCGCAGCTTCGTGCGGCTGCGCGCGGCGGATCCTGGATTCCGGCCGGCGGGCGTGCTCACCTTCCGTCTGCCCCTGGCCGGCGGGCGGAACACTGCATCCGAGCGGCGCGTGGCTTTCGTGGGACAGGTGACGGAGCGCCTCGCTTCGCTGCCCGGAGTCCAGTCGATCGGCGGCGTGAATTCGCTGCCGCTGACGGGATTCGGACTGGGCGCCATGTTCTGGGCCGCCGACCGCCCCGCTCCCGCGCCCGACCAGCGGCCGATGGCATTGACGCGCGCCGCCACCATCGGCTATTTCCAAACCCTGGGAATTCCGCTGCTCGCGGGCCGTCTCTTCACCGATGCCGACACACGCCAGGCGCCGCCCGTGGTGGCGGTCAGCCAGACGCTGGCGCGGCGCCTCTGGCCGGGCGAAAACGCCATTGGCAGGAAATTGGCGATGGAGGATGCTATCAATCTAAAGACAGCGGAAGTCATAGGGATTGTGGGAGACGCGAAGCAGGAGCGGATCGAAGGCGAAGATTGGCCCACCATTTATAGCCCGTACGCGCAGGTGGCGGCAGTCACGATGGTGGTGGCTTTGCGGACCGCGGGGGACCCGCTCGCGATCCGGCACGCCGTCGAGAGCGAGATCCGCCGGCTCGATCCCGATCAGCCCGTGGCTGACGTGCGCCCGATGCAGGACATCGCGGACGAGGCCGTCGCCGGCGCCCGCTTTAACACCGTGCTGTTGAGTATCTTCGCGGGAATTGCGTTCGTGCTGGCCGCCGTCGGCATCTACGGAGTGATCTCATATGATGTGACCGAGAGGCTGCACGAGTTCGGCATCCGCATGGCGCTGGGCGCGCAGGCGGAAGACGTGCAGCGCCTGGTGATGGGACAAGCCGCGCGCCTCACGGCCGGAGGAATCGCGCTGGGAGTGGCGGGCGCGCTCGTGCTGACCCGCTTCATGGCGAACATGCTGTACGGCGTGAAGCCGACCGACGCCAATACGTTTTTGCTGATGGCCGCGCTGCTGGGAGCGGTGGCGCTGGCAGCGAGTTATCTGCCGTCGCGGAGGGCCACACGGGTCGATCCCGCGGTGGCGCTGCGGCATGAATAGGACGGAATCATGATCATACTTCGGAACCTAGAGAAATTCTATGAAGGCGGCTACGGCCGGAGCTACGTGCTGCGCCGCATCAACGTGCAGATCAAGGAGGGCGAGTTCGTCACTATCATGGGCCCTTCGGGAGCGGGCAAGTCGACGCTGCTGAGCATTCTCGGAATGCTGGACGGCGCGTGGACCGGCGAGTTCGATTTCTTCGCCCACCAGGTGCACCGCATGAAGCCGAAAGACCGCGTGGAGCTGAACAAGAAGTACATCGGGTTCGTGTTTCAGAGCTACCACCTGATCGACAACCTGACGGTCTACGAGAACCTGGACATTCCGTTGTCGTACCGCAACGTGAAGGGATCGGAGCGCGCGGCCATCGTATGCGACACGCTCGACCGGTTCCACATCGTGGGCAAGCGCGACCTGTATCCGAGCCAGCTTTCGGGCGGCCAGCAGCAACTGGTGGCGGTGGCGCGCGCGGTGATTGCGAATCCCAAGCTGATCCTGGCCGACGAGCCGACGGGCAACCTGCACTCGAGCCAGGGCAAGGAGATCATGGAGCTGTTCAAAAAGCTGAACGACGAGGGGGCGACGATTGTGCAAGTGACGCACTCGAGAGAGAACGCGTCCTACGGGCACCGCGTCATTCAACTGGCCGACGGCTGGGTGGTGAGCGGCGGCAGCGACGCGTCGGGCCAGGGCGCGTCGTAGATCGTTTGTGGCCGGACCCCCGGCCTGCGCATAGGCGTTACGATAACCACGCGCGTGTCTAACAAAGCGGCGCCAGGGAGAATAATCCGATGGCGTGCCACATGTGAGCAATGCGCGTTTTACAACGAAGTGCTGGATTCCCGGTGACAAGTCGACTCCAGGGGAGTAATCCGTACGGCACCTCCTCAACATGCTGACTCACTTGGCGGTAGGTAGCGCGGAGCACTTTACCTATCCCTTTTCGCCATTCCGGTCGCGACTCCGTTTCACTTTGGTTCGAGGTCAATTCGGGCCTTTATTCCGCGAACGAACTGCTCGAGGTCCGCGCGGATCTTCTGGGTGCGGTCGGCGAAAAGCGAGCGGAGAACCTCGATTGGCGTGTTTGCAGAATCAATTTGCGACATCTTAAGGTCGAGTGCTGTCGCCCACTCCTCGATAGTGAGCTTGCCTTCCTTGAACTCGTATACGCCCTCGAGAAACTCCTTCAGCGGCCTGTTGCTCTTCGAGATGTTGAAATTCTTCTCGAGCAGCATGCAGTTGCCGAGTTCATTCACTCTGGGGATCAACTCTTCGACGGTAAACTGCTCGGATACTGCAACTCCGGTTCGTGGCTGTGCTTGAAGCATGTCGAGTTTTGTTTTCCACAAATCCCATGCAACGATGTGATCAACATCGAGACTGATCTGCTGACGGCTCTTCCTCTCCAGTACCCGTTTCGCCTTTTCCCAACGATTCTGCTCCAGCCGATTCCACAACCATAACGCCGTGTAGTAGGTCCGAACCTGTTGCCGGTCGTCGGCATTCATGGAGACGAGACCGTTCACAGCAGCGTTCTCGATGTCCTTTACCTCCGATTGAAGCTGCTGGCTCAGTGCGCCAATGGCGCTGGCGACATCCTGCTTTTCCGCAACTGCCAGCGCGCAAACGGCAAGGCGGGTTGCATAGCCGCCGAGGCTCTGCGCGCTTGCCGTACTCCACACGTTGGCCCACTGCGAGCAAATAAGCCAGCGGTCCATCAACACGTCCAATGTCGCCGCGAGGCTGTTATCTAGCGAGTCCTTCTCCAACTCCTTGGGCTTGCGTTGCTGACGCCAACGCAGGGCGGCGAAATACCACGCCCACAGATAAGCGAGCGAGTTGACCGACTGGTAATGTTCGCGGAACCGCAGCTTGCGGTCTCTTGCATGCGCGCAAATCCGCGTTGCCGCTTCTACAACGAGGGTCCAATTCTCTGAGATATTGGCCGCCATCGGTCGAATGGCCTCGCCTTTCATAAGGTCATCATTGTTTATCAGATTGCCGGAATTGAACGAAACCGACCAGACGAAACTTATCGCGGAGACCACGTCCTCAATCGAGATTGGTACCTTTAAGTCTTCCAGCTCCTGCACAAGCTCATCGATGCATGCTTTGGCACTTCTGTTCTGCGTGCATGCCGTAATCCAGCCGATCTTGAGCCAAGCAAAAGTGATATCCTCCCGCGTCAACGTTCGCCCAGCCGTGTTCAGGCGCGTGAAGATATTGACAACGGCGTCGTTATACACCTCGCGTGACCCAAGCGCTTCCTTGTACTCTCCCAATTCGAGGTAGGTCACGCGCGTCTGCTTGACATCCTTTAGCGCTGTCAGCAGTGCGCCAGTTGGACGTTTATGCTGATTTCGCGCTTCTTCCGAAACGCCGTGCTCGTCAAGGACCCTGCTCGCAAGCTCCTCGGTCTCGTATAGATCAGCGCTCGCTTGCTCGGGTGCCACCTCCCATAGCCTAGCCAGCCGCACAAATCGTCCGGGACTCTCAGATGCTTTCTCCAATGGCTCGCTATAGTTGGGGGGCTTGCCGATTTTTGACTGGCCGTTGGCGTCGTCGGTAACAACCCAATGCAGGACTTTGACGTAGTCAATAGCGGTCGCTCGTTTGGTCTTGTCATAGGCCTCGCTCAGCGCGAGCACATCGACGCACAAACATCCCAACGACCAGTGGGGTTGTCCCCGAGGTCCTCGCGGCTTTGTGCCGCTGAGTTGTTCATGCCACTGGCGATCGAGCAGTTTGAATCCCCATCCGTCTCCCCCGAGCGCGAGCAGCAAGCTCTGGACACGTTGCTGGCCGTCCAGCACCATCTGGAACGAGGCAGGCGGGTGCTTCATATCGATGGGCTCCCCGTCATCTCCACCGGTTCGGTCTACGACTCTCCAGAAAGGACGCGCCAGTTCCCGTGCTGGATCATCCGGTTTCACCTTCCACGTCAGCAGAGTTCCGAAGGGCCATCCACGTATGAGCGAATCGACCAGGAGAACTACTTGGGAGGGAAACCAAACATAGGGCCTTTGCAGATCCGGAATCAGCAGTGTGGCGTCTTTGGTCTTGCCCGCCATCGCGAGCAATTCTTTGAGGGGACTGTATTGATCTCCGTAGATCGTAGACATGACACTCCTACCTCGTTTGGGCTCGCATGTTTCGTTTCCCTTCCGACGCCACGTGATCATCGCTGACGGACTCACGCCCGGAATTGCCGCGATGATGTCAGTGAGATTCCAAGTGCTATCATACAGCCGTCGCAACGCGATTGGTCGCCGGCAAGGCACGCAACGCGGTGAACGGAGCGGGAGTCTGCTCCCTTGAAACACGATCCACAGGGCTGGCGTGATGCATCCCGACTACTCGGCCGGTTTGTCGCCGACTCGTGGAACTGCCTGCGACAGGCGCCTGGCCAGTGATTGCAGGCGGATAGCCGGTCGTCTTGAGTATCTGAACAAACGGCGACACGAGAGACTAATCCGTTGGCCTGCCATCGCCAGCAATCTGCATTCGACCCGCGCCGGTCGTTACAGACCGCGGAGTCATTCGCCGGGGGAAGCCGGTGCGGTAAGACCCAATCGCTTCAGGATCGAGTGGAATCTGGGCTCGGCGCGCAGGGAATCGAAGAGCGGATTTACCTTGGCGGTGATCAGCCAGACCTCGTGCTTGCCGGTCATGTACTCGAGCCAGTCGAGCGCCCGCCGCGCGTCTCCCTGCCGTTCGCAGGCGACCATCAGCGCGGATGGTGGGACGTGATGG
>JBGPHT010000042.1:0-50152 GCA_041484525.1 Bryobacteraceae bacterium | reverse complement strand
TCCGATTGCACCATCTAGAATCCTCGATGCATCGTCCGGAAGCTTCTCAAATCCAACCTTAAACTCCGTCGCGTGGATAATGCGGTTGAGAGCGTCACGGAGAACGTTCACCTTGATCAAACCATTTGCTGGGGACCAAATGCGGAATGGTTCATCAAGCACGAATTTGGTGCGTACGGCCTTGTTATCCAGAATCCGCCGAACGTGGATAGCGAAAGCAATTGCGGTATTCGTGACCTCCTGTTCGATGTGGTGCTGGATGAGCGCGCCACCGGAGATTGGATATGGAGCGCTCCCGAAGGCCCACAGCCTTGCGGCCGCCACCTCGGCCTGTTGTATTGCGAACGAGTTGATGTCGCCCATCATGTCTCCTTTAGCGCCCGGCCCTTAGTACGCCGCCGTCCATCACGATTGGGCATTACCCGCGCCTGTGCCCAGACACAATTTGAAAGTTCCGTCAGGCGTTGCCAGTTGTCGCCCATGCCGTGGGCTATGCCGACCGCCGAATCGGTATGAAACGGATCTCGACCCGCTGATTCAACGCGCCCGCGATCCTGCGCAACATTGCCAGGGAGTGGCCTTCGTAATCCGCATCCTCAAGTCGGCAGATGACCGATGCAGTGGTGCCGATGAGCCTGGCAAGCTGAGTTTGGGTGAGGGCCGCCGCCGCCCTCAGTTCGTGGATTTTGCGGGCGATCTCTTCGTTGGCGCGCGCCTCTTCCAGATTCTTCAGCCGGGCCGGTTTGCCTTCGTAGAACCGGCGGTGAAGGATCTCCACCGCGTCGCTAACCGGTTTCAACGTCTTTGCCATGTCAAGCCTCCTCATAAGTGTGCTTCGCCGGATTTGCCTCAAACCGCTTCTTGCGCTCGACGGCGCGATCGATCTCCTTCGACGGGACCACCCGCTCTTTCACAAGCCCGTGCGAGACCACGGCCGCCATCGCGCCGTGGAAGAAGTACAGTATCCGGTGGTGAACGCCTCCCAGGCTGACGCGCAGTTCGTAGATCCCGTCGCGCAGGAAGTCCGCTTCGGGCCGCCGCAACTCGTGTCCCATCTCGCGCAATCGCTCCAACCGGAGGTAGCACTTGTCCTGTACCTTCGCTGGCAACTCGTCGAACCACTCCACGAACGGGCATGATCCGTCTTCCTCCCGGTAGAGGGCGACTCTGGTCTTAGGCACTCGATCCCAGTCTATTCGCAATATTGCGAAAGTGCAAGTTTGCGTCAAGGTTCTCGTACCGCCAAGCCGCCGCCATCCACATCACCACCTCGATGCCGGTCTGCCGCTCCACATGGGCATCATCCTTATAGAGAATCCATTGTTGTCTGCTCCAGCAGACAACAATCAGAACAGCCTGCAACCGCGCGCGTGAAAGCACGCAGCGTGCCAGACCAGGTGTGGAGTCCTGGAGTCCGCGTGGAGTCCAGACGCCCAAAAGCCGCCCCTTGGCGTCCACGGCGTGTTAGGCTAAGTCTTGTGTTTCTGGTGTTCCTGCCTGTAAGTGATTGATATTTCTTAAATGGCATGGAAGAGGTCGTGAGTTCGAATCTCACCAGGTCCACCAAAACAAAGCCCAACAAAACATAGACTTACGAAAATGCTTGCGCGCTTCCACGTCGCGGAAGAGGTCACGCGGAGTCCATTTGGATTCCAAATTCGCCAAAATTTGGACTCCAGCAAGCGGCTCTATGTCATGGTCGAGAAGACGTCGCTACTTCGTTGACATAGAATTACGAAAATGCTCCACGCGCTTCCGCTTCGGGAAGAGGCACCCGGCCCGGCCGGCTGGATGTGTGGTGCTTGGCGCGTTTGGGGGCTCGGCCGCCAGTATACTGAGCGAACCGAATCAAGTCCGCCCGCAGTCCAGCTAAAATAGCGCGGTTTCAGATCCGCAACTCCGCGCTGGATTCATGGAAAACGGCATACAATTGGGAGTGGTTCCACGCCTGGCTGCAAGCGGCGATTTGCGCCGCAAGGAGGCACCATTGAGAATATCGAAAACGACATTGCGGATAGCGCTGTTCAGTTTTTCTGCGAGCGTATTCGCAGCACAGCCGAACCAGTGGCATCAACTGGTCCTCGATCAATCTTCACCAGAGGAGGCGATTCAAGTCCTCGGGCAACCATCGCAGGACATATCGGGCGCATTCCTGCCCTTGGTGAAAAAGTACCATAGCCCATCCCTCTACACGGCCTATCGCATCGCAAATTCACCCACGGCTAAGGGCCTTCCGGTTCGCTTGATGTTGTTCGATCGAATCGCCGACGGATTCAAAAACGCCGGGCTGGTCTTTCGAGACGGGAAGTTGGCCATGATTTGCCTGGGGCCAGATAAAGCGAACAAAATATTAGCCGCCGACATACCGAACGAGTACGGCGTGCCTTTCAGACCGATATTCAATCAGCGGGATTTCGAAACGATGTGGACAATGTGGGATCAAGTAGGTCAGGAAGCGCGACCCCGGCAATACCCGCCCCTCGTACGATCTCGTCGGAGTCTCCTCGGATGGCCTTGCCGCAGTTGTTGTATCGGTCCAGAACGAGCCATCTTTCGGCAAGCAGCTACTCCGTGGCCTTGACGAGGCGACGACGCATGTGCCATCAGCAGACGAAAAGAATCCGGGAGTGGTCTTCAGCCTAACCCTGATGAGTCCGCACGGTCTGGCTATTCCAAACAAGCCTCACAACCCAACGCTCAAATAAACACGACAACCGGCGCGCTCATGAAACCCACAAAAGCAGCTCTGGTATTGCCAGAAGGAGTCAGACCCGGTTCGTTGCTGACCCTTACGTATGAGGATCTCGAATTTGGCCCGATACAGTACCACGGCATAGTCCTGGAGCAAAAGAGAACCAAGGGAAAGCACCTGCTCATGATGCTGATTGTCTACTGGGACGCCTTTCCGGAGTACGTCGCGATCGACCTAAAGAACGGGATGCAGGTCGGATCGATTTCACAGGAAGGGGAGGACAAGACCCGCTACGAGGTCAGTCGGGTCGAACTCTGCGACCCAAACGCTATCCTGTGCATGATCGGTGATGAGGGCTATTACGATAAAGGCGAACCATACACGGTCAGTGGCGGCAGAGTAGAGTCGAGCCGCCGCCGTCATTAGCGAAGGAGCGCGCCCGAACGCTTAGGCATTCACCTCGGGTGTGAGAAGAACATAGCCTGACGCCGTCATCCTGTCGCACGCCGCCCGATCCTCTGGCGGCTTTTTTATTTCATTCGGTACTTCGCCTACCCTGGCGCGATTGATTCCAAAGCAAATAAAACGCTCGCAGTCGATTCTGTTCTCTGCGACATTGTGGCTGGCAGTACAGGCATTGCCATTTCCCGTGTGAACGGCGAATTCCCTTGGGCTGACTGTTTTCGACTGGGGCGGCCCTATGATCTATCGGCCGGGAAGATCGCGGACGGGCTGATCGTCCACAAATCGCGTAAACTGGAATCAGCGCTGGGAGGACAGCCGTGGAACCGAATCTCGATCGGAGCGCCGACAGGCCCACGCATTGCTGGATGCGCTGCCAGCCGAAAAGCTGAATGCCGTTCGCAGTCTGCTCGAAGTCATGGTGGAGCCTCTGGCACGCTCACTGGCGCTCACTCAGGTGGAAGAGGAAGATCTCACGCCAGACACCGCCGCCGCACTGGACCGCGCCCGTGCTTCACTCGCTCGCGGAGAGAGCATCCCGCACGACGAAGTCCTCCGCGAATTCGGTCTGAAGCAGTGAGCGAGGACGCCGCCCCCGAGCGCATTGCGGTCAGCTGGTCGCCAGAAGCCCGTGCCGATCTGAGGGCCATCGATCGAGAGACCGCAATTCAGATTCTCCATTGCATCGACCGTTACCTATCCAACCGCACCGGCGATGTGAAAAAACTCAAACCGCCGGAAACCGGCTTTCGTCTCCGCTGTAGCGACTACCGAGTCTTCTTCGATCAAGGGAACGAGACCACGATAGAAATCACCGGCGTCCGCCATCGACGCGAGGCTTATCGCTTGAGTCAACCCGCACTTCGACACGGAGTCCACCTGGAGTCCAAAAATCATGCGAACGCGCACTGGAGTCCACCGGAGTCCAAGTCACCTCTTGCTAAGTTTTTTGTTTTGCGCCAAAATGTCTGCAAGTCATTGATATTTCTGAAATGGCATGGAAGAGGTCGTGAGTTCGAATCTCACAAGGTCCACCAAATTCCTCAAACACATGGCTCCAGCCAGCCAGCATTCCAGCCTGAAGTGCGCCAGTTGGAGTCCAACTAGATTCCAAAATGGACGCTGGCTCTGAGAACGCTCTGTTGCTCCGGCGCTTCCGCAGCAATGCGTGAAGGCCAGGAACGGCTCCGCCTCAAACGTCGGGGTGTGGTTAGTGAGGTAGTGCCGCATCCCAATGAGTCACCACGTGCATCCGTCCGTCGTCAATTGGCGAGTGAGGTGTTTCGATCAGGAGGAATTTCTGACCGTTTGCGGCTACGCCGTATTGCCCGATGCAGTAGTTTTGGGTGAAGAGAGGAACTTCTCCTGCATGGAAGAGCATTTTCGGAGGGCTGGTTTCGAAACTGAAGCCGGCCTTCACATCCACTGACATCACCTGGCCCGGCGCCGCCATGTAAAACAGCTCCTTACCGTCCTTTCTCCACACCGGCGTGCAACCGCCGCCCGTCGAGATCTGACGGGTCCTCGTCATGTCTGGAAAACTGCTCGCGTAGATCTCCGGCGCCCCGGATTCGGGGGACATATATGCCAGCCAATGGCCATCCGGTGAGAATTGGAATCGGCCTTTGGCGTAAGGAGTGTCGAGAAGCGCCGCCGGTTTTCGATCTCCCGAGGTGGGAAGACTGAAAATTGCCTGTTCTTCGCGTTTGAAGAGGAAGAAGCGCCCATCCGGCGACCAAGCCTCGGGTTTGTTCGCCCTGCCATCTGTATAAAACAATCTTGGGGAACGCTCACCAAGGGTCAATTCCATCAAATCTATCTTTTCGCCCTCCTCCGCCTTGTAGGATCCGTAAACAATCTTGCTGGAGTCAGGCGACCAAACGGGATCTGCATCCAGACCGTCACCGAAAGTCAAGCGCGACAGCACATTGGTCTCGAGGTGCAGCAGCCAGATGTTCCAGTGCGTTCTATCCATTTTGTCGTTCCGGATGCTCACGGCAGCCAGCCTCTCATCGGGAGAAAGGAAGAGTTGGTTGTATTCGCGCGGCTCGCCTGCGGTTCCCAACCGCTTTCCGTCCCGGCTATACCAAACGAGCTGGCTCTTTTGTGGCGGGGCGGAATGGTATACAAGCACACCGTTATCAGAGACGGAGAATGCAGCCGGGGGCACCGTAGCCGGTAGCCCTGCTTTCACCTCGGCGTCTCGCGCCGGCCGGGGGATATTCGTAAGGCGATCCATGTTCACTGTCAGGTTTTCTGCGACCGCCAATGGCGCACCCACGAGCTGAAATCGGCTAAGGTCCAGTCTTTGCGCGAGGAGAGTCCCACCACGCACGAAAAGCAAGTAGCCGGAGGGTGTGACCGCCGCTCGAGTCCTGCTGGCTAACAGAAACTGCCGGCTAGTGGAATCGAGTGATCCCAGAAGAATACCAGACCGAGTGGGGTTAACGCGGCCCCTGAAGATTCTCGCGCAGAATACAAAGTGCCGCCCATCCGGCAGGAACTGGGGCCAGGTATCCATAACAATCGCGCCGGGTGTTTGGTCCGGCTGCGTGAGTTGCGTCGCAGATCCTCCTGCGGCAGATACCTGATACAGCCGGCCTTCCTGGGAAAACAGAATGATGTTGTCCTGGTTCCATGTTGCGCCGGCAGGTTGGCTTTGATCGCATAAGGTTTGCGGCGAGCCGCCGGAGGCCGGAATTCTCTTCAGCTTTCCATCGGCAAAAAAGCCGATGTTTTGCGAATCGGGAGAGAAAAATGGCATTGCCGCTCCCTCCGTGTTCTCCAAGCGCAGTGCCGTTTCAGATGCGAGCGTCCGCACCCAGAGTGTCCTGTGGCCGGAAGTATCGATCGCAATAAAGGCCAGTTTGCGGCCATCCGGCGATACCGCGGATGCCACATGTGCTCTTGTTCCCTCTGGCGGGTATACGGCAAAACTCACCGCGTCGGTCTTGCTGAAGACGAGATGTCTCCCCTTCAGAAGATAAACGCCGGTGGACACCAGGACGAGCAATATCAGCGCGGCAGCCGGCCAGACCCACTGCTCTCGCTGGCGTCGTGAAATAGAGCCGCCCGCCGCACCGGCGATCGAATCCAGGGGCAGCTCCGCGGCTTCCTGAAGCGGGAGGCTCGCCTCCACTGGCGCTACAAACCGGTATCCACGGCGAGCCACCGTCTCGACATACCGAGGCTGTTCCGCCGAGTCAGCCAGCACCTGACGCAGCTTTGCCACGGCCGCATTGAGACTACGCTCGAAGTTGACAAAAGTCTCCGACGGCCACAGGCGCTCACGCAACTCTTCACGAGTGACCAGCTCGCCCGCCCGTTCCAGCAGTGCCCCAAGAATGCGTAACGGCTGCTCCTGAATGTGCACCCGCAGCCCGTTCTTGCGCAACTCGCCTGTGGAGAGGTCTATCTCAAACTGGCCGAAACGCCAGCGGTCGACCGGAACCGAGGGCTTCGAGCTCATGTCTTTGGCCAATCTTCATCATCATAAGCCAGATGGTTCACTGCTGGTGCGACACGATGAACCACGTGTTTGCATTGACTTAGCCAGTAGCCACCATTTCGCTTTCAAATAACTGCCGTCCGGCGCGGCTGTGTGTACGCTGCCCCGCATGGCGCGAAGTGTCGCACTTGTTCTTCTGTTTGCATTACGCACAGCGCAATGCGCGGCCTGTACCGCATGGGATCCGCTGCCGGTCAAATTGTTCAATGATGCCGCCGTAGGAGACGACGTGCTCCACCGGGCGAAAGAGGAGGCAGCGTGGCTTCTCAAATCGGTATGCGTCGATCTGACCTGGGTACCCTGTCTGGTTGTCAGTGAATCGAACCTCACCCCGTGCCAAGCGCCTGCCCGGGCGATTGAGCTGCATATCCTGTCATCTCCAGCGACGAACGACTACAGTGAGGAAGCTTTGGGGATCGCGATGCCCCATCTAGGCTCTGGAGACCATGCCGGCGTGTTTTTGTCGCGGGTGCGTCAAACGGCGGCTCGGAACGTAGGAATCATCGATGTCTCTGATTTGTTGGGATATGTGATGGCGCACGAGATTGGGCACGTGCTGCTACACTCCACCACACACTCGAGCGAAGGGCTCATGCGCGCGGCATTTCGCCCAGCGGACCTGAAAAAAGCAGGACAGCGGCAACTAAAGTTCACGCCGGAGCAGGCCGAGGCGATCCACCGCAACGCGCTCGCGCAGGGACGGTGAGCTTCAGGTCCGCTCTGCGATGCCCGTGGATCGACTGTGTAGGATCCCCCCTGGATGGATTTTGGCTTATATTATGGATTGAACCCGGTCGATCATGAGCGCCCTGCGCAACAGGAGGAAACGGGTGAGATGCCCTTTTTGCGCGCGCAGAATTTCGCGGCACATGCTTAAGGCCCTTGCCGTCGCTGCGCTTATTATCAATCCCGCCGTGGCGCAAGCCGGTTCCCTGGTGTTGTCCTCCGGCGCCACGCCTTCCGGTGTGAGCACTCCTTTGAATCTCACCTTGACGTCTCCGGCTGGTAGGGAGCCGGCAGCGCTGCAGTGGACCTTGACATATCCGGCGGGCGCGATCGTGTCGATTGCGGTCACTGCCGGGCCGAGCGCCACTGCGGCGGGTAAAACGGTTACGTGCGCCGCGAAAACAGGGTCCTACGTCTGCATCCTATCGGGGCTGAATGCAGGGGCAATACTCAATGGTGTGGTAGCGGTTGTAGCCATAACACCGGCTGTCAGCACTACCATTGGTGTCAGCAACACATCCGGAGACACACTCGGGGCCTCGGCGGGCGGCACGGCTCTACGGCTCGACGGCAGCGGCGGGACAGTAACGGTGTTGAGCCAAACCGTCCTGACGGGCGTTTCCTGCAACCCGGCTTCGTTGAGCACCTCGGGCACATCGGCGTGTACCGTTTCACTCAATCAATCGGCACCGGGAAATGGCGCGACGGTCTTGCTGTCCAGCAGCACGCCAGCCTTGACCGTGCCGGCCGCTGTTACCGTGCCGGCGGGTTCCGGAACCGCTAGTTTCAACGCCACCGCTGGAACCATTACCTCGGACCATGCGGCGGTAATCACGGCCACACTCAACGGCAGCTCGCAAACAGCATCGATCTCTCTGGTGGCCCCAACCCTGGTGAGCGCCGTGTCGTGTGCTCCCACAAGCCTGGGCCCGGGTGCGGCATCCAACTGCACGGTGAGCTTGTCGAAAGCCTCGGGAGCGGGCGGCGCAACGGTCACACTGTCGAGCAACGCCGTGGGGTTGACGGTCCCGGGGAGCGTATTGGTGGCGCCGGGAACCGGCACTGCCGCGTTTACGGCGACGGCAGGGAGCATCACAGCGGACCAGACCGCGCAGATTACGGCGACGTATAACGGCAGCTCGCAAACGGCGTCGATCTCCCTGGTGGCCCCCGCCGTCTTGACCCTGCTGTCCTGCGCGCCGACGAGCCTCGGCTCGAGCGGCACGTCGACGTGTACGGCGAACCTGTCCAAAGCTGCCGGGAGTGGTGGTGTAACGGTGGTGCTCGCGAGCAACGCTGCCGCCTTGACAGTGCCGCCTACGGTCACGGTGGCTGCCGGATCCACGAGCGCCGCCTTTACGGCCACCGCGGGGAGCGTCACGGCCGGTCAATCCGCAGTCATCACGGCCACGTACAACGGCAGCTCGCAGACTGCGACTCTGACGCTTCTCTCTACGCCGCCCGTTTTGAGTCTCTTGTCCTGTTCGCCGGGTAGCCTCAGCTCAGGTTCGACGGCATCCTGCACGGTTACACTCTCGACGCCTGCCGCGGCGGGCGGTGTGAGTGTGTTGCTGGCGAGCAGCAGGCCGGTGTTGACAGTCCCGGCCGCCGTATCCGTACCCGCCGCGGCGACGAGCGCCAACTTTACGGCGACCGCCGGATCCATTGCAACCGACCAGATTGCCGTCATCACGGCAACCCAGGGCGGGGTTTCGCAAAGTACCTCGATCGCGTTGTTGTCCCCGGCGATTGTGACCCTGGTCCAATGCACCCCCAGCAGCCTGACTTCCGGCACAACTTCGACCTGTACGGTGTCGCTATCCAGGACGGCGGGTAGCGGGGGCGCATCCGTTTCGCTGTCCAGCGATGCGCCTGCGCTCACCGTTCCGGCAACGGTTCTAGTGCCGGCGGGCTCCACCAGCGCCCAGTTCACGGCGGCAGCGGCAACGGTGTCGAGCAACCAGACTGCGACCATCAGGGCGGCCTACAACGGCAGCTCACAATCGGCTGCTGTGAGTCTGACGGCCGTCGCGGGAGTTTCCATTTCCGTAACCTGCGCGCCGTCGACGCTCAGTTCCGGCGCCACAGCCACCTGCACGGTCACCTTGTCGCAGGCGGCGGGGCAAAACGGAGCGGCCCTCGCGATTTCCAGCAGCAATGCGGCCCTGACGATTCCAGCGAATGTGAGTGTACTGGCGGGTTCCAGAACGGCGAACTTCACTGCCACTGCCGGCACGGTCTCCAGTACGCAGACCGCAGTAGTCACGGCCTCTTTGAATGGGAGTGCCGCCAGCGCGACCCTCTCCCTGCAGCAGCAGGCAACCGTCAGCGTTCAGCAGGTCAGTTGCGACACGGCACTGCACATTTCGAATTCACTGGTCAATTGTACCTACGCACTTTCGGGTCCCGCTCCAGCCGCGCCTCTACTCGTCCCTACGATTACCAGTGACAATCCATTGCTTACACCGTTGTTTGTGTCCGGATTACAGCCTGGTACGACAAACGGTGTTTTTCAATTGCGCGTAGGCGCGGTCTCAGTGGACCAAACCGCCAATGTGACGGTATCGGCCACCGGACCCGGCGTGACAGTGCGGGTGAATCTCTTCGGCCCCGCGCGCCTGGATTCTCTGGTTTGCAGTTCCGCAACGCTGCGTGCGGGGACCACCGTAAGCTGCACCGTCATTCTGAGCCGGCAGCTCGGGGCGGAAACAGTTTTGGTCTCACTCGCGGGCAGCCCGGACGTCAATGTTCCAGCGGCTCTGTCTGTACCCTCCGGATTCGGCAGCGCGAGCTTTGCGGCTCAGATCAGTTCCGCCCCGACGGGTTCGATCGCGGTCCTGACCGCGAGCCTGAACGGTGTTTCGCGGTCGTTCACTTTGACAGTGGTTCCTCCAGACATTATTTCTCTCTCCTGTGCGCCCGGGAACCTCGAGCCGGGAACTACGGGCACTTGCATCGTCACGCTGGCGGCTGCGGCAGTTGGCAACGGGATGGTGCTGTCGCTGACCAGCACCAGTCCGGACTTGACTCTCCCTTCGACTGTGACCGTGGCCCCCGGGTCGTCGGCGGGCATCTTCCCGGTAACCGCGGCCACGCCGGCGGTGGATGAGCAGGCCGTAGTGACCGCGAGCCTGGGCAGCGTTTCCCAGACCACGACGTTGACACTACTAGGGCCGCCCAGAGTCTCTTCGTTCAGTTGCAGCGAGGTCAGCCTGCCGCCGGGAGGGACGACGCAGTGTACAGTTTCGCTCTCGAGAAGCGCTAGTAGTGATTCCACGGTGACAATTACATCCGCGGGCAGTGGGACCGGGCTCACCGTTCCGGCTTCGATAGTCGTTTCAGCCGGCGCCACAAGTGCGAGTTTCACGGCGACCGCGCCGGCAACGGGCAGCGCGTCATTTCAGCTCACGGTTTCGTTGGGGAGCAGCAATCGAAGCGTCATGATCGACGTTGGCGAGAGCGCCATCTCCGCATTGTCCTGTGACCCGGATCCAAATAGCGCCGGGTCTCTTGCGTGCACAGTTGTCTTGGCCCAGGCAGCGGTTCTGGACACGGTCGTCACGCTGCAGGTGGACAGTTCACGGATGCAGATTCCCGCGCAGATCCAGATTCCGGCGGGCGCCGTTTCCGCTCAGTTTGCGGCCAGCGTGGCGGCCTCCGATCAGGATCAGCAGTTCCAGCTCAGCGCTTCGATGCAGGGCGCCACGCGATCTGTCGCGTTGCCGGTACTCGGGATCCGGCCAACCCGCTTGAGTTGCTTTCCGCTGGCGGTACACGCGGGCGATTCGTTTACGTGCGCCGTACGGTTGAGTGCGTCCAACGTGCCTGCGGTGGTACGCCTGGACGTGTCCAGTGGAAACGCGGGTCTAAAGCTTCCCACTTCGATCGATACACGGCCCGGCCAAACCGATCTTAGCTTCGTGGTCCGCACCGATGCTCTCGCCAAACAGCAGGCAGCGGGTGTCGTGGTCAGCTTCGGTCAGACGCAAGTAGGATCGATTCTGATCCTGATGGCGGGCTTGAAGCCCATACTGAGCCTCCCCGGGCAGCAGTACATTCGCTTCGGAAGTCCCGTGGCCTTTACCGTCTCCGCAGCCGATCCCAGCGACCTGCCGCTCACGTTATCGGTTGCGAATCTTCCGCCGGGCGCTGCTTTCGACGCAACTTCGGGAAATTTCTCGTGGACGCCGGAGGAAAGCCAGCAGGGGACCTACACGGTATCGTTCACCTCGGCGAATTCCGTGGGCGGTTCTTCGTCAGGTGACGTCGTCATCCAGGTGGATTCGGGAAAGCCGGTCCTGGCGGAAGTTCGCAACGGGGCCACTCGAACGTCGCCAAACGCGTGCAGTCCCGGGTCAGTCGGAACGCTGGCCGGGCGGTGGCTCTCGGCGGCGAATCCGGCTGCCACCGATCCTACCGGCGGCTCTCTCCAACTGGGTGGCGCGCAAGTGAACATAAATGGGACGTACGCCCCCGTCCTTTCTGCGTCGGCGACGCGGATCGACTTCGTATGCCCCGCGGCCGATCCAGGAACCGTCCTGAACATTTCGGTTGAGAGTGCGACGGGCACTACAAATCCCGTGCAGACCACGATGCAACCGTTCGCGCTGGGCGTGTTTTCGGCGGACGGCTCGGGGCAGGGTCAGGGGATGGTGACGCTTTCCGGGACACCCTTGCTGGCAACGGCCCGCACCTATCTGAATACCGGGCAGCCAGCCGAGCCGGGCGACTCGATTACGATCCTTGCGACGGGGATCGGGTCGATCGGCAGTTTACTTCCACGCATCAAGATTGGCGACTTTTCCGCCACGGCAGATTCGGTTCCGGTGATCGCGGCGATGGCGGGGGTGTACCAGATCGTCGCCAAGGTGCCTACGGGTGTTCCGCCGGGAGATTCCTGGCCGCTCCTGGTGGAGATGACGATGCCGGATGGCAGCGTGGTCCAGAGCAATACAGTCACGATTGCGGTTGAAACGGGCCGGCAGTAGAGGGCGCCCTATTTGTGCGAGACGCCCGGAGAAGAACGAACCAAATTCGAGGTGGTGGCGCTTGTCCGCCTCTTGGCGTCATTGCCTAACGGCGGAGTGCCAAGTCAGGCGGAAACCGATCTTCGGGATGTTGCGAATCGGCTAGAGTAGGGTGGTGACTCGATTGGCAGCACTGTGGTTGCTCTCCGCCGGCGGGTTCGCCCAGACGAATTGGCCTTCCTATGGAAATGACCCGGGCGCGATGCGATTTTCCCCTTTGCGGCAGATTCATGCGGGCAATGTCGAGCGGCTGAAGCTCGCGTGGACGTTTCGTACGGGAAAGCCGGGATCGGAGGCCGTGCCCATTGTTGTGGATGGGGTGATGTATGCGACGGCTCCGGATGGAGTGTATGCGCTGGTGCCCGAGACCGGCGAGTTGCTCTGGAAGCACGAAGCGGCGCCGGTGGCTCTGAGAGGGCTGGCGTATTGGAAGGGGACGAGCGGTCTGCATCCGCGCGTGTTCGCAGGGAATGGGCATTTCCTGTTGGCCCTGGATGTGACTACGGGGAAGCCGGCGCCGGGATTTGCGAACGAGGGCCGGGCAGATATGAAGCAAGGTGTTCCGGGAGATTTGAAGGATGGGCGGTATGCGTTGGAGTCGCCGCCCGCGGTGTTTGGCGATGTTGTAATTACGGGATGCAGCAACGGCGAGGGTTCGCCCAGTGCGGGCGCTTACGGAGACATTCGCGGCTGGGATGCCAAGACGGGTAAGCTGCTGTGGACCTTTCACACCGTGCCGCGGCCCGGGGAAGCGGGATCTGAGACCTGGCCTCCCGATAGCTGGAAGAATCGATCGGGGACCAATGTTTGGGGTTTCTTTTCGATTGATGTGAAGCGAGGAATTGTGTATGCGCCGCTGGGTTCCCCGACCACGGACTTTTATGGCGCCGATCGGACCGGGGACAATCTGTACGGGAACTCGCTGGTGGCGCTCGATGCGCGCACGGGCGAAAAAAAATGGCACCGCCAATTGGTGCATCACGACCTTTGGGACTATGATCTGGCCGCGCCGCCGGCGCTGTTTGAGATTCACCGCGAGGGGCGCTTCATTCCGGCTGTCGCGCAGATCACCAAGATGGGTCTGTTGTTCGTGTTTGACCGCGTGACAGGAGCGCCGGTTTACGGGATGGAGGAGCGGCCGGTGCCCCAGACAGCCGTGCCGGGGGAAGTGAGCGCGAAGACGCAGCCGTTTCCGCTTAAGCCTCCGCCGTTGGCGAAGAACACATTTCGACTCGATGAGATGTACGACCGGTCGCCGGAGCACGCGCGCTTTTGCAAGGAGTTGTTTGAAACGAATCAGATGAAGGTTGGCTCCCCTTACACGCCCCTGCCGCTCGAAGGAAACGCTCTTTTTTTCCCAAGTACGCTGGGAGGAGGAAATTGGGGCGGGGTGTCGGTCGATCCTTCGCTTGGCTTGTTGTTTGTCAACGTCATGAACATGGGACAGTGGGGACACATGGAGAAGCGCGGTTCGGAGTACGTGCGGACCTCTGCCTATGGACCCTATGCGCGGTTTTGGAATCGAGAGACACGAATACCGTGCCAGAATCCGCCGTTCGGAGAACCGATCGCAGTCGATTTGTCTTCCGGGGAAATAGCCTGGCGATCGGTGCTGGGACGAATCGAGGCGCTCGAGGCCATCGGAGTGCGCGACACGGGGTCGCCGAACCTCGGTGGGAGCATAGCCACGGCGGGAGGCGTCGTGTTTATCGGAGCGGCGAATGATTCGCAATTCCGGGCATTTGATTCGAAGACCGGGAAACTGCTCTGGCAAACCAAGCTGGAAGCGAGCAGGCACACCAGCCCGATTAGCTACATGGGACGCGACGGGCGTCAATATGTGGCTCTGATGGCTGCGGGGGGCGGAGCGTTTCTGGGTGGAGGATTGAGCAACAGCCTGGTGGCGTTTGCGCTGCCCGAGGTTCGCCGGAAGCCGTTGCCGATTTCCGTCTCGAAGGCGGTCGCGGCGGCCGGCGTGGCAAGGCGCGGGACGCCCACGGTCGGCGAGTTTGCGCCGGCAGCGCTGCCGTCCGGCGGCGCAAAGTCGTTGGTGGAGAAGACCTGTGGGATGGGCTGCCATTCCGTGGAGGTCGTGACGAGCCAGCGCATGAATGCTATCGAATGGAATGCGATCGTGCAGAATATGGTTGCCCGGGGAGCCAGAGCGTTCGGACGCGGAGGTGAAAGCGATCGTGGAATACCTGGCGAAGACACTGGGACGGTGACGGGAACCTTGCCAGGGCCGCGGCGTCGAGCCGTTTATCGAATCAGCTCGTCGATGTACGCATTGTCCTGGTCATCGGAAAGATCCGTTGCGCGGGCATTCGGTGGATCGCCCGGCGACGTTGGCGGGGCCAGCGTTGTCCCGATACGGCGACTTGTACTAAGCCGCCCAGGATAGTCTACGGGGATTGGCTGTGCCGATCTGCGTGCGAAAAGACGGGCGACGATGCGATTGCTGGCTGAGTGGGGCGCGGAGGGGGGCGTCCACTAGCGTCCAAATCGCCGTGGTAACATCAAGCCGCAGATCCAGCGGGGTACGGTACGCGGACTATTGAGTTCACATCCGTGGTCAATATTGAACGGCTCATAAACCTATAACCTGCAAACATGAACCTGGGTGATTGGGATTTGGCAAGGCTGAAGGAGTTGCGATGTGGTCAAGATTCGATAGTGCACTCGTGAGGCGTCTTTTGGTGCTGACGCTGCTGGCAGGAACGGCTGCTGCTCAAGATTATCCAATATTTAAGTGGAATCAGCAAAGAGGTGACTGGGATCAGGCGGGTGGAGGCGGCGCCGCGTCCAGAATAGCAGTGGCGCCGGATGGTTCTCCGTGGGTGGTTAATTCGTTTGGCCAAATTTTTCATCTTGCCGGTAACTCATGGCGTCACGTACCGGGGATGGCAAAGGATATAGCCATTGGAGGAGACGGCTCGGTTTGGGTGATCGGCGGCGATCCCCGAATCCTCCAGGACGACGGTATCTTCCGATTGGAGTCCGACGGGGGTTGGACCCGCATCGATGGCGCGGCGCTTAACATCAGCGTCTCGCGGAACGCTCAGCCCTTTATGGTCAACACGGAAGGAAATATCTACACATTGCGAGGCACGTCGTTCGTGAAGCTGGAAGGGTCAGCTTCTGACATCGCCGTCAGTTCGAAAGGTCCGGTCTGGATAACCGGCCCCAACGGCGAGATCTCTTTCCTGAATAGAGGCAACACATGGACGCAGGTCCCCGGGAAAGCGTTCAGAATAGCCGTCGGGCCCGATGGCAATCCATGGGTCGTCACCCTCGAAAGGACCATTTACCGATGGGTTAAACAGGATCCGCCTGACCCCTCGCAAGATCCCACTGGGGGTTCGGCTGAGTTCCAATTGGTGCCTGGTCGAGCCAACGACGTCGGAATTGGATCCGACGGATCCATTTGGGTCATAGGCTACTCGGCGTCCGGTACGGGCCCGACGTCACAAAGCGGAGTTCCCAATCGGCCGCCGCCGCCACCCCAACCTAAG
This sequence comes from Bryobacteraceae bacterium, assembly GCA_041484525.1. Classification (GTDB taxonomy): domain Bacteria; phylum Acidobacteriota; class Terriglobia; order Bryobacterales; family Bryobacteraceae; genus JBGPHT01. The sequence goes on along the minus strand of JBGPHT010000042.1, from coordinate 34,225 downwards.
TTGCCGCCCCAGGATATCACCGACGTCATAGTGAGAACGGACCTGCACAAAGTGACGATTCTGTTCCGTACCGCTCAGCTCACTCCGACCTTGGTTGAGATGTGCACAAGGCGGCCCGACACCGATCTGAAGTTCGACTGTCGCGATCTCCTGACCATAGAGCCGGTCAAGAATAGTCAGGGGACGACGCATACCGTGTCGATGGACGGACTGCCATCCGGCGCACATTATTACTTCGTGATTTCGGTCTGGGATAAGAGCGGCCAAGTGGTTAAGTCCGATGGCGAGTTCAGCACCAAGATCCGCATCGACTGAGCGATGCAGGCAGACGTAGCCGCCGGGAGTCTAATTGCGTGCAAAAATACAATTGACCTCAGCGCGGTGCAAATTCCTCTCTCTCAATTAACCCAACCCCTTATTTTATTGCTATGCAAGCGATTCCATTTCGTATATAATCCTTCCTAACCGGGGGCCAGGTTGCAAACGGGATTCCTATTCTCGGACCAGTGTTCCGACCTTGGCGAAGGGGAAAAATAATGGAGAAACGTGTCGCCTTACGTGTCTATTGGTGTGCTCTCGCATGCCTTTGTCTGGTAATCTCTGCCGCCCACGCGCAAGTCTCGACTACGGGCGAAGTTCGCGGCACGGTCATGGATCCGGGAGGCGCCGTCGTTCCCGGCGCCGATCTGAAGTTGGAGAATCAAGCTGCCGGCACCACCCGCAGCGCGACGTCTTCCGAGGATAGCGGGTTCGTCTTCGTGCGTGTCGAGCCGGGCACGTACCGCCTGGTGGCGACCGCGAAGGGATTTCAGACTGCCGTCACTGCCGGAATCGTGGTAGAGACTGCGCGCACCACCGACGTGGTGATGCACATGACGCTGGGCAATGTGACGGAAACCGTTGAGGTGCAGGGAACTGCGGCGGCGCTCGAAACCAGCTCCACCACCATCGCCACTACGGTGCGCAATGAAACGATCCAGGAATTGCCGCTGAATGGACGCAACATTCTCGGATTCACTCTTCTGATGGCGGGCGCTCAGCGCGGCAGCTCCGACCGGAACAGCGATTTCAACGGCCTTCCCAACGCTTCGCAGAACATCACGCTCGACGGCATCAACAACAACTCGCAGCGATTCAAGAGCGGCGGCACCAGCAACTTTGTGTTCGCTCCGCTTCGGTTGGGCGCCATCGAAGAGGTCACGGTCTCCACCACCGGAATGGGTGCGGATTCGACCGGCGAGGGCGCGATGCAAATGCGCTTCGTCACCCGGCGCGGCACCAATCAGTTTCACGGCAGCGCTTTCGAGCAGTTGCGCAATGACAAGCTGAACGCGAACTCATGGATCAACAATGCGGCAGGTCTCGCCCGGCCCAACCTGCGGCTCAACGAATTCGGCGGCAACGTCGGCGGGCCCATCTGGAAGAACAAAATCTTCTTCTTTTTGAATCACGAAGAATTGCGGCAGCCCTCTCAGAGTGTCCAGAACACCATCGTTCTAACGCCAGAGGCCCAGACAGGGGTGTTCCGGTATAGCGGAACCGATAATGCTCAGCACACTGTCAACCTTTTGCAAATCGCCGGTCAGGGCGGTTTTCCGAGCCAGCTCGACGCAACCATCGCCGGCCAGCTCAAGCGCATGAACGACGCGCTTACGTTTGGAAGCGTCAGCTCCTCGGACCTGGTTCGAAACCGGTTGCAGTGGAATCGAATCGGCGGATTGGTGGAGCGCTACCCGACGGCGCGCGCCGACTATCAGATCAATCAGAACCTCTCGTGGACGGGCTCCTGGAATCTTCGCTGGCGCGACATCGCACCGACGCAGGCGTGGCCCGGATCGAGCTTCCCCAAGCAATCCGAATTCATCTCGACTTATTTCATCGTTTCCAGCGGCTTGAATTGGACCATCAATCCCCAGATGTTCAACGAATTCCGCGTCGGCGTGCAGGGCAATCCGGAATTGTTCAACGCCAAGGAAGCCATCAACGAATTCAATTTCAACGGACGGTTGGAGCAGATCAATTTCCCGTCCGGTTTCATGCCGCTGCTGGCTCGGAACACCCTTCCCAGCCCGGACAATAACCCGGTCTGGAATCTCTACGACAATCTGAACATCGTTCGGGGCAAACATACGTTCACGCTGGGCGGATCACTGCTCCGGACGTCCAATTGGGAAGCCAATTTCGGCGGCGGCAACAGCGGCGGAGTGCCGCCTAGCATTCCGCAGTTGACGCTTGGCGTAGACGCGTCGGACCCGATTACGAGCGTGCTGAATGCGACCAACATACCGTTGGTGCGCAGCAGCGATCTGCCTACCGCGCTATCGCTCTACGCCATCCTCACCGGACGTCTCTCGAACATCACCAACAGCCGCGCCGTGGACGAGAAAACTCATCAGTATCAGGACTACTCGCCGTTCGTGCGGCGCGAAGTGATGACCACCTGGGGTCTCTACTTTCAGGATTCCTGGCGCATCAAACCGACCCTCACTCTCAACTACGGCCTCCGCTGGGAATTCACCGGCGACAATCACAACACCAACGGAATTTTCTCCAGTCCCCCTCCCGCAGATCTGATCGGCGTGTCGTCGCAGCCCTTTACGCCGGGTGTGCTCGATGGCGTGCAGAGTCCTCAAATCCAGGTTCGTGCTCATGTTTATTCGAGCGACAACGTGAACCCCGCTCCCAATGTAGGCTTCGCGTGGAACCCGGCAGCCTCGGGCGGATTGATCGGCAAGATACTCGGCGACCGCAAGACGGTGCTCCGCGGGAGTTTCGGAATGACTTATTACCAGGAGGGCCTGCTGCCGATCGAATGGTATTCTTCGCAGAATCCCGGCCTGACCCAGAACCTGTTCCTCACACCCGGACAGACCGGCTTCGCGCCCGGCTCGTTAAGCCTGAGCGGCGCACTGCCGGCGCTGAACACGTCCCCTGCGGCCTTCTCCCCGTCGTTTGCGCAGTCGCAGTTCAACTTCAGCGGAACGACTCTTTACAGCACGCTCTCCAACCTCCGCTCGCCCTACGTCACCAACTGGAGTTTCGGCATCCAGCGGCAACTCCCGAAGAACGTGGTGTTCGAGGCCCGCTATGTGGGGAACAAGGGGACTCATATCTGGCATGGGTACAACCAGAACGAAGTCAATATCCTTGAAAACGGCTTCCTGAAAGAGTTCATCAACGCGCAGAACAATCTGGCGATCAACCAATCGGCGGGTGTGACCAGCTTCGCCAACACGGGCCGCGCCGGACAGGTGGCGCTGCCGATTTTTGAAGCCGCATTCGGCGCGCGCGGGTCGCAGCCTGTGTTGAGCGCTGCCCAGGGTTTCGCCAACGGCACATTCGTGACCCAGCTTCAGCAGGGCCAGGCGGGTGCGCTGGCGAACGCGCTCACGGGATCGGGGGGAACGTACCTTTGCCGAATGGTCGGCAGCGCACTGGCTCCCTGTGGAGCGAATGGCTATAGCGCGCCCGGCCCGTATCCTATCAACTTTTTCCAATCCAACCCGTACGCCTCAGGCGCTGCGACGCGCTTGATGACCGACTACTCTTATTCCACCTACAACTCCTTGCAGCTCGAGTTTCGCCGTTCCACACATGGGCTCTCGATCCAGTCGAGCTACGTGTTGAGTAAGTCGCTGGGCGATCTGTTTATCGAATCGGACCACTCCGAGCTGGATTACACCACGATCCGCAACCGGGGCATCAACAAGGGACCGTCTGTTTTCGACATCCGGCATGTCGGTTTAGCGTTTATCAATTACAATCTGCCGTTTGGCAAGGGCCACTGGCTGCACGGCAATTCAGTGGTGAATGGCGCCATCGGCGGCTGGAATATTTCCACCATCACGCGGATTCAATCCGGGCGCCCGTTCAAATTGACCAGCGGCCGCTCGCAATTCAACCAGACCGATGGCGGCGTCGTCCTCAACGGCATCTCGACTTCACAATTGCAGGACATGATCACGGTCGGAGCTGGACCGAACAAGAACAAGAGCTTCGTCTCGCCAACTCTTGTCGGCTCAGATGGCCGTTCGAACATCAGCATCCTCGCACCGCCGACCACGCCGGGGCAACTCGGACAAATGGTCTATCTCTACGGACCGAAATACGTGTCGACGGACATGGCCGTCCAGAAGACGATTCCGATTTATGAGCGGCTGCGGATGGAACTCGCCATGGAGGCGCTGAATATCTTTAACCACCCGGTATTCCAGGTGGCGGGCGCAACCGGAAGCCCGATCAATATCACTTCGACCAGCTTCGGACAGACAACCTCCGCTGCCGTCACCGAGCGTAACATTCAGTTCCGAATGATGATCCGGTTCTGACGCCGCAGCGGACGTATTCACATGCGCAGGCCGAGGGCCTTGGCTTCGTCGTCGAGGCCCGTCATTTCCCATCGCACCAGCGACAGCGGAATTACGCCCGTTGCGAAAAACTGGTCCATGAAATCCCGGAAGCGAAAGTTGGGACCGGCCAGCCGGGACTTGTCGGCGAGCAACTTGTCGAAGGCCACCTTGCCGACGATATACGTGGTGCCGTAGCTGGGTTGGTGCGCGTAGATCCGGATGTCCTCCCATAAGGTAGTGCCGTCGGCCAGGAACCAGCCATTGGGAGTGGCACTCACGATGTACTGCACCGCCTGGTCCAGTGTGAACTCGCCGCTGTGCAGTTTCAGATCGGCGATCCCGCGAACGCAGCGCATCGCCACGAGAAGATAGATGAGCTCGCGAGCCCGCGGGCGCTTGTCGAAGAGGCCGTTGTGCATCATGACCTCCTCCCAAGCCGTAGCGAACCCTTCCGAGCGCCCGTCCCAGATGTTGTACAGCGCGGGCACCGCGCGGATGGGGCTCGGATGCGCCTCTTCGACCATTCGCTGCTTCTCGATCCAGTGAATCGAGTGGCACTTCATCGGCAATGAGTCGCGATACATGATCTGGGTGAAGAAGTCCCGGCGCTCTTCCGGGATCAGACCGCGGCCTCCTCCCGCTTCAGGCGCAGCGCGTCTGGCCGGGTGCATGTATTCACGCACGGTAAAGATCTGCTCGTCGCGCATGAACTTCATGAAATCATCTACCGCCTGGTTTTCGCGCTGTCGATATTCATCGGCGCTGGCCGGCAAAGGGGCCGGCGGAAGGTTGCGGTTGTGCTGCTGTTCCAGCCGCAGGGTCGCCATGGCGCGGTCCAGTTCCCGCTGCTCGATCTGCAACTCTTCGCGCCACGTGTAAGGCACCAGGTGGACGTTCTTCAGATACCAATCGTAATTCTCGATCCCGATAGCGGAAGAGCCCTTCATGGTCTTTTGCTTCGACTCGAGCCAGCCGCGGAACTCGTCCACCGCGGCCCGCGCCCGATCGGCTGCGGCCGCCACCTCCGGCTGATCTCCAGTTACCTGCCGCTGCAGATTGGCCAGGGCGGTGCTCTCCTGTTTCTTGGTGTAGATGCCGAGTGTCCACAGGTCCTTCGTGTCTTCGGTGAGATCCTTGCGGGCCTGTACCAGTAGCGCCGGGACCGCGTCCAGCTTGGCGCGGATTTCCGTGGCGTCCTTGACGGAGAGCGGGAAAGTGTACTGCCAGAGCTCGAGCACGCCGTCAACCTGATGTCCTTCGCGCAATGGCACGTCCGATTCCGCGGTGTTGATGGTGGCAAAGAACGAGGGGTCGCGCGACCACGGACGCAGCACGCGATGGTCGAACTCCATGCCGTTCATTTCGGCGCGAACCAGGTTGAAATCGACCTTTTGCGGAATCGTCCAGGCGTGGATATCGATCGCGTTGAGGCGCTGCTGGAAGATCTTCAGGCCTTCGCGCTGCAGTTTCATCGCCCCGGCGGAGTAGTCGGGGACGCCATTGACGACCTTCGGCTTCTGGAACTCGCGCCACTGGCGAAACAGCGCGACGAAATCGTCATAGCCGGTACGGCTTTGCGAGGCCGCGACGCCGGCGAAGATAACGCAGAGAGCGGCGCCAACCACTCCGCGGCCAGGCAAGGAACTGGAAATTCGCATGATTAAACTGAGTCTCCTGTGTTTTCAATCCGGCAGTGCGAACGCGATGATGTTCGGGCCGGACGCTACGGCGACGTATTGCTTGCCGTCGAACACGTACGTCATCGGAGATGCCCGCCAGAAATGGTTCGCCTGGAAGTGCCAGAGCGGCTTCCCGGTGGCGGAATCCGCAGCCATAAATGCATCGCTATCCGCGCCAAAGAAGACCACGCCGCCGGCAGTCGCCAGGACGCCGCCACGCGTGGTGCCTGGCCCTGGCTCCGGCAACTGCCATGCAATTTTGCCGGTCCGGAAGTCGATCGCGCGAAGGATCTTCTGCGGCCGGTCATCCGGAGAATCTCGGGATGTGCCGCCGTTGAAGCCCCTGCCGGCCTCCCACTGCGTATCCCGCTTGGAGAAGACGCCGCAGCTTTCCAGCGTCTGCACGTAGTAATATCCGGTAGCCGCATCGAAGGCGTTCGACCACCAGTTAGCCGCGCCGATCAGCGAAGGGCAGACTCTCGTCCCTTTGGCCGTCGGCCGCTGGTCCGGATTCACCACTGGACGGCCGTCCGGAGCGATCTCGCGCGCCCAAGTGACCTTATCGACGAAAGGTTTTGCCAGCAGCATTTTTCCGTCAGTCCGATCCAGGACGTAGAAGAAGCCGTTGCGGTTCGCGTCGAGCAGCAATTTGCGCGGCCGGCCTTCCCACGCGGCATCGGCCAGCACCAACGGCTGCTGCGCGTCCCAGTCCCACTCGTCGTGCGGTGTGAATTGGAAATACCACTTGAGCTTGCCGGTCTTCACATCGAGCGCCACCACCGAGCAGGAATACAGGTTGTCGCCCAAGCGCTCATCGCCGTTCAGGTCGGAGCCGGGATTGCCGGTGGGCCAATAGAGCAGACCGAGTTCCGCATCGTAAGTGCCGGTCATCCACGTGGCCGCGGCGGGGTGCTCGATGGTTTTCCCCTTCCAGGTTTCCGATCCAGGCTCCCCCGGCAGCGGCGCGCTCCAAAAGCGCCATCGTTCCTCGCCCGTCGATTGGTCGTACGCCGCGACGAATCCGCGGGCACCGGCGTCGCCTCCCGCGATTCCGGAGATCACCAGATCGCCGACGGTCAAGGGCGCGCCTGTCGCGCTATAGTTCTGGCGCCAATCGGCCATCTCGATCTCCCACGCCACGGCGCCGGTGAAGCGGTTGAACGCCAGCAGGTGGGCGTTGTCGGTCACCATGAAGACGCGTCCGCCCGCCACCGCCATACCGCGGTTGATGCCGCCCGATGCATTTCCCACCAGCCCTTTGGTCCGCGGGCGCTGATAGTGCCAGATCTGCCGGCCCGAGCCTGCATCCAGCGCAAAGCACTGGTTCGCGCTGGTGACGTACATGATGCCTTCAACCACGATGGGAGTCGTTTGGAGCGCTGTCGTATCGTCCATCGGAAAAATCCATCTGGGCGCCAGGCGCGCGACGTTGCTCTTGTGGATTTGCCGGAGCTCGCTATAGCGGTTTCCGCTGTACTTGCCGTCGTAAGTGGTCCAATCCGATTCAGAGGTCACCGGGCGAAAGCGGGCGCCTACTCTGCGCAGGAGATGAATGCGCCCGTCGTCGGTGCGCAGTTGAAGATCCTCGACGCCCTCGCCCGCCACAATCCCTTCGAGTTTGGCGCCGCCGGTCGTCTCAACCTTGATCCGGACCGGCGCGCGGGCTCCGGTTCTCGGAGTCCGCAACGTTCGCAGGTGCGCGATCAACTGAGCCATCTCTACATCACTCAGCGCGACTGCGGGCATACCGCGCGTGGGAATGCCGGTGCGTATCAGAGCTGCGAGCTCGGTATCGTCACGCGTAGAGAGGCGGGCGGCGATCGCAGGTGCGAATTCTCCGCCGTTGCCATCGCCGCCGTGGCATGCGGCGCAACGGTTCTCGAACAACGTTCGGCCCGCGCCTGAATCCTGCCCGAGCGCCATCGAGAAGGAAGACAGACAGCAGAACACAGCCGCAGCGTTTCGCATACGAAATAGCAGTATACATGCCGGGCGTTTACCAGTTATTCCCATTAGTGCGGCTGCTGGGCGCGCTCCCGATAGACCCGGTGCGCCTTCTCGACCGACTCCTGGACCTTGTCGCGTTCCGCCGGAGACACGAATCGGCGCGCTTGCATGCGCTGCCACAAGGCGGTCAGCATCGCGTCCAGGAACTGCGCATCCTTGGCTGAGACGAATGGCCGGCCATCGCGGACCACGTAGACCGGGCTGGTCTGCGCAAACGCGTAGTCGTCGGCGACAGTCGGGTGCGACGGGCCGATCGCGCGCGCCGCAACCCAGCCGCTGCCCTCCAGTTTCACAGTGCTGGTGAGGGTGTAACGGCCTTCGCGTCCCGTCACCGGAATTGTCTGCGCCACTTCCCCATTCACGATCGTCTCCACCTTGTCGAGCGGCGCGATCGAAGTTACATCGCACTTGATGTGCAATTCCATTGGTCCCGAGGTCTTGATCTCATCGCTCGGCTCGTGCCCGTTGACCGTCAGGAATAGCAGCGGCCCTGTGGTGCCGAAGGTGCGGCCCGCCTTGATGGCGTCCAGCCAGGAGCGCAGCGAGAAGGCGCCCTCGACCTTGGCGTAGGTCCGGCTGGTGCCGGGGGGCCCTCCATTCCAGGAGTTGCCGAAGTCGTCGGATCCTCCCGTCGCCGGAATCCGGAAGCCCGCGTTCAAGTAGCGGTAGTACATTTCCGCGTTCAGCAGATCGTCGTAGGGAATGTTGGTGACGTCGTAGAAATCTCCCTTGCCGAGCGCCACATCGAGCACGATCTCGCTGCCGGCGCCGTCTTCCGCCCGCACCACGCGCCGGGTGTATGGATGCATGTAGCCGGCGAGGCCGCCTTGCGCGTGCGCCGCGTCAACATAGGAATAGTTGGCCATCTCCGGCGCATACACCGTCGACCCCGTACCGCCCGATAGCGGCATGACAAACTCTTTGATCCCGAGCAGTCCGATGTGCCCGAGATTGCCGCGGAATTCTTCGGCGTACTGCAGGATGTGTGTGGACGTGGAAAGCGGACTCGGCTTGCCGGTGAGATCGCCGGGGCGTCCCATCCAGCGCGTGCCGTCCATGTGGATCAGGGCGTTGGTGACGTGCAGATCTTCGGCCAGCAGCATTCCGAAATACTGCTCGTGGGTGAGACCGAAGCGGCCCTGGTGAAGATCGTGCGTGTGGGTGTCGCCCGAATACCACCGCATGGCGGGCGCGTCGATCAGGCGCCGCAGCCGCAGTTCCACGTCGATGACCTTGTCCACGGGCACGTTGACTTCGGCGGTGGCGGGCGCGTATTCCGGTCCGCGCATCGCGAAAATGCGCGTCGCGCCGGCGGGCACTTCGACATCGAATGTGCCCGAGCTCGGGAAGTAATGCGTATCGGTGACCGGACTGACACGGTGAAAACCGCCATCGGGAGTGTAGCTGCGCTTGTCGCTGGCATCGACCGTCACCCGCGCCGGCATGGGGCGACCATCCGGACCCAGCACGCGTACGTGCGCCCGGCCGGTCGGCTGAACGCTTTTGCGGGCGCGAATCGCGATCTCGGTCCAGGCCTCGCGGCGCGAACCGGCGGCGGTCATCGTTACCAGGCGCGCCGGACCGCCCTGGTTCGAACTGAACGCGATGCGCGTCCCGTCGGGCGAGAAGACGGGCGAAAATTCGTCCGCGGAATCGAACGTCAGCCGCGCCACTGAACCGCCCTGGACGGGCACGGCCGCGATGTCGTACGTTCCGGCCTCGTCTGAAGAGAACACCAGCGACAGACCATCGGGCGACCACTTAGGCCTGGCGCGAAACTCGGTTTCCTCGTAGTACACCAGGCGCGGCTCGCCTTCAGGCAGCAGCGGCTTCACCCAGATGCCGCCCGTCCCCGTGCGTCCCCGCACCTGTGAGACATAGGCGAGCGACTTGCCATCGGGCGACGGCGCCGGCTGAAGCTGGCTCCCCTCGCCGCCGCCAACCGGGGTCACGGCGCCGGTTTCGAGCGCGACGAAGTAGATGGCGAACCGGCCGGTGCGTGCGGACGCGAAGTAGAGACCCTTGCTGTCCGGGCTCCAGGCCGGCTCAATATCGACCTGCGGATGGGACGCGACGATCCGCTCGTCGCCACCTTCCGCCGGTACGATGCCGATCTCGAGATTGCGATTTCGATCGACGCTGAAGGCCACGGAACGGCCATCCGGGCTCCAGGCCGGTTCGAAATGCCAGGCCGGCCCCTGGGTGAGCGCCACTGCTACGCCGCCCTGCGCCGGAACCTTCCAGATGTCGCCGCGCATGGAAAACGCGATCCACTGCCCGTCGGGACTCCACGAGGGATCGAGCGGGCCCGTCGAGACTTCGGGGAGCAGATGAGCCTCGGTCCGGATGCGGTCGCCCCCGGTTGCCGGAAAGCGGAACATGTTGCGATTCTGCCCGCCCAGACGGTTCCAGGCGGCCCCGGCTGTGAGCAGCGCCGCCAGCGCCAGCGCGCTCGATTGGGTTCGGCGTATCGTCATAACTCAAAAGTTAAACTTCAGCACAAACTCGATCAGGCGCGCGCCCGGATCGTTGGTGTTGGCCAGATCGCGATAGGAATTCGTCGTCTGCCCAAAGTTGGAATTGAGCGAAATGCTGCTCGCAGGGTCGCGGATTCCGCCCGACAAGATGAAGTTCTGAAAGTTGAACGCATTCAGAACGTTGGCGCGGAACTCAATGTTCTTGCCTTCCGAAATCCTGGTCCTCTTCAGCAGGCTGAAGTCCAGACGCTGCTGCCACGGCCCGTAGAGAAAGACCCTGTAGCCGAGTTGTCCCGGCGTGCTGGCCGGACCGATGTACGGCTGCGACGGATCCAGGTTCTTCAACGTCTTTCCGCCGACTTCGAAAGCCGCCAGCGAATTGTCTACCAGCGACTGCGGGAAGTAGTAGACGGCGCCGATGCCGTTGGCGTTGGTCACCTTGCGGATCTGCATCATGTCCTGCAGTTGAGACGCGGTCAAATTATTGAGGACCACTCCCGACTCGTTCTGATTGAACGTATTCCTCGCGCTGGTGAGCGGCTCGGGCGATCCCGACTGCACGCGCGACACGCTGGCCAGTTGCCATCCTTCGAGCGCCTTGCGCGCTACCGGGTTTGAAACGCGGGAGAATACGCGCCGTCCCGACCCAAGGGGCAATTCGTAGATCCAGTTCAGCTTGAACGCATGCCGGATGTCCCAGGGTGTCGGCCCCTTGTCCAGGCTCTGGTCGCGCAGAGTGGTGGGTGATCCGCCGGTCCCGTTGGCGAAGAGGTTGCTGAGCGCGTGCGACCAGACGTAGCTGCCCTGAATCAGCAGTCCCTCGCTCAGCCGGCGCCGCAACTCCACTTGCAGCGAGTTGTAAGTCGCGCTGCCGCCATTGGTGGTGAGCTGCGCGCCGCCGGTCGCGGTCGGATTCACCCAGAACAGGTTGGCGGGCTTGCCGGCCGCGGTGAGGCGCGCCATGCGTGTGGCGTTGTTCGCGATGCTGTTGGCAACGGCGCCCGCCTGGCCCTGCGCGATCTGCGTGGCGATGGTGGTATCGTTGGCAGCTCCGAGCGCCGTCAGGAGAATGGGAACGTCCTTCTGTCCGGGCAGTCCGGCATTGCCGAAGTTGGTGCTGGCGGCGTTGCTGCCTCGGGCGATCGCGAGATTGTTGGCGGCGATTTGAAACTCGCTGAGGAATCCGTTTTCGAGGACGTTGGTCTCGTTCAGATTCTCGGTGCGCCACCCGCCAACATCGTGGTTGGCCACGTAGCGGACTTCGAGCACCATCTCGCGCGTCAATTCACGCTGCAGGCCGATCGTCCAGGACTCGACGTATTCGGTCCGCAGGTGCGGGTCGAAATCGCGCACCGAATTGCCCGCCTGCACGGCCAGCGGGTACACGGGCGTGGTGGGATAGGCGTGCACGGGGAGCGTCGCGTCACGGAACAGCACCGATCCGGGCGCGCCGAAGTCGGCTGCCTGGTTGGTTGGATCCACGGCGACCGAGAAAGACCGTCCCTGGTTGCTGCCCCAAGCTCCCGAGAAAGCGCCTGCGTCGGGACGGATGCTCGAAACCGCGAAGCCGCCGCGCAGCACGGACTGCCCGCTTCCCAACAGCCAGGCGAGCGGTCCGTGGGCCCGCGGCAACGACCAGGCGAAGCCCACCGAGGGCGCGAAATTCTTGTTCGTCGAAAGATAGGCCTTGGTGTCCGAATCGGTCGCGAAGAATTGCGGGATCGCGCCCGTCAGCACGCCCGGCTTGAAGATGTTGCCCACGCCTGACACGCCATACAATCCGGCGTAAGTCGGACGTGTATAGATGCCGCTCAGATTGACATAGGACAACGGCTTCTCCCAGCGCACGCCATAGTTCAGCGTCAAGTTGGAGCGCGCCCGCCAACTGTCCTGCACGTGCAGCGCGATTTGCCGATAGCGGTTACGATCGATCGTCGGGCTCGACCCGTAGACCTTGGAGTCTTCGCCCAAAGCTACGGTGCGGTTGATGGCGGAAACGCGTCCCGTCAACAGCGCGTAGAGCGAGGCGGCGTCGGAGAGATTGGTCGGCGTGCTGTTGGGGAAATTCGCCGCCGTGAAGATCCCCGTCGTGCCGAAGTTGACCGGATCGTTGGCCGCGACGCCGAAGGTGATGGCCGGAATGGCCTGCGTGCTCAGAATCTTTTGCCACAGATTTACCTGCGTCAGTTCGCCTCCGAACGCCAATACGTGCGTGCCGCGAAGGTAGGTGACGTTGTCGCTGTATTGGTGGACCGGCGTGTTCCGGCTCTGCGTGCTATTGGACGTGTACGGATTCGAGATGAAGCCGAAAGTCGGCGCGTAGCCTCGCCATTGTTGGAACAGCGGGGGCCCGATCGCGCCCTGGAACCACACCGTGCCGCCCTGAACGCCGGCGCGCGCTTCGTTGGTGACATGCGTGCTGATGACGGAGCGCAGCGCGACCACGCCGGTGAACGTGATCGCCTTCAATCCGGTATTCACGTCGGTGTTAAGGACGGTTCCCGTGCCTGCGTAGACCGGAATCACATTGTTCGCGCCATCCGGAAGCCGCACGTTGTTCTGATAATTCCAGACGACTTCGGCGTGGTGTTTTTCGGTGATGTTGTAGTCGAACCGCACCAGCGGGAAGTCGCGGTTGTTGGCGCCGCTCGTCTGGTAGTTGTAGTCGTTTCGATTGTAGTCGCTGTTCGAAGCCGCGCGGCTTTTCACGCTGCCCCCGGCCGCCGTGAGCTTCGCGATCGAATCGAAGGAGCCCGCCAGAATCGGATCTCCGGAGGTGGCAAATTGCCGGACGCCCGCCGGCAGGCTGCCATTTCCAGCGGCCGCGAGCTGATACAGATTCACCGTCCGCGTGGCTCGGCTGGCCGTGTCCAGATAAGTGAAGATGCCTTGCCGCGCGCTGTCGGTCAGAATGGTGCGTGCGCCGGGATAGCTTTGCGGCAGCCGCGACGCGTCGTACGCCACAAAGAAGAACAGCTTGTTCTTGCGGATCGGTCCGCCCGCCTGGCCGCCCACCTGGTTGAGAATGATGCGGTCGCGCGGCAGGCCGTTGATGTTGTTGAAATAGTAGTTCGCGTTGAAAAATGTGTTGCGCGTCTGCCAGAACAAACCGCCGCGATATTGGTTGGTTCCGGCCTTGGTCACGAACTTGACCTGCGCCGCGCCTTCTCCACTCGAATCGGCGCCCGCCGCCGCGGTGGTGATCGTCACCTCGTCGATCACGTCCTGGCGCGGTTGAACGGCCTGGAAGAATCCGTCGGCGATGCGGAACGAATTGTCCTGGACGTTGACACCGTCGATAGTGACGTTCATCGCCCCGCGGGGCAAGCCGTTTACCGATGAGGAGCGCGGAATGCCGGGCGTCGACGTCCCCGGCTGCGTGACCAGCAACTCGGTCAGGTTGCGGCTGGTAAACGGCAGGTCGCTCAGTTGCCGCCCGACCAGCGTGGAACTCACGGTAGCCGTGGTGGACTGCAGAATTTCGACGCCGCCGCGCACTTCCACCGTCTCCGCCACTGCGCCGAGTTCGAGCGTGACGTTCAGCGTCGCCGGGACGCCCGGATCGAGTTTGATGTCGTTCGATTTCGCTGTCTTGAAACCCGGCGCCGTCACCGTCGTTTCATAGACGCCGGTGGGCAGCGAGGGAACGGTCCACTCGCCGCGCTCGCCCGTCAGCGCCGTATATCGCTGCCCGTTCGCCGGGTTCACGACGGTGATCTGCGCCTTGGGAACGGCAGCACCCTGCGGGTCGGTGACGGTCCCGCTCAGACTGCTGGTGGTGGTGAGTTGGGCGAAGGAGTTCGCCAGTGGAAACAGGAGTGTAATCGCTATCACAAATCGCATGAGCTCTCCTCTATTCCGGATGCTTCGTGGATTTCCCGGCTGTTTGGGCAAGTATATACCTTTTCGACCCGCGCGTGGTTATTGCAGCTTTTCCGCGGGAGCCGGGGCCGATCCGGCGCGAACCACCGACGAAGGCTCCTGGCGTTCGGGCAAGAGCGTGCGGCCGCCGGTGCACCGCCGTATGCGCTTACTTTTCCGCGCTGCGTCCACTCCAGTACTTGTCCGCGCGGGGTAAGTCCACTACAGAACCATTTTTCCACTCAACATAGAGATCCTGCGCAATCGCTGGCCTCCGTCACACCTCTCGAAGACCTATAATCAGCCAATGCTCGCCTCGCGCACCGCGCTCGTCACTTCGGCGCTCCTGTTACTCGCGGCGTGCTCCCACAAAGCCCCGGAGCAGCCTACAGCCACCGCCGACAACGGCATCACTTACAGCGCCAACGGCTGGTCGCAAGCGGAACGGGACCAGTATTATCATCTGGCGGAAGGCAGCGAACTTATGCTGTACACTCTTCTGGCAAATTTGCAAAGCGTCAAGACGGGTAAGCCGTTTCTCCAGAACATGGAGCGGTTCGGCTTTTTACCGGATCATGCCGGCCCGTCGAACCCATACCAACTGCCGGTTGGACTCACGGTGTCCCGCTCGCGAAACTCGGGTACCGCTGGCGTGGAGATAGTGGGCTTCAACTGCGCAGCGTGCCATGTCGCCGAACTAACCTATCGCGGCAAGCACGTCCGCATAGACGGCGCACCGGCCATGGTGGACCTTCAGGGATACCAGGTGGAGTTCAAGGAATCGCTGGATGCCACCTTGAAGAGTCCGGAAAAGCTGCTGGCCCTGGTTATCGCAATGGAGAAGACGCGCAATACTCAGGACACGCCGGCCGGCGAAGGCGCGGGTCAATACGCCAGCGAGCCCGACTTGCAAGGCGCCGGAAACGTGAAGACCAAAGCCAACGCCGATCCCGCATTCCATTCCATCTCATCCGCGGCCGCCGACGCGGCCAAACCCGCGACGTACGGCACTTTCCGCGAGCGCCTGAAGACCGATATCGCGATTCTGAAAGCGAGGTTAGCCCACATCCAAAACGGAAAACTTCTGGTGGACGGAACCGAACCGGGTCCCGGACGCATCGACGCATTTGGCGCGGCGCGCAACTTGTTGTTCCCGGCGTATGCGGTGAAAATGCAATCGCCGGTGAGCTTCCCGTTCATCTGGAGCGTTCCCGACAACATCGGCCGAAAGCCGGAGGAGTTCCAGTGGATTCACTATGACGGCAACACAAATTCGATCCTGGAGCGCAACATCGGGCAGGCGCTTGGAATGGGCGCGGTCTTCGATCCCGGCACGTACGAGTCCACGCTGCGGATAGGCAACCTGCACCAGTTGGAGGTGCTGACCCACAAGCTCCAACCGCCCAAGTGGCCTGCCGATGTGCTGGGCGCGATCGATGAGAACAAGGCGCAACAGGGCCAGCAAATCTTCAACCAGACATGCGGGGGCTGTCATCAGGACAAGATGTTCCCACAAATGCAGATTGGAACGGATCCAAATCGGGCCAGCAGCTTCGGTCAGGCAGTGGGAGCGACACCGTTTCCCAAGGCCATTTCGCCAATCCTGGACGGTCTGAAGAAAAGGGCATTCGCGGATGACGGCATCAGCCCCGCAGACCAGGCTTCGATGGACGCAAAGCCGGTCATCTGGCGCGCCACGGCGCAGTATCTGGCACGACCTCTGAACGGGATCTGGGCCACCGCCCCTTACCTGCACAATGGTTCGGTGCCCACGATCTATGACCTGCTGCATCCCGACCAGCGTCCTGCAAAGTTCGCCACGGGGAACCGCGAGTTCGATCCGGTCAAGATCGGCTATAGTAGCGACGTCTCTACTACCGGCCCGAATATCTGGATTTACGACACGACCCAACCGGGCAACAGCAACATCGGGCACAGCGGCGACGTCTTCGGTACTACGCTGCCCGAAGATCAGAAGGCCGCTCTGCTGGAATACTTGAAGAAGTTGTAATCGTGTCGACGAAAATCGCTGGCCGTGCCACCACGTGAAGCCCGCGAGCGCATTCTGCGTTTCGGTCATCAAATCCGCATCAAACTTCTGTCCGCCGGTTCCGTCAGCATTCTCACCGCCCAGACCGATCGCGTAAAACGTCAGATGATGGTCTTTCGATAAGACTCTTACGCGGTGGCTCTGTTTGTCCCGGTCGATGAACAAGCCATTTGAAGAGAGGATCCTCATCATTCCTCTCCAACCATCAACCACCACATCGTATGTGCTATTGAAGTTGAACGCAGCGGGCTGGGTTGCTACCGGGAGTTGAGGCGCTCCCGGCTCCACCACGACGGGAGTGGCCGCTTTGGCCGCGGGAACTGTCCCGAGCACTTGGACTTTGGCCGCGGGCCTCGATATCGGTTCGGCCGCCGGCTGGCGCCCTTGCGTCCGTGCCGGCGGCCTCTCTGGCGCTCCTTCATCCGCTTTTGACCCGGATACGGTTGCCGTGAAGAGGAGGTCCGTTCCCTCAACTGTGCTGGCACTTTGAAAACCGTGACGAACGTACTTGCGATGGATGACCTCGGCAGTCAGGGCAGTATCGCCCTCAGTATATCTGTACGTCGTCTGTCCCAACCGGGCGCCCCGTACATTGACAGGCGTAACGCCGAACTCGACATCGACCAGGTATACGTTGCTCTTGACCGCGGTGGTGTCGATTGTGACCTCCAGCTTCTGTGCCGCCGCCGATGACGCTGCCAGAAACAGCACAACAAGAATCGGACACATTCGGCCAATCATTTGCTCATTCCCTTCTCCGGTTTCACCGGCGGCGGAAGAGAGCCATCGACGTGGATAGGCGCTCCCGCCACGACTGGAATTTTCGATGGAGGCACTCGTTTTACAACGTCTGTCGCGGCGTCCCAATGTAGCTTCAGTCGCTGGGTGCGCTCGGAATCGAGCTGAAGGTCGTTATCGACCGCGATCGGTTCAAACTTGCCTTCCGTTCCCGATCGTTCGGAGTGCCGCACGAGGAAACTGATCTCCATCTCGAAATCCTTGAGCTTGAAAAGCGTGGCCTCGTTGTTGACCAGTCGGTCCTTGCCGGCGGCCTCCAGTTGCCTTTTGACCTCGCGGACAACCTGTTCTATCTGGAGTTCCTGCTCACCGGAGGCGGATACTCCGCCAAGAGGCGCGCCCACTCTCCAGCGATTGACAGTAGGGGCCGGCACGATCGCCGCCACGAATGCGATGGCAGGAAGTGCGATCGCCTTTATGGAGATCTTGCGATCTAGAAACCCGGGAGGCTTCTCCGTCTTAGGGAGTTCGGTGACCGGCGAAGATTTCAATGCCTGGAGTCTGCGGCTCGCGGCACGTCTTGGCTCAACAGCATCTCAACCCGCCGGATCAGTTCCGACGCCGGGAATGGCTTGGGCAGAAGGTTCAGCTCCTGTTTGAGCGCATGGTGCTCGAGCGTATCGTGCCGGTATCCGGATACGAACAAGACTTTCAGGTCCGGACGCAGGGGCGCCAGCCGTTGCGCCAGTTCCAGCCCCGAGATGCCGGGCATCACCACGTCCGTGACCAGAACGTGAATCGGCTTTGCGTATACTTTGGCAATGTCCTCCGCGTCCTGCGCATTCCCCGCTTCCAGGACCTGATGTCCAGCCCGCTCCAGGTACTTGTGCATCAGGCGGCGGACACTATCTTCATCTTCCACAAGAAGGACGGTGGGAGCCGGATCTTCCCCGGAGGTGCGATCCGATCCGAAGACTTCGCCGAGCCCTTGGAAAGTACCGGCACAGGGGAGCAGGATTTCGAAACTCGTACCTTGGCCAATCTCGCTGGTGGCACTGATGTAGCCTCCGCTCTGCACGATGATGCTGTGCGCGATGGACAGGCCGAGGCCGGTGCCGAAGACGGCTTCCTTAGTGGTGAAGAACGGTTCGAAGATGTGCGACAGCGTGGTTTTTTCCATGCCCTGGCCGGTATCCGCCACGCGCAGCCGCACATACGGACCCGGGCGGTAGAGACGCGCCGCCGGGGTTTCGGCGTCGATTTCCAGGATCGAGCTCTCAATCCGTAGCTCTCCACCCTCCGGCATGGCGTCGCGCGCATTGAGCGCGAGGTTGAGAAGAACCTGCTGGATCTGATTGCGATCGCCGCGAATGAACCCCAACGGGGAGCCGAGGTCCGTCGTCAGCGTGCGGGTCTTCCCGAGGCTGTGCGAGATCAAGGGCTCGACCTCGCCGATCGTCTGATTGACGTTCAGTACCTCGAGGCGCGCCACGTCGCGGCGGCTGAGCTTTAGTAACTGGCCCGTGAGGGAACCCGCAATCGACGCTGCCTGCTTGATCTCGCGAGCCTGTTCCTTGTCCTCGCCGGCGAGGCGCCCGCAAAGTTCGTCCGCGTATCCGATAATGACCATGAGCTGGTTATTGAAATCGTGCGCCACCCCCCCGGCCATGCTGGCAATGGCCTCCATTCTTTGCGACTGCATCAGCCGGCCTTCCATTCCCTTCCGGGCGGTGATGTTGCGCGCGATCAGGATGGCGCCCAGCACATCGTCCCCCGACCGGTTCTCAAAGCAGCCGATTTCGACGGCCGTGCTGGCTCCCGCCCTCGAGATCAGCGTATAGCTCCGGTTCTCGCCCGCGAAAAGATCGAACACCGGATTCTTTGCCGGGCGGGACGTGGATTCCTCGAAGAGGCCGAGAACATCCATGAGCAGGCGCCCCTGCGCTTCCGTAGCCGGCCAGCCGGTCAGTTGCTCCGCCACCGGATTCATGAATTCGATTTCGCCGCTGGCATTGGTGGCGATCACACCGTCGCCGACACTCCGTATCGTGGTCGAGAACCATGCCTCGCTGGTGCGCAGGCGGCGTTCCACGGCGTGCTTGTGGAGCGAGACCTGCACGACGCTGCGGAGATCGGTGTAAGTGACTGGCTTGCGAATGTATCCCAGCGGCTCTGTGAATTTGGCCCGATTGACCGTCTCGCGATCGGCATGGGCGGTGAGGTATACGACCGGTGTCTCCAACTCGGTTTTCAACGCCAGGGCGGTGGCGATACCGTCCATGTCACCCTTCAAATGGATGTCCAGGAGCACGAGGTCGAACGGCCTCGACCGGACAGAGCGGAGCGCTTCTTCGCCGGAACTGGCGATCGCCGGCATGGGGTAGCCTAACCGTTTGAGTTTCTTCCGTATGCCGGCGGCGACGGGTGCTTCATCTTCCACGATGAGGATTTGTTTTTGCAGATCTGCTGTCAGTAGCATGCGGCTGCGCGCGAGCCTCTCTGGCAGTTGTTGTAGCACGCGGATTCGAAGAACTCGCCAGAGATAGGGGAGAAGTCCTTTGCAATCAACGTAATCTTGCGAGAAATGTGCTGTGAACGGGAGGGCTAACCAAGCCAGATAACGGCCGCGAGGACCAGTCCGAGTGCTGCGACTAAGACGGCTCCGGTTCGCACCGTCAGGAAAACACTCCGGAAATCGTCCAGCCGCAGCCACGATGCGCCGAGTTGCAGGTAGCGCGAATCGCAATGATGGCAACGGTGCATCTTGCCGCCGAGCGGAGCCAGCAGCTTCTCGAGGGTGTTTCGCCGCTTCGACCGGCGCATCTTGTCCGACCCGCACTGCAAGCAAATGGCGTCGATCATATTGAGCCTCAGGAACGCTGAATGACGAAGGCCGGAGCCAGGGGTACCTGTGCGGTGGAAGAATCCACGGCGGTCGCTAGCCGCACCAGGCCCGGTTCGAGCAGCCGCTGCAGGATTTCCTTGCTGGGGTTGTAATCGGGCGCCAGGTCCTTGAGCGTGAAGACCAGTGCCGTGAGGTCGCGCCGATCGCAGGCATTGCGCAGCGCGGCCAGGTGCCGCATGGCATGTTCGAAGGGAAGGCTGGCGCCGGCGAAGACCCTGATCTTTTCGTGGCTGGTGGCAATCATCCGCTCGTCGGCGAGGTTGATCTCCTCTTCCAGTTTTTCTCCCGGACGGATGCCAGTGAACTCGATCCGGATGTCCTGGCCGGGTTTCAATCCGGCGAGAAGTATGAGCTGGCGGGCCAGATCCACGATGCGGACGGGCTTCCCCATGTCCAGGACGAAGATCTCCCCGCCCTCCCCCATGGTCGATGCCTGCAGGACCAGTTGTGCCGCCTCCGGGATGGTCATGAAGTATCGCCGCATGTCCTTGTGGGTGACGGTGACCGGGCCGCCGGCCGCGATCTGTCTTTTGAAGATCGGGACGACGCTGCCGTTGCTTCCGAGCACGTTTCCGAAACGGACCGACACGTACCGCGGGCCTCCATTCTGGAGAGAGCGAATCACCAGCTCGGCAACGCGCTTGGTGGCCCCCATGATGTTGGTGGGGCGCACGGCCTTGTCGGACGAAATCATGACGAAATCCGAGACGCCGAACTCGGCCGCGATGGCGGCCACGTTATACGTGCCGATTACGTTGTTTTCCACGGCCTCAAACACGTGCGTCTCCATGAGCGGCACATGTTTGTACGCTGCCGCATGGTAGACCACGGTAGGCGAGTAGAAGCGAAATACATCGCGCAGCCGCTGCGTATTCTGAATGTTGGCGATTTCCGCATGAAAGTGTAGTTGCGGGAAGCGTTGGCGCAGCTCCTGCTCCAGATGAAACAAGGCGCTCTCCGAGGACTCGAGCGCGATCAGCGCCGCGGGCTGGTAGCGGGCGATCTGGCGGCACAGTTCGGACCCGATCGATCCGGCGGCGCCTGTTACCAGCGCAATGCTCCCCTGGAGTTTCTTGCGGATTCGTTCACGGTCCAGTTCGACCGCGGTGCGCCCCAGTAAATCCTCGACGGCGACATCGCGAATCTGGCCGATGATTCCCTTGCCTTCCGCCATTTCGCCGATGGCGGGCATCGTGCGGAAGCTGATTTCCGCGTCCTGGCAGCGTTGGATGATGCCGCTCATTTGCGCTCCCGTCGCCGATGGGATGGCGATGAGTACTTCGCGGGTATCGTGCTCCTCCACCAGGCGCGGAAGCTGCGATCCGGTTCCGAGAACCAGCAAGCCGTTGATCCGCATGCCGCGCTTGTTGGGGTCGTCGTCGATGAAGCCGGAGACAGCGTGCCCGAATCTGGCGTTAGACCGTGCCTCGTTCAGCAGCAGAGATCCGGCCGCGCCGCCGCCGTAGATGAATACCCTGGTCCTCGCGTTGGCGGGCGCTGGGGAAGCCATTTCGAGACATATACGGGTGGCCGCGCGCACGGCGGACGACAACAGCAGCGTCAGCAGGAAATCGATGATGAGGGTAGAGCGCGGAAACGGCCAAGGCGAGAAAAACAGCACGAGGATCGCGGCCGCGGCTGAAGCCAGGGTGGCGGCTGACGCGATGCGCGCCAGATCGGAGGTCGCGAAGTACCGCCACATGCCACGGTCCAGCCCGTAGGCATGGAAGATCGCCGCTTTGACCAGGCACCACACAGCCAGACCCAGCCACAGGGCGTTGTGGAATTCGAGCGGTATGGAGAATTCAAACCGGAGCAGAAACGCCGTGACGCCGCTCCCCACGAAAATGCAAATCTGTACCGCCTGAATGATCCAGAGGTACGCCAGGCGCTTGCGCAGCGCTCTAACGACCAGGCCGGTTATTGCGTTCAAAAGCTGCATCGCACTTCCTGCGGTTTCTATCGGCCTGTTTCGCGGATCGGTTTAGAGTGCGGCGCGGAATTCCGGAAAAGTTTCGGTGTGTGCAGATGGAGCGCCCAGAGCCGAAGCGCGGACCTCGCGGACCACATAAGCCTGGTCGGCAGCCGTCAGGCTACTCGAGCTGGGAAGGCAGATTCCGGCGCGAAACAGGTGTTCGGCCACGGCTCCGCCCCACGCCAGGGCGCCAGCGTAGAGCGGTTGCAAATGCATCGGCTTCCACACCGGCCGCGATTCGATACCAGCTTCGTCCAGGCGGTGGATCAGCTCATCCCGCGAGCAGCCGAAGCGGCTTTCGTCCACCAGAAAGCAACTGAGCCAGTTGGTGTGCAGACCGTAGGGCGCCTGCGGCATCAGCGTGATGCCCGGCAGATCGGCGAGTGCGTCGCGGTAGCGAAACGCCACCGCCCGTCGCTGCCTGACGCGTTCGTCAAGCACCTGCAACTGGCCGCGGCCGATCCCCGCCAGCACGTTGCTGAGGCGGTAGTTGTAACCCATCTCCGAGTGCTCGAATGCGATTCCCGGGTCGCGTGCCTGGGTGGCCCAGAAGCGCACTTTGGCGGCAATCTCCGGGTCGCGCGAAACCAGCATGCCGCCGCCGCTGGTGGTGATGATTTTGTTCCCGTTGAAGGAAAACGCCGCCACTCGTCCAAGGGTGCCTGCCGGGCGGCCCTTATAAAAGGACCCGAGCGCCTCGGCCGCGTCTTCTAGGACCGGGACGCCGTATCGGGCGCAAGCCTCGAGGATCGGGTCCATGTCGGCAACCTGCCCGAACAGATGGACCACGACCACCGCCCTGGGCAGGTGCCCGCGACGGTCCGCATCGGCGAGCGCGGCCGAGAGCAGCCCCGGGTCCATGTTCCACGTTGCGCGATCGCTGTCGATCAGAACCGGCTCGGCTCCCAGGTAGCGAACCGGATTCACACTGGCCACGAAAGTCAGGTCGGAGCAGAAGACCGTATCGCCCCCACCCACGCCGAGGGCGCGCAGACCGAGGTGAATGGCGGCCGTGCCACTCCCGAGTGCCACCGCGGGTAAGCCGATGCGGTCTTCGAATTCGCGCTCGAACCCGGTAAGACTCGGCCCCACAGTGGAAATCCAGTTGGAAGCGAAGGCTTCGGCTACGAACTGCTGCTCGACGGCGCCCAGGTGCGGGACGGAGAGAAGGATTCGTTTCATCGGTACGCCGGACGCGCTCGCCACGACACTTTATCGGCGGGTGCGATCGAGACCTTTAGGCGTCGAGGCGGCATGGCAATCCACCTGCTCGACAACCGGTCATGAGACCGAACTGCCACATCTCGGTGCTGGTAAAAGGGTGTTGCGATACTTGCGGTAACTGGCCCAACAGCTTGCATATACCGGAATTTGTGCACGGATGGTATTGCGCCGGCTGCTGCCCGGTATGTAAGACTCAGCCTGTGGCGCCGGAGCAGCCACCGAGTCAGCCCGAAACAGCGTCGCAGGCGGCGTGAAAGGTGCGGCAGTATTTACCCGGTACGGGCAAGATCCCCTTCGCTTGCCGATATTTGGGCAACCGCCCTGGACCGGAACTGCGGCATCGGGCGCAAGGGTCTGTTTTGCATAGACTTCCGATCTGGCTACGCATTTGCCCTCTCGCAACCGAAGAGTATTATGTTGAAGATCACGCTTCACGACAGCGCCACTGAACTCCGTTTCCATCTCGAAGGAAGGCTTTCGGGCGCCTGGGTTGCGGAGTTGCGGCAATGTTGGCGGACGGCCGCTTCCACCACCCAGGGACGGAATACCGTTCTCGATCTGCGCGAGGTCGACTTCGTGGATGCCGAAGGCGGGTCCCTGCTGGCCGAAATGCACGGTGCGGGCGTCCAGATTCAGGCCCTCACGCCGCTCATTCAGTCCGTAGTCGAGGAGGTTTGCCACGGGCGGCATTGTGGTACGGTTGAAGAAAAGCTGGGTAGTTCCGATGCCCTCCTCCGCGCCGACACGTCCGGACCCGCTCGCCAATCTCCTTACCAACCAAAGTCCCGCGCGTCATGAAATTCTCCTCGAAGTAGCCGAATCGATCGCCTCGCACCGGCAGCTCTCGACACTATTTGCGGACCTGAGCCGCTGTCTCCGGCGCGTGGTCGCCTTCGACTTTATGGGGCTGACGCTGTTCAACGCGAAGGATCGCACGTTCCGGCTGCACATTCTCGAAACCGATCGCGTCGTGGCGGACCGGCCGGGCCAAGCCATCCCGTTCGACGAAAGCCCCACCGGCCTCGCCATCGAGACGCGCGCCCCGTATTACGTCTCCGAGCGGGCGTTGCTGGCGGACCGTTTTCCCAACCTGGGCAAAATTCTCGAGGCCAACGAGATCGAATCGTATTGCGTGTTGCCGTTGGTGACGGCGCAGCGCGAGATCGGCGGCCTGCACTTCGGATCGGTGGCCAAGGAAGCCTACTTGCCTGCCGACATCGAATTCATGCAGCAGGCGGCGCGGCAGGTGGCGGTGGCCGTCGACAACGCGCTCAACCACGAGGCGGCGTGGGAATACGAGCAGCAGCTCTCCCACGAGCGGGATCGCCTGCGCGCCCTGCTCGAAATCAACAACGCGGTGGTGAGCTGCCTGGGCAGCAAGCAACTATTCGAATCCATTGCCGGATCGCTGCGCCGCACCTTCGGGCTGGATTATTCGAGCGTCATGGTGTACGACGCCGCGAAGAACGGCCTGCGGCTGCAGATGGTCGATTTTCCCAGCGGTACCGGTTTCATCCGGGAAGACCTGCTGCTGCCGATCGACGACACGCTGGCAGGCCACGTGTTTCGCACCCGCGAAGGCCGCTGTTACACGATGGAGGAGACGCGCGCCCTGGCACCCTCGACCGCCGAGGTCCTGATTCGCGAAGGCCTCACTTCGCTCTGCTGCATGCCGCTGGTTTCGCATGACAAAGTGCTGGGGGTGCTGAGCGTGGCCTCGCGGCAGCCCAACTTTTTCGCCGCGGACGACGTGCCGTTCTTCTCGCAGGTGGCGGGACAGATCGCGATCGCGCTCGACAACGCGCTTTCCTACAAACAGATCGAGGAGTTGAACGCGCGGCTGGCGGAGGAGAAGGTATATCTCGAAGACGAGATCCGCACTGAGAACCGCTTCGAGGAAATCATCGGGCAAAGCCGCGCGCTCAAGGCCATCCTTAAGCAGATCGAGATCGTCGCGCCAACTGGTTCCACGGTGCTGATCTTCGGCGAGACCGGCACCGGCAAGGAGCTGCTGGCGCGCGCCATCCACGACCTGAGTCCGCGGAAACAGGGCACCTTCGTCAAGTTGAATTGCGCCGCGATTCCCACCGGGCTGCTCGAGAGCGAGATGTTCGGACACGAAAGAGGAGCGTTCACGGGCGCCATCGCGCAACGCATCGGACGCTTTGAACTGGCGGATCGCGGCACCATGTTCCTGGATGAAGTGGGAGAGATTCCGCTCGAGCTGCAGTCCAAGCTGCTGCGCGTTTTGCAGGAGCGCGAATTCGAGCGGCTGGGCAGCTCGCGCACCATCCGCACCGACGCCCGCCTGGTGGCCGCCACCAATCGCGACCTCACCGCCATGGTGGACGAGCGGCAGTTCCGCCCGGACCTGTATTACCGGCTCAACGTGTTCCCGATTACGGTGCCGCCGCTACGCGACCGGCGCGACGACATCCCGATTCTGGTGCGCTACTTCGTGCAGCAGAACGCGCGGCGCATGAACAAGCGCATCACCACCATTCCCACCGAGACGATGCAGGCGCTCACGCGGTACCACTGGCCGGGGAACATCCGGGAACTGCAGAATTTCATCGAGCGCGCGGTGATCGTATCGCCGGGCCCGGCATTGCACGCGCCGGTGCGGGAGCTGAAGCGGGGCGGGCCGGCCTCCGGCAATGCGGTCACGCTGGCCGCGGCGGAGCGCGACGCGATCGTGCGCGCGCTGCGCGATGCGGACGGTAAGGTCGGGGGGGACCAGGGCGCCGCGGCGCGACTCGGCATGAAGCGGACCACGCTGCAGGCGAAGATGCGGAAGCTCGGGATCGACCACAAAAACTTCTGACGCGATTTGGGCCGCTGCCCTTATTTGGGCGACGGATGGGCCTGAAACTATAGAAAAAACAGGTACTTTGGATTGGCCAGGCGTTTGCGTTTTGTTAACGTGGACGCTATGTGGTATCGATTTCTAGGGGTTGTGGGCTTGGCTGCGGCGACCTGCTTCGCACAGGAGGCTCCGCTCAAGCTTACCCTGCGCGACGCCGTCAACCTCGCGCTTAAGCAAAATCCTCGAGTGATTCTCGCGAATCTCGGCGTCGAAGTCACGCAGCAGGATCGCGCGCTCGCCCGATCGGCGCTGCTGCCGCAAGCGAGCGGTAACGTTTCCGAGGCCGTGAACCGCGTCAACCTCGAATCGGCGATTGGATTCCGGTTCGCCGGCTTCCCGCAACACGTCGGACCGTATGCGGTCTCCCAGGTTGGCGTGGATTTCCACGCGCCGGTCTTCGACCTAACGTTATGGCGGCGGTACCGGTCGTCGCAACTGGGCATCGACGCCGGCCGCGCGCAAGAAGTGACGGCGCGCGAAGAGAGCGTGCTGCTGGTGGTCTCGCAGTATCTCGGCAGCCAGCGGGCGGCGGCGGATGTGGAAGCCGCGCAGTCGCGCGTGAACCTGGCGCAGGCGCTCTACGACCAGGCTGCCGACCTGCAGAAGAACGGCGTCGGGACTGGCATCGATACGCTGCGCGCCAATGTGCAGTTGCAGAACGAGAAGCAGCGGCTCATCCAAGCGCGCACGCAACTCGAGACGTCGCTCTTCGGACTGGCGCGGCTGCTCAGCGTCGATCCGCAGCGCAAGATCGAGCTGGCCGACCAGGTGAGCTTTTTCGATACGCCGGCCGTCTCCGCCGATCAGACGCTGGATTGGGCTTACGGCGCGCGCTCCGAGATGCGCCAGATCCACACCCAGGAGCAGCGCGCGGAACTCGACCGCAAGGCTGCCGGCGAGGCGCGCCTTCCGAAGCTCTCGGTGGACGGCGATTGGGCGCAGCAGGGTCTGCAGCCGGGCAGCGTCATTCCGGTGTATCGCTACCAGGCGAACCTCGACTTTCCGCTATTCACCGGCGGCCGCATCCAGGCGCAGCGGGCGCAGGCGGATATCGCAATCCGGCAACTGCACCAGCAGGAGCAGGAACTGCGCAACCGCATCGCGCTCGAAGTGAAGACGGCCATCGCGCAGCTCGATTCGGCGCGCAACGAGGTGACGGTGGCGAATCTTGGAATCGATCTCGCGCGGCAGGAAGTGGTGCAGGCGCGCGACCGCTTCCAGGCCGGTGTGGCCAACAACATTGAAGTAGTCACGGCGCAGAACGAGCTGGCGCGCGCCAGCGATAACCAGATCGCGGCGCTCTATCGTTACAATCAGTCGCGCGCCGATCTTGCCCACGCCGCCGGACAGATGGAGGCGGTGTACGCGAAGTAGGGGCGAGATCAGCCCGTGGGCGATCGCCATGACGGTCATGCTGGCGACGTTCATGGAGGTGCTGGACACCAGCGTCGCCAACGTGGCGCTACCGCACATCGCGGGCAAGCGCGAAAAACACGGCATGGCGATGGCGGTATACGCCATGGGCGTGGTGGTGGCGCCGACGATCGGCCCCACGCTCGGCGGCTGGCTCACCGACAACTATAGCTGGCGCTGGGTAGTCTGACATTTGTGTGTGGGTGCTGGTGGCGGCTAGGGATCAGGACATGGCACGCCATCGAAAGAGGGGATTGACATGATGGCGTTGGGCGTGGTGATATCATGCAGTCTGATGGCAAGCTCCCCCACTCCCTCTCCGACTCCAATCAAGGCGACGCCAGCGCCCAAGTCGGCTCATGCCAGCAAAAAGGCCAAAACGGGGACGGTAGCTCCGAAAAAAAATACGCCGCAAGTATATTCCCCCTAAACCCGCTCCCGGACAAATTCATCGCTGCCGTCAGGGACGTGGAATCCATACTCAAGGAACCGGTTTGGCTTATCATTCAGGATGCCCCGCCGCGCCACAGCGCTCCAGGCCCATTCGAGCAGATAGATGATTCCATTTTGAATGCCTTCATGGAGGCTAGGGCTAGCTTGCCCAAAAAACCAGCTCACGTCATCATTGATTCACCCGGTGGCCAGGCAAAGGCCGCTTTTCAAATGGCCAATCTACTTCGCTTACACTGTGGTGGTTTCAACGTCTACGTGTATGAGTGGGCAAAAAGTGCCGCGACGCTGTTTGCTCTAGGCGCATCAAATATTTGTCTCTCTTCGTTCGCAGAACTAGGACCGCTTGATGTCCAGGTTTTTGATCCCGAGAGGGAGGATATTTGCTCGGCCCTTGATGAAGTGCAGGCCCTAGAGAGGCTCAACGCCTTTGCTCTTCAGGCATTAGATGCGGGTGTTATTTTCTTGAAAACTCGTTCTGGCAAGTCGGTCGGGACGCTGTTACCGCACATGCTTCATTTTGTGTCAGAAATGCTGAGCCCTCTATTTGAGAAGCTTGATACGGTTCACTACACCCAAATGTCGAGGCTGTTGAAAATTGGCGAGGCATATGCCATCCGGTTGTTGGAGCCGAAGTATGGCAAACAGCGTGCCGAAGAAATTGCTAGGCAATTGGTCAATGAATACCCGGAGCACGGATTCTATATCGACAGGACTGAAGCCAACAGGATTGGCCTAAAGGTGGTGGCCGCCAGTGCTGGTTTAGAGGGTGCTTTAGAAAACCTCAAGGATGTAGTGCACGGAATGAATCACACGGTCATCATTGGCCAACTGAAAGAGGTATAGCCATGAGAAATAACCGGACGCCGTCCAAAAAAACCTACGATGCCGTGGAAAGCGCTATTGAATCATCGAAAGCACTCAGGGGTACGTGGGATGAACTTGCCCGCAATTCAAATATCGACCTGTGGGAAGCCGAAACCTTTCAGAGCGTTAACGAGCCACCTCACCGTCAGTCGCAACACCAGACTGAAGCGCAAGTTGAGCCTTAGCCTTTCCCCAACGCGTCTGAATTGCTTTTCGGGCACTGTCGCTCCGCTCCTCAGCAGTCATCTTCGCAGCCCTAGCGTGTCCGCCTAAGGCTCCGCCCTTTTTCCCCATCCGAACGAAATAATCTCGAATCTCCGGAGGAAGTTTTGAGATAACGCCATGGCGAAGAATGAGAAAACTTCCGCTGGGGTTGCGTCCCGAGCCGCGAAACTGTTATGCAACCCCAAGACCCCCGCGCCCGTTCGGAAAAGCAGCAGCATCAGCTCTGACGCAGGCGCCTAACCGCAAGAAGTAAACAACAACAGGACGGGGGCTTTCAGTATGTATCGCCGGAAGCCCCGCGCGCAACTTTTTTGGGATGGGCTGCGGAGCTTTTGCAACCCAGCCCATTTTTTCCATCAACGCGGACGCCGACGCCAGCCACACACAATTGTCGGACTGCCTGGCGCTGGATCTTCTACATCAACATTCCGATCGGCGCGCTCTCCCTGCTGCTGACCACGATGCTGATTCACGACCCGCCCTACCTGTTGCGCAAGGGCCTTTCGCAGGGGCTCAAGATCGACTACATCGGCTTCGGTCTGCTGGCGCTGGGACTGGGGTCGCTCGAAGTGGTGATGGATGAAGGTCAGCGCCAGGACTGGTTCGCTTCGCACTTCATCCTGACGTTCGCCGTGCTGACGGCGGTTTGCCTGATCGGAGTTGTGCTTTGGGAATTACGGCAAAAGGACCCGGTAATCGATTTCCACATTCTGAAAGATCGCAATTACACGCTGGCCACTGCGTCCATGCTGCTGCTGGGCTTCGTGCTGTACGCCAGCACCGCCCTGTTGCCGCTGTTCCTGCAAACGCTTCTCGGATACACGGCGCTGCTCAGCGGCATGGCGCTCTCTCCGGGCGGCATTGCGATCTGCGTGTGCCTGCCGATGGTGGGCATGCTGATGCGGCGCGTGGAGGCGCGGTGGCTGGTGGTTTTCGGAGTGCTTGTCAGCGCCACCGGCCTGTGGATGATGTCGCATTTCACCTTGTACATCGATCTCCGCACCGCGATGTATAGCCGCATCGTGCAGAGCCTGGGGCTGGCGTTTCTGTTCGTGCCCATCAGCACCGTCGCGTTCCGCTTCATTCCGCGAGAGCGCACCAACTACGCGGCGGGCCTGTTCAACCTGGCGCGCAACATCGGTGGAAGCTCCGGGATCGCGACCGTCACCACGATGCTGGCGCGGCGCTCGGAGGTCCATCAGCAGACGCTGAGCTCGCACCTGACAGCTTACGATCCGGCGTACCGGCAGGCGATCGAGGGCGCCACACGGACGCTGCAGCAACACGGCTCGTCACTGCCCGATGCGATGCGGCAGGCGCAAGGGATCGTCTACGGCACCGTGTTGCGGCAATCGAGTATGCTGGCATTTGCAGACGCTTTTTGGTTTATGGCGCTGCTGTTCATCCTGATCGTCCCGCTGATGTTCCTCATGAAGAGCGTCCCGCCGGCGCGGGAAGTGCCAAAATACGGGCATTAGGCAAGGCCGCGGATGGGCTGCGGAGGACTGGCAATAAATGCAGCAGAAGGGAGTTGGCGGCGAGGCGGGTTTTGGTTCCTCGCATGCAGGAATACCCAGGCAGAAGGTTCCACAGTCTATGGCCAATGTTCTCGAAGAGGCGCCCGCGGCGGAGGCTTCGCGCGTCGACCCGGTTGCACCCAGGAGGCAGTCGCGGGTGAAATATATGGTGCTGCCGGTCATGGTGCTGGCAGTGGTGGCAGCGGGTGTGATGGCGTACTTCCATTTCCGCGATCGCGTCTCGTCGGATGACGCACAAGTCGACGGACACATCAGCGCGGTGGCGCCCAAGATCACGGGCAACGTGGTGGAAGTGTTGGTGAAGGACAACCAGCCGGTGAAAGCCGGTGACCCGCTGGTGCGGATCGACCGGCGCGATTTTGAAGCGAAGGTGGGGATGGCAAAGGCGGCGCTTCTCCAAGCCGAGAGCCAGTTGCATTCCGCGCAGGTGACCGTGCCGTGGATGAACGAGACGACGCGGTCGAGCGAATCGGCGGCAGTGGCGCAGTTAGCCAATACCGAAGCCGAGTTGGAACGGGCGCGCCTCGGCGCCGAGCAGGCAGCCGGAGCCGATTTAGCCTATGCGGAGGCGAATGTCCGATCCCGCCAGGCGAACCACGATCGTGCCCAATCCGACCTGGCGCGCATGAAGCCCCTGGCTGACAAGGCGGAGATTTCGCAGCAGCAGTACGACGGCTACGTGGCGGCGGCGCGGATGGCGGAGAGCGACTGGCGCGCGGCGCAGGAGAAGCTGGCCTCGGCGCAGAAGGAAGCTGCCATTAGGAAGGCGGCGCTGGGTGCGGCGCAGTCCAAGGTGAATCGGGCGAAGGCGCAGGTCGAGACCTCGGTGGCGGACAAGCGGCAAGTGGCCATCCGGACGTCGGATGCGGGCAGTGCCTCGGCTGGGGTGGCCGCGGCGAGGGCTAATCTGGATGCCGCCGAGTTGCAGCTCGGCTACACCGGGATCGTGGCGCCGATCGACGGCGTCGTAACGCGCAAGAGCGTCGAGGTGGGGCAGATCGTGCAGCCGGGTCAGGGCATGATGACGATCGTCCCGCTCGATGATGTTTGGGTTACGGCGAACTTCAAAGAGACGGACCTGGCAAGGGTCAGGCCGGGGCAGCGGGCGGAGATCAAGGTAGATATGTACGGCCGCAGCGTGGCGGGCCGTGTAGATTCGATCGCGAGCGCCACCGGATCGCGCATGAGCCTGCTGCCGCCGGAGAACGCGACAGGCAATTTTGTGAAGGTAGTGCAGCGAATTCCGGTGAAAATCCTGGTGGAGAAGCAGGCTGGGCTGATTCTGCGGCCCGGAATGAATGTCGACGTTACTATCTTCACCCGCTAACCATGTATGCTTTCGCACAACGGTGTAGCGGCTGCTGCTGATTGAGCTGATGACTGTACGGATTCTCGCATTTCTCTGGGTATCCGCGCTGTTTGGCGCCGACGAGCTGCAGCTCGCCCTGGGTCTGAAGGCCCAATCCGATTTCGAGCGTGTCGCGCTGCCCGCCCTGCCGCAACTGCGCGACACAAGCACGTGTATCCAGAGCCAGGCGGCGTTCCTGCCGGTGGTATCGCCGCAGGAGTTGCCTTTGGTGCACTATCGCAAGGGATACTGCGCGCTGGCCGAGGCGGCCCTCAGTCACAACA
Organism: Bryobacteraceae bacterium; assembly: GCA_041484525.1. GTDB lineage: Bacteria > Acidobacteriota > Terriglobia > Bryobacterales > Bryobacteraceae > JBGPHT01. The sequence goes on along the minus strand of JBGPHT010000042.1, from coordinate 1,969 downwards.
CATCCGAGTTCAAGGAGGCGGCCTCGGATTTCGACGCCGTCATTGCAACCTGGCCGGGGCGCTTTGCAAAGAAGAGCAAGCTGCCGCCCGAGCCTGTGTCCTCGGGCGTGCGTGTGCTGGCGGCGATCTCGCGGCTTCACGCAGGGATGGACCGCGCCGCTGTGGAACGGGCGTGGGGCGAGATTTCCGCGGCCGAGTCCGAAGCCGCGTGTCCTACGATTGTGATGCCGGCGGAGCGGTGCGCGGACATCCTGCGCACGGGCCGATTATGGCTGGGATGGATGGCGCTGCGGCAGGGCGATCTCCCGGCGGCCGCGCGGCAGTTTGCGGACTCGGCCTCGACGGGCTGGCCTCAGTGGACCGTCGGGCGCCAGGCCTTCCACGACCGTAAATATGCCGAAGCGGTGCGAGTCTATCGGGAAGCCGTCGGGATCTGGCGTGCGCGCGACGGCGGCGGACCTTCGGTGACGGCGATGGTGAGCCCACGGCCCGATCTCCCGGGTGCCCTGGTCGATCTCGGAGGCGCCGAACTTCTGGCCGGAAACGCTGCCGCCGGAATCCGGACGTTGGACTCCGCGATCCAACTCGATCCGTCTGCGGCGCGCGCGTACTATTTACGCGCACGCGCCAAGGAGGCCGCCGGACAGAACGAAGCCGCGGCCGCCGACTATAGCCAGGCGAGCCGGAGGGCGCTGGCAAATGCCAAGGATCAGGCGTCCGGAGAGGGACATTTTTACCGGGCGCTGCTGCTCTACCGCCGCAAGCAATTCGCGCAGTCCGAGGACGAGCTGGCGGAAGCGCTGAATTCCGGTATCCCCCTGGAGCTGAGAGCCGACGCTGCGGCGTGGCGGCATTTGGCGGCGGTGTCGGGCGGTTCGTGCGGCACCGAGCGTGATTATCTGGAGCAATCGCTGGCGGCGGTCTCTCCCTATTTCCCCAAGCGCGAGGCGCGCACCGCGATGGCGGCGTGCCCGGCTACGGCTACCGCGGGCGTGGCCGTAAACGTGGTGAAGTAGCGGGCAAATCCGGCGACGCGGTGTGATACAGTTCAGGATAAGATGGCATCCCGAAGCGTCAATAAAGTGATTCTACTTGGCCATCTCGGCAAGGATGCCGAGACCAAATTCACGCCCGGCGGCGTGGCCCGCTCCACGTTCAGTATCGCCACCAACCGGCGCTGGAAGGACCAGCAGTCGGGCGAGTGGAAGGAAGAGACGGACTGGCACAACGTCATATTGTGGCGGTCCGAAAATCTGGCGAATTACCTGCTCAAGGGCAAGCAGGTCTACATCGAAGGCCGCCTGCAAACGCGGAGCTACGATGACAAGGAAGGCCAGAAGAAATACATGACCGAAGTGGTCTGCGACGATCTGATTCTGCTCGGCAGCAGCCGCGGCGATTCGGGCAGCGCTCCAGCGGGTGGCGAATTCTCGCAGCAGCCGGTGTCGATGCCGCGCAGCGCGCAGCGTCCGCCGCAGTCCCCTGCGGCCGCACCGGCGGCGGACGAATTCAATCAAGGGATCACAGACGACGACGTGCCGTTCTAGGGCACGGGTGTTTGGGGGAGTGTCCACTTTGGTCTTCTCCTTGTTTCTTGCCTTTTCCTGTTGCCGAGCCGTAGGCTCTTCATACTGCCGCGGCGACGCATTTCCTGCCGTGGAAAGACTGTTGATATGGCGAAGGATGACATAGCGCGAAATCTCTTCCAGCGCCACCGTTTTTGCGCGGAACCTGGGAGTGGAACGACCTCGATTCGAGCCGGCAGGTCCCGTTTCCTTTCTAAACTCTGGAGCGCATCCGTGGTGCTGCGACCCGCGATTTCCGCTTTGCTAAACACTGCGACATAAGTAATTGCGCATGTTGTGGCGATGTGTTCTCATCGAAACATGAGACCTCTCACCATTGCAGACTCGGCTACGATCATCCTCGGATTGCAGGATGAGATTCGCCGGTCGGAAGAATCCCGCTA
>JBGPHT010000041.1:0-50842 GCA_041484525.1 Bryobacteraceae bacterium | reverse complement strand
GGACGGCGGTCCGCTGATCCACAACGGCTGGGAAGACGAGCAGCGCTCGTTCGACTCCACCTGCCGCAAGTTTCACCGTTTCCTCACTCAATCCCAGCTCTGAAACCCGCCAGTTACCCACAGATTCCCCGGACGAGCCGAATTGTCCAGGAGGCTTTATGCGGCGCCCTCTCCACCTTGCCGTTGTGCTGGCGTGCGCGTGGCTATTGTGCAGTTTGGCGGCTGCACAAGTGACGTCTCCCACGCAGTATCCAGGCCAATACCCGGGTGGTCAGTATCCGACGGGACAGTATCCTCCCGGTCAGTATCCACCGGGTCAATACCCGGGCGGACAGTATCCCCCGAACAATTACCCGAACACCTATCCAACCCGGTTGCCCGGCGGGATCCCGGTGAATTTGCCGGTGCCTGACCTCAAGCTGCCGAAGCGAAAGGAAGGAGACAAATCGGGGAAGTCGAGCGGGTCGGAAATGAAGATGGCGCTGGCCGCAGTGGACGGCACGCTGCGGAAGTTGCGTGAGAAGGACCTGCTGCTGCAGACCGGGCCGCAAAAGCTGCTGCGCTTCCGGCTGCTGGCGAAAACCAAATTCCTGGGCAAGGATGGGGCGCCGATTCGCGATTCGTTACTTCACGCAGGCGACCAGCTTTCCGTGCAGGTGAACACGGACGACGAGGAGACCGCGATACGCGTGACGTTAGTGCGCAGCGCCACGCCGGCGGAACGCTCGGCGGCAGAACTTCCGGTGGATGAATCGAGTGCGCGGGCGCCGCGTGCGGAGGATCTCGGGAAGCCGAAGACGGTGAGCGTGAAGGAGACTTCGGACGAAAGCGAAACGGAAAGCCCCGCGGCTGATGGTCCGGCTGCGCCGGCGGCGGCTGCAGCGACCGAGGACGCGCCGGTGGGCGGAGTGCCGGTGCCGGAGGGCCGCACGGCCGGCGGCCAGTCGGATGATGCGGTGATCCGCGACGCGCGCACGGCCGCGGAAGCATTCAGCGCCAGCCTGCCGAATTATCTGGTGCAGCAAGTGACGACGCGGTATTTCAGTACTTCATTTCCAGCGCGCTGGCAGCCGATCGATGAAGTCACAGCCGACGTGGCGTATGTGGACGGAAAAGAGGACTACCGCAATATCGCCATCAACGGCACACCGACCAACCGTCCGCCGCAGCAGACGGGGTCCTGGTCGACGGGCGAGTTCTCGACGACCATGCAGGACGTGCTGTCGGCCTCTACCAATGCGGCGTTCCACCGGCGCGGAGACGACACCATCGCGGGGCGCGCGGCCCTGGTTTACGACTACACCGTGGCGCAGGAGCATTCGCACTGGGAACTGGTGTCGCCCGATGACCGCCGATACAGCCCGGCGTACCGGGGCGCGATCTGGGTCGACAAGGACACGCACCGCGTGCTGCGGATCGAGCAGAGCACATCGTACATCCCCAAGGAATTTCCTTTCAGCAAGGCCGAGTGCGTGCTGGAATATGCGTTCGTGAAGATCGAGCAGAAGACCTATCTGCTGCCTGCGACGAGCGAGAACCTGGGGTGTATGAGCGGCAGCGGAAGCTGCTCGCGGAACACGATCGTGTTCCGGAACTACCGCAAGTTCACCACCGATTCCAAGGTGAAGTTCTAGCGGCTACCGGCACGAAACCTGAAATTCCACGTGGTGGGTCTCGGCAGTCATGGGCGAGACCAGTTTCAGGGCCACCCAGCCGTTGAAGGTCTTCGAGATCATCCAGTCATACGTCACGATCTGCGGACCGGGCTTGGCAAACTTCATGGTGCGGACGGGCGCATTGGCTTTGTCGCTGCGCACGAATTGGTATTGCGCGACGCCAGGCGCAGTGGCGTTGAGGCGGCCGCTGAAATGGACACGCGTGGGGTGGCAGTTGCCGGATATCTGCGGCGGGGAATCCAGTGCCAGTCCGACTTTGAACGGCGGCTGGGCGTGGGCGGCGCCGAAAGCGAGCAGCAGAACCGGGAACACGAGGCAAGGTTTATGTTTCATGCGAAGTATGATACATCCAATTTGAGATGACTGACAGCGTGCAATTCGGTTTGGGGTTGATCGGAATCGGCCGGCCATGGGGTTACGCGGACCCCGTGGTGCCGCCCGAGGCGCAGGCGCGTGCACTGCTCGAGCGGGCGATGGAACTGGGAGTGGGGTTCCTCGACACGGCACCGTCTTACGGCCTGAGTGAAGAACGCCTGGGGCGGTTCCTGTCGTCACTCACGCTGGAGCAGCGGGCGAGACTGACGATCGCCAGCAAGTTCGGCGAGCACTGGGACGCGGAGCGGCAGGAGCCTCGCGTCGATCATACCTTCGATGCGCTGCGCCGCAGCCTGGATGGCACAGTCGCGCGCATCGGCGTGCCGCAGGTTCTGGAGTTGCACAAGACGACGCCCGAGGTGCTGCGAAGCGACGGACTGGCGCGGGCTTGGGAGTACGCGCTGTCGCTCGGTGTGGAGACGATCGGCGCCAGCGTCAGCGATGCGGTATCCGCCGGTCTGGCGATTGCGGACCAGCGCTACGGCGTGATGCAGATCCCGTTCAACTGCGCGGACCAGATGTTTGAGAACGCGATCGACAGGGCGGCGGCGCGCGGCATCAGGGTGCTGGTGAACCGCCCGTTCGGTATGGGCAAGATCCTTTATGAGAGCGGCGTGAGCAAAGTGGAGGCCTTCCGGTTTCTCGTGCAGAAGCGTTTCGGCGGCGTAGTGCTGAGCGGAACCAAGTCGGTGGCGCATCTGGAGGAGAACTGGAAAGCGTTTCAGGAAGCGGCGACGGGGCCGGCGCCCTTCGAGGGCCTGCACTCGTAGATCTGCGGCGTAACGTGGAATTGGCGCTCGTAGGCGGCGGTGATTCCGGCGCGGAAGCGGTCGACGGCATCGGGGACGAGCATCGTAACGGTACAGCCACCGAAGCCGCCCCCCGTCATGCGCGAGCCGTACACGCCGTCGATCGCGCGCGCGGTGTCGACCAGAAAATCGAGCTCGACGCAGCTCACTTCGTAATCGTGCCGCAGGCTGCGATGCGATTCCAGCATGAGGCGGCCCATCGCGGCAAGGTCGCTCCGGGCGGCAGCGTCGGCGAAATTGTTGACGCGCGCATTCTCGGTCACGATGTGGCGGGCGCGGCGGCGAATCACGTCCGGCAGCGTGGTGGCGACGGATTCGAACACGTTGAACGAGACGTCGCGCAGGCTTTCGACCAGCCGGAACTGGCGCTGGATTCGCTCGACGGCGGCGGCGCACTCCTGGACGCGTTGCTTGTAGGCGGAGCTGGCGAGCGCGTGCTTCACCATGGTGTTCGCCGCCAGAAACCGGATGCCGGCGGGCAGTGTCACGTCGCGTCCTTCGAGGCTGCGGCAATCGATTTCGACCGCGACACCCTCGCGGCCGTAGACGGAAATGTACTGGTCCATGATGCCGCAGGGCATGCCCACGAAGTTGACCTCGGCGCGCTGGCACAGGCGTGCCACCTCGAGAGGCGGCAGCGGGCGGCCGTTGAGAAAGGCGAGCGCGCAGGAGACTTCGAGCGCGGCCGACGAGCTGAGGCCGCTGCCCTCGGGAACGGTGCTGTGGATGAGCAGGTTGGCAGGATCGATGCTGAAATCCTCGGCGATCAGTTGCTGTGCCACGCCGATGGCGTAGTCGGTCCAGTGGCGCGCCGGACGGAGCTGGGCAATTTCGGGGATCGCAAACTCGCGGGTTTCGTTCAAGTGCTCGGAGTGAACGCGCAGCTTGCCGTCTCTGGACGGAGCCGTGCCGACAGTGGTGGCAAGCTGCAGCGCGACGGGCAGGACGAAGCCGAGGTTGTAATCGGTGTGCTCGCCGATGAGATTCACACGGCCGGGGGCGCGGTAGACACGGAGACCCTCGGCCGAGCCGTAAAGTCTCCGGAAGTTTTCGATCATGGACGCTTGCGGGCGGCGCTCCAGGCCAGCGTCAGCAGGAACCCGCCGAACCCGAGCATGACCGCGCCACAGTAGAGGTTGACGTTGGCGTCCGTCAATTCGGCGCGGTTGCCGGGAGCGGCCACCGCCATCACTAGCAGGATGGCGCCGAGAATCGTGAAGAACCAGCCCGAAGGCACTCGTAAGTCCAGCATGTCAGGCGAACCAGAAATTCAGAATGATGAGGAACACGGCCACGCACACGGCCACAGGTGCGGGACGCTTGTACCAGCTTACTCCTTCATCGTGGCCGAGCTTGGTGAGTCCGTAGACTAGACCTTCGAGCTCCTTTTCGGGACGCGGCCGGGTGACCAGGCTGACCAGGATCGTCATGAGGAAGCAGGTGGTCCAGGCGAAGATCGCGATCCAGAAGTTCTGCGCCATGACGGAGGGGAAGTGGTTGATGTCGGCGATCCAGCCGCCCTTGCCTTCGGCGACGGTGAGTCCGTGGGTGAGTGCGGCGGCGATGGTCCCGCTCAACAAGCCGATGAAAGCGCCGTGGCCGGTGGCTCGTTTCCAGAACATGCCGAGCAGGAACGTCGCGAACAAGGGCGCATTCACGAAGCCGAAGACAAGCTGCAGCAGGTCCATGATGTTGTTGTAATGTTGCGCGACGTAAGCGGTGGCGATGGAGAGTGCCACGCCGGCGATGGTGGTGACGCGGCCTACGGTAAGGTAGTGCCGGTCGGGTGCGCCGGGGCGGATATAGCTCTGGTAGATGTCGTAAGTCCAGACCGTGTTGAACGCGGTGACGTTGCCCGCCATGCCGGACATGAACGACGCCATGAGGCCGGTGATGCCGACGCCGAGCATGCCGGCGGGGTAGAACTTGGCCATGAGAGTAGTGAGAGCCTGGTCGTAATCGTAGCCGCCGTTTTTCATGGGGAGAGAATAGCCGACCGCCATCTTCGAGAGCGCCAGCGCGGCGATTCCGGGGACGATCACGATGAACGGCATGATCATCTTGGGGATGGCGGCGATCACCGGCGTGCGGCGCGCGGCCGACATCGAGTTGGCAGCCATGGCGCGCTGTACCACTAGAAAATCCGTGCACCAGTAGCCGAAGGAGAGGACGAAGCCGAGGCCAGCGACCAGTCCGAAGATCTCGATGCCCATGGGGTTCTCGGTAGCCGATCCCATGTATTTCCAGCTATGCGTCATGACGGCGGGGATGCGTTCGGCCATGCCGCTCCAGCCGCCGGCTTTCGAGACCGCGAGAATTGCCAGCGGGGAGAAGCCGACGACGATCAGAAAGAATTGAAGAACTTCGTTGTAGATGGCGCTGGTTAGCCCGCCGAGGAAAGTGTAGGCGAGCACGATGAAGGCGGAACAAAGGACGGAAGTAGTAAAACTCCAGCCCAGCACCAGGCTGAGCAGCAGCCCGAGCGCGTACATCGAGATGCCGGACGAGAACACGGTCATGACGGCGAACGTGAAGGCGTTGAGTGCGCGCGTCTTCTCATCGAAGCGGAGCTTGAGGTATTCGGGGACGGAGCGCGCGCGGCTGCCGTAATAGAACGGCATCATGAAGAGACCGACGAACAGCATCGCCGGGACCGCGCCGATCCAGTAGAAGTGCGCGGTCATGATGCCGTACTTGGCGCCGGAAGCCGACATGCCGACCAGTTCCTGAGCGCCGAGATTAGCCGCCAGGAAGGCGAGCGAGGTGATCCAGACGGGGACCGAGTGGGCGGACGTCAGGAAGTCGCCGCTGGTCGTGATCTTCTTGCGGAGTCGCCAGCCGATGCCGAGGATGAAGGCAAAGTAGATGGTGAGGATGACGTAGTCAACCAGAGCAAGTTTCAAGCGCGGATCTCCGAAGAGTGGAGTCTAGCATAGGGCAGAGAGCGAGGATGTGAGGACACCGCGTGGTCGCTATTGACCGGAAACCGTCACGGTGGCGGCGGGGCTGGCGGTATTCCCGATGGACACAATCACGGGCTGCAGTCCGAGCGGGGCATTAGCCGGGATCTGGATGTTAATCTGAATCACACCCACCAGGCCCCACGGAATGCCGGCGAACTGAACAAAACATTGTACGCCGCCCACGGTGACCGTAGGCAACGGCTGCGGCTTCGGGAGATTGGCGAGAGCGGTCGAGAACAGCGGCGCCGCACCGGTCGCGATCGACGGGGAGACTGCACCGGCGCCTGTAATGTACAGCGTGACAAACTGATTCCGCACGGCGGCGGCGCTCGGGACAACCGATCCGTTCGCATCGGCAAAAATGGCCGGCGCCAACGGAGAGATTGCGAACGTCGTCGACGCGGTCTGCCCATTGTTGGCGATGGTCAGGACGGCCTGTCCGCTCGATCCGGCTTCGTAGGGCACCTGCAGATTCATCTGCCCGGGCGCCACAAAATAGAGCGGCGCAGCTACGCCGTTGACTGTGGCCGAGACTCCGGCGAGTTGCGCCGGCAGCGGCACGGACGCCGCACTCGCCACCGACGGCGCCAGTTGGCTGCCGAATACCGTGAGGATCATGCCGGGCGCAAATGTCTGGCGGAACGAGGCGCCGTTGGTCACAGCGGCGATGGATGGCGGTCCGGCTGCGGCGGCCAGAACCGCTGGGTTCCACGCCAGGGCCAATTGGTATGCATCCACCGACCCGAGTCCGGTAGCCTGGTCATAACCGGCGCCGCTCGAGTAGCCGAACGTGCCCGGCGTGCAGTTCCGCAATCGGGTTCCACACGTAACCGTGACCAGGTTGTCGCCGGTGATGACGTCGTGAAACGCGGCGGGAGTGGTCTTCGCCAGGGCGTACAATCCGGGATTCACGTTGCCTAAGCCAGGAGTGGACTGAGCGCCAGTCGAGACCAGTCGATGGTTGATCAAAGCGGCGAGGCCGGCAAACGCGGGTGCCGCAACCGAAGTGCCGCCGACTACACTGAGCTTGCCCCCGGTGAAAATCAGGTACCCGTCATGGTCGGCGGATGCGGCCAGCGCGACATCGGGCACGTCGCGCGCACCATCGGCGGGCACGCCCGCACCGGTTTGCCACGTGGGCTTCGCGAACAGTACGCTGGCGCCTCCGCCACCCGCGGAGGGAGTGCCGTCTGCGGCGCTGTCGTTCCAAGCCGTTTCCGGAATGTAGGAAAGGATGGAAGCATTATTGGCGGTGTTGGCCGCATTCCAATAGTTCCCGCTGCCCTCGTTGAACTCGGTTCCGCCGACGCCGGTCACTTCGGGGATGGCCGCGGGAAGATCCACCGCGAGACCGCCTGCGCGGCTGTTGCCGCCGACACAGTCGGCTCCGCCCGAGTCGCCGGATGCCGCAAACCAGGTCATCCCTTGCGCGTTGGCCTGCTTGGCCCACGAGCGCAGAGTCTGGGCGTCGGAGGTGGAAGCCTGCGCTTCGCAGAATCCGTAGCTCATAGTCAAGACCGGCGCCAGATTCTGATCGATAGCGTACTGCACCGCATCCGTAACATCGTTCGAATAGACGTACACGATGGCGGCATTGCGCGCCACGGCACCGGCCCACTGAATGTCGAGATCCGCTTCCGCCAGATCGTCCGTGCTGATACCCGGGTCTCGCGTGCCGGGCACCAGGATGACTTGGGGATCGGACGCAGGCAGGTTGAAGTAAGTACGGAATTGCTGGATATCCGCGACGTCGATCTGCGTTTGCCCCACCACTACGATCTTCTGTCCCGTGCCGTTGATGCCGGCATCGTACAACGGCTTGATGTTGTAGACAGCCGCGATGTCGTCGGGCGCGAGGTAGTGACTCCCTTTGCCGGACGTGTAATTGGCGCTCATCGACTCAGGCGATGGCTTGCGAATGTGCCGGGGCTGCATGCGGAAATCGTTGAGGCCGTGAATGCCGCGCACCACGACGTCTAGGGCGGCGGGAAGCGATGGCTCGGTCACATTCGAGAAGTGCGCCTCTCCATTGGTGCGAAATCGGTGAATCTCGAGGCCGAAGGCATCCTGTACCTGTTGTGCCGTGCCGCTGAACGAAACCCAGTTGCGGGCGCGCCCGGTGCCGGTGACGGTCAGATTCTGCTGGCCCAGCCAGTCCGCGATCTTCCGCAAGTCGTCGGGGCTGACGCCGAATCGATCGGCGAACTCTTCCGGAGTGAGCCAGCGATGGTAGTCGGGTGACGAGGAATCTTGCTGTCCGGCGAGAAGTTGGTCCAGGTCAGCCTGCTGTGCGGCCGAAGGTTTCAGGACCAGGCTCAGGGAATGCAGCGGCATCGAAGGATCGACCGGACCGTCGTCGTTCTCCGGCTTGGCTTGACCAGGGAGATGACCGGCAAGCCGCACGCGGTCCGTATTCCGAATCGGTGCGGTAATGCGGTTCCGTTGCGCGGCCATCAACCGGGGCGCCGAGAAGTGAACGGCAGTTCCCAGTACGGCAAGAAGCCCGAGAAGAGCGGGGCGGCTGGATCCAACGAATCTGTTCTGCATACGCCGTGGCTTGGTAGATCAATTCGTTAACTAGCGTTTCCTGAAGGCACAATACGCCCTGTATGCTGCCCTGGGTTCGACTACAAGAATTGAGACGGAGGTTACACCGGAGGGGTTTCTTCGAGGATAGTATTTCGTTATGCACATCTTTGAGGTGGAGGAATTGTCGCGCGAGCGGGTCCGGGCCAAGCTGGCGTACCTGGAGTTCCTGCGCGTGCCGCAGATGAGTCTGGGGATCTATCATCTCCGCGCGGGCGCGAAGGACCCGCAGAAGCCGCACCGGGAGGATGAGGCTTACTACGTGGTGTCGGGCCGGGGAATGATGCAGGTGGCGGAGGAGGAGCGGGCCGTCGAGCCCGGCACCGTAATCTTTGTGCCGGCGCGCGTGGAGCATCGCTTCCATTCGATCGTAGAGGACCTGGTGGTGCTGGTAGTGTTCGCGCCGGCCGAGACGGCGGAGTGACCGAGAGAAGATGTAACCAGTAATCACACCCGAGCGTCCCTTCATCATCGCTTTGGTCTCCAGCCTTAGACAAGCCAGCCGAATGTAGTCCTGGCCCCGGCGGAGCCATGGCCGGGAGACACAAATGACCGGTAATATCGCCCGGACTGCAGGCATCCGGATTCTCGCAATAGCAGCTCTGATTATAGTGCCGGTTCGGTGCGAAGCCCAGGCATATACCATCACAACGGTAGCCGGTAATGGCACCAACGGATTTTCCGGCGATGCAGGTGCGGCGACCGGCGCACAACTATCGAGCCCGGTCGCGATCGCGATCGATAAGGCCGGCACGCTCGATATAGCGGATCAGGGAAACAATCGAATACGTCAAGTGTCGGCCGGCACGATCTCCACAGTTGCGGGCAACGGAACCAATGGCTATACGGGCGACGGCGGGAAGGGTTCCAGCGCAGAGCTTAGTAGTCCGACGGGTGTCGCTATCGATTCCTCGGGAATCTTCTACATTGCTGATTTCAGCAATAGCCTGGTGCGCAAGGTGACATCAAGCGGAACCATCAGCACGGCAGCAGGAAACTACACCTTGGGGGCCGGTTATTCGGGAGATGGCGCCGCGGCTGCCGACGCACAACTCAAACAACCTGCCGGCGTGGTTTTGGACGCGGCGGGCAATCTCTACATCTCCGACTTCGGCAACAACGTCATTCGAAAGGTGACCTCCGGCGGAACTATTACGACGTTCGCGGGTAACGGAGTCGCCGGCTATTCGGGAGACGGCGGACTGGCAACCTCCGCTAGTCTCAACGGCCCGCGAGGCATTGCGGTCGATGCCTCCGGCAATCTCTACATCGCCGACACCGTGAACCACCGCATTCGGAAAGTGGCAGCCGATGGCACGATCGGCACGGTAGCGGGCATCGGCACTGCTGGCTTCTCCGGCGACCTCAACCGCGCCACCAGTGCTGCGTTAAACTCGCCGCGGGGTGTCGCGGTGGATGCGTCCGGCAATCTCTACATCGCAGACTCCCTGAATAGCCGGATACGAAGAGTGGCGGCGAACGGGGCGATCGCGACGGTTGCGGGCAGCGGCCGCATCGGATACTCAGGCGATGGAGGTCCGGCAACGAACGCTTCTCTATTCTTCCCTTCCGGAGTGGCAGTCGATGCTACCGGCAACGTCTACATTGCCGATACCCAGAGTAGCGCTGTAAGAATGATTGCGCCTCTGCCCGGGACGAGCGATCCGCCTTCGGTGAATCAAGGGGGAGTTATAGGATCAGCAGCCTTTGGAAGTTTCACCTCGGCCGCGCCAGGGTCGTGGATCGAGATCTATGGGACCAATCTCGCTGGCAGTTCCCGCGGATGGAGCGGCTCCGATTTCAAGGGCGCGAACGCCCCCACCATACTCAATGGCACGACGGTGACGATCGGCGGCCAGCCTGCTTTCATTTCCTACATCAGCGCCGGACAGGTGAATGTGCAGGTGCCATCGAATGTCGGTCAGGGTCCGCAGCCGGTCACGGTGAATACGCTTTCCGGAAGCAGCGACCCACGGTCCCTTACCGTGAATGCGGTCCAGCCCGGCTTGTTCGCTCCATCGATCTTCCAGATCGGCGGTAAGCAGTACGCTGGCGCCACCTTCACGGATGGCGGAACATTCGTGCTGCCCCAAGGGGCGGTACCGGATGTTACATCCCGGCCCGCCAAGAGCGGCGAAACGATCGTCCTGTACGGCGTCGGCTTCGGCTCCGTGACGCCCGGTATTCCACCCGGCCAGATCGCGCAGCAGGCTAACAGCCTGACCTCACAGTTACAGGTATACTTTCAACAAACACCGGCCACAGCGACTTATGCCGGGCTCGCGCCGAATCAAGTCGGACTGTACCAATTCAATGTTGTGGTGCCCAATGTAGGAAGCAACGCTGCCGTCCCACTGACTTTCACGCTGGACGGTGTAAGTGGCGCTCAGACACTTTATATAGCGGTGCAAAACTGAGCGCCTTCACGGCAGACGCGATTTCGCGAGGAGAGGCGCTGCTGCTTCAGGAGTAAGGACGCGGACTGGTGACCCACGAAATCCCCTCGGGTCGCACGTAATAATCAGGTCGCAGCCGGCGAGTTGCGCGGCGGCAGCAGTGACGGCGTCTTCGAAGTCGGGCCCGGACAATCGCAGCGCATCTTGAATCACGGTTCCATCGACTTGGGCGACACCGAAGACCCGGAGAGTTCGTGGCGATATCTTGCTGTCTGCGGACCAGGTAGTGAATCGTCGTCACCGAATGCCCCGCAAGCAGGCATCCAGCCCCTCCGGTCTCACCGCGGTCCAAACCGCCGAACTGGCTGCCACGTGGGCCGGCGGTTCAGAACTACATCAGCGTTTAGCAGGAGCCGTTTCACCGGTACTTCTCGATCAGATGCTTCCGGTATTCCTTCAGCTCGGCCTTCTTGAGCGTTCCGCGCAACGATCGAAGAACAGGAGGAACACCTGTCGGAACGGGGGGCTGGGCGACAGAAGCGGGGTGCGTCTCGACCATCCGTGATATGGAGACGACGTGCTGATTGGCGTAGCGCTTGCCGCGTGTGAGCTTGGACATCTCAAAACCCATTATGGCGGAGAACGCATTCAGGTTGCGCGGGCTCACCGCCCCAGCAAGCGCTGGTACATGCCTTCGGCCTCGGGATCCGGTCCGGTCCGATGCTCCAGATAAAAATTAAGCCATTGGCGAGCCTTGGGGATTTCGCCGATGCGCGTGAAAAGGTCGCCCAGGGAGCGCGCGCAGCCGGGGTGCACGGGGTCGTGCTTGATATATTCGGTGCACTGCGTCTCCATGCTGGCAAGAGCATCGAGAGAATTCAGCGGCTGCACACCGGCAGGGGGTTGGCGCATGAAGACCATGCCCTGCGCGTCCTGATAGACCAGTCTCCACTTAGCCTGGCTGGGATCGGCGAGAGATGCGGGCAGTAGGAATGCGCTGCCGCCGGTGAATTCGAAGCCGGGCATCAAGATCACTTCGATGCCGTATTGGTCCAGCAGTTGGTCGGCGGTCTTGCCGCCGGTCGTGTCGGCGTTCCACGCGATCCGCTTGTAGTCCTCGGCGACGGATTCGTTGAGGGCGCGCCCGTCGATGAACACCTTCTGCTCCGGCCAGAGGCGCCACATCAGGTAGCCGCCATCCTCGTAGCTGTTGAATAGCGGGGCGGTGATGTGGTGGGCGGCGAGGAAATCGACGGCGCCGCGAGGGTATTTCCATTCGGCGGCGCGGAGCTGGAACGAAGTGCCGTTCACGATCCCCAGCAGCGCGGCGGCCAGTAGCAGCGCGGCCACCAGCCACTCGCCGGCGGCGGGAAGCACGCGTTTCCACGGCAGGTATGCGGCGATAAGCACAGGGCCGATCAGCCCGACCAGGATCACGTTGCGAACCGCAAAGATCGCGGACGCGGCGAACGCGAGGAAGAGAATCCAATCGACGGGGCGCAGCCGGCGATACGCGGCGATGACGACGGCGATGGTGGCGAACAGCAGCACGCCGAAGGGTTCGAGGGGCCAGACCGCGGTGTGGTGCCATTCGAGAAGCGCGGACTGCATCGGGCTTTGGCGGTAGGCGAAAAACACCGGAATGGCAGCGTAAAAGTTGAGGTTCAGACCGGAGACCAGTATGCAGAAGGCGGTGACGTAATAAATGTGCCGATCGCCTTTCTTGAGGAATGTGTCGACGCAGTAGGCAGCCAGGACGAACCATCCGAGGAAGTAGCCGCCATGACAGTTGGACCAGAATACAAACAGCGGAGGAAGCAACCAGAGGCGGCGGCCGCGTTCCAGGATCAACATGGTCGCGGCGAGCAGAACAAAGGTAATGAGGAAGGGCCGGTCGGAGACGAAGCGGTCGGCGATCAGGGCGCACGCCAGCGCGGCGCCGAGCGAGCGGTAGAAGCTCTGCGAACGATGCCAGGCGAGCAGACCGACGAGGGCGCAGAAAAGCGTGAGCAGCACGGCGCGGAGCAGGATGATGCCGGGGAATCCGGCAGCGGCGTAGGCAAGATAAAAAATGACCTGCGCGAGCCACTCGTGCGTGAGGTTGAAGCGGCGCGTCATCTCTTCGCCGCCGTAGGCCGGCTTGCCCATATACGCCGTGTAGGAGAAGGGATCGGGGACCGGCAGTGCGCGGTTCTGCCAGATGTATTGGCCGGTTTTGAGGTGCCACCAGGCGTCGGGATCGCCGAATTCGCGCGAGAACCAACCCATCAGCAGGCAGGCAGCGATGGCGACGAGGGCGGCGCGAAGCCAGCGAGGCGCAGTGGCGACGCGGGCCTCGGGAGGCGCCTTCGGCGAGGCCGGCTTGGTTTTGGGAGGCATGCGGGAAGCCCCGATTTTAACATCCGAGCGCGAGCAGCTCTTCCGGTGAAGCGGTGCCGGTGCCGGGCTTGAGGATAGTGATGGAGGCGACGAGATTGCCGAAGCGCGCTGCCGCCACGGGGTCGCTGGTGACGTGGAGCGCGAGTGCGGCGCCGGCAGAAAAGCTGTCGCCGGCGCCGCAGATGTCCACGGGCTTTTCGATGCGCCGGCCAGGTACGAATTGCGAGCCGCGTTCGTCGATGACCTCGGCGCCATCGCCGCCGTGCGTCACGACGAGCAGCGGAGCGGCCATCTGGCGGCGCAGATCCACGAAATCGACACGGCCGAGCGCGCGTCGCGAGGCGGCCTCGGCTTCCTCGCGATTCGGCTTGACGATGACGTGGCGGAACAACTCAGCGCGCCGGCGCGAATCGACCCACACAAGACGGTCCAAGCGCGCCAGCGCGTCGCGCATGGACGCGGTGACGATACCGCCCTGCGCGGTTTCGGCCTGGTCGGAGACGAGGATCACGTCGTAGCCGGAGGCCGCCGATTCGAGTAGGCGAACGAGTTCGCGGTCGAGTGCTTCGGGCAGCGGTTGAGTGTGAATGAAGTCGACCCGCGGCAGGTCCTCGACGCTCGTCAGCCGGTTGAGGAGTTTGGTGTAGGTGAAGGTGGGAATGCCGGGAGCCGCGAGCAGCAGGCTGGTGCCGATGCCGCGCGCGGTGAGGGCGCGCACGAGTTCGTGGCCGTGGCCATCGTTGCCGATCAGACCGAGGACATCGACGCGGCCCGCTTGCAGCGCGGCGAGGTTGTTGGCGACGGTGCCGGCGGCGCCGGGTGTCACTTCAGTGGCGACGACGGCGATCCGCGGGATGCCGGTTTCGAGCGAAGGTTCACCGAGCGCGGGGTCGTAGCGGCACCAGCGGTCGAGACACACGTCGCCGACCACGAGCGCCCGCAACCGTGGAAATCCCGCCAGGACTTCGGACGTGGTCATGCGGATTCCATCAGCACTCGCCGGAGCGCGGGAAGAGTGGCGCGGTGGTCGCCCGCGAAGTAGAAACTTTCGCCGCCATCGGCCACAGTGCGGACTAGGATGGTTTTGTGCGGGCGGAAATAGTAGCCGGGGTCCGTCTTCGGCAACTCGCGCCGGGGATCGCCGTGAATCGGGACCACGTCGAACACCGCGGTGGTGAAATGGCGGATCTCGCGGCCCTCCTGTCGCGCCACGTTGCGGGCCATCGCGAGCGCCTTGAGGTAGACCTCGGGACCCATGACGGCGGAGCCGAAATTGAGCAGCACGCCTCCTTCGAGCCGCTCGACAGTGCGGACGAAGATGAGGAAGTCGTGATAGGCCGACGCACCCAACGCCGCGCCATCGCAGTTCGGATGCTGGTGGATGATGTCGTAGCCGATGCCGGGATGGACCGTGATAGGGACGCCGGCGCGGTAGGCGGCCGCGAAAACCGAGAGGTCGCGATGCGGAAAGTCCGACGCTTCGATGCGCCGGCCGAGGTTCTCGCCGAGGCCGAGCGAGAGATTGGCGGCTTCCCGTATCCAGTCGTTCAACTCGCCCGTCTCGCGCCACAGACCGAATTCGCCGGTGCGGATGTAGCGGTCGACACTCTCCGTGGTGGCGCCGATGCGCGCCAGTTCGTAATCGTGGATGGCTCCAGCGCCGTTCATGGCAACGTGATCGATGAAGCCGCGCTCGATGAGATCGATGAGGTGGCGGTTCACGCCGGCGCGGAGGACGTGCCCGCCCATCATAAGGATGCGAGCGGAGTGGTTGGTGCGGGCTTGGCGGAGGCGGGCGCCAACGGCGGCCAGGTCGGGATGGTCGAAAGGGGGAGTGGCGGCATCGAGCGGAAGCCAGCGGTCGAGGTGCAGGTCGTGGCTGCGTTCGGCGATTGGTTTGATCAGAAGCCGCGAGCGGTCGAAGATCTCGTAGCGCGGGGCGGGGGAGAGATAGTTGGGGATGATGGATTGCGCTCCGGCGGCCCGCAGGCGCTCCCTTTTCCATGGGTCGATCGCGAGGCACTCGGGCTCGAGCGGCGCGACGCCGACGGCCATTCCGCCGCCGCGCCGGACCTCTTCGATTTCGACCGGGCCATCGCCGAAGCCGACGAGATGGGCGCCCTTCATGCCGGGTTCGGCGAGGATGCGCTCGACGAGGATGCGCTTCGAAAAGCTCTTGTAATCTTCCAGAGCGCCGTAGATTCCGCCGTCGAAGTAGCGCGTGATGTCGAGGAGATCGCACTCCTGCTTGACGCAGGTTTCGAGAGTGCCGCTGGCGAGATAGAGATGGAGACCGCGGGCGCGGAGGGCCTCGAGGAAAGTCCGTGTGCCGGGGACCAGGTAACGGTCGGGCGGACACGCGCCGGTCTGGAGGTCCTGAATGCGGGCGCCGGTGACCGCGGCCAGGCGCCTCTGGAAATCCGCCATATACAAGTTGATGTCGAGCGGATTGCCGCCACGGCTCTTCACGTGATCGGCCAGCGCCATCATCTGGTAGATGGTGTCCTTCCCGGTCAGACCCCAGATGGAATCTTCGACGGCGCGGCGAAGGCCTGATTCGGACTCGCTGCTGTTCAGGCCGGCGAGGGTTTCAATCATCATGCCGGTCATGATCTGAAACCAGCCGGAACGGATCAGCGAGACAGTACCGTCGAAGTCGAAGATGGCGACGCGGGTCGCGGAGGGAAGGGTTTCGAGCATGGGCTAAGAAACTATTCTGGCATGCGGGCCCCCTTCGCTATCTCTCCACCCAGGGCCGCTCCGCCCCTCGCAGCCGGAACATCACCTGCAAGCCGCTCCGCCAACTCTCCGCCACCCCAACTCGCTCCACCTCGATCGCCGGCGAAAAGAAACCGAGCACCTTCTCCGTGGTCGGATGAAACTCGAGCGCCGGCGAAACCAGTAGCAGTCGCGGCGGCTCGGGCCGCAGCGTCATTCCTGGAAAATATCCGGCCGCTTCGAACTCGCCCCGGTCCAGATGCCACTTCACGCGGATCCAATAGTCCAGCGCCTGCAGCGGCAGATGCAAATCGGCCGATGCCTTCAGCTCCACCACGCACAGCCGGCCGCTACGGTCTACCGCCAGCAGGTCCATGATCCCGCGCTCGCCTCCAGCGAAGGCCGGCACCTGCCCGTAAACCGGCTCCGGCAATAACGAGGCATCCAGAGTTTCGATCTGCGCCCGCGCTAGCGATTCCAGCCACGCTTCGGGATATTGCCGGTAGAGTGGATGCTCGCGGTCCTCCGCCTTCGCGGAGCGCACGCGGTCCAGTTCGGCGGCCAACAATTCGATTTCCTCCGCATGCTGCGGACCAGCCGGCCGCCGCTCCGCGATCCCGAACCGCAGGACCGCGCCGTCCAACGTGGCGAACTCGATGCCGCGCACTCGCAAGCTCTCCCGCCCGTCATGCTTGGGTACGCGCTCCACGCCGGGCAGCGCCGCGATGCGCGCCCACGCACCCGCGCCGTTCGGCTCCGGCCGCCGGCATGGTTCCAGGCGCGTCTCCAAATTCCCGTGGTCGCGGGGATCCACGCGCACCACGAAGTCCTCTTCCGAATAAGAGAACAGCTCGAACCGCGCCGCCGCCGGATCCAGGCTCAACAGCCGCCACGTCGCCGCGTGCTCCCGCCCGGCCGGAACGTACACCGCCAGGCCTTCCACGGCGAGCCGCCGTTCCCGCGTGCGTAGGTAATCGAGCCAGATGAGTCCGAACGAAAGCACACCCGCGCTGTCGCCATCCGGCGGGCAGGCGATCGCCGCCCACCCATGCTGGCCACGGCGCAGAAGCGCGCGCGGAAACGCCGGCGAGAGGCTGAATTGGAGGTTCGGGTCGGCGCTCAGCTCCGTCAGATTCCATTCCGGAAACTGCCGGCGCAGGAACAGCCGGAACCGCTCGCGAAAAACCAGGCGCCCGCTGCGCCGCCCCATCTCCGCGCCCGTGCGCCGCGCCAGGTCCAGCAGGAACACCTGCCCCGTGCGCTTGGCGAACCGCTCGACATGTAACTCCAGCCGGGCGTTGGACTCCTCCCCGATTCCCGTCACCCGCCGGGTGAGGTTGCGGGTGCCGTCCCACGCCTGCAGCGTCAGCCGCGATCCGCGGAACTCGAGTGCGAGGTTGTCGCCTGTAATCGGCAGCAATTCTTCGCCCGGCTCGAGCAGCGCCGGTTGTCTGCATTGTTTGAGGAAAGCCTCAATCGCGGTGCGGGTCTCTTCGGCGCTGCGGCCGGAGCCCCGCTGCGTGGGCGGCATGAAACTGGATTATAACTTGCTACTTCCCGAACTGCGCCCCTTTTCTCTCCGGTCCCACCGCCGCGGCCAACGCTGCCAGCAGGAACACGGTCGCCGCCGTCGCCGCCATGGCCGTCGCATAGCTCGTGCGCCGCGCGAACATTGCCTGTACTACGGTCACCGAACTTGCCAGCAGCACGCCGCACTGGTAGCCGAACCCCGGCAGAAACCCGCGCACACTGTCCGGCGAAAGCTCGGAAAGGTGCGCTGGAATCACGCCCCACGCTCCCTGCACCAGGAACTGCATCATGATGGCGCCTACGACCAGCAGCGGCAGGGAGGGCGCATAAGCCCACAAAGGAACCACGGCGACAGCCAGCAGCAGCGCGCCGATCATCGCCTTGCGGCGGCCGATCCGGTCGGAGATGAACCCCACCAGTGTTCCGCCCACAATCGCGCCCAGCATCGAGATCGCCGTGATGCCCGCGCGCCCCTTGACGCCGAAGTGCCACTGCCTCTCGAGAAACGTCGGGTACATATCCTGCGTGCCGTGCGATGCCAGGTTCATCGCCATCATGAGAAATGCCAGGTAGAGAAACAGCTTCCATTTCGAGATCAGCGCGCGCCCCAGTTGGCTCCAGCTCTCCTGTTTCGTCTTGTGCCACACCTCCGATTCCTTCACGTGGTAGCGCACGAAGAAGGCCAGCAGCGCCGGCAGCCCGCCTATGAAGAACAGCGGCCGCCAGCCCACGCGTTCGAAAAGAAAGAAGTAGCAGAGCGCGGCCAGCAGGTAGCCCGTGGCGTAGCCTTGTTGCAAAAATCCCGAAAGCAGCCCGCGCAAACGGGCTGGCACCTTCTCCATCGCAAGAGACGCGCCCACTCCCCACTCTCCGCCCATGCCGATTCCGAACAGCGCGCGCAGCACCAGAAAGGTTGTAAAATTCGGCGCCAGGCCCGACGCCACTTCGACGATCGAGTAGAAGACGAGGTCGAGCATCAGAGGCAGGCGCCGCCCATACCGGTCCGCCAGCAGCCCGAATAGAAACGCGCCCACCGGCCGGAAGGCCAGTGTGATGGTGATGGAGAGCGCCACCTGCGCGTCCGTCTTATGAAACTCGCGCCCGATCGCCGTCAGGCAGAACACCACCAGGAAGAAATCGAAGGCGTCGAGAGTCCAGCCCAGCCACCCCGCCAGCAGGGCCGCCCGATGATCGCTGGGCGCTTTCATCGGCGCCGATCCGGATGTAGTCACGTGCTGGCCATCTTAACCCAAAGCGGGGTTGGCCTCCCGTGCCTCATCGCCAGGGCGGCAAGAGCGGGAATCGAACGGCTATCTGATTGACTCTACCGCGATACTTACCTGATTAGTGCTCAATCGAGTACCTTCCGTTGTGTCACCAGTTAGTAACAGCGCAGATTGGTTGTCTCGCGTGACGCCGTCCGGGATGACTATAGCTACCCAGAACAGCCCGGGACGGTCCGCCACGGGCCCCATCGCAGCCGGCGCCATCTGACGGTCGCCTAGCTTGGCTGAGATGTTGGTCAGGCGGTCGATGCCGGTGGCGTAAACCACCACGCGGTCGCCTGCCATGGCCGGCTGCGCAGCCAATCGATAGTTCCGCACCATCGCCAGGCTCGGACGGTCTTCGAGAAGCACCGAGCCTTGCCCATCGCCCGATCCATCCACCGAGAAGATACCCGGTGCGGCCGTGCGTGCCGTGGTCCGTACCGGTCCGGAGATGCCGCGATCCGTCTGGACCACCATCTCGAGCACGCTGCCTGGCACCGAATCCGGGCACAGGATGCTCAGCTCCGTCGCCGAGGCGGATAGGATCGAGGCCGCGACGCCGTTGATCCATACCCTGCCGTCATTCAGCCACCGGCCTTCGATGCTGGCGATCGAACCCGGGCTGCACGCGGCTTCCCGCGAACGGCTGGCGGCGTTAACGATGCGGGTCACCACCGGCTCGCCCGAGTCGACCTGCACGGTCACGCTGGCGGTGGCCTGCGCGCCGGTGGCATCGACCGCTGTGAACGTGATGTCGTGAGCTCCCAGTTGGGTGCCGTCGGGCATCCAGTTGAACACCCCGGTGGCGGCGTCGAAATTGGCGCCTGCCGGCAACTCGCCCGCGGACAAAGTTGCCGCAGGATCGGATGGCGACACCGGGAAGCGAACCTGGGTGCCGTATTTTACGAACTGACGGCCGGGGACGTGGATCGGAACGGATCCGTCGCGGGCGATGGCGAGTTTTTCCGCGACTATGTCAGTGCCCAACTGGGCCGCCACCACGATGCCGTCCGCGGCCGCGGAGCCAACCGCGTCCACCTGGAATTCCACTATCGACTGGCCGGGCCGTGTGACCACTCTGTCAGGCAGCCGGACCGAGTCACTCGAACTGGAGAGCTGCACGTCCGCCGTGGTCGAGTCCTCGATGTGATCCAGATTCAG
The DNA here is from genome assembly GCA_041484525.1 of Bryobacteraceae bacterium. Taxonomy (GTDB): domain Bacteria; phylum Acidobacteriota; class Terriglobia; order Bryobacterales; family Bryobacteraceae; genus JBGPHT01. Next base: position 30,981 of record JBGPHT010000041.1, on the reverse strand, counting down.
TTGGCAAAGGCCATGCGAGCCCGCCGTCAGGGACCTCGGCGCGCAGACGATACCGCGCAGGCTTGCCGCGGATGAGTTACTCGCGAGTCCGGAGGCGGAAGCCGTGTCGTCTGTTACCCCAGCGGGCGTGCGCAAAGTGCGGAGAGCGGTACTCTGACGCACCGAACTGGTCTGTGTGGCTCCCGCGGAGCCCCACACCTGCACCTCGGCCAGAGTGAAAAAATTCGCGCCTGTGAGTTGTACTCGAACGTATCGGCCCGGCAAGCCTCCGAAGGGAATGGAGGTGCCCGGCGACCGAATCCCCACTTGATGGCTGTTCCAGGTCCCAGGCCTGACCTGTAGAGTCGTAGGCGTATCCGCCGCGCCGAATGGCGTGTCCGACAGGAATACCCAGTAATCGCTCAAACGGTCGCCACAGCAATCCGTACGGCCCCAGACCGCTACCGAATTCACCGTGGAAGTAGCGCCCAGATCCACCTGCCACCAGGCGTTCGCCTCCAGGTTGGTATGGGACGTCGAATTGTCATAGTAGTTGCCGTCCGTGTTGCCATCGTTGGCTCTGTTTGGGAGCCCGCCAAACGCAATGCTGCTCTGCGAGGCCGGCTTGCCTAACGAAAGATTAGTGAGAATCGGCGCCCACGCGCCAAACACTTGCACCTCGGCCAGACTCAAATTATTCGCGCCGGTTAGTTGGACTCGAACGTATCTACCCTGCAGACCGCCGAAATTTATGGAAGTGCTCGGCGACGGGATCCCCACCTGATGGCTGTTCCGGGTTCCGGGTCTGACCTGTAGAGTCGTAGGCGTATCCGCCGCGCCGAATGGCGTGTCCGAAAGGAATACCCAGTAATCACTCAAGCGGTCGCCGCAACAATCCGTGCGGCCCCAGACCGCTACCGAATTCACCGTGGCGGAAGCTCCCAAATCCACCTGCCACCAAGCGTTCACGTCCAGGTTGGTATGCGTCACCGAACCGTTATAGAATCCGCCGTCCGTGTTTCCATCATTGGCTCTGGATGGGTCCCCACCATAAGCCAAGCTGCTCTGCGAAGCCGGCTTGCCTAACGAGAGACTGGAAGAGACGGGCGCCAATGCACCAAACACCTGCGCCTCGGCCAGCGTGAGAGCATTCGTGCCGGTTAGTTGGACGCGAACATATCGTCCTCGCAATCCGTTGAAGGGGATGGTAGTGCTCGGCGAGGGAATTCCCACCTGATGAACGCTCCACGTTCCCGGCCTGACCTGTAGACTCGTGGGCGTATCCGCCGCGCCGAATGAAGTGTCCGAAAGGAATACCCAGTAATCGCTCAAACGGTCGCCACAGCAATCCGTACGGCCCCAGAGCACCACTGAATTCACCGTGGAGGAAGCCCCGAGATCCACCTGCCACCAGGCGTTCGCCTCCACGTTAGTATGTGACGCCGAATTGTCGTAGTAGTTGCCGTCCGTGTTGCCATCGTTGGCTCTGGATGGGAGCCCACCGAAAGCAAGGCTGCTCTGCGATGCTACCTTGCCTATCGCGAGATTCGTGCCCACGGGCGCCCCCGCGCCAAATACCTGCACCTCGGCCAGACTTAGATTATTCGTGCCGGTCAGTTGGACTCGGACGTATCGTCCCCGCAAACCGCCGAAACTTAAGGAAGTGCTCGGCGACGGAATCCCCACCTGATGCCTGTTCCAGGTCCCGGGCCTCACTTGTAAAGTCGCCCACGTATCCGAAGGGCTGAACGGCGTATCCGAAACGAATAGCCAGTAATCACTCAAGCGGTCGCCACAACAATCTGTTCGCCCCCAAACCACTACCGAATCTACTGTGGCGGAATCCCCCAGATCCACCTGCCACCATGCGCTGACATCCATGTTGGTATGCGTCACCGAACCGTCGTAAAAATTGCCATCCGTGTTGCCATCATTGGCTCTGGATGGGAGCCCACCGTAAGCAATGCTGCTCTGCGACGCCGGCTTGTTGAGCGCCAGCGACACTCCCGTCGGCGCGGGTGCGGGCGGTGGTGGCGCCGCCGGCGGCGCGGTCCCCGTCAGAGTCATGAAGGCGGTAGCCGTGCTGCCGTTCCAAGTGGCGTTGATGGTGGCGGACTGAGGAGTGGCAATGACGCTTGCGGCTGTGGCGACGAACGTTCCCGTGGAAACTCCGTTTGCGATCGGGACGGCCGACGGCACTGTCAGATTCGCATTGTTACTGACGAGTGAGATCCCGCTCAAACCCACTGCAGGCTTAGTTACTGTGACGGTGCACGCGCTCGTCGAGCTCGGGCCCAGACTGGTGGGGTTGCAAGTAAGTGACAACAACAGGACAGGTGTAACCAGATTGATAGTTGCGCCGGCCGAAGTGGAGTTGTAAGTGGCCGTGACAGTAGCGCTCTGATCGCTGGGAATGCTGGTAGTGGTCGCGTTGAAGGTTGTGGAAGTGGCTGGCGCCGGGATCGTGACCGAAGCCGGGACCGTCAATGCTGTCTTGCTACTAGTCAGCGCCACCACCGCTCCGCCGGCGGGCGCGGCCCCGCTCAGGGTAACAGTGCACGTGGCACTGCTCGAGTTACTTAGGGAGGCAGGAAGGCACGAGAGAGAAGAGACTGCCGGCAGAACGCTTCCCCCGCCGGTCACAGTTCCACCAATCCCCAAGATTGGAATCGCATTCCCCTGAGCTGACGCTCCTATGCCGCCGCTGACCCCGATCGAGGTAGTCGTCGCGCCCGCAGCCATAGTCAGGTTCACCACGGCCACGGTGCCGTTGGAGATGGTGGCGGCGCTCATGCCCCAGCCCCAACAGGTGTACACGCCCGAGCCGGGAACGCAGCTTAATGACTTGCCGGCGTTGGTAGCAGCCGCTCCAGCAATTACGGATATGGAGACGACGTTGTTTGCAGGATAGGTAAAAGCCCACTGAACCGCAGCCGGCTCGCTACCGGCGGGCGATGTCAGACTTAGACTGAGGGAAACTGCTCCGCCGGATGCTGTTCCCGAGGACAACGTGAGCATGTCCGTCTGCCCAAACGCGGTTCGCGTTCCTGGCATGAAGCAGAGAATAGTGACCGAAATGAGCGAGATTCTGGCAAGGGATCTTTCCATATCTACTCAAATAAAAGCCGTAGAAAGTGTAGTGCGTCTGGATTCTAGCAAGGCACTCTTGCGAAACCCAGTTCCTAGAAGGCTGGTCAATGAATCCGCCGAAGGTCAGTTGTAGTCCGTCAGTATTCATTGGTCGATCGCCTCCTGGCCAGCCCCGGCGCCACGGCCCATAACACCGCCGCCGAGGCCAGTCCTACCAGCACCCATCCCTGCACAGTCAGTCCATTCCCGAAAAACTCCGCCAGCGGCCCTCGCATCGCTAACGCCCACAACGTCAGCATGTACGCCAGATAGTTCCCGCGCGCAAACCACAGACAGAACGCCGCTGCCGCCGCCACCGATGCCAACGCCCCGCCATACTCCAGCGCAAACTCACCGACGGTACGCACGTCCGTCGAGACCATGGCGAACGCCAGCAACAGCGCGATCGCCACCCGCGGCGCGCGCCGCGCCATCAATGCGATAATCCCCAACACCGCTCCGTACACGATCGTCGACCGCACCGCAGACGCCGTCGCCGCCACAGCCGGCGCCGCGCTCACGATCAGGTCCGGGCTGCCGATCGAAAATAACGCCAACGTGTGGAAGCGGTCCGCCAGTACCGCCTCCAGACGGCTCGTCAGCAATCCGAATCCGATGGCCGCCAGTAGCGCGACGCCCGCATCCAGCCCCTGCCGCGCGCGGTTGGCCGCCGTCAACACTCTCTCGCTGCCGGGGAAGTTCGATGTTACAAGTGCGACCGTGCCGCCCAGCAGCAGAAACGCGAACAGCACTGACATCCCGAGTACGGTGTACATCATGGCCAGGTATGTCTCGATCGGAATTGCCGTCTGGTAGCCCTGCAGCATCAGCCGCCACGAGAGAAGCGGTCCTAGCACCGTCAGCAGGGCGGCCGGAACCGCGATCCGCAGCACTGTCTTCCATTGCACCTGTCCGCGCCGAATGTTCTGGATCAACACCCAGAGGCCGCACACGATCAAGCCTGCCATCACGGCGATGCGCAGCCCCAGGCCGGCGATGGAGAACAGATTCTGCTCCGAGCGGCTGCGCTCGAATGCTTCCGGAACTTTCCAATAGACGCGCAGCGAATTGACCATGTCTCCCGCCACGCCCACGTCGACGCGGAAGTTCGTCTCGCCTACATTGCGCGGGTCGCCTGCCCGCGCCTCCCAGATCAGGGTGCGATCGCGCCGCGCCTTTTTCTTCTCCGAGCGATTCTCCTTCAACTCCATCGCGCTCACGTCCCATCCCTGGGCCGCTGCGAACGCTGCCGCTGTCTGGCGCGCGGCATCGTCCGCGATGTCGGCGCCCGGACGGTCTTCGGGCAGCTCGTGCCCGAACCCGATTGCTTTCCCCGTCTCCGGATGCACCGCGACGGTCCACTCCTCCTTGTCGAGCGACTTGAAGTACCGCGTCATCCACACTTGCAAAGGCCGGTACCGTTCGAACATCGCGGAGGCCTGCCGCACCGGTAGCCGCTCCAGAAAGTATTTCGCCGCGGTGTCGTCGCTGCCCCAGCGCGATGCCGGGAAGGTGATTTGCCGGAATGCGGTCGGGTCCATCCCCTGCGCGCGCACGAACGCGTCCGCCGCGCCTCGCGCCTGCCCTTGGGTCAACTTGTAAGTGGGTGATGCGCCAAACCGGCTCACCGGCAATAGCAGACACAGCAACCCCGCCGCCAGAATCGCGACCGCCGCCACCCGTGTGCGCGTCCTCAGCGCCTGGTATCCATCCGCCACTTCTCCCGCGCCCGCGCCGGCAGCCACCGATGGTTCCACCGGACCTGGTTCGTCCCCGTTCAGCAGCCCGGTCTCCGGCTCGAAGCCGCCGTGGCGCCAATACGCCACCAGCGCCAGCAGTACCGGCAGCACGATCACGCCCGCGCTCGCCGCACCCGACAACCGGAAGTACAGGTTCTGCGACCGCAGCAGCAGCATCGCGCTGTACATCGCATCCACCGAGTAGTGCCATACCAGCGTCGGCAGAATTCCCCAGCGCATCATCACCAGGCCCAGCGCGATGCCCCCGATTCCCACCTCGACGCCGCGAATCCAGAACGGCTGCTGCGGATACCCTGCGTGCCCGAAGCCCCAGATGAATCCCGCCGCCACGATCGCCACCGGCAGCGACCGCGTCAGCTTCCGCAGAAACGTCACGCCGAACATGCGGAACATGAACTCTTCGGAAACCGCCGGTAGAAACCCGCCGAACAGCACGTACAGCCACGGGAACTTCGTGTTCAAGAGATTGTCGTACGGCACATCCGCCGGCGACCAGGCGCCGAACCGGTACGCGATGATGTAGAACGCCGTCTGGTAAGCCACGAAGATGCCGGTGAGCGCGATCCCCAGCACCGCGCCCAGCAGAAATCGCTTGGTGCGCAGCCCACGGAGAGAGAAAAGATTACCCAGCGAAATCTTGCCGGGGAACGCCTCGCGGTAGAGCGGCTCCGCCCCCGCCGTGAGGACGAACAGGAGCCCGCCCGCCCCCAAGGCGCTCAACACCGCCTGCAGCAGTTGCCGCAGCACGAAGCTGCTGTACGCGTCCGTCGTCGGGTAATTGAATTCGCTCAGCGGGAACTGGTTCAGACTCGACAGGAAGGAGAGCGCCATTCCGATCGTCCCCACTATCGCCGCGCGCCGCCACTGCACGTCCTGCTGCCGCACGCGCATGACGATCGTCACCACCAGGCCCACTACCAGCAGCACCATCACCGCTGAATCCACGGTCTGCGCCGCGTTGTTCTTCGACCGCAGCCGCTTGTAGTCGCGCGTCCACTGCTCCGGAATCTTGAGGTACTCGCTGTATCCGCCGGCCTCGTTGCCTTGAACCGTCACCTCCACCCGAATGGTGGCGTCGTGCAGATTGAAATCGCGCTCCTTCCACGTGAACACGCGGTCCGTGCGATGCGGCCGCGCCACCTCCGACGATTCCACGAAATCGAGTGCCGCCGGATCGCGCCGCATGTGCGTCCGTAGAAAATTTTCCGCCAGGGTGCGCGCCTGCTCCGCCGTCACTGCCGGCCGCGCCGCGTCTTCGGCGAGCTGGTGGTCGAACCCTACTACCTCGCCCGCCGGTGTAATGTCGGCGGAGAATTCTTCCTTCTGCCTCGGCCGGAACCAGCGGTACGACCACCGCCACAACCGCACCCGCGAACCCATTAGTCGATTCGCCTGCTCGATCCCCGCCTCGCGCTCGAGGAACGTTTTCGCCTCGTCGCTGAAGTCGAAGCGCGAAGCCTCGCGATACCCGTCCAACCGGTGGCCCTGTCCCGCGAGGAACTGCGCCGCCAGCACCTTGGCGTCGTTACGGCTCACGCGGAAGTCGATCGAGGCCTCGGGAAATGCGCGGAAGAAATTCTTGACCGAGTAAGTGGCGGTGGCGGCGAACAGCGCCAGGCAGATGGCGATGAATCGATAGTCGGATCGCCCGAGGTGTTCTCTCATACGTGGCCCGTCCCGGCCGATTGGCTGGTTTCAGCCACCAGTCTCAGAGTCTTTTTTGGCCGCCCAATGCAGCCCGATCCCGCCCAGAATGTAACTCCGTGCGCGCACCTGACGATATCCGGTCTGACGCAGCAGAGATGAAAAATCATCAATGGAAACGAAGCTCCGCAGCGAATCCGGAATGTAGGTATATACCCGAGGACGGCCGTGCAGCAAGAGTCCCCAGAATGTGCCCTGAGCGTACAGGTATGCCAGATACAATTTCCGCAGCACGCGATTCGCGGGCAGGAAAAAGTCCAGGCTCACGAGTAGTCCGCCGGGCCGCGTCACGCGTTCGATCTCACTCACCGCCACCTTTAAGTTGGGGAAGTTCCGCAGGCCGTAGCCGATGAAGACGCAATCGAAACATTCGTCGGGGAAGGGGAGCAGCCCCGCATCGCCGCAGACCGTGTACGGTAGCCCCCGCGTCCGGCAGAGTTGCAGCATGCGCTCCGTCAAGTCGACCGCGACCGCCTTCGAACCGGCATATTGTTGGCGCACCAGCGACGAAAAATCGCCGGTGCCGCACGCCAGATCGAGCACCACGGGATGGCGCGGCAGTTGCGCCAGATTCAAACCGGCGCGCTTCCACCGCCGGTCCATGCCATATGAAAACACGCGTGTGATGAAATCGTATCGCGGCGCCACGGTGTGGAACATCTCCCGCATGAGCCGTGAGTTTTGTTTTTCCGCCGGCAGTGTGCCCAAGTGCCGAATTGTACCAAACGGCAAAACGCAGAGCCGCGGCCGCCTGAATCACAGACGGCCGCGGCTTTGTGCTTCTCGTGGTTACCTTCTCGATCCGCGGGCGTTAGCCACTCTCGGCATCTCCGCGACCGCACCCGCCGCGTGCGTCCCCACTGGAGGCGGCACCGGCAGATCCACCATCTGCGCCATGGTGTATGCCGGCATGTCCTCCGCTTCCTTGAAGAACGTCAGGCCGGAAACGGCGCTGTCGTAGTCCACCCGGATCAGGTCGCCGCCCCGCACCTGCTCGGTCGCAATCAGGTTCGACAGCGAATGCACCAGGTTCCGGTCGATCGCCCGCTTCAGGTGCCGCGCCCCGTACTTCAGGTCCGTACCTTCGCGCAGCAGGAAGTCCTTCGCCGGATCCGTCAGAGAGAACACGAACGGAGCGCCGGTCGAGGAGCTGAAGACACGCTGCTGCACCATATTCAGCTCGAGCGTCAGGATCTTCCGGAGCTCGGCTTCTCCCAACAGCTTGAACACTACCGTCTTGTCGATGCGGTTCATGAACTCTGGCGTAAACTTCCGCCGCGCCGCTTCCACGCCCGCGCGCGAGATCTTCTCCGCCAGTTTCTCGTCGAGCTTGCCGGCCGCTTCCTGCCGCTCCATCTCGCCCGCCGCGAATCCCAGATTGGGCCGCAGGATCGAGTTCATCTCCGCCGCGCCCAGGTTGCTCGTCATGAAGATCATGGTGCGCGAGAAATCCACGCGCCGCGTGTCGCCCAGCGTCAGCGTCGCTTTATCCAGGATGCCTAGCAGCAGGTTCCACAGCGCGTCGCTGGCCTTCTCGATTTCGTCGAACAACACGAAGCTCAGCTTGATCTTGTCGGTGTGGCTCTGGTTCAGCACTTCCTGGCTGAGCAGCGGATGCGTTTCCCGATGCCCCAGGTATCCGGGAGGAGAACCGATCAGCTTCGCGATCTCGTGGCTGTGCTGGAACTCCGCGCAGTCGATCTTGATCACACCGCGCGCGTCGCCCAGCAGGCTCTCCGCCGTCGCTTCCACCATGCGCGTCTTGCCCGATCCGGTAGGCCCCAGAAACAGGAAATTGCCGATCGGCCGCCCGGGGCTCGACATCCCCGCCAGGTGAGTTTGATAGATATTGATAATCTGCTGAATTGCCTCGTCCTGGCCTACGATGCGTTTGCGCAGGTCCGACTCCAGCTTCTCAGCTTCTGTTCCCGTTTGCGTCGGATCTAACTGCCTGTTTAGCCGCCCCATACTCCCGCCTCTTACCGATCCCTGATCCCATCCAGGGATCTCGTCCAGAAGTAGAGCAAGCCGGGGGCCACAGCGCGCGCTTGCATTGTATGCCTTTGTAAAGTACAGATTGCCGTGTGGTTACTTACTTTTCGGACGCGAAGGGCGCATTTCTACACGGCTAATCATCGTCCGGGCGGGCATTCGCAGTACCAGGTACCACAGTTTCTGCCACGTCTACCGGCGCGATCTTCCACTCCTGGTCGCCTTCCCGTCTGCCCGCATCTCCGAAATCTGTATCGACACTGCCCGGCATGATTGCACACACGCGCACGTTTTCGTGCCGATGGTCGAGCATCATCGCTTCCGTAAACGCATTAAGTCCGGCCTTCGCCGCGCTGTACGCCGCGCCGCCGCTGAACGGATTCTTCCCCGCCAGGCTCGAGATATTTACGATCGACCCGCCGCCGCGCTGCGCGAACCGTGCCAGCGCCTCCCGCGAACAATAAAAAGGACTAGTAAGGTTCAGATCGATACTCCGGCGCCACTCCTCCGGTGTCATCTCCGACACTTTCCGAAACACTCCCGCACCCGCATTGTTTACGAGAATGTCCACGCCGCCGAATTGCTCATCCACCTGCCGGAAAAACTGGCTCACCTGGTCCACTTGTGTCACATCGGCCGGCGCACCGAACACACGTCCCAGCCCGCGCATCTCCGCCACCGCGACCTCTACCGATTCGCGCGTCCTTCCGCAAATCGCAACCTGCGCCCCTTCCTTTAATAGACGTTCCGCGATCGCCCTCCCGATCCCCCTCGTCCCTCCGGTAACTATCGCGACCTTTCCGCTCAAAGTTTCCATACTTTGAATTCTAAGCTCCACGCCACGCTAAAATACTTACAGGCATGGCCTCGCCCCTCCGGCATCTCCTCGAATCCCGCCTCTCCGAACTCTCCGGCGAAATGGAGTCTCTGTTCGCCGACGCGCGCGACCGTGCCCGCCGCGAGCTCGCCGAGCAGCTCAACCAGGCTGTCCGCCGCATCCGTCTCGCCGACGATCGCCAAGAGCTCGCCGCCACCCTCGTCGACGCCGCCGCCACTTTCGCATCCGGCGCCGCCTTCTTCCACATTCACGATCAGCTTGCCGAGGGCGACCGCATCCGCGGCGTCTCCGAACCGTCCGTCGAGGCCTTTCGCGCGCTTCGAATTCCGCTCTTGTCGGCCGCTGCTCTCGCCGGCGCCGTCGAAACCCGCGACCCGGTCGTCACGGCCGCAGCTTCCTCCCAGATCTCGTACGAGCTGGCGCGTGTCCTCAAGCATCTCCCCGATGCCCGCGCCTCCATCTTCCCCATCGTGGATGGCGATACCGTCCCCGCGCTCCTCTACACTTGGGGCGTCGTCCAATCGCCCGCCATCGAGTTGCTCTGCCAGGTCGGCGCAGCCGTCTGGAGCGCCACCGCGCCGCCGCCTCCACCGCCCGAGCTTCTCGTCACCATCGAACCGGCGCCCGATCCCGGGTCCGCCTGGGACCGCCTCTCCGCCGAAGACCACAAGATTCACCTGCGCGCGCAGCGCTTCGCCCGCGTGCAAGTGGCCGAGATCCGGCTCTTCGATCCCGAAATCGTCCACACCGGCCGCGCTCGGCGCGACCTCTACAGCGCGCTTCGCAGCCGCATCGACGCCGCGCGCGCCGCTTTCCGCGAACAGTTCTTCGCCAACTCCCAGACCATGGTGGATTACCTACACCTCGAACTCGTGCGCACTCTAGCCAATGACAACCCGGACTTGCTCGGCAAAGATTATCCTGGCCCTCTGGCTTAGTGCGCTGGCGCTTCCGGGGCAGCAGCACCGCGCCCCCAAGTCCAGGCCCAAGCCCGCTGCGAAACCGACGGCGGCGCCGGTCTCGGGCCTGCTGGCACTGGTGCGCGACTATCGCCAGAACCCCACTATTGCGCGCCATTCGTCCATCGTCGCCTGGGCTGCGGCACATCCCAAGGACGCGCCCCTAGCCCACCTCGCACTCGGCATCGCCGCTTACGAACAGAAGGATTTCCCCGCCGCCATCGCCGCGCTCCAGAAGGTCAGGCTCCCGCTGATTGCCGACTACTCTGCGTATTACCTCGCGGCCGCACAGCTCGAGTCGGGCGACAACGCCGCCGCCGTCAAGTCCGTAGCGCCCGCGCACTCGGGTGAGGCCCGCTCGCCCCTAGCCGGCAAATCCTGGCTGGTCGACGCGCGCGCCCGCCAGGATACGCAGGCCGCCGAGACCGTCCGCATCCTCCGCGAGCATTACGCCGACCTTCCGCAGCCCGATGGCGATCTCACTCTCGCCGGTGCTTACCAGGCCGCCGGCGATCTTCCGCAAGCGGCCGAGTTCTATCAGGGCGTCTTCTATCAATACCCCGTCGGCGACGCCTCCACTCGCGCCGCCGCCGCGCTCGTCACTCTCAAGGACACGATGGGTGCCGCGTATCCGAAGCCGTTGCCCCAGCAGATGCTGCGCCGCGCCGACCGCCTTCTCGAACTTCGCGACTACGTCCACGCGCGGTCCGAGTACGAATCGATTCCCGCTCAGGCCGGCGGTCTGGATCGCGATCGGGCGCGCGTCCGCATCGGGGCTTCCGACTACCAGGCCGGCAAGACCGCCGTTGCCTACCCATACCTGCGCGACCTCGATCTGCGCGACTCCGAGGCCGACGCCGAGCGCCTCTTCTACCTCCAAGAGTGCGCCCGCCGCCTCAACGACGAAGACGAAATGATGTCCGCCGTCAAGCAGCTTGGACGCAAATACCCCCGGTCCCCGTGGCGCCTCAAAGCCCTGCTCGCCGCCGCTGGCCGCTACGTCGCCACCAATCGCCCCGGCGATTTCGTGCCTCTCTATAAGGCCGCCGCCGACGATTTCCCCGACGATGTCACTGCGCCCCTCTCCCACTGGCGGATCGCATTTCAGGCCTACTTCCGCGACAAGAGCGACGCCGATCGTTTGCTCCGCGAGCACCTGCGCCACTACCCCGCGCACTCGACCGCCGCGGGTGCCATCTATTTCCTCGGCCGACACGCGGAGCAGCGGAACGATCCGTTGGGCGCCGCCGCCTGCTACCGCCTCCTCTCCACCGTTTTTCAGAATTACTACTACGGCGTTCTCGGCCGCGACCGCCTGCGCCGCATCGCGCTACCCACCGGTCCCGCCCCGTCCTCCGAGATGGGAGATTTCTTAGCGGCACTAAAGCTCACCGCCGCCAGGCCCATCGTCTCCACACCCGCGCGCCTCACCACGCTTCGCATCGAGCGCTCCCGCATCCTGCGCAGCGCAGGCCTCAACGATTTCGCCGATGCCGAGCTCCGCTTCGGCGCGCGCATCGACGGCCAGCCCGCACTCCTCGCGATGGAAATCGCCGGTGCATCCGATGCCCCGCACCAGGCCATGCGCGCGATGAAGATGATGAACGGCGATTACCTCAACCTCCACGTCGAAGACGCGCCGCGCCAGTTCTGGGACTACTTATTTCCGCTCCCCTATCGCGCCGACCTCGCCGCCAACGCCCGCGACCGCGGCCTCGATCCCTACCTGGTGGCCGCGCTGATCCGTCAGGAATCGGAGTTCAACCCCGGCGCCCTGTCGCGCGCCAATGCCTACGGCCTGACGCAGGTCCGCCCCGTCACCGGCCGCGAATTCGCGCGCCGCGCCGGCATCCAGCGCTTTACGAATCGCATGCTTTTCGAGCCCAGCACCAACCTGAAGCTCGGCACCTTGATTTTGCGCTCGATGCTGGATCGCAACTCGGGCAACCTCGAGCAGACGCTCGCCGCCTACAATGCCGGCCCCTCCCGCGCCGCCGAATGGGTCTCGTGGAACACCTACCGCGAGCCCGCGGAATTCGTCGAGTCCATCCCCTTCACCGAAACCCGCGACTACGTCCAGGCCGTCATCCGCAACGCCGACATCTACCGCCGCCTCTACCCCGAAGCGCGTCCTTGAGGACGCCTTCCGTTTCTCACCGCTCGCGCGGCAGTTCCATGAGATCCACATTCCCCTTGGATTCCGCATACTCGTACACGATCTGCTCCGTTCCCGGCCGCCACGCCGGATACCGGACAAACGAGCCGAACGCCGTGTAGTGCGTCAACTGTTTCTGCTCATGCGTACTGCGGTCGATCGAGTGCAGGTTCCACACTCCATCTTCGTAGGCAGCATACGCGATCCGGCGGTTGTCAGGCGCCATCGAATTCGGAAAGTGCACCCCTGGCTCCGCCGTCAAAACCTGCTGTTGCCCTCCATTGGCATCCATGATGGCGACCTGTATATGATCCCCGCGCTGTACTTCATACACGATCCACTGCCCGTCCGCTGAGACGAAGGGGAAAATCGCGCTTTCGCGGTCAAAAGTAAGCTGCCGCGCCGGACCTCCTGCGAGTGGCCGCTTCCAGACGTTCCGCGGCCTGCCCGTGTCGTATACCAGCTCGCGCTCATCCGGCGTGATTTGGACCCGCAGCATCGGGTCGTTGGTTTCGAACAGCACCCGCCTTAAGCCGTCCGCAATTCCCAACCGGAGGCCGGTCCAATTCGTGGCGCCCTTGCGAGTGGTGCTCAGCACCGCCGTCCCGTCCACATTCCAGCGCGCGGACGCGGTGTTCTCCGCATCCGGCAGAATCGCCGCCGGATTGGATCCGTCCGCATCCATCACCCACAGAGCCAGGCTGCCGCCTTCCCGCTGTACCACGAAGACCAACCGTTTTCCGTCGGGGGAGAACACGGGCTGCCGGGCGCGTTCCACTGCGTCCTGGAACAGCGGCTTGGCATCGCCGCTCCGGCCCTCCGTTACCCAGAGCTGGCTGACGCTCGCCAGCCGCGTGTACGCCATCCGGCTGCCGTCTCGAGACACCGCGATTCGCGCCGGGACCGCCTGCCGGTTCCTCGAAAGCTGCACCGGAGGCCGGTCCCCCGCCACCGGGAGATAGAAGACGCCCGGACCGCCCTCGCGCGACACGCCCACAAAGTAGATGCCCTTTCCATCGGGCGAAAATACCGGGCTGGCTTGCGACGACACGTTCTCCGGTTTCACCGGCTTCAATTCGCCCGAACCCAACTCGATCGTCCAGAGCGATCCCGCGAATCCCGCCGCCGCCGGAAGCAGTGTCGTGAAAACTACCTTCCGGCCGTCCGGGCTCCAGCTCGGGTCCGCGTGCTGCCCGCGAGGACTTCCCGGCGTCGTAATCTGCCGCAATTGCGAGCCGTCGGCGCCAACCGCCCAGATTGTCGAATCCCCCTGGCCCGGCCAATCGAACGACGCCAATGAGTTCGGTTCATTGGAACGGAACACGAGCTGTGCCCCATCCGGCGACCACGCCGGGCAGGATCCAAATGCGGCGATCTGCCGCGCGGTTCCGCCGCCAGCCGGCGTCACCCAGATCCCATGCCGCGCTACCGAATGGTAGGCGATCCACTTCCCGTCCGGCGACCAGGCCGGTTCCGTATTCTGGTGCCCGTCCGACGTGATCTGCTGATCGCCGCCTTTCGGTCCCGCCGGGCGCACGTAAATCTCAAAACGCCCCGACCGGTTCGAGCTGAACGCGATCGATTTCCCATCCGGGCTGAACGACCCGCCGATCGCCAGCCCCGGCGCAGTCGTCACCTGCACCGTCTCGAGGTTGCCTACCGTGCCAGTGCGCGACAGCGTGCGCCAATACCGCCACGCGAGACCGCCCCCGCCCACCACCAGCAGCAAGCCCGCGGCCAGGATCCAGTCCCACCGCCGCGTCCGCCGGCCTCCGGCGCCCACGCTAGCCGCCTCCGGCATCGCCGATTGCCTGCCCGATTCCGACTCCTCGCGTACTTCATCGAGCGCCACGCGCAAGTCTTCCATGTGCTGGAACCGCCGCGCGGGATCCTTGCGCAGGCAGCGCGTGATGATCCTTTCCAGGTCGTAGGACACGCTCTCCCGGAGTTCGCTGGCCGGCTGCGGCTCATCCCGCATTACCGCCGAGAGCGTCGCCATGCGCGTGGCGCCGCCGAACGCCCGGCGCCCCGTCACCATCTCGTACAACACCGCGCCGAAGGCGAAGATGTCGGAGCGCCCGTCCACCGCCACGCCTTCCGCCTGCTCCGGAGACATGTACGCCGCCGTGCCCACGATCGTGCCTTCCTGCGTGCGCAAAGCGTCTTCGATCCCGACCGTCTCGGTGGCATCGCCGTCGCCTGTGGCCCGCTCCACGAGTTTCGCCAGTCCGAAATCCAGAACCTTCACCGCGCGGTCCTCGGTGATCATGATGTTCGACGGCTTCAGATCCCGATGCACGATGCCCGCCGCGTGCGCCTTCGCCAGCGCATCCGTCACCTGGGCCGCATAGCGCAAGGCTTCCGGCAGCGGCAATCCCTTCCGCGCAATCGCCTGGTCGAGCGTCTTGCCCGCCACGTATTCCATGGCGATGAACAGCTCGCCATCGTCGTCATCGATGTCGTAAATGTGGATGATGTTCGGGTGATTCAGAGCGGAAGCCGCCTTGGCCTCCTGCACGAAACGCCGCCTGCGGTCCGGGTCCGCCACCGTTTCGGGCAGCAGCACCTTCAGCGCCACCGCTCGGTCGAGGTGCTGATCCCACGCCTTGTAGACGGCCCCCATGCCGCCCTCGCCCAGCCTCTCGACGATCTCGAAATGACGGATTTTCCGGCCGATCACGATGTCAAATCATACCGCGAAACCGAGCGCCGTCCGCAGCGCCCGCCGCATCACATCTTCGGGTGCATCCTGTCCCGTCCAGAGCCGGAACCCGATCGTTCCCTGGTAGACCAGCATCGATAATCCGTCGAGCACCGGCAAGCTCCGCGCCTTCGCCGCCGCCAGCAGCCGCGTCTCAGGCGGGTTGAATACGACGTCGCAAACCAACATCCCGGATTGTGCCGCGCTCAAGTCGACCGGCGGCATGGCTTCCACATCCGGATAGAGCCCGATCGAAGTCGCATTCACAAAAATGTCCACATCCACCGGTACGCGATAGATTCCCCGCCACTCCTCGAACCGGATCGGCGTCCCGGTCTGTTCCGCCAGATCTCGCACCATGGGTTCGGCGCGCGCGGCCGAGCGGTTCACCACGAGCACGTCCCGCACACCGGCCAGCGCCAGTTCCGTCACGATCGCCCGCGCCGCGCCGCCCGCGCCCAGCAGCACCGCGCGCTTCCCCTTGGGGTCCACTCCCGCATCCACGCGGACGCCGCGCAGGAACCCCTTGCCATCGGTGTTTTCGCCGATCAGGCGGTCGCCCTTACGCCGCACCGTATTCACCGCCCCAATCACAGCCGCATCCGGTGCGATCTCATCCAGGAACTCCATCACCGCGACCTTGTGCGGAATCGTCAAATTGATTCCGCGCATTCCGAACGCCCGTGCGCCGCGTATGGCATCGCGCAACTGTGCCGGCGCGACCTCGACCGTCAGATACCGCCAGTTCAGCCCGAGCGCCTGGAACGCGGCCTCCTGCATCGCGCCCGTGGGATTCTCCGCCACTGGCTGTCCGAAGCACCCCGTGAGTTCCGCCTTGAAGTTCGCCGGCATACGCGCCACGATAACATAAGCATGCCGCGCGATCCCTTCCTCGAAGCCGCCATTGAACAAGCCCGCAAGAGCCTTCTGGAGGGCGGCATTCCGATCGGCGCCGTGCTGGTGCACGAGGGCCGCATCATCGGCCGCGGCCACAATTGCCGCGTGCAGACCGGCAGCCCGATCGATCACGGCGAGACCAACTGCCTGCGCAACGCCGGCCGCCTGCCCGCGAAGATTTATCAGAACAGCACGATGTACTCGACGCTCTCACCATGCCCGATGTGCAGCGGCGCCATCGTCCTCTACAAGATTCCGCGCGTGGTAGTGGGAGAGAATCGGACCTTCCTCGGCGCCGAGGATTACCTGCGCGCCAACAACATCCAGGTGGATGTCGTACAAGACCCCGAGTGCATCCAGCTCATGACGGACTTCATCCAAGCCCATCCTCAGCTTTGGAACGAAGACATCGGCGTGTAGGTGCAAAATACTGCCGGGGTAGGCACACCCTGCAAACCGGTGCCAGGCTCGAATTTCGCCGTCTTTGCGAAACTTCGTGCCTGGCTCCGCTTTGCCCGTTTACGAGATCCTGCGAGATCTGTGCCTCCCAGTCCTTAACGCGCCGCCTGCTTGATTCCCGGATAATTCAGCAGATACGCCCGCCGCTGCTCGATGAAGTTTTTCAGACCCATGCTGGGCGGCGCCGTCGGCCCGAATCCCGGCTCGAAATTGTCTTGCGTGATCGACTTGGTAAACGCGTCCGTCGAAAAGATCTTGCGTGTATCGGCCTTGACGTCGGCCGCGATCGCCGACTGCCACTGCTCGACCAACGGGCCGATCTGATTCCAATCCAGCCAGTGTTCCGCCACGTCGCGCACGTATCCCAGGTAACGCGCGCGCAGCGCCGGCACCGCCAACAGCCGATAAAGCAGCGCCTTGTTCGGATCGTTCGCGCCCGCGAAGACATCCAGGTCCGGACCTTCCGAGATATCCCCGCCGCCTCGACGCCCCATCCGCTCCGGCTCGCGAAAAGTCTCGTTGGCGTCCCACGGGATCGCGTGGAAGCGCCCGTTCGCATCCTCAAAAATGCTGTAGTCGCTCGCCCGCGTCCAGAACCCGTCGTTGTTGATCACGGCCTTGTCCAGCGCCAGGAATTTCAGCGCGCCGTCCACATCCAGGATCGGCTCGAGCGCCTTCTCCAGTTTGTCCGGCGGAGTCTGGTTCAGCACCTTGCACAGATGAATCAGGTCTGCCCAGGATTTCGGCGTGTCCTTGGTCTTGATGTCGTAGATGCCTTTGTACGGCTCCGCATCCTCTCCCTGGTAGGCCAGCCCGCCGCGGCCCCCCGGACTGCCCGTCACCTTCCAGCGAGCGCCCTTGCCCGCGCCAAACCATTCCGCAGTCAGATCGGCGTTGATCTGCTGCGTGTTTACGTAAACGCCCCAGCTTTCCCCGTTGATGGCCACCCGCACCCAATTGGCCTTCGGCGCCGCGATGTAGTGGCGCGACACATAATGATAGAGAACCGTCCGCAGAAACGTTGGATCGGCATTCGAATTGAGCAGATTGAGCGAGCGGTAACCGCCCAGCCGCTGGTCTTCGTGAACGTAGTTGAGGGAAATGTCGAGCGACCGTTTCCCGCCCTCCGCGACCGCCATGTACGACGACATGCCGCGGAAATGCACGCCCACATCCGGGTATGTCTTGCCGTCCACGGTCAGTTTCGCCGGCACGTCGACATCGGTGTGATAGAAATCGGCGAGTTCCTGTTCCCAATCCTTGTCTTCGAATTCGAGAAAGAGAGTTCGCAGCGTCTGCAGGTCGTATAGCGGCTCGGTGCCGTATGATTTGACGTCGGCGGGCTTCAGCTTCGGTCCCGGCTTCCCGGGCTGCATCGATCCGCCGCCACCGAACCCGCCGCCGCCGAATCCACCGCCGCCGAATCCACCGCCACCGAACCCGCCGCCGCCGAATCCCCCGCCGAACCCTCTGCCGCCGCGCCGCGGACGTGTTGCCAGATACTCGCGCGCGGCCTTTCTCTCGGCGGCATTGAGGTACCCGTCGCCGTCCTTATCGAACTGATCCAGAACCTTGATTTTCTGCCCGGGGCCTCCCCTGCCGCCTGGTCCACCCGGACCTCCGAATCCTCGTCCGCCGAAACCGGGCCCAAAACCCGGCGGCTGGGCCAGCGCCACAGAACTGCAGCAAAACGCCAGGGCCACGGTCAGGCGTCGAAAGGAAAAGGAGCGGCTGGGCTTCATCGAAAATCCCCTACTCGACAAGCGTACTCCGAACGAAGGTATTGCACCATGCTGCTTGCCCCTTCTTAACAATTCTTTGCATTGCCGCTGAGTATGCGGAATCCTGTGGACGGTATACTGTCTGCAAATGCTGCCCCGCCTCGGAATCCTGGTGCCCGCGTGCTGGCTGGCATTTGTCGGCGCGATGCCGGCGCAACGTCCCTTCCGCGAATATATTCCGATGGAAGGGGCCGACAGCGAGGCCGCGCTGCCGCCCGATTACCAGAACAAGGCGGAACTGGTGCTGGGCCGACTGATGTACCCCTCCGCCGGATTTGGCCGCGGCGGCGGCAACTGGCTGAATGGCGGCACCAATTGGACCGTGGATTACCCGCGCGGCGACCGCACGTTTGCCGTCGCCATCCGCCGCCTGACGCGCATCGACGTGCGATCCGTCGAGCAGCCCGTGAATCCGGATGACGACGACATCTTCTATTTCCCGTATCTCCACGTCGGCATGCCGACTAACTGGAATCTGACGAATGCGCAGGCACAGAAGATCCGCGAGTATCTGCTGCGCGGCGGGTTTATGCTGTGCGACAGTTTTTTCGGTACCCAGGAATGGAACGGTTTCCTAAGAGGCATTCAACAGATATTTCCCGATCGCCCGATCGCCGACATCCCCGATGACGACCCCATCTTTCACTCCGCATTTGAAGTAAAGGAAAAGTACCAGGTGGGCAACTTCCGCTCCATGCTCCGCAATGGCAACACCTACCGGGCCGACGGCAAGACTCCTTACTGGCGCGCCATCCGCGATGACAATGGCAGGGTTGTGGTGGCCATCAATTTCAATAATGACTTCGGCGATTCCTGGCAGTTGGCGGACGACCCGCGGTACCCCGAGAGGTTTTCCTACCTCGGTATCCGGCAGGGCATCAACTATCTGATTTACTCGATGACCCACTGACAGCCCTTGCCTCTTTGCTAGCCTAATCCACAGGACCCATCTGGAGGTGCGATGAAAAGACATTGGTTCAGTTTGATCTTTGCGACCGCGGTATCAGCCGCGCCTCTCATCCGAACCGGCCCCGACGGCATCATGAACGCTGCCAGCAATATCCCGCTCGGAGCGGCGGGTTCGGGCATCGCCCAGGGCTCATATTTCGTCATCTTCGGTTCCGCCCTGGGACCGTTGAATCTCGCGATCGCTCCCAGCCTGCCGTTCGATACGGTCCTGGGGAACACCAGTGTCACCATCAACCCGACCTCCGGCAATGCCCTGAAGGCTTACATGTATTACGCCTCGGACAGTCAGGTCTCCGGCATTCTGCCGTCCAACACGCCGCTGGGTGATGCCACCATTACCGTGACATTCAATGGCGTCACCAGCGCGCCCGTCAAAATACGCGTGGTGAAGTCGAATTTCGGAATCTTCACGGGCAACCAGAAAGGGTCTGGGCCGGCCGCCATGTTCAACGTGGCTGTCACCGGAGTGACTTCGCTGAACACGCTGGCGAGCGCTGCCGTTACGGGCCAGACGGTTTCGATTTTCGGCACCGGTCTCGGACCCATCGCCGGCCCCGATAACAGCGCGCCCGGCGTGGTTTCGCCCGCCGGTCTGGACGTCCGGATCCTGATTGCAGGCCAGTCGATCGTGCCGTCCTACGCCGGCCGCCAGCCGCAATCCCGGCGAGGATCAGATCAACTTCACACTCCCCGCCGATTCCAGCGTTCCCGACGGTTGCTTCGTGCCGTTCGCCGTGCAGGTGAATGGCATTGTCAGCAACTACGCCACGCTGGCCAAATCCGCGTCAGGCGCTGCCTGCACTCCGCCGGTGAACCTCAGCGCCGCGGCCTTGCAGCGGCTCGCGTCCGGCGGAAAGATCACGTTCGGCCAGTTCTCCCTGTCGCGCGGCACTGTCCAGGCGACCGTGGCGGGGTCGTCCATCGTGGTTACCACCGACCAGGCCGGCGGTATCTTCACGGCCGTGGATGCGAATGGGCTTTTCAGCCTGGGCCAGACTCCGGCCGCGGTACCGCCGCTCAATCCGCCCGGGACGTGCTCCGTCCAGACCATCAATGCCATCGCGCCTCTTACCAGCACCGTTCCCAACCTGGGGCCGTCCCTGAACGCTGGCGCCACAGTGACACTCACCGGTCCCAATAACAAGACGGCCGGCATTCTCTTCATCAACACCGCCTACAATTCCGTGCTGGCGCAAAACGTTCAGCCCCCGGGTCAGGTTCCCAGCAACATCCCCGGCGTCCCGCAGGCTCCCTTCACGGTGCCGCCCATATTCCTTGAGGCGGGTCAGTGGACCGTCGCCGGCCCAGGCGGAACCGATGTGGGTCCATTCACGGCGTCCATCAGCATACCCGCTTTCAACTGCTCGAATTGCGCCACCGCGACGATCCCCCGCACCGCGCCCCTGATCCTCAACTGGACCGGCGGCGGCGGCGCGCAGGATTACGTACAGGTGATTGGAACTGCGGCCACGCCCTCATTGGAGGATTCCACGCGGAACGTGGCAGTGGTCTTCACCTGCACCGCCCGCGCCAGTGACCAGACCCTTACCGTACCGGCGAGCATCCTGAGCCAGCTTCCGCCAAGCTCGAGCGACCCCGCTGTGAATAGTTTGAATGGGTTGGTGGTAATTGACGGCCTGGCAAACTCGAGTACCTCATTCGCCGCGCCGCTGACTGCCGGTGGCAATCTGGATTTCGGCTACGTTGGCTACGTAGCGCTGCTCTTGAAGAACGTCGCGTACAACTAGCGTTGCGACCGGCGGGGCAAGCGCCCGCTGCCTATCGCGAAGGGATGCGGCGAATAACCCGGCCGCTCATCTCTTCGGGAGTGGTCCGCGTGTAGGACGACGGTGAGGCCGGACCTGCTGCCGTTGCGGCTGACGCTCTCCGAGCTGCTGTCACTCGCTGAGCCGCGCGCGGCTTCTCGACGACCGGGGGAGCCTCTACCAGATAGTCATAGACGCCAAGGCGGCGATCTTCGGGGTTCGGAGGAATGATCACTCGCTTTTCAAGAATCGTGCAGCCTTCGACCTGTTGGCCGACTTCATGATTGAATCGCGAGCGAACTGTTTTAGTCATATTTTATGCCGATTTTTCCCGACGAAACCGCACCACGCGCCTAAAGGTAGTCTCCTAAGAGTAGCAGAGTTGGGCGACGAATGCTCCGGACCACCATCCCTTTTCACCGTCCTGCTGCCCCGCCCGACGGCTTCGATACTCGATGGGCGCCACTCACGGCTACTGCGCCGATCGACCTAACCCGTTGCGTCACAACGCAAAGAGCTCGCACGCTCGTCCTGCGATGTGTAGGGCACGCGACCTTATCCGGCGTCGGTTCTCGCCCCTTTTTTCGGTGACGGCCCACCCAACGACAGCGTAGCCGTACCGTAATAGAATGGCGTGAAGGAAGCCCCATGGGAAACCAGACGTTGTCGGTCTGTGCGCTGGCAAGCCTGGCGGCCACCACTCTGTTCGCGCAAGATATCGCCGGCGACTGGCAAGGGACACTCAAAACAGGCTCCCAAGAAGCCCGGTACATTCTGCGCACCACGAAGACCGACGACGGCGGTTGGATGGCGAGGGTCTTCGACATCGATCGGACGCGAGACTGGGGATTGGGTATGCTGGTTGGCCCCTTCACACTGAGGGGTTCAAATCTGAACCTTACGATCGGCCCCATGGGCGTTACATACCAGGGAAAAGTCAGCGCGGACGGCGCCACCATTGTGGGGACTTCATACCATGTCTACGGAATCACGCGGCGGGGCTATGGCGCGTCCAGCGCTCCAGAGTCCGGATGTGCCGCCGATTGCCTCGGCGACGATGTGCTGGCCGTTATCGACGCGCTAAAGCTGAACCGCCCGGTGCTGGCCGGTCACTCGATCGGAGGTAGAACAACTACACCTTTCCCGTACTATTAGAGAAGTCTTTAGCGAATGAATTGGTGCCTTCACTTAGTATCCCGCGGAATTGGATCTGCGATCCGAATGCGACGATTCGGCTAGAGAGCGTCGGATTTGACCGGGGGACCGCAGACTGGCCAGACCAGATGCTTAAAGTGCTAGTATAACGTTTCATTAAAACATAACCTAAATAAATTGTTCCCTGTTATGCTGGGGTATGGCAGGAAAGTCCCGACTCCCCCAGTTGGCTCTCAGCGCCGAGCAGTTGTCGGAGTTGCAGCAGTTAAGCCAGTCGCGAACGGCCCCTCTGCGAGAGGTTCAGCGTGCCCGGATTTTGTGCCGTTATCACGCCGGTGAAACGATCGCAGGAATCGCGCGGGCGATGGAGATCACGCGCAAGAGCGTGCGGAAGTGGATTGACAAGGCGCTCGCCATGGGCGCCGAAGCTGCGCTGAAGGACGCTTATCACCGTGCCCGCCCCCCTGTGATCACGGAAGAAGCGCGCGCGTGGGTAGTCCACCTGGCGTGCTCAAAGCCAAAGGATCTCGGCTATGCCGCCGAACTGTGGACGCGCAGTCTGTTGGCGCAAGCATGTTCGGCGAGAGGCCATGCAAGCGGGGCATCCTTCATTAAGCCGCGCAGCCAAAGCCACGGTACAGCGGATCCTGGCCGAACAACCGCTGCATCCCGAGCGTATCCGGTACTATCTGGAAAAACGCGATCCCGCCTTTGAGGTCCGGATGAGGGACGTATTGCTGGTCTATCAAGAGGTTGCGCTGCAGAACGAGGCGCAGCGGGCCGGTGACCAGCGGCCTGCAATCGTTACGGTCTCCGTCGATGAAAAGCCGGGCCTTCAGGCCATCGCCAATACCGCTCCCGACCTGTCCCCGGTACCGGGCAAACATCCCGGCCTGGCCCGGGATCACGAGTACAGGCGCCTGGGAACGTGCTCGATTCTCGCGGCGCTGGATCTGCATGAGGATCATGTCACGGCCCGCGTTGAGCGGCGGCACCGCAGCCGCGAATTCATCGCCCTGCTCCAAGATCTCGACCAATACTACCCGGCTGATTGCACCATCAGGATCATCCTGGACAATCACTCGGCGCACATTTCCAAAGAGACCCGAACTTTTCTCGCTTCTCGCCCCAACCGTTTCCAGTACGTGCTGACACCGAAACACGGATCGTGGCTCAATATCGTGGAGACGCTCTTTGGCAAGATGGCTCGCACCTTTCTGCGGCATATTCGGGTGCACTCCTGGGAGGAACTCCGCCAGCGCATCCTGCTAGGAATCGCGGAAATCAACGCCGCGCCGGTAGTCCATCGCTGGAAGAAATTCGACGCACTGACCCCGGCCAATCAGAATAGTATTTGATGAAACGATATACTAGTCAACCAGCCGTTAAAATAACTTCAACCTGAGACTGTTGATTTTACGGTAGTTGTACGGAGGGTTTTGCGTGGATGAGTGGGCTTCTGGATCCGGCGGATCCGTTTGGTCCGGTCATGCGCGTTCGGCGAATTGGGTTTCTCGACGAGTTGGAAAACCCACACGAGGCAACGCGTAGTCTGCAACTTGCAGATTCTAAATCGGGCGACCCCACTGGCCCGGCGCTCTTTCCCTGCTCTAGTTGTTCTTTAAGTTTCGGCCTACGCCTGGCGACGTCGTCGTATCACGAGTCCAACCAATCCTGTCAGAGCTAGCACGACTGTACCCGGCTCGGGAACCGCGTTCAGATCCCACCCGATCAATTCCAGTGCACGGATGTCGGCTGCGGTGATCGATTCCCTGACCCCGAAATTGATCGTGGGATCCATGATTCCGATGAAGTTGCCGGTGATGTCGTCGGCCTTCCAGTGGCTGGCCTGGTTGCCGTCGCCCGTGGCTACGCCCGTCGACAGCTTGTATTGCGAGATCAGATCGGCGAAATACGAAGTCCCGCCCGGCAGCAGCGACCTTGTGGTTGTCGTGAAATTCGCCAGGGTGCTCGGAAGATTCGTATCGCGAAAACGGTATAGATCCAGGGGGTCGATGTTTATGACTCCAGTCGAGCCCTGTCCCAACAAGATATCCACGTTGTCCACAGCCGAGACAAACCCGAGGGCATGCCCGATCTCGTGGGTTGCCACACTGGTGAAATCCATCAGCCCGCCGGGCACCGGTCCGGGATCGAAGGAGAATGCGAATGCGTTGTTGAAGGTAATGGTGGCGTCCGAAGCGCCGAAAGAAGCGTCAAGGCCGCCGAAGCCCATCGCTTTCAGATTCGCTTTCGTCGCCTGAATGTTGCCGCTGAGGGCAAATCCGGTCGGGAGGAACCCCGTGAACTGGGCAGCGGTCGGAAGTGCCGCGGTGATGGCGGATTTGTCCGCCTGTGCCGCTGAATCCGTCACCAACTGATTGCGAATCGTATTATAGCCGGCTTGCAGGAACACGGAGCTAGTCGATCCGATGATGTTCGGATTGGCGAATCCGCCGGCCAAATCCGCATTGATCGTAACCGCGATCGGATCGATGAAGATTGCATCCCATGCATCGGCCGCCCGCTGGAACGCTGCCAGCGCCTGTGCATTTCCCGCCAACCCCGCTCCGGGGACGAGGTTGATTACCATCGACCGGCCGGGAGCCGCACAAAGCAAAAGCATTGCGCTCACCAGGGTAGGTCTCACGCCTATTTTTAGGTTCAATTTTCCTCCGCTTCGACTATGTATTTTACCCAGACAGGTCCGAGTCTGTACGGGAAGATCCATGTCCAACGACCAAAGGAAGTACTAGTACTTCAGTCTTAAGTGCTATAGAGTACACCACCTCATCGCCGTGGTGTTGGATGGATGCGCCGTCGGCTGATTCCCAGAATTCCCAAACCCGCTACCAGCAGCACAACCGTTCCAGGCTCGGGCGCCGGTATCAGGTCATAACCGAGCACATCCAGGGCTCTCATCTCGGGACCGGTCCTGTTCAATGTCGGGTGCGAACCGGGAGTGGCCCGGGCGTCCTGCACCCGCGGCGTATGCGGACCGTTCCACCACCAGTCGCCGTAGTCGGTGAAATCTGCCACTTGGTTGAATCGTGCCACGTCGTTAGTGCCGTCGATCGAAAAGTAGGCGTCGTCGCCGAGGGTGGTAAATGTCCGTGCGCCCAGGGACGTGTAGCGGAAGAGATCTTCGGGCGCGGGGTCGTTGAAGAAGCCGCCGCCAGGAAGACTGGAGCCCAGGCCGAGGACTTCGTCAATCTCATGCTGCGTCGTAGCCAGCAGGCTGTACTCGCCCGTCGTATCGAAGCTGCCGACGTCCGTGACGTGCGTGTTCAAAGTAATGAAACCGTCGAACCCGCCGGCCGTGGCGCAACAGTTGATCCCAATCGCCCGCAGATTCGCCGTCTTGACGTTGATAAACGATGTCCCATTAACCGGGTTGTCGGCGCCCGCCGGAAGAAATCCGAGAGCCGTGCCATCGTCCGGAGTGAGCGCATCCGCGATCAGGGCGTTGATAAACGTCTCGTATTGGATCTTGTAGATCGGTGCAAAGTTCCCGCCTAACCCGCTATTCGATGACTGGAATAGGATGGCGACATTGATTGAATCGGCGAAAGTCGACTGGTAGTAACCGATCGCCGAGTCGATCACAGAAATAATGGCAGCCGCGTTCGGATCGTCTGTAATCGAAGAATCAAAAGTCGGGGTAATCACCAGATTCGCATGGGCGGGAACGCTCATGACGAGTGCCACCGAGGATAGCGCCGCAACCTGAAGCGTGCGAGCTGAAAACATCTTACCTCCGCCTGGAATTCTTTCTTATTCGTTTGTTATTATTTCCCAGGCAATACAATCTATTCTAATTGGATAATTCCCATTGTTAACAGGAAATGCCTTGATATCTATGGCTGCTATCGTACCGGGACTCAATAAACTTGGGCTGGTCGCCGAGGCGGGTAAGTGGGGAATTTGGGGGAGTGCTATTCCGGCAGCGGTTGGCCCTTGGTCTCCGGTGCGAACGGCAGCGCCGCGAGGCCCACCAGGAACACCAGGCACATGGTCACGCCGGCGTAGCGCATCGGCTCCGGTTTCCCGGCGAACACGCTGCTCGTGAGCAATCCCAAGGTCAGCGGACCGGCGGCCGCGATCAAGCGCCCGCAGTTGTAGCAGAAACTCGTCCCGGTGCTGCGCAGGCGGGTTGGGAACAACTCCGGCAGGTAGATGGCGTACCCGCCGAACAGCGCCAGTTGGGTGAAGCCCATCAGCGGAATCATCCAGAAAATGTCGCTCAGCTCCTTCACGTTCCAGAAGGTGTAGGCGGTCATGAACATCGCCGCCACGAAGCTGACGGCGAACGCCGCCTTCCGGCTGGTACGCTGCGTCAGCCACGTGAAGGCGTGGACCCCGAAGAACGACCCGAAATTCTGCAGCAGCGACGTGATCCCGATCCACAGCGTCAACTTGCCGGCCAATTCCGCGCCGGTGAGTCCCTGGGCGCGGAAGGATTTTTCCAATACGCCGCGCAGCAGGTCATAGCTGAAAAACCCGATGCCCCAGAGACCGACGACGCCCGAGAAGGCCAGCAGCAGACCGACGATCGAATTCCGCCGCCAGCGGGGAGTGGACAGCAATTCGCCGAACGAACCCATTTTCTTCTTCTCGGCGCGCGCCTTCAGCCACTGCTCCGGTTCTTTCAGTTTCTTGAACACCACCAAGGCCAGCGGCGCCGGAATGGCGCCCGCCAGGAACAGATAACGCCACGCGCCCACGATGGTTCCGTGCTGTTCCATCAGGCCCAGCGTGATGCCGGTGAGCGCTGCCAGCATATTTCCGACCGCCGAGAACGCCTGCACCATGCCGAGCGCGTACGGCCGGGCGCGCTGCGGCACCACCTCCGCTACTAGCGCGACGCCGACCGCGAACTGTCCGCCCACGCCCAGGCCGCATAGGAAACGGTAGACGTTGAAATCCCAGACGCTGGTCGAGAACACGCTCAGGCCGGTGAAGATCGTGTAGCAGAGAATCGTGATCATCATCGTTTTCGCGCGCCCCAGGCGATCGCCCAGAACGCCGAAGAGGATGCCGCCGATGCCCCAGCCGATCATAAAGATCGAAGTGGAAATGCCGGCCACCTTCCCGATCTCGGCGCTCGATGGGCTGCCGCCGAGCAGTTCCTGAATTGCCGACCGGCGCGCCAGATTGAAAAGCTGCTGCGCCATAGTGTCGAACATCCAGCCCATAATGGCGACGGACAGCACGAACCAGTGGTATCGGTTCAGATCTTTGTACCACTTGTATTTGGCTTGGCCGGCCGTCGTAGCAGAGGATCCGTTACGTGACATTAAGCTGCCATTGTTTCGGAAATATGGGGACGGCGCAAGTGCGCTGGCGCTCGCAGATCGGAAGATAGCGTCGCGGGGGTTACGCGGTCGCCCGGCTTCAACGGCGTGTCGCCCGGCAGCGCGACGGCGTCGCCTTCAGCGAGGCCTTCCTGAAGCTGCACCTGCGTGATGCTCGAGTTGCCGGTCTTTACGTTGCGCCTCTCGACGGCGTTGTCCTTCAACAGCAGGACGTAGTCGCCACCCGCATCGTGTCGCAGCGCCTCCTTGGGAATCACCAACGCGTTCTCCACTACAGCGGTGCGGATCTCGGCGTCGACGTTGGTGCCGGGGATCAACTCCCGGCCGGGATTCTCGATGGTGCAGAGCACCTGCCCCACCTGGCGCGATCCCAGCGATTCGATGGTGGTGGGCCGCCGCTCGACAGTCCCCTGCCACTGCCTGCCGGGAAGTCCGGTCCACGTGATCGTCACCGGCTGGCCCTCGGCCACGCGACCGAGTTCCGGCTCGTCCACATAGACGCGCACACGCAAGCGGTCCAGGCGGCCGATGTTGGCGACCAGGTCGCCCACGCTCAGGTAGGCTCCCGGTTTCACCGCCAGGCCGTACACCGTGCCTGCGATCGGCGTGCGGACTACGCCCTGTTCGGCCCGCCGCCGCGCCAGGTTCAACACCGCCTCGGCGTCCTCGAGGCGCGCCCGGGCGGCCGCCAGATCGGGACGGCTCACCAGCGACTTTCGCTTGTTCTCGAGGCCCTGAATGGCGATCTCCGACTGCCGCATCTTATCGCGCGCGGCCTGGACCTCCGCCGCGGTCGCGGCCTGTTTCGCTGCCAGGCGCTGAAGCGCATCATGCTCGGTTTTTTGTTGCTCAAGCTCGAAACGCGCGCGCGCCAGATTGTTCTCGATTTCGGCGAACTCCGCGGGCCTGCCGCCGGCTTCGAGCGCCGCTTCATTGGCACGCGCTTCCGCTACCTTGGCCTCGGCGGAATGGATGTCCGACTCGAGCGCCGGGTCGGTCATGGCGGCCGCCTCCGCACCTTGCGCGACGGTCTGTCCCTCCTGCACGGCGACGCGGCTGACCAGCCCGGAGGTCTCGGCGCGCACCGCCTGCCATTGGAACGGCTCGACTTTGCCGTTGGTCGGCAACGTACTCACTAGCGTCTGACGCTTCACCCGCGCGAAGCTGGCGCGCGGCGGGTCGTTCTTCCGCAGGACTCCCCAAACGATCGTGGCCGCCACCACGGCCGCCAGCAAGATCAACACTTTTCTCAACGGCGATCTCCACTAACTATCTTAAACTGGGCACCGTGTTACGCTAAGCGGCAACGGGTGAACCAATCATGCTAAAAGCAACGGCAACTCTAGCGCTGGCTCTCTGGCTGGCATCTTGCGCAAAGGTGGATTCGCCGTCGTCCGCAAATGCCCCGCACGCAACGGTACGGATGCGCGACGGTTCTCGTGTCATGGGAGCTGTGCTCTCGACTTCGTCGATCGAGGTAAAGCTGCTGGGCGACGACAACGTGACGCGGACCATTCCCATGGCGCAGGTCAGGTCGATCGACTACGGCGATGCCCCGGCGGTGGCGGCGGCTCCGAGCGCAGCTCCCAACGCAGCCCAGGCCTCGGCTCCGGCGCCCGCTCCATCCGAAGCGGTCCACGAAAACCACGAGCATGCGGTGCCGGCGGCGGTCACCACCAAGACTTACGAAGTGCCCGCAGGCTCGCAGGTTTCAGTGCGCAACGAAGAGACCATCGATTCCGCGCACGCCGTGGAAGGCCAGACCTTCGCCGCCGAAGTAACGCGCGACGTCCGCGACGGCAACGGCGATACGGTGATTCCGCGCGGCGCCAACGCGCAGATCGTGATCCGCTCGGCGTCGAAAGGCGGGCGCTTCAAAGGGCAGGCGGACCTGGTGATGGATCTGGCGTGGGTCTCGATCGACGGGCGGCGGTACGCGCTCGACACGGTGGATCTCAGCCAGACGGGCCACCAGGGCGTTGGGGTCAACAAACGTACCGGCGAGTTCGCAGGCGGCGGCGCTGCCATCGGCGCCATCATCGGCGCCATCGCGGGCGGCGGCAAGGGTGCCGCCATCGGTGCCGGATCAGGTGCCGGTGCAGGCGTCGCCACCGAGGTCCTGACGAAAGGCGGGTCCGTCAAGGTGCCGGTCGAGAGCATCCTCACGTTCAAGCTCGAACGGCCTCTGCGTGTGGTCGCGGTGCAGTAGGAGCGGCGCTCCTCACGTCATCGGTTTACGAAGGATCCCACGCAGGAAGCGCTCGGTAAAATCCCCGAACGGACGATCCGTGGTGAGATACGTCCAGGTGGCGCCACGCTCGGCTGGGTCTTGCCCGCTCTCTTCGGACTCCGCTAGCCGCGCTGCGATTTCGCCATCCAGCCGGTCTTCGAGCTCGCGGTACATGGTGTCCGCGCGCGTCAGATACTCGTGCAGCGGATCCCGCCCGCCCCACGAATACCACTGCACGCCGGAGCGGAGTTCGGCGATGCCCGCCAGGTGCTCGCTCCAGAGATCGTCAATGGTGGTGAGCGAAACCAGGCGCTCCCGAGTGGGCAGATCCGACGTAAGTACGGACTGGCGCCGCTCCTGCAGGCGCTGGCGCTGGCCTTCAATGGTGGCTTCGTACTTGGCCAGGAACTGGCGAATCTGGAGGTTCTGCCCCTCCACCAGGCGCTGAATGCTCTCCGCATCGTGCTGGTACTTGGGATTCTCGATGCCGTACCGCACCAGCAGATCGTCCTGGCGCGAGATGAAAAATCGCGAACGGCCGGGGTCGCCCTGGCGTCCGGCGCGGCCGCGAAGCTGGTGATCGATTCGGCGGCTCTCGTGCCGGTTCATGCCGATCACGTAGAGACCTCCCAGTTCCGCCACACCCGGGCCAAGTTGGATATCGACGCCGCGCCCGGCCATGTTGGTGGAGATCGTCACGGCGCCGCGCCGGCCCGCGCGTGCAACAATTCCCGCCTCCTCCTCTTCGTTGTTGGCGTTCAGCACGGCGTGTGGAATGCCGGCCATCGCGGCGCTCAGCCGCTCCGATTCTTCCACGCTGGCGGTGCCCACCAGCGCCGGCTGTCCGGTAGCGTACGTCCGCCGGATCTCCTCCACCACCGTCTGCTCTTTTGCGGCTTTGGTGGGCAGCAAAACGTCGGGCTCGTCCTGTCGGATGACCGGGCGATTAGTAGGGATGACTTCGACCTCGAGGCCGTAGCAGATGCGGAATTCCTCGGCCTGCGTGGCCGCCGTCCCCGTCATGCCGCAGATTTCGGGATAGAGGGCCGTCAGATTCTGCAGCGTGATCGAGCCGAGCACGCGCCCCTGCCGCCGCAGCGCCAACCCCTCCTTAGCTTCCACCGCCGTCTGCAGCCCCGCCGGCCACCGCCGATCGTGCGCGATCCGCCCCTTGAACTGGTCCACCGACTCG